>CAZNEO010000009.1:0-67680 GCA_964572205.1 uncultured Sphingorhabdus sp.
TCTTCACCCGCAACGGCCATGCCGCGCGCGAATTTGCCGCGCGGGTCAATGTCGGTATGGTCGGTATCAACGTGCCGATCCCGGTGCCGGTCGCCTATCACAGCTTTGGCGGCTGGAAACGGTCGGGCTTCGGCGACACCGACCAATATGGCATGGAGGGCATCCGTTTCTGGACCAAGGTGAAGAAAATCACCGCGCGCTGGCCCGATGGTTCGCCCGATGGCGGCAATGCCTTCATCATTCCGACGATGGGGTGATTTGGGGGATAATATCCATTTTCGGGACAGGGCGAAAAAATTCACGCTGGTAAATTGGCACGAGGCTTGGAATTTTAGCGCTTTATTACCTTTCGGGGATGGGCGGCCTTGGAAAGCCTGTTGCGCAAGATGTCGGGCGTGCCGTGGGGCTTTGTGTTGCTGTTCGATGCGGCAGCGCTGCTGGCGCTGACTATGGCGTTTGCGCTGGTCACAAGCGCTACGAAGACACAGTCGCAGGTGGCGGCAAAAGGCGACAAGCGCATCGCGCTGACCTTTGACGATTCGCCGCGCGGACCCGGAGCCTTTCTGGAGCCAGACGCCCGCGCGCAAATGCTGCTCGCCGGGCTGAAGCGAGCAGGGGTTCGCCAGGCGGCCTTTTTTGCAAATCCCGGCCGGACTAGCGCGGGCGGGCTGACCGAGGCGCAATTGCTCGCCTATGCCAAAGCGGGGCATGTGCTGGCCAACCATACAGCGAAACACAAGGTGCTGTCCGATGTGTCCGCAGAAAGCTTCATTGCCGACATTGCCGAGGCCGAAAAATGGCTGAAGGCGCATCCCGGCTACCGCCCCTGGTTCCGCTTTCCGCAACTCGACGAGGGCAATCGCAACAATGCCAAGCGCGATGCGGTGCGAGCGGCGTTGAAATCGATGGGCCTGCGCCATGGCTATGTCACCGCAGATGGGTGGGACTGGTATCTGGAAAACCTGACAATCAAGGCGAAATCGGCGGGAAAGCCGATGGATATGGATGCGTTGCGCGATCTTTATGTCGAAACGCATGTCCAATCCGCCGATTTCGCTGACAGTCTTGCGAGGCGCACGTTAGGTCGCGCGCCAGCACAGGTGCTTTTGCTTCATGAAACCGATCTAGCCGCGCTTTATTTAGAGGATATGGTCAACGCGCTGCGTAAGGACGGCTGGACGATCATCACGGCCGATCAGGCCTATGCCGACCCGATGGGCAAGCTGCCACTGCCGGTAAAGGCCAATGCCAATGGCACGCTGATCCAGATGCTGTCATGGGAGCGCGGTACCAAGGGCCCACGCTGGTTCGCACGCAATGAACCCGACGAGATGACGCGGCTGTTTAACGAGCGGGTCTTGCAGGCAAAGTGATTGCTGCCTAGGGCATGGGTGCATGACCAGCCAATTCGACCTGACCGAAGACCAACTCGCCATCCAGGACATGGCGCGCAAATTCACTGCCGACCGGATCACCCCTTTTGCCGCAAGATGGGACGAGGAAAGCCATTATCCTATTGAGGTTTGGAAGGCGGCTGGTGAGCTTGGCTTTGGCTCGATCTATGTGTCGGAGGAGAGCGGCGGGATCGGCCTTGGTCGGCTGGAGGCGGCGTTGATCATGGAGGCGATGGCCTATGGCTGCCCTGCGACCAGCGCCTATATCTCGATTCATAACATGGCAGCGTGGATGATCGACTGCTTTGGTTCTGCGGAGCTGAAGGCGCGGTTTCTGCCCGATCTGGTCAGCATGGAGAAGATTGCCAGTTACTGCCTGACCGAACCGGGATCGGGTTCGGATGCGGCCGCGCTGAACACGACCGCGCGGCTGGAGGGCGATCATTATGTGCTGAATGGCACCAAACAGTTTATTTCCGGCGCGGGCTATAATGACATTTATGTCTGCATGGTGCGCACGGGTGACAATGGGTCGAAGGGTATCAGCTGCCTTGTGATCGAAAAGGACAGACCCGGTCTCAGCTTTGGCGCGCCTGAAAAGAAACTCGGCTGGAATGCGTCGCCCACCGCGCAGGTCATTTTCGAGGATTGCCGCGTGCCTGTTGCCAACCGCGTGGGCGGCGAAGGCGAGGGGTTCCGCTTTGCCATGGCGGGGCTCGATGGCGGGCGGCTGAATATCGGGGCCTGCTCGCTCGGCGGGGCGCAGCGCTGCCTCGACGAGGCGGTCAAGTACACCAAGGAGCGCCAGCAGTTCGGCCAACCGGTTGCCGATTTCCAGAATACGCAGTTCATGCTGGCGGACATGGCCACCGATTTGGAGGCTGCGCGGGCCTTGCTCTATCTGGCCGCAGCAAAGGTCAACGCCAATGCGCCCGACAAGTCGCGCTTTTCCGCAATGGCCAAACGATTGTCGACTGACAATGGCAGTGAGATTGTGAACAAGGCGCTGCAACTCTTTGGCGGATATGGTTATTTGCGCGACTATCCGATTGAACGTTTCTGGCGCGACCTGCGCGTGCATTCGATTTTGGAAGGCACCAATCAGGTGATGCGGATGATCGTCGGGCGGGATTTGCTGCGGCAGTGACGATGCTGTCCCTTGCCATGGTCGCGCTTGTTGTGCCCGACTATGACGATGCTATCAGCCATTATTGCGGCGAACTCGGTTTTGCCCTGGTCGAAGATAGGCGATTGGACGAAACCAAGCGCTGGGTAGTGGTATCGCCGGGAGGTGGATCATCCATCCTGCTTGCCAGGGCAAAGGATGACATTCAGCGAGCGGCCATTGGGCATCATGCTGGAGGCCGCGTCGGTCTGTTCCTGCATACGCGTAGCTTTGATGCGACCTTTACGAGGTTCAAGGTCGCTGGGGTTCGATTTTTGGAAGAGCCGCGCCATGAAGCCTACGGCACGGTCGTGGTGTTTGCCGACAAATATGGCAATAAATGGGATTTGATTGAACCGCATTGATCGGCTGCATCTCGACACCATCGTTTCACCCCGCCATAGCGACACATATGACCAGTGAAATTTTAACTCGCATAGAGGGCCATGCGGGCATCATCAGCCTGAACCGGCCGAGCGCCATCCACGCCCTTACACTCGACATGGTTCATGCCATGACCGAAGTGCTGCAAAAATGGCGCCGCAGCCGGAAGATCAAATGCGTGATCATCGACCATGCCGAGGGGCGGGGTTTTTGCGCAGGAGGCGACATTGCCTTTTTACGCGATTCGGCTCTCAAAGATGCAGGCAAGCGCGGGCGGCAGTTTTTTCATGACGAATATCAGCTGAACCATCTGCTTTTCCATTATCCGAAACCGGTCATTGCCTTCATGGACGGGATTACCATGGGTGGCGGCGTTGGGATTTCGCAGCCTGCGCGCTATCGGGTGGCAACGGCAAACACCCGGCTTGCCATGCCCGAAACCGGCATTGGCCTGTTTCCCGATGTTGGCGGTGGCTGGTATCTATCGCGGCTGGAAGGGCGCGTTGGCCAGTTTCTGGCGCTTACCGGAGCGCGGCTTGACGGTGCTGAATGTGTCGAGCTGGGGCTCGCCACCCATTATCTGCCGACAGAGGCGCTGGACGAGGCAAAGGCCAGATTCAGCAGCGAAGATATTGACCGCATTGACGGCATATTGGGCACGCTATCGGCAACTCCGCCGCCCGCGCGCATTGTCGACAATTTGCTCAACATTAACCGCCATTTTGCCTCGGACCGGTTTGAGGAGATCTTGGCCAGCCTTGAGGCGGACGATAGCGACTGGGCGATGAAGGAACTGGCGACGCTGCGCAGCAAAAGTCCGCAAACATGCAAGGTTGCGCTGCGTCAGCTTGCCGAGGCAAAGGATTTCACCGATTTTGCCGATTCCATGCGGCAGGAATATCGCATTGGTTCGCGCGTCCTGACCCGACCCGATTTTGCCGAAGGCGTGCGCGCCGTGATTATAGACAAGGACAATGCGCCCAAATGGGACCCGGCAACGCCTGAGGACGTTACCGATGCGCTGATCGATGCTATTTTCGCGCCGCTGCCTGCACGACAGGAATGGAAACCGTTATGAGCTATGAGACGATAAATGTGGAACAACGCGGCGCGGTGACGCTGATCACGCTTAACCGCCCGCAGGCGCTGAATGCGCTGAACAGTCAGGTGCTCGCCGACCTGATCACAGCATTCGCTGCGTTCGATGCCGATGAAAGTCAGCGCTGCGCGGTGCTGACGGGCAGTGAAAAGGCCTTTGCGGCAGGTGCGGACATTAAGGAGATGCAGACGCAAAGCTTTGCCGACATGTATGGCGGCAATTTTTTCGCAGGCTATGATCGGGTGACCGCGACGCGAAAGCCTTGGATCGCGGCGGTTGCGGGCTATGCGCTGGGCGGCGGTTGTGAGCTGGCGATGATGGCCGATTTCATCATCGCGGGCGACAATGCCAAATTCGGCCAGCCCGAAATCAAGCTGGCGGTCACCCCCGGCATGGGCGGATCGCAGCGGCTGACCCGCGCCATCGGCAAGGCCAAGGCCATGGAAATGTGCCTGACCGGTCGCAATATGGATGCGGATGAAGCGGAGCGTAGCGGGCTGGTGGCGAAGGTTGTGCCGCTGGCCGATTTGCAGGCAGAAGCGTTGAAGACGGCGGAGGCGATTGCGGGTATGGCCCCGTTGGCGGCGATAGCGTGCAAAGAAATGGTCAATGCCGCCTTTGAAACGACGTTGCAGCAGGGTGTGGTTTTCGAGCGGCGGTTGTTCCATGGGCTGTTTGGGTCCGAAGACCAGAAGGAAGGTATGGCTGCCTTTGTGGAGAAACGGCCGGGGAATTGGAGCGGGAAATAATTCCTCTCCATCCCAAGGATAGGGAGGGGGCCACCCAAAGGGTGGTGGAGGGGTATAGGAGGGGAGGATACCCTTCCACTGTCCCCCTTCCCAAACTTCGTTTTAGGGAGGATTTGAACATGAAAATCGCCTTCATCGGCCTGGGCAATATGGGCGGCGGGATGGCGGCCAATCTGGTAAAGGCCGGGCATAGCGTCAGCGCCTTTGACTTGTCCGAAGCTGCGCTGGCCAAGGCTGCGGACAATGACTGCACTCCCTTTACCAGCGTACGCGAAGCGGTCGCAGAGGCCGATGCTGTTGTCTCCATGTTGCCCAATGGCGCAATCGTTGAGCGTGTCTATGAAGATGATGTCATCGGACAGGCCCCGACCCATGCCATCTTGATCGACTGTTCGACCATTGACGTTGAAACCGCGCGCACGGTGAACGGCTATGCCGCCAACCAGGGCTATGCCATGGTCGATGCGCCGGTTTCGGGCGGGATCGCCGCAGCCAATGGCGGCACGCTGACGTTCATGGTCGGCGGCGCGCAGGATGCGTTTGAACGTGCCGAACCGATCCTGTCGGCCATGGGCAAGGCCGTCATTCATGCAGGCGCGACCGGCGCGGGGCAGGCGGCAAAAATTTGCAACAACATGCTTTTGGGCGCGAGCATGATTGCAACCTGCGAAACCTTCAAACTGGCCGAGCGGCTTGGGCTGGACCTACAGACCTTTTACGATATTTCCTCCAAGGCATCGGGGCAGAATTGGTCAATGACCAGCTATTGCCCTGTCCCCGGCGTTGGCCCGCAGTCGCCAGCGGATAATGACTATCAAGGCGGCTTTGCCACAGCGTTGATGCTAAAGGATTTGAAGCTGGCGATGGAGGCCGCGCAATCGGCCGATGCCGAAACGCCTATGGGCGCACGCGCAACCGAGCTTTATGCGGCCTTTGTCGAAGCCGGGCAGGGCGGTCTCGATTTTTCGGCGATCATCAAGACGCTCTAAACTTGCCCGCTCAACGCTGTCCGATCTTGCGCGCAGTCTGCAAGGTTTGCAGCACGAAAAGCGACAGCAATATGACCGAAAAACCGGCCACAAAGGCGTCAAAAACGGTAAGCCCGCTCCACGGTGAAGCCATTGGCCCCAGCGCATACATGGCCAGTGTAATGGCAACCAGCAGCAGCCGCAGTTCGGTCGGCCCTGCGCCGACATAAGACAGGCGGAATTCATCGACCACCTTTGCCGCAAGGAAAGCATGGATGGAGAGCAGCAAATAGGTGATCAACACCATCAACAGCACATCCAGCCGCGCATAGGGGCTAAGCCCGATGCTGCCCAGCAGGATGACAGTGGCAAGCGCATCGGTGCTATGGTCAATGAAATAGCCGAATTTGGGCCGTTCAATCTTGCGGAAGCGCGCCACGCTGCCGTCAAGCGAGTCGCCGAACCAGTTGATGAAATAGCCCGCAATCGCCAGCCACAGCCAGTTGCGGTCGGCATTGCTCATGACATAGCCGATGGCGCTGGCCATCGCGCCGCCAAAGCCGATACCAGTCAGCACGTCGGGCGTCAGCCAAGCGGGCAGGCGCGAACACAGCCAGTTGAGCAGGCGCCGCTCATGCTTGGCCAAAAAATTTTCCTGAATGCGTTCGACGGTCGACATGGCGGCAGGCGATAGCCGAGCCCAGCGCCTGCGCATAGCAGTTTATGACAAAATTGCGACAGGATGCTGGACTGCGTCCCCCTTTTAATCGCCCGGTTAAATCCCCTTGAAATGTAGGATTTCCCCTGTCACCCTTCCGGTCATGATGGGCGGTGCAGGAGCGCAAGGAAAAAGTGCGATTTCACTATCAACTTGTGCACTTTTCTGCGGCTTTCGGGCGAATCGAAATGAGGAGAGGCCATGTTGTTTGAGATCCCTGCGGAGATAAGCGCCTATCTGGCCGAGCTTGATGCCTTCATCGAGGCCGAGATCAAGCCGATCGAGGCGCGCGATGACAATATCCGCTTCTTCGATCACCGCCGCGAACATAGCCGCACCGATTGGGACAATGATGGAATGCCCCGGCATGACTGGGAGGCGCTGCTGCGCGAAATGCGGCAGGTTGCCGACAAGGCGGGCCATTATCGCTTTGCCTTGCCAGAGGAATATGGCGGCAAAAATGGCTCGCACCTCGCCATGGCCTGCATCCGCGAACATCTGGCGGCAAAGGGGCTTGGCCTGCACAATGATTTGCAGAATGAAAGCTCGATCGTCGGCAATCTTGTCCAGCCGCTGATGGTCCGCGACTTTGGCACCGAGGAGCAGAAGCGCGACTATATCCCGGCAATGCTGCGCGGCGAGATGCGCTGGACCTTTGGCCTGACCGAGGAACATCACGGGTCGGACGCGACCTGGATGGATACGCGGGCTGTTCCTGAAACGCGCGATGGCGTGGATGGCTGGCTGATCAACGGCAACAAGATGTGGACCACGGGCAGCCATATTGCCACGCATTGCATGGTCTTTGCCCGCCATTCCGGCGCGGATGGCAGCGCGCAGGGCATAGGCTGTTTCCTTGTTCCCGCCGACACGCCGGGTTTTGAGGTTGGCGAATATATGTGGACGTTCAACATGCCTACGGATCATCCTAAGGTCAGCCTTACAAATGTCTGGATTCCGGGGCATATGGTGTTGGGCGATATCAATTTCGGCCTCGCCTGCGCGCAGCATTTCGTCCACGAAAACCGCATCCGGCAGGCGGCGTCATCGCTGGGCGCGGCGCAATATTGCATCAATGAAAGCGTCAAATATGCCAAGGAAAGGAAGCCCTTTGGCAAGCCTTTGGCGGTCAATCAGGCAATCCAGTTTCCGCTGGTGGAGCTTCACACCGAGGCGGCAATGCTCCGCCAGCTGATCTACGCGACCAGCGCCAAGATGGACACCATGCCCAAGGTGGAGGTTGCAAAGAAGCTCTCCGATGTCATCTCCATGTGCAACTACCGGGCGAACCGGCTGGTCTGCAATGCAGCGGATACCGCAATGCAGGTGCATGGCGGCATGGGCTATTCGCGGCACAAGCCATTCGAGCATATCTACCGCCACCACCGCCGCTATCGCATTACCGAGGGAAGCGAAGAGATACAGATGCGCAAGGTTGCAGGGCATTTGTTCGGATTTATGGGGAAGGATTGATGCAGCAGGCGCTGGATTTCCGGGATGAAAGTGCGGCGCTTTATGCGTTGCTCGCGCCGCTTTCGGATGCGGACTTTGAAACGCCCACGCTTTTCAAAGGCTGGACGATCAACCAGATCCTCCGTCACCTGCATGTCTGGAATATAGCGGCGGCACGTTCGATTGGCGGGGAGGAGGCATTTGCCGCCTTCATGCGCCAGTTGATGAGCGGGGAGCGGGGGAGGCCTTTTACGGCTTATGAGGCGGAGTATCTGGAAGGGCTTTCAGGGCATGAATTGCTCGGGGCTTGGCAGGCACAGTTTGCGGAACTTACGCAAGCCTTTGCTGCCACCGATCCCAAAGCCCGCCTTAAATGGGTCGGCCCTGAAATGAGCGCACTGTCCTCTGTTACCGCCCGGTTGATGGAAACATGGGCCCATGCGCAGGCCATTTATGATGTGCTAGGCGTTGAGCGCGTCGACACGGACCGCATTGGCAATATCGTCCGGCTTGGCGTCAATACCTATGGCTGGACCTTCAAGAACCGCAGGCAAGAACCGCCCGGACCTATGCCGCGCCTGCGCCTGACTGCGCCTTCCGGAGCGATATGGGAATATGGTGATGGCAGTGATTTGATCGCGGGCAGCGCGACGGAATTTTGTCAGGTAGTGACCCAGTGCCGCAACATAGCCGACACCAGGCTGGAAGTCACAGGCCCCATTGCCACGCAATGGATGAGCATCGCGCAATGTTTTGCCGGTCCGCCGCAAGACCCGCCGCCACCCGGAACACGCCGTCCGATTGTAAAATAGCGACCAATCGATCTGGACCTTGGCAGCAAAAGCGTTAGAGCATGGCAGAAATGGACGAAACCGAACCAACCAATATCAGCTACAGGCTGACCCGCAGCGCTGGCGGCGCGTGGGAGCGTTTGCAGCTATATTGGCAGGGCAAATGGTTTCGCTATGCCGTCTATGCGCTTGCCGCTCTTCTTGTCGGCTGGCTGCTGCTGTGGGTGGTGCTGCTGCGCAACTTGCCCGATGCCGAGGCGCTGATCGAATATCAATCACCGCTGCCAACCGTTGTGCGCGATATCAATGGTGAGCCCTTTCACAGCTATGCGCGTGAGCGGCGGGTGCAGCTGGAATATGCCGACTTCAAACCGTTGCTGATCCGCGCCTATCTGTCGGCAGAGGACAAGACATTTTATAGCCATGGCGGCATCGACTATATTGGCGTTATCGGCGCGGTATGGGACAATCTGTTCAGCAGTGGCCGTTCGCGCGGGGCCTCGACGATTACGCAGCAAGTGGCCAAAAACCTGCTGTTGACCAACGAATATAGCTACACCCGCAAGATCAAGGAGGCGATCCTTGCCTACCGTATCGAAGGCGCGCTGACCAAGCCGCAGATCCTGTCGCTCTATCTTAATGAAATTGCGCTCGGGCGGCAGGCTTTCGGGGTGGAGGCAGCCGCGCAGGCCTATTTTGGCAAAAGCGCGGACGAACTGGTTTTGCATGAAATGGCGTTTCTTGCGGTGTTGCCCAAGGCACCGGAAAAATACAGCCGCGAAAAATTTGCCGCCGACGCCCTTGCAAGGCGCAATTGGGTGCTGGGCGAAATGCGGGCCAATGGCTGGATTACCGACGCGCAGCTTGCCGAGGCGCGCGTTCAGCCCTTGGGCCTGATCCCGCGACAGGGGCAGCAATATAAAAATGACGGCGGCTATTTTGCCGAAGAGGTGCGCCGCCAGTTGATCGAACGTTTTGGCGAAACCGCCGAAAAGGGTCCGTATAGCGTTTATGCAGGCGGGCTGTGGGTCCGTTCGTCGATGAATCCGCGCTATCAGGAGTTGACGACCAAGGCGCTGCGTGATGGCCTGCTACGTTATCATGGTGGGCGCGGCTGGGTTGGGCCGATTGCCCGCATCCCCATGGATGATGGCCAATGGCAGCGGCGGCTGGCGGCGTCCAACATCGGCATCGATTATTCAAACTGGCGGATCGCGGTCAGCACGGGCGGCACCAACATTGGTTTTGCAACTGGCGAAACTGGCAAGCTGACGGCTGCGCCTGCATTGCTGCGGTCAGGCGATGTGATTGCCGTTGCGCCCGTGGGTGAGGGGCTTTGGCAAATCCGCGTCGTTCCAGAAATTGGCGGCGGCATGGTCGTCCAAAACCCGATTAACGGGCGTATTCTAGCAATGCAGGGCGGCTTTGATTCGCGTATTTCCAGCTTTAACCGGGCAACACAGGCGCAGCGCCAGCCAGGCTCGACCATCAAACCCTTTGTCTATGCAACTGCGCTCGACAATGGGATGACCCCGGCCTCGGTGATCGTTGATGCGCCTTTCTGTGTCTATGACGGCAGCACGCGCGAACAGAAATGTTTTCGCAACTTTGGCGGGTCGGCCGGTGCCGGGCCACAGACAATGCGCTGGGGACTGGAACAATCGCGCAACCTGATGACCGTGCGGGCGGCCAATGATGCGGGGATGGGCAATGTTGTCACCACCCTGCGAGACATGAATATCGGCGAATATCAGCCTTATCTGTCGTTCGCATTGGGCGCAGGCGACACCACCGTCATGAAGATGACCAACGCCTATTCGATGCTGGTGAACCATGGCCGCGAGTTGAAACCGACGCTGATTGATTATGTGCAGGCGCGCAATGGCAAGGTTATCTGGCCTGCCAAATGGAAACCGTGCGAGGGCTGTAATGCCAAGGACTGGGACGGCAAGGCCATGCCCCGCTTCCGCCCGGGCGGCAAGCAGGTGATGGACCCGGTGACCGCCTATCAGGTGGTGCACATGCTGGAGGGCGTGGTGCAGCGCGGGACCGCGACGATCTTGCGCGACCTGAACCGGCCTTTGTTCGGCAAGACCGGGACCAGCAGCGGGCCAACCAATGTCTGGTTTGTCGGCGGCACGCCCAATGTGGTCGCTGGCGTCTATATGGGCTTTGACCAGCCTCGCAACATGGGCAGCTATGCGCAGGGTGGTTCGCTGGCGGCACCGATATTCAAACAATTTGCCCGGTCCGCCTTTGCCGGGCAGGCGCCCTTGCCCTTTACTGCGCCCAATGGCGTGCGGCTGGTCCGGGTTGACCGAAAAAGCGGAAAGCGCGTTTATGGCGCCTGGCCCGATGACGACCCCAAGGGCGCAGTCATCTGGGAAGCATTCAAGGCCGAGACTGAGCCAAAACGCTCCATCCGGCAGGATGAGCTTGCGGCGCGGGGCGACAAGCCAAAGAAAAAAGCGCCCACAAAGGCCAGCAGCGGTCCAGCCGCACAGGCCAGCACTGGCAGCCAGAATGGCAGCACCGCGCGCGAGGATGAATTTGTCACCCGCGAAGGCGGTATTTATTGATCGCAAAATTTGGGTTTGCGGCTTTCTGCCGATGACAAAGCACTGATGCAGCGTTATCCCTCAAAGCATGACCGAGCCTAAGGCCAGACAAACCCGTAAACCGGCCCCTGCGCCAACACTGTTTGAAGACCGTGTGCTTGCAGCCTTCGTCATTGCCGCGACGATTGCCATGGCGTGGATCACATGGCCCTTTTTCGGGCCGATATTATGGGCGCTGGTGGTCACAATTGCCTTTGCCCCGGTGCATGATCGCCTGGCGCTGCATTTTCCCGGCCAACGTAACAGTATTGCCCTCCTCACCATGGCGCTGATCATTGCGGTCGTCATCATTCCTACCTTTATCGTTGGTTCGATGCTGGTGGAGGAAGCGCTTGCCACCTATAATTCGCTACAGTCGCAGCAAATCAATGTCGGCAAGATCGTCGCCACGCTGGAGGCTGCCTTGCCCGAAAGCCTGCGCAGCCAGCTGGAACGGGTCGGTCCTGCACAGATTGCCGAAATTCAGAGCAGATTGAGCTCCATCCTTGCATCCGGCCTGCAACTGTTCGCGCGGGAGGCGCTAAGCATAGGGCAGGGCGCATTCAGTTTCGTCCTTGCCCTTGGCGTCATGCTGTATCTCACCTTTTTCCTGCTCCGCGATGGGCGGCATTTGACGCGGCGGATCGGCGAAGTTGTGCCGCTCCGCTCTGAACAGCGCAGTGCTCTGTTCGGCAAATTCACCACGGTGATCCGGGCCACAGTGAAAGGCAGCATCATCGTGGCGATTGTGCAGGGGATATTGGGAGGCCTGCTGTTCGCTTTTCTGGGGGTTAAAGCACCGCTGCTATGGGGCGTGATCATGGGACTGCTGGCTCTTATCCCGGCGGTCGGCACTGGCCTTGTCTGGGCGCCGTTTGGCATTTACCTGATGGTGGCAGGCGATGTCTGGCAGGGTGCAGTCATGCTGCTCTTCGGCTTTTTCGTCATTTCGATGGTGGACAATGTGCTCCGCCCCATATTGGTAGGGCAGGATACGCGGATGCCCGATTATGTCGTGCTGATCTCGACGCTGGGCGGGCTTAGCGTGATGGGGATTAATGGCCTGATCGTTGGCCCGGTGATCGCTGCGATGTTCATTGCCGCCTGGGAGATTTTCGGCGAAAGCCGGGCTGCTGAGCGCTTATAAATGGGCATTGCGTAGTGGGGGATCGCGGGCGCGGATGGGCGTCGGCATTTGGTGAAGCAGGCATGACGCCCTAACCGCAATCCACCCGAACAATGGCATTGGTATCATTGTAAAAAATATTCAGCCTGCCGCTGTGATAATCCATGGTGATCATGGCATTTTCATGCGCCGTGCGCAGCATCATCGCCCCTGCTTCCTTCTTCATCTGGTCGGCGAGCGCCGTCGTCAGGGTCTTGCCGACATGGCGTTGCAGGCCATCAGACTTGCATCCGCCGAGCACGTCAAGCGTAGGAGCCTCATCTTCTGGTGCAGAGCCTTTCTGGCCCTGGCTCGACGGGCCCTGTGCCGCCGGGCCAGTATTTTTCGGCGCGCATCCCGCAGACGCGCTCGCTGCCAAGACCAAAAGCAGCAGTGATTTTGCCATCATGTGCCGTCGCTTTCCACCGTCCGGGTCATTTTCAATCGCCCGTTGACCACAGCAAAGGCCAACCGGCCCTCCACCAGATCAAGCGCATCATGGCCGAACTGTTCATAGCGCCAGCCACTCAGCAGCTCCAGGCCGTCGCGCTCGCCTGCGGCAAGCCGCTCCAGCTCTTCGCTGCGGGTGATAAGGCGCGATGCGACATTGATCTCGCGTGAACGGATTTTCAGCAGCAGCTTCAAAAGGTCAGCGACGAGCGCACCTTCCTTGCCGGGGCCGACTCCATTGCCGACGCGATCAGGCATCTGGTCGCGCTCCAGCGGCTCCGCCTCGTCGAGGACGGCCATCAGGCGCGCACCGATTTCGTTGTTCATCCATGCCGGAGACAGCCCGCGCACCTTTGCAAGGTCCGCCTGCGCGCGCGGCGGGTGCGAGGCGATATCGGCAAGCGTTTCGTCCTTCATGATCCGCCCGCGCGGGATATTCTTGCGCTGCGCTTCGCGTTCGCGCCATGCGGCAAGGCCCTTCAGCCGCCCCAGCACATCGGCCTTGCGCGATTGCAGCTTGATCCGCTTCCACGCCGTGTCGGGATCATTATGGTAATTTGCGGCATTGGCCAGCCGCTCCATCTCGTCATCCAGCCAGATGCCGCGCCCGGTCTTCACCAGCTTTTCCAGCATTTTTGGGAAGATGACCGAAAGATGCGTCACATCGCCAATGGCATAGTCAATCTGGCGTTTGTCGAGCGGGCGGCGCGACCAATCGGTGAAGCGCGCGCCTTTGTCGAGATGGATACCAAGCCACATATCGACCAGATTGGAATAGCCAACCTGTTCGCCCTGGCCCAGCGCCATTGCCGCAATCTGTGTGTCGAACAGTGGATGTGGTGTCTTGCCAGTCAAATTGTAGAAAATCTCGATATCTTGCCCGCCTGCGTGAAAGACTTTCAAAACCTCCTCATTGTTGCAGATCAGCTCCAGCATCGGCGTCATGTCGAGGCCGTCGGCCATGGGGTCGATCGCCGCTGCCTCTTCGCTATTGGCAAGCTGAACCAGACATAGTTCGGGGTAATAGGTGTTTTCCCGCATGAATTCGGTATCGACCGCGACAAAATCGGACTTTGCGAGGCGCGCGCAAAATTCGGCAAGTTGTGCGCTTTTGGTGATCAGCGGATGAATCTTCATGTCTGATGGCCGTAGCACCCATTCACGGCTTGACAAAGCATGGCTTCACGGTTGTTAGGCCCGCTTTCCACAGCTTTTTGAAATCGGGTATCTTCATGCACGCCTATCGCAGCCACACTTGCGCGCAATTGCGCAGTTCAGATGTTGGATCCACGGTCCGACTGTCAGGCTGGGTGCATCGCAAGCGCGACCATGGCGGCGTGCTGTTTGTCGATCTGCGTGACCATTATGGCATGACCCAGATTGTAGCGGACAGCGACAGCCCGGCGCTGGCAATCCTTGAAGGTCTGAGGCTGGAAAGCGTTGTCACCATCGATGGCGAGGTAAAGGCGCGCAGTGCCGCGACGGTCAACGCCAACCTGCCGACCGGCGAGATTGAGGTGTTCGCCCGCGCTGCGACGGTTTTGAGCCGGGCCGAGGAATTGCCGTTGCCCGTGGCTGGCGAGCAGGAATATCCTGAAGAAACGCGCCTGAAATATCGTTTCCTCGATCTGCGGCGCGAAACGCTGCACGCCAATATCATGACGCGCACGGCGGTGATCCGCGAGACGCGGCGGCGGATGGAGGAGATTGGCTTTACCGAATTTTCAACGCCAATCTTGACTGCCAGCAGCCCGGAAGGCGCGCGCGACTTCCTTGTGCCCAGCCGCATCCACCAGGGCAAATTCTTCGCGCTGCCGCAGGCACCGCAGCAGTATAAGCAGCTGCTGATGGTTGCAGGGTTCGACCGTTATTTCCAGATCGCGCCCTGCTTCCGCGACGAAGACCCACGCGCCGACCGGCTGCCCGGTGAATTTTACCAGCTCGATCTTGAAATGAGCTTCGTCACGCAGGAAGAAGTCTGGGACACGATGGAGCCGGTGATGGCCGGTATCTTTGAGACATTTGCAAATGGCCGCAAAGTCACCCCCGCAGGCGAATTTCCACGCATTCCCTTTGCGCAGGCGATGCTGGACTATGGCACGGACAAGCCTGACCTTAGGAACCCGTTGATTATCAAGGATGTCACTGAGCATTTCCGCACATCCGGTTTCGGCCTGTTTGAAAAGATTGTTGGGTCAGGCGGCGTCGTGCGGGCAATCCCGGCCCCCGCAACAGCCGACAAAAGCCGTAAGTTCTTCGACGATATGAACGACTGGGCACGCAGCGAAGGCCATGCAGGTCTTGGCTATGTGACGCGCAAGGGCGGCGAATTTGGCGGGCCTATTGCCAAGAACCATGGCGAAGAAGGCATGATCGCTTTGTATGATGCCATGGGCCTTGGCCCGGATGATGGCTGCTTTTTCGCCGCTGGCAAAGAAGAGCAGGCGGCCAAGCTGGCTGGCGCGGCGCGCACCCGTGTTGGCGAACAGCTGGACCTTGTCGAACAGGACGCCTTCCGCTTCTGCTGGATCATTGACTTCCCCTTCTACGAATGGAGCGAGGAAGAGAAGAAGCTGGACTTTGCGCATAACCCCTTCTCCATGCCGCAGGGTGGGCTGGAAGCACTGCAGACGCAGGACCCGCTGACGATCAAGGCCTATCAATATGATATGGTTTGCAACGGTTATGAGCTCGCCTCAGGCTCAATCCGCAACCAATATCCCGAATTGATGGTGAAGGCGTTCGAGCTGACCGGCCTGACGCAGGCCGATGTCGAGGAGCGTTTCGGCGGCATGTACCGCGCCTTCCAATATGGCGCGCCGCCGCATGGCGGGATGGCGGCGGGCGTTGACCGCATGGTGATGCTGATCTGCGGTGTGCACAATCTGCGCGAAATTACACTGTTCCCGATGAACCAGCGCGCCGAAGATCTGTTGATGGGGGCGCCGTCACCGGCTGAGCCCCGGCAACTGCGTGAGCTGGCATTGCGTGTTGTCGAGCCGCCAAAGGGCTAAGGCGGGCACTCCTTTTTCCTTCTCTTCCTTTTGTAAAATCATCCGCTAAAGCCGGCTGATGAAGGGAGAGCGTGATGCGTTATAGCAAGAAAAACAGCGGGATCGTTACAGTCTTGGCCTTGCTCGCCGCGGATAGTGCGGCGGCTGAAACCCTGACCATATCAGGATGGTATGCAGCACAAGAGCGCGAAGTGGCAATGGCGCAAAGCCTTGCCGTTGACCGTTTCGATGGCGATGACGGCCCCTTTCTCCAGACGGCAATGGAATATGCCCTAGGGCAGGGGCGTAACCGCGAAGGCGCGCCTTATTACACGCTGCGATCGCGTTACGGCGATGTCGATGCCATGGTCTATGGATCGATCCGGACCCGCGTTGACCTTGAAGATTTCACCCGCAAGGCAAAGCGGTGCGCCGCCAATACCAGTTCAACGAAGTGCAAGGATAATGAAAAGATTGAAATAGATATTGCCTGCACGCGGCGCACCGTCATGGTAACGGCGCAAATCCGGGTCACGCGCCTTGCCGATGATGTCTTGATCCATAACCGCACGTTCCCGCAGCAAAGCGACTTAGAAAATTGCGAGGGTGATGGCCGGATGCGCAGCGTTGATGCGCAGGTCGAAGCGCTTGCCCGCAGCATTGCCAGCCAGTTTGCGCAGCAGGTGACGCCCTATGACAGCACGGACAAGATCCGCCTCCGCGAATCGCGCAATGGCATGGGCAAGGATGATAGCGCGCTCATGAAGCAATTGATCGCGATGACCAAGACCGATGAGCGTGCCGCCTGTGCTGGGTGGCTAGAGATGGAAACGGCAGGCAATGCGCATCCCAGCGTCAAATTCAACCTTGGCCTATGTGCAGAGGCGCGGGGCGCGCTGGACATTGCGCTTGGCTATTATCGTCCGCTGGCCGTCGACGGAAAAGGCGCTGATGCCCAAGAGGCGATCCGCCGGGTTGAACGGCGTATGGCGGGAGAGGCCGATTATGTCGCGCGCGCGGCAAGGGTGGCCAAGCCATAGGGCAGGCGCTTGACGATGACTGTGAAACTGTGTTACACAGTTTCACATGAAAAATGTCACCATTGCGATTGATGACGAAACCCATCGTCGTGCGCGTATCCGTGCGGCGGAGCTGGGGACGTCTTTATCTGCCTTGGTGAAGGATTATCTCAACAGTCTCGCCGACGGCGATGCCTTGGACCAAGGATTGCGGGAAATGCCAATGCCGTTTCACCATGCGCCGTCTGCCACGGCGGCCGATCCCACGCTCCCGCCCGGTGCCTATGGCCGGTTTCCCGATGGCACGCCTTATTACACCAAGGACGGAAAGCCCCGGAAACCGGGCGTATGGAGCGGAAAGAGCGCGATGGCCGACGATTTCGATGAATGGCCAGAGGACATTCTGGCCTCGTTTGAAGCGTGGCCCTATGATGATCCTGACTTTGTGCCGCTGGAGTTTTCCGAAGATCAGCTGCCTAAGAAATGAAGCTGCTTATCGACACCCATGTGCTGATCTGGTGGCATAATGACGATCCGCGATTAAGCAGGGGAGCGCGCGCGGTCCTTGCCAACCAGCAGCACAGCCTTTTGATCAGCATCGCTTCCTTTTGGGAAATGTCGATCAAATTTCGTCAGGGAAAACTGGAGACGGCGGGTTCGGTTGCCTATCGGAAGGCAGCTGAGGAGCGGCTGCGGATATTAGATGTGCAGTTGGACCATCTGTCTGCTCTTGAGACGCTTCCCGAAAGGCCCGATCACAAAGACCCATTTGATCGCCTGATATTGGCTCAGGCGCTGAGCGAGGGCTGCCCGCTGATGACGGGCGATAGGAAGATGATTGGATATGGTGTGTCCTGCATAGGGGTGGCATAGATAGGGCCATGAGTTTCAATCTCTCAAACTATGAATCGGGCAAGAAATATGCAGGCGATTATGATGCCGATCTTGCCGACTTGCAGGACAAGCTCGTGGAGCTGCAGGCGCGCCATATCGTCCATGCTTGCAAAGCGCTGATCATCTTTGAAGGCTGGGATGCAGCGGGGAAGGGCGGGGCGATCAAGCGGCTGACGGCGCAATGGGACCCGCGTTATTATCAGGTTTATCCGGTCAGCGCGCCAACACCGGAGGAAAAAGAGCGGCATTTCCTCTGGCGCTTCTGGACCAAGCTGCCCCGGGCAAAGGAAATTTCCGTGTTGGACCGCAGCCATTATGGCCGCGTTCTGGTCGAGCGGGTGGAGGGCTTTGCCAGCATCGCTGAATGGCAACGCGGCTATGATGAAATCAACGCCTTTGAACAGCAACAGGCGGACAATGGCACGACGATCATCAAATGCTTCCTACATGTCACGCAGCAGACGCAGGACAAGGTGCTGAAAGAGCGACTGGACGATCCGGCAAAGCGGTGGAAAGTTACCGCAGAGGATTTCCGCAATCGCGGCAAGCGCGATGCCTATCTGGCGGCAATCGATGACATGCTGAAAAAAACGCACACACACCATGCGCCATGGGCGGTTTTTGACGGCAACAATCAGAAATCCGCGCGGATCGCTGTGTTACAGCATATTGTCGCAATGCTTGAGGCGCATGTGCCCGCAGGCTTTCCTGACGTCGATAAAGAGATCGCTGCGCTAGCGTCTAAGCATTTCGGGTGATAGCGGGAGGCGAGTTTAACCCTCGCTGATCACATGCACGTCCAGCAGCCGTTCCCAACTGCGCTGCCGCTGCTGATATTCGCCGGGGCAGCGGTCTGCGCGCGTCTTGGGCAGCGCATCTTCGCCAACCAGTTCGCCATAAAGCTGCGGGTTGCTGCCATAGATCAGGCACAGGATATGATACATGCGCTGCGCGTCGAGCGAATGTTCATCCCAGAAAGCGATATTTTCAAATGCCTCTGGCCGGGCGGCCATTTCGCCAAACTGGATAGCCGCCGAGGCAAGCATCATCCCACCGAATCCTTCACTTTCGCTTTGCCCTTCATCGGGCTCATCCGCTGCGAGCAGAATAAGGGCAGCAAGATCGTCAACGGCGTCCTCTTCGCGCCCGGTAATGGGCAGGTCCAGCAGGTTTACAAGAGCGTGACCCAATTCATGCAGAAAGAAAAAGATGGTCGCCCCAGCGACATCGGCCTCGATTTCCTCAGGCGTGCCGCCCGCTGCTTGCGAACTGGCCTGCACCGCGGCAATCAGCTCATAACACATGGTGATTTCGTTGGTGACGCGGTTGTAAAAGGCATTGGCTTCGCCGCAATTGCGAAACCGGGTGATGATATCCTTTGGTAGGCGGAATGTGTCACCCAGCGCAGTGGCCAGTTCGGGCATGATAGCGTTCGCCTGTTGCGACTGGGCGAAATCATCCCAGGCGGTGTCGTTGCCCTTTTCATAGATGATGTGGATCTTGCCAGTCTGTGCGGCGGACGTGGCTGTAGCGGCGGATGGGGGAACAAGGCTGGCCGCAAGGATAGTGGCCGTTCCGATTAAGCGGCATAGTGCGCGCCGGGCCCTTCGCATGGACTGCCTCCCCCTGATTTCTACCCGGTTGTAACCGATACCTGTCTGCATGGCAAATGGCAGGGTCAGGCGGGATAGCCGATGGTCAGCACTTCCCATTGTTTTGCGCCGCCCGGCAGCTGCACGGTGCGAACGTCGCCGACCGATGCACCGCGCAGCACGCGCGCCAGCGGGCTGTTCCAGCCAATCCGTCCAACCCCGGCATCGGCCTCATCATCGCCGACAAGGGTTACGGTGCGCTGGTTATCATCCTCGTCCGCAAGGGTGATGGTCGCACCAAAATAGATGCGCGACTGGTCAGGCTGGGCGGCCGGGTCGATCACCTTTGCTGCCGTCATCTTTTTAGACAAACGGCCAAGTTCGCGGTCGATGGCCCGCAATTTCTGGCGGCCATAAATATAGTCGCCATTTTCGCTGCGGTCGCCATTGCCGGCAGCCCAGCTGACGATTTCAACCACCGCCGGGCGTTCCACCGCAAACAGCCGTTCATATTCGGCGCGCAGCGCGGCAAAGCCCGCCGGGGTGATCGGGTTGGTGCGTTCGGTCATTCCTATGGCAATATCAGGTCGCCGGGCGGCGGCCCAGATAGTTGCTCAGCGGCGTATCGGATTTATACCGGGCACGGTCCGGGTTCAGATGATCGTACATTACGGCATTTTCCAGCACGCGCTGCACATAGTTGCGCGTTTCAAAGATCGGGATTTGTTCGATCCAGTCCAAGATATCGATGCCCCCGCTGCGCGGGTCGCCATTGCGGGTCAGCCATTTGTTCACATTGCCCGGCCCTGCATTATAGGCCGCAACAGCCAGGGGATAGCTGCCATTATAATAGCGTAGCATCCGCTGAAAATAGGTGGAGCCAAGCTGGATATTATAGGTGATGTCGCTGTTCAACGCCTCGGGGCGATAGGCGAGCGCGATCTTGCCAGAGGTTTCCTTTGCCGTGCCCGGCATCAATTGCATCAGCCCGCGTGCGCCCGCATGGCTGACGGCGTTGCGGTCAAATTGGCTTTCCTGGCGGGCAATGGCGTGAATGAAGGTCCAGTTGCCAGCCTGATCGGCGGGAACATCGACGGTGGGATAGCCCAGCCGAATCATGCTGCCATGCCCTTCGATCCGCGCGCTGCGGGCCGAAATGACCGCAAGGTCGGGACGCCCGATCATTTGCGACCAGGCAAATAGCCGCATGAAATCGCTCTCGCTTTTGGCATTGTTGGCGAGCGCGCGCATGAAACTGTTCGAATCCTTCCACCCGGGAAAGCTGCCGGATAGCCGCGCCGCGGTATAGGCGGGCGGCACTGCATTGCTGGCCAAGAGCGGAAGGGCAGGGCTGGGCGCAACCGCAGGCAAAGGCTGGTTCAACGCCTCCAGCGCCAATTGTCCGTGGAAAAAGTCAAAAAACTTGGCAGCCTCGGTCCAATAGCGCTTGGCATTGTCCATATCGCCAGCCTTTTTCGCTGCCCGGCCTGCCCAATATAGGCCCTTTGACCGGGTCTGCGGGCTGCGCGCGCCATCGGTGTAAAGCTGAAATGCCTCTACGGCATCGCGCGGCCGGTTCAGCTTATAATAGGCGGCCTCGCCTGCCAGCCAAGCAAGGCTGGTATAAACATCACGGGTCGACAGATCGAGATCGATGATCCGCGTCCCGGCAGGAAAGGCGTCGCGCAATTTGGAGGCGATGCGATAGGCAAGGTCATGCTGCCCGTCATTTTCCGCACCCTCGGCATTGGTCAGCAGCATTTTCAGCCATGCCTGCGCGTTATGCGGCGGTGCAGACAGCGGCGGGCGATTGGCCAACAATTCGCGCGCGGCCCAGCCAGTGCCAGCGGCACGCAGCGCATTGACTCGCTCCATCACCAGCCCGGCATCGCCCAGCGCCGCATCACCAGCAGCGGCAAATTTTGCTGCGGCATCGGGGGCCTTTAACTCATAGGCAAGCTGCGCCTCCAGCACCGGGCGGCGCTCTGCCGATACATAAGGCAGCCATTTCTGGGCCGTGCGAGTCGCACCCGACCACAGCACCCGGCTGACCCGTGCGTCATGATCGGCGGCAGTCAACTTGCTGCCCATCATCTGGAACAGCCGATTTTCATCATCGTCGGTCAGCGGTCCTTCGCGCCATGCGCGCCGCGCCCATTGTTCGGCCTTTTCCGTGTCGCCTGCCGATGCCAGCGCAATGGCATATTTGGCGCGCCCGCCATTGGTAATGGGCGGCAGTCGGTCGAAAAATGCGATGGCCTGGCTGGGGGAATAGTTCAGCAGGTTGATTGCGCCTTCCGCATTTTTGCGCATCTCGTCGGCATTGGGCCAATCGGGATAGGTAAGCAGGAACGAGGCATATTCGCCAAAGGCATAGTTGCCGCTTGCGCTCAGCATTTTCCAGCGTTGCAGCGCAGCGGGGATATTGCCGTCGCTGGCATCGACCAGCGGCGCAGGCACATCGGTCGCTTCGCCCGTTCCGGCAACCCAGACGATCTTGTCGTCACCCTTGCCATTGGGCGCCGCGGCGACGGCGCAAGCTGGAATTGCAAGCAAAGAAGCGGAAATCAGGTGCTTTACCATGCCGTTCATATTATGGGCTGCTCCCTTATCAGAGGATGAACCGGTTCCCCATCGGTTCAAGACTGCTGCATGTGACCATTATCGAAGGCGATTTCCATGTTTTCCGGCTCGATTCCCGCTCTGGTGACTCCTTTTTGCGACGGAGCGTTTGACGAGGCTGCTTTTCGCCGCCTTGTGGACTGGCAAATTGCCGAAGGATCAAGCGCGCTGGTCCCCTGCGGCACAACCGGCGAAGCGCCAACGCTGTCCTTTGACGAACATTATCGGGTAATTTCGCTTTGCCTTGAGGTGGCGGCAGGGCGCGTTCCGGTGATCGCCGGATGCGGGTCGAATGATACAGCAACAGCGGTGCGGCACATGGCCTTTGCCAAGGCAGAGGGCGCGGCAGCGGCGCTGATTGTTGCGCCTTATTATAACCGGCCGAATCAAGATGGCATATTTGCCCATTTTGCCCATCTGGCGGAAAAATCCGACCTGCCGATCATCATTTACAATGTGCCTGCCCGCACCGTTACCGATATCCTGCCCGAAACGGTGGCGCGGCTGGCGCAAATCCCGACGATCGTGGGGATCAAGGATGCCAGCGGCCATATTGCCCGCGTTGGGGAGCATCGGCTGGGCTGCGGGACGGATTTCTGCCAGCTTTCGGGCAATGATGACATGGCGCTTGCCTTTAACGCGGCGGGCGGCAGCGGGTGCATATCGGTGACTGCCAATGTCGCGCCCAGATTATGCGCCGAATTTCAGGCGGCAACGCTTGCGGGCGATTTTGCCCGTGCGCGCTTGTTGAATGACCGGCTGCACCCCTTACATACCGCACTGTTCACCGACGCATCGCCGGGGCCAGTCAAATATGCGATGGCGCGGGTCATCGATGATTTTCCCGCAGATGTGCGCCTGCCGCTTGTTCCCGCCTCGGCTGCCAGCCGTGCAAAGGTCGATGCGGCTTTGGAGATTGCAGGACTTATCTGATGGCACGGCCAAAGCCCGAGACGTTTCAGAAAAGCAAAACCGTCGCCGAAAACCGGCGCGCGCGCTATGATTATCATATTGAGGATAAATATGAGGCCGGGATTGCGCTGACCGGAACCGAGGTAAAATCGCTGCGTTTTGGCGAAGGCTCAATCGCTGAAAGCTATGCCGAGGTGAAGGATAGCGGCGAAGTGTGGCTGATCAACGCCAACATCCCGGAATTCAGCCATGGCAACCGCTATAATCATGAACCCAAACGGCCCCGTAAATTGCTCCTTAATGGACGCGAGATAAACAAGCTGCATGGCGCAGTGGCGCGGCAGGGCATGACGCTGGTTCCGCTGTCCATCTATTTCAACGCGCGGGGGCGGGCAAAGGTTGAACTTGCGCTGGCCAAGGGCAAAAAGGCGCCCGACAAAAGGGCGAGTGAAAAGGAACGGGATTGGAAACGGGAACAGGGCCGATTGATGCGAGAACGGGGATGAGAAAGCCGGAAGGTGGCCTGGCATCCTGGATTCAGCGTCAGGCCCCGACACGCGAAAGTTTTGAACGCAGCCGTTTCCTGCGGCCCTTTGCTGCGCGCGTTTTCCACCCGGCGCTGTGGCGCTTTACCCGGCGGTCCGTGCCGCGCGGTGTGGCGCTGGGCCTGCTGGTTGGCATATTCCTGCTGATCCCCGGTGTGCAGATTGCTGGCGTGGCGCTGCTGGCGTTGCCGGTGCGGGCAAATATCCCCATTGGCGCGGCAATGACATTTCTGTCGATGCCTGCGACAACGCCGTTCATTCTCCTTGCCTCCGTCTATGTCGGCAATTTCATGCTGGGGTTCAAGGCGGATATGGCAACGCTGATGGCCCTGATCGATAACCACGCTCCCGTGGCGGACTGGCTGACGTGGCTGGCGTCCGATGCGGCCCCGGCCATGCTTTTCGGGCTGTTCGTCATATCCGTCATCTGTGCCGCGCTGGGCTATGTGCTGGCAGCATGGTTTTGGCGCTGGCGGATTTCCAGCAAGTGGCGGCGGCGCAGCCGGGCTGGTGCGCTCAGCCAATAGCTGTGCCGCAGGATGTCGCGCCTGCGTCTGATTATCCACAATCTTGATGACAAGGCCGCTTCATTAACCCCAAAAATGGGTGACAAGGCGCGTGCTGTTGCGCAAGGGTTCTGGCGTCCGGCCATGTGCCGCTGAATTGTCAAGGATACGAATTGAACAGCAGCCTGCCTTCTATTCCGGCACAGATTTTCGGCGGCGAAGCGGGCGAGGATGCCGCCCGCCGCCGTCTGGCGCTGGCAGGTTTGGCAGCGGCAATTGCGGCATCCGCGATCATCCTGTGGCTGACCACGCACAACGTCATGCTGGTGGGGGCCTTCGCCGCCGCGCTGGCCGGGCTTGGCGCGCTTGCCGACTTTTTTGGCCGGTCACGCACGAAAGAAGCGCCGTCGGCGCTGATGCCCCCTGATTGGTCAGTCACGCGCGCCGTTGCGGATCAGGATGGCGCAGCGCTGGCCATTACCGATCGGGCCGGGCGGCTGCTGTGCGCCAATGAGCGGTTTGTGACGACATTTGACGGGCTGCGTGCGCCGCCTGACCTTGCCCTTGATCCGGCCAGCCACGAGTTGCTGCTGAACGCCGGGCGCGCGGCGTGGCGCGATGGCCATGCCGAGACGGAAGGCGTCAAAAAGGCTGGGGCCGATTATGGCGTGCGGGTGCTGCGTGCAGGTGCAGGCGATGAATATCTGATGTGGCGTTTTGCCGAGGTGGCGGCCGTCAACATTGTGTCGCAGGCCACCGATCTGGTCGCAGGCCGTGTTGGCCGCGCGCTGGCAACGGCGGGGGTCATGGCCGTGATGGCCAGCGGCGAAGGCCGGGTGCAAAGTTCCAACGCGGCCTTTGCCGTGCGCGCCACTGGTGATGAAAATGCCAATATCGTTGGCCGCGATCTTGGCAGTTTCCTGCGGCTGGATGAAAAGGGCCGGGTCTTTTTTGAACGCGAAGGGCGGCGCGGTCTGCCAGTGCGGCTGCTGCATGTGCCGCTCGGCCCGGACACAGCGCAGAGCAGTGCGCTGCTGCTCGCGATTGATGATGAGGGCGGGCAGGGCGACCGTGCAAGCGCGCTGGGGCATGTCGAACAATTGCTGGCGACTTTGCCGCTTGGCCTTGCGCTGGTAAACCGCGACGGACGCTTCCTGTTTGCCAATGATGCCTTTGCCCGTGTGGCCGGAACAACGCCCGATGCCTTGCCGCCCTTTCCGGGGGATTTGGTGATCGCGGAGGATAAGGCCGCCGTGTCAGACAGCATCCGCCGCTATGCCGGTGGTCAGCAACATGCCGGCGACATTGCCGTGCGGCTGAAGGATCAGCCCGATGAAGTGATTGCCCTGTCCATTGCCGGGGTGCGCGGGCTGGGCGATGCCGCTGTCCTGATCGGGCTGAAAGACAATAGCGAGGAGACGCGGCTGAAACGGCAAGTCGCGCAGGCGACCAAGATGCAGGCCATTGGGCAGTTGGCAGGCGGCGTTGCCCATGATTTCAATAACATATTGACCGCAATTATCGGCTATTGTGATCTTATGTTGCTGCGCCATCCGCCCGGCGACAGCGATTATGACGATATTCAGCAAATCCGCCAGAACAGCAATCGGGCCGCCAGCCTGACCCGGCAATTGCTTGCCTTTTCCCGGCAACAGACATTGCGACCGCAGATATTGCAACTGCCCGATGTCGTGGCGGAGGTATCGCACTTGTTGAAACGCCTGCTGGGGGAAACGGTGAAGCTGGAGGTGCAGCATGGCCGGGGCATTGGTCCGGTGCGCGCGGACCCGGGGCAGCTGGAACAGGTGATCATCAATCTGGGCGTCAATGCCCGCGATGCCATGCAGGCAACCGAGGCAGGCGGCGGCACGCTGACCATCGAAACGCGCGCGGTTGCCAAGGCCGATGTCCGCGCAATGAAAAGCGAGATATTGCCCATCGGCGATTATGCGCAGTTGATTGTCAGCGACACTGGCACAGGGATTGCGCGCGAAAATCTGTCAAAGATTTTTGAACCCTTCTTTACCACCAAGGAAGTGGGGAAGGGAACGGGGCTGGGCCTTTCCACCGTTTATGGCATCGTCAAACAGTCGGGCGGATTCATCTTCGCCGAATCCGAGCTGGGCCAAGGCACGCAGTTCCACATATTCCTGCCCGTTCATGCAGGGCCGATGCCCACAAAGACGCAAACGTTGGCCACGCTTGACGCGCCGCCAAAGGATATGTGGGGCAGCGGGCGGTTGCTGCTGGTCGAGGATGAGCCAATGGTGCGCGCCGTCGCTGAACGGGCGCTGGTGCGGCAGGGCTATACGGTCGAAACCGCCTGCGACGGCGAAGAGGCGCTGGTGCTGATTGAGGAAGGGCGGCAATATGACCTTGTCGTGTCGGACGTTGTCATGCCCAATATGGATGGGCCAGCGATGGCGCGCGCGGTGCGGGCGCGCTATCCCGACATGCGCATCCTGTTCATGTCGGGCTATGCCGAGGAACAATTGCGCAAGTCGATTGACCTCGACAAGGTCGCCTTTCTGCCCAAACCATTTTCCGTGCAACAGATTGCCGAGGCAGTGCGCAGTGCACTAAAGATGTAAGGACATGAAATAACACGGATAAAAAATATCGTTCCACACTTGTTCTTTCGGAACAAAGGCGATACATGATTGTCAGTTCCGGATATGTTCCAGCATGAACATGAACGGGCAAGATTGACGCAAAGGAGTGGAACAATGGCGGCAAGTCTTAAAGTTATCGATGGGGATCAGGCAAAAAATATGAACAATAGCGAACGGGAAAAGGCGCTGGAAGCAGCGCTGGCACAGATTGACCGTGCCTTTGGCAAGGGCAGCGCGATGAAGCTGGGCAGCCGCGAGGCTGTGGCCATTGAGGCAATTTCAACCGGTTCGCTGGGGCTTGATATTGCGCTTGGTATTGGCGGATTGCCCAAGGGGCGCATCATTGAAATTTACGGCCCGGAAAGTTCGGGCAAGACCACCCTGACGCTGCATGCCATTGCCGAGGCGCAAAAGGCGGGCGGCACGGCGGCATTCATTGATGCTGAGCATGCGCTTGACCCTGTTTATGCAAAGAAGCTGGGCGTCGATATCGACAATCTCATTGTCTCGCAGCCGGATACGGGTGAGCAGGCGCTGGAAATTGCCGATACGCTGGTGCGCTCCAACGCAGTCGACATTTTGGTGATCGATTCGGTTGCGGCGCTGGTGCCGCGCGCCGAAATTGAGGGCGAAATGGGCGACAGCCATGTCGGCCTGCAGGCCCGCCTGATGAGCCAGGCGCTGCGCAAGATCACCGGTTCGATTTCGCGGTCCAACTGCATGGTGATTTTCATCAACCAGATTCGCATGAAGATTGGCGTGATGTATGGCTCGCCCGAAACCACGACCGGCGGCAATGCGCTGAAATTCTATGCCTCGGTTCGTCTCGACATTCGCCGCACGGGCCAGATCAAGCAGGGCGAGGATATTGTCGGCAACACAACCCGGGTAAAGGTCGTCAAGAACAAGGTTGCGCCGCCGTTCAAGCAGGTCGAATTTGATATCATGTACGGGGAGGGTATCTCAAAGACGGGCGAGCTGCTTGATATCGGCGTGAAGGCTGGGCTGGTCGAGAAATCCGGCGCATGGTTCAGCTATGACAGCATCCGGATTGGTCAGGGTCGCGAAAATGCCAAGATATGGCTGCGCGAAAATCCCGATCATGCCGCGCGGCTCGAATCCGCAATCCGCGGCAAGACCGAGGAAGTCGCCGAAGAAATGATGACAGGCTCCGCCGATGATGAGGGCGGCGATCTGGACAGCTGATACAGACCCCAACGCTCCTTTTCCCCTTTAGAGTGATTTCGAGTGAGATGGAACATTTCACGGCTTGGAAATCACGGAAAACAAAAGAATATGGACCCCGATTTTGATTCAATCAAAATCTAACAGGGTCCAGGAGCTTGCGCGGGCGGCCTGATCCCCCGCGCCAGACCCGCCCTGGTCCACCCCGGGGCGGGTCGCCTTTTGCGCGATCGATATTGGCAAGGGCGGGCGACTGGCACCGCATAAACATTGCAGCGCCGCCGCATTGCCTGCTTGCCCCATGCGCGGATCGGCGTTATGGGCGCGTTCTTCCGGTGATGCCGGATGCAGGAGTTTAGCTCAGTTGGTAGAGCATCGGTCTCCAAAACCGAGGGTCGTGGGTTCGAGTCCCCCAACTCCTGCCATTTTCCGCTATTGACGCCACTCTCTCTTACTTACAAAGATGTAAGCAGCCGTGCAGGAGAGGATTCGCGCGTGGAGAGATTCGCACGACAGCTTGCTGTCATCCCGGGCAGCCGCGCCTGATGGCGGTGCTCGGCCGGCGCACCGTTGCCACTTATGCGCTGGGCATTGGTCCTGCGGCGATGCTGGGCCTGCCCTTTTCGGTCTATCTGCCGCCCTTTGTTGCTGCGGGTGGGGCTGTTCCGGTGGCGCTTGTCGGCCTCATCTTTTCGCTGAGTACGATCTGGGATGGCATTGTCGATCCGATGATCGGCACGATGATTGACCGCAAGTCGCGGGGCGATGCACCGCATCGGCGCTGGATGCGGCTGGCGGTCCTGCCCATTGCCGTGCTGCTGCCGATGTTGGTCTTTCTGGGCGATGAGCTGAACTTCTGGCTGCTGCTGCCGCTGCTTTTGCTCTTTTATTCCAGCTACAGCCTTTATGATGTCGCGCATCTGTCCTGGGGCGCAGCACTGGCAGATGGTCCCGATGATAGCGCGCGCCTGTTCGGCAACCGCCAATTTGCCGAAAAGATCATATTGGTGCTTGCCTTCGCGCTGCCCGCCATTGCCCAGGCCATCATCCCCGATCTGGATTTGCAGGGCAGAGTGATTGCCTATGCCAGCCTGGTGATCGTATTGCTGCCGGTTGCGCTATTTGCCATAGCGCGGCTGCCCGCACGCCCGGTTGTGCCTGAACCGGGCATTGGCTGGAAGGCGGAATTGCGTGCCAGCCTGTCGTCACCCACCTTGCTGCTGCTTTTGACGGCGCAGTTTCTGGGGGCCTTTTCCTTTGGAGGGCTTAGCGCGACCTTCATTTTCTTTGCCGACGGCTATCTTGGCCTCGATCACAAGGGCGCGTTGCTCCTCTTTGGCACTTTTGTTGGCGGCGCCGTCTTCACGCCGCTTTGGATCCTTGCGGCACGGCGCTTTGGCAAGCCGCAGACGATGATTGCCAACTGCCTTTGGCTGCTTGGCGCGTTGGCGAGTGGATCGCTGCTACCGCAGGGGAATTTTATCTTGGCGCTGCTTTTCACCGTGGTGCTGGGTTCCGGCTTTATGGGGCTGATATTCCTGCATGGCATGGTCAGCGATTTTGTGCCCTTTGACCGGGAGAAATGCGGGCGGGATCGCACAGCCTTTCTTTTTGCGATGCTTAATCTGATGCAGAAACTGGGCAATGCCGTTGCCGTGGCAATCGCCTATGCGCTGCTTGGCAGCTTTGGTTTCGACGCCGCACGGCCGGGCGACAATGGCGATCTGGTGCGCAACATCTTCACAGGCCTGCCCCTGTTTGGCTGGAGCGTCATGATTGTAATCCTGCTGCTCCTGCGCCGCAATCCGATGGTGAACCGCAGGGGCGCCGACAATCCGCGCCTTTGAAAACACTGCAATGCTGCGTTTCAGACAGGGTTTCGGCTAAGCCTACTATCCACCCCAGAGCCGCCGCTCAGCGCAGCCACCTAGCGCAACTCCAACGCCTTCGTCACATCCGCCCATGACGCATATTTGAAATTCTGCGCATCGGGGCTGTTGTCGCCGTCCTGTGCCACGAAAAGCCCCGCAGGATAGTCCGGTCCGAAATTGCCAAGCATCAGTTCGATGCCATCGGTTTCCTGCGTGCCATCGATGGCTCCGCCCTTGATCGCAAAGCGCCCGACAAATCTGGCATCGGCAAGGGCATAGAGGCTGTAGGCATTATCGCCCTGGCTCGACACGACCAGATAGCCCCCGGTGTCGCCAGCAGGCGCAAGCGCCAGCCCCTCGGCATCGTCGAACAGATTTTGCTTGTCGACCTTGGTAAAGGTTTTGGGCGTCGTGTCCCCCGCAGGATCGGCGGCAAAGGTCCACACGCCGCTATCTTCCTCAGCAACGTACAGGATGCCAGTGCGGTCGTCGGCAACGCAGCCTTCGGATTGGGTGGCAAGTTTCATGCTGCGCACCACCTTGGCAGTCGGCACTGCACCCGTAAGGTCAAGCGCCAGCTGGTCGATCCTGCCATCTTTCAGCACCACAAAGGCGAACAGCGCGGCATCGGATTTGCGCTGCCACAGGCACATGCCATAGGCTTCGCCGCTGCCTACCGGCAGGGTCGCCAGCGGCAGCAGCTTGCCTGCCGCTGTATCCAGCCGGAACAAGGCCATTTTGGCATTGGCGTCGTCCGCCCGGTCGCTGGCTGCGACCAGCACGACTTTCTCTCCGCCCAGCATGACATCGGCGCGCAGATCGACATTATTGAGCCGCGCCGATGGCGTGAAGCTGACCGACTTACCCGCCAGATCATAGACATGAATGCCCGCGCGCTTGTCCGTGCCGATGATCAGGCTTTTTGCCGGATCGGCGGCATTGCGCCAGATTGCCGGATCATCAGCGGCGTCGTCCAGCGTTGCCACCGGCTGCGTTTCTGCCTTTGCCGCAACGCCAAGCGTTTTCAGGCTGTCCGTCGCCGGTTGCGGGGTGTGTGAGCCGCAACCAGCGACGAACGCTGCGATCAGGGGGAGGGAGTATCGCAGCATCAGAAAGTAAACCGCACGCCGCCGGTATAGCGCCGTCCGAAGCGTTCCCATTCGATCGTATATTGGCCGCTGCGCTGCGCCGCGATACCAAGCGCATTTTGCAGGTTTGACGGGTCCGAATAGCGACGCCCCGGATTGTTGAGCAGGTTGGAGGCATCAAAATAGACCTCGAAACCGTCAAACAGTTCATAGCGCGCCGAGAAATCCAGTTCATCATCGCTTGCCCAATAGGTATCGCCTGCGTCGGCAAGGTTATCGGCAAAGCCATCGGCATAGGTGGTGCGCATCTGATATTGCAGGCGCAGCGACAGGCCATATTTTTCATAATAGCCGCCGACATTGTAAACGACCTCTGACGTGCCCGACAGCGGCACTTTGCGCGCCGGGATGACCACAGCGCCGGCATTGTCGAGGATCGCCGGTTTGGTCACTTTGCTGTCATTATAGGTCGCGTTGGCCGAAATGCCGAAACCGCCCATCCATGCGGGCAGGCCAAGCTGTTCGGTATAGGGTTCCAGCTGTGCTTGTACGGCGGCCTCGAAACCGAAGACGCGGCCATTGCCGCCATTGGTGATCCCGCTAAAGGCATAGCCCGAACGGTCGACACCATTGAAGTTAAGCGAGTCAGACCCGAATGTGCGGCGCGAGGTATAGAGCACATCCTCCACGCGCTTGTAAAACGCGCCCAGCATGAAATAGCCCTGCGGCTGGGCATAATATTCCCAGTAAGCGTCCACGCCATAAGCGCGCTCTGGCTTGATCGCGGGGTTGCCGCCCGAAATGCGCTGGTTGGCATCGTCCACCACGACATTGGGCCGCATCTGGTCATAGTCTGCCCGCGCCGCGCCACTGGTAAAGCCAATGCGGAGTTTCTGCTCGTCGGTCACATCAAAGTTGAGGTGCAGGCTGGGGAAAGCCAGAGTGGTGCTGTTTTCGGTTTCAATCTGGCCGGTCACGCCCGGAATGGTCGCCAGCGAGCGGCCGCGGTTGGTGACTTTTTCGATCCGCACGCCGCCGACGAAGCTGCCCCAGTCATATTTGCCATTGGCCATCAGATACCCTGCCAGCACGCGCTCGCGGACATTATAATGGTTGGCGCTGATCGGGGTGGACGCAAATAGTTCGGCCGCACGATCGGTTGCATCGCGCATCTTGGCTTGGTCAAAATAGCGGAACGTGTAGCCCAGCGGAATCTCGCCGCGGAACGGCCGGTCCAGCGAGAAACCCTGATAAGTTGTGCTGATCCCGACAGCGGCAAATTGCGCTGCTGTGTTCAGCAAGATTTCGCGCTCATTGTTGATCTTGGTACGCTGGTCATATTGGAAGCCCGCCTTGATCGTGGCTTCACCGCCGAACAGGCCGATGTCGCGGCTGAGTTCCGCCTTGAACGTATAGGCCTTGGTCGGATCAACTGCGATCAGGCGGCGCAGCGAGGTCAGCGGTTTGGCAAAGCTGTCAATCGCCGTCACTGGGGTTCCAGCCTGAAAACGCGTTGGGCCTGAAAGCTGGTTGGTTGTAAACAAATTCACCCGTGCGAGCAGGGGATTGGTGAAATCATAGGCAACGGTCGGGCGCAGGCTGCGCGTCGACGGGCTGTCCCAACGCGCCTCGCCCACGACCGAGCGGTCATCCTTGGACTCGGTATAGTTGGCGATCCATTTCAGGCCCCAGACGTCGCCAAAGCGGTGCTTGCCCTCTATGCTGTTGGTCAGCACCGACTGGCGAAATGCGCGCAGCGTCGAACGCTGGTTGATGTCGATGCCATAGACCGTGCCCTGAAACGGATTATTGCCAATGCAGACATCGGCATAGCCCGTTGTGGTCGGCGTTGATGTCGGCGCGATGGTGCACGCGCCCGCGACGTTGGACAAATCACCCTGCCGGTCGTCGAAATCGAAGATATAATTGTCGCGCGCCTCGTCATCTTCAAAGATGGTGTAAAGCGAACGCAGTGAGATGGTGTTGTTGCTGTCAGGGCGGAAATCGACTCGGCCCGATACTGACCAGTTTTTGCGCGTCAGCCGATAGAGCTTATTCTCCGTTTCACGCGCCCAGAAACGCTGTTCAAAACCGGTGCGGCGGTCCTGCGACACTTGCTCCCAATCAATTTCAAAATTGTCGGTGAGCATGTTGCGCTCATAATAGCTGCCCGACAGCAGCACGCCGATCTCGCCGATATTGGTGTCAAATCGGTCAGAAATGACCAGCGAGCCTTCATATTCCTCTCTGGAGCCAAGCTCGACCTTGCCCGCGCCCAACTTGCCCGAAACACGCAGGCCACTATAGTCCAGCGGCGAACGAGTGACGATATTGACATTGCCGGAGATGGTTTCGCCCGGCATGTCGGGCGTCACGGCCTTGGACACGACAATTTGCGAGGCAAGCGCGCTGGGGATGGAATCAAAGCGCGCATCGCGCCCTTCCGGGCTGACGATGTTGATGCCGTCGAATGACAATGTGGTCCAATAATTGGGCGCGCCGCGCAAGCTGATATAGCGGGCCTGGCCCTGATCGCGCTCAATGGCAATGCCGGGAAGGCGCGAGGCGGCCTGCGCGATATTCTGGTCAGGCAAACGGCCAACCGCGTCCGACGCCGCAACGGTCACCAGCGAGTCCGAATTTTTCTGCACTTCCAGCGCGGCTTTTTCCGACTCGGCAATCGGGCGGCTGCCTGAAACGATGATCGGCGCGTCTTCGCCAAATTCTGCTTCGTCGCCGGCCTCCTGCGCCAAAAGCGGCGTAGCAAGCAGAGCCGTGCCTGCAAAAAGGGCCATGCGGATTGTCGGGCGCGTGGCAGCGCGAGCGGTGCGGAAAGTCATGAATCACCCCTGATATCTATGTTGCGTTGCGGCGCGGCTAGACTCGCTGTGTGAATGGGGGACGACGTTTTCATGACAGATGGACGACAATCTCGTGGCGCTGCTTGCCGCTTGCGCCCGCGTGATAATCGGCCTATGGGGCTGGTTATTCCGACATTGGAAACCTATATCGCTCCCGGCCACAACCGAGAGCGATGGCGGCTACCCATAAAGGACCAACAGGAAACAAAGACATGGCAAAGACAAGCCCCGGAGAATTTATCCGCCAGGTGCGCGCTGAAACGGCAAAGGTCGTTTGGCCGACGCGCAAGGAAACCACGCAGACCGCGATCATGGTGCTGATCCTGACGATCATCCTTTGCATCTTCTTTCTGGGCGTTGATGCGGTGTTCAATGGCATTGTGCAGGCGCTGCTTGGCCTTGCCAGCGGCAATTGAGCCAGTAGTTTTTTACCGAGGGGTTAGAATAAGATCATGGCACGCTGGTATATCATCCACGCCTATTCAGGGTTTGAAAACAAGGTCCGCGACCAGGTGCTGGCCGAGGCGGAGCGCAAGGGGCTGGCCGCATTGGTTGAGGCTGTCGAGGTTCCGACCGAGCAGATTACCGAAGTGCGCCGCGGCAAAAAGGTGAAGGCGGAACGCAAATTCTTCCCCGGCTATGTGCTCGCGAAGCTGAATATGAATGATGATGTCTACCACCTCATCAAGAATACGCCCAAAGTGACGGGCTTCCTCGGCGCGAACAACAAGCCGCAGCCGATCAGCGAAGCTGAAGCCGCGCGCATCCTGAACACCAAGGAAGAACTGGCCGCCGCACCCAAGAAGCGCGTTACAGTCGATTATGAAATCGGCGATCAGGTCAAGGTGCTCGACGGTCCCTTCGCCAGCTTCAACGGCGCAGTCGAGGAACTGGATTTCGAAAAGAACCGCGTCAAGGTATCGGTCAGCATCTTCGGCCGCGCAACGCCTGTGGAACTGGACTTTGAACAGGTTGAATTGATGAAGTGAGGGACGGGCGGGCTTGCTTCCCGCCCATGTCCGCGGTGCGCCGTGTGACGATTATCACGCGCTTGCAAATTTTTTGCACCTTATTATCCACCCGGTATTCAATGTGCCAGGGGGTGGTTTATGGCTCGTCTGCGACAATGGGCGCTTTTTGGCGTAACGATTGCGTCAACAATATGGATCCTGCCACCAGCATCCAGCCAGACCGTTGATCCCAAACTTCCGCTGTTGCCAGGGGAGTTTCTCGTCAATCTCCAGAATGGCTGCGCTGAAATTTTGCATGGGGATGAAGCCGAAACCCTTAGGTCGGTTTATGCGATGCGGGAATGGACTGGCGGGTGTCGGTTCGGGCTGGCGCATGGCGCTGGCCTTGTTCGCGACAACAAGTCGCAGCAAAAGGGTGTATACTACCCTATGTATTTTCATTACGGCCATCAATTGACCGGAGTGTTTTACGCTACTCAAAAAGGAAAAGCCGCAAGGTTCCATCAACGCATATTTGATGGTTCCCCGAGCATGTTGTCAACATTCTGGACTGATCCGACCACATTGGAGGGCGCAAGTGCGGATGGACGCAATTATTTGTTAGCCCAGCAACTGGAAAATTCTGAAACGGCAACGCATTATGTGCATTTAAATAAATATCTGTGGGTGCAAAAAATATCATGCGAACTGAAATCTAATGATGGTCGCATTGGCTTTGCCGTAGTGTCAAAACAAAATATTGATAATATTAAAAAAGGGTGTAGCAAAAACAGATTGCAGCATTTTTTCATTGGATTCAGTGACGTCAGTGAAAAATATAAATCAAAATTTTCTGGCAATTATGAAAATGGTATCGACAAAGTTGAAAATATAAATCTCTGTTTCAAAACGGACGTCCTGGCATGCAGTGACCTGTGGGCAGCCATGCTTCGGCCCTATCAGGATCAGGCCAAGACCTGGGTGCCGCAAATAGCCGAAACCCGGCGTGCTGTAATCGCCGAACTCGACGCCCGCTTCGCGCCGCTGGAGGCAGAAGCGCAACGGAAAATCCAACGGATTTTGGCAAAGGGGAAGGCACAATGAAACGGCCTATGGTTCTGTTACTGGCCGTATCGCTGGCCTTGCTCCCGTCCGCATCCGGTATAGCGCAAACCCGCTACGACAATAATTGTAATGAGCGCGAGCCGACCGCAGAAGAGCTCGCATTGGAGGAATTTGCAGGCGGCTCCTCCATTGGCGCCATTGCGTCGAAATTCATGGCCAAAACCTGCCGTGGCATAGGCTTTATCCGCAATCTGTTTGAGAAAAAGCCCGACCCTGATGATTGGATGGCGAATGATGTGTTCGAAGCGGCAAAGCCGGAATTGCCCAAACTCGCCGCCAATGAAAAACCGGAAAAGGTATATCAGTATAATCAGCTGGTCCCGCCAGAGCATAATCCATCTTACAATCCGATAGACTGGAGCAAGAATATCTCGCCCGATGGCAAGATACTATATCCGGGCCGCGAAGGCGGGTTCATTTCCATTTTTCAGGCGCGTAAAAAAGAGGATAAGGCAGGCGACGCTGCAGTAGATGTCCAGGCGGAAACCTTAGGCGACACTGCCGCCGATGCCGGGCAGGCCCCACCTGCCAATGAGGAATCGACCGTTCCGTTGAATCAGGGCGGCTTCATCGATATTTTCCAGTCTGGCGAAACGTTGGATCCTGCGATGCTAGCGGCGACGCCCGATACCATTGATGGCGAAGGCATTTTGCTGAGCGAAGACGGGCTTGAACGCGGCCAGTTTGAAAATGGCGAACTCAACGGGCCGGGCGAGGAAATCAATATAGATGGTTTCTGGCGCGGCGGAAATTTCGAAAATGGCAGTCTGGAAGGCGCAGGTTTCGAGGTCGGGCAGATGGACGGCGAAACCTATTATCTGGAAGGCAATTTCGAAAACGACATGCCCGACGGCATGGTCACCATGCGCTATGACGGCGGCAATATGCGCCGTGTTTTGTTTGAAGGCGGTCAGGCCGTTGCCTTTGGTCCGATGGGCAAGGCAGGGCAGGTGCTGGACGAAAGCAATATGAAAACGCGTGCGCAAATGTTGGCCGAAGCGGAGCAAAGGCGCGATGCGGAATTTCTTGCGTCACTGGATACGGCCAAAAGCGCGGGAGCACTTTATGCCATGGCCGACGAATTTGCCGAGAAGGGCGAAACCGAAAAGGCGCGAAAAATCTACCGCGAAATCCTGAAACGCTTTCCCGACAGCCCGTTGGCAACGCAGGCGGCAGCGCAACTGAGCACGACCGGTAAGTCGGGCCCTGCAAGTAGTTCTGGCGGCACGGGGTTGTCGGGAATGCCTGCTGGCGCGCAAACGAAGGACTTAGGCCCTCCTGGGCCGCAGGTGATATATGGCACGCTTGTGCCAAAGCCGCTTATGTGGCGTGCATTTTATGACAGGTTCAACAGTATGACCGCTGCTGAGTGCGCCGATAATGCGATGAGAAATGATCCGGAGGTTGTCGAGTTCTTGCGATTTATTGATGGCATTCCGAATGCTTCGCTGGTGGACGGCATCAGGTTGACGGCTGCATCGCATGAAGCAACACTGATTGCTCTGGTCCGATGCAAGCCGAAAGATCCGGCAATTGCCGAATATCGCTCGGCGATACAGCAAACGCTTCAAACCTGCCGCCAAATCGCTTCGGACCCAGCGATATGCGAAAGGCCTTTGAAGTAGGGGGCAGAAAATTGACAAAACTATCCAAATAGGTTAGTATATCCAGTTATACTAACCTATAAAGGATGCGTTGCCATGTCTGCCCTCACACTCTCCCAACCGCTCGACTATCATTGGTCCGGCCCTAATCAGCGGCGCTTTCTGGAGGCGCTGGCGCAAAATGGGGTTGTCAGTCTGGCGGCCCGCCTCGTCAATATGTCGGCGCAGGCGGCCTATGTCTTTCGCCAGCGCGCGGCGGGCCGGGTGTTTGCGCTGGGATGGCTCGCCGCGATCCTTGTTTCGCGCGACCGGCTGTTCGACGATCTGATGGAACGCGCCTTTCTGGGGCAAGAGGAGGAGTTGGTTCGTCATCCCGAAAGCAACCGGCTGGTCCGCAGGCGGATCGACAACCGGCTGGGCATGGGGTTGTTGTCGCGGCTCGACCGGATGATTGCCGATGCGGCCGAGCGTGAACCTTTGCTGCCTGCCGCGCGCATCGTTGCAGGCGATTTTGAACGCTATCTCGATTTGGTCGAACAGGATGCCAGCGCTGCCGACGTCAGGCTGTTCCTCGCCAGCAGTGCGGGCGACGCAACTTGTGCATTTCACTATCAACTTGCGCAGAAAAGCGCGGGTTTTGAAGAGGAGGAAGCTGCGTTAGAGGGCAGCGCGGAGAGTGACCCGCGCGCCGATGATAGTCCAGAGGCCTATGCCGCCTGCCTGTCGGTCTGGTATGATGGCGAGGATGAGGAATGGCGCACCAATTTCCCGCCGCCGCCCGGTTATGACGGGGTTGAATTTGGCAGCTATGGCGATGCCGATTATGAGCGGACGCTGACCGAGGCTGAGGCAGAAGTGCAGGACGCGCGCAAGGCCGTGGAGGATCGCCCTTATGTTGCCGCAGCGCACAAGGCGCGCGATGCCTGGTTCCGCCCCGAGGCCGCGGTAAGGGCAGAAATGGCGCAGAAGGCTGCGGCCCAGAAAGCAGCAGCACAGGCTGAACGCAAAGCCGCCGAGCAGGCGCGGCGGGCGGCGGATAAAGCGGCGCGCATGGCCGGGAAGAACAGGGCAGGCGAGGGTGAAGGCGCAGTTAAAGCTGAGCGGGAGGGCAATGCGCCGCTGCCGCCATTGGCCGATGAACTTGATTGGGAAACAAAGGCTGCGATGGTGGCCGATGGCCTGCTTTCCGGCGCATCCGAGCCTGCCCCAATCCTGCCCAGCGCACCCGGCAACCGCATCATCACCATGCCGCAACAGCCAAGGGGGCGTTTTGGCGTGTTTGGCGACACGATGCCTTGTCGTGGGGGGATGTGGTGAGTTGCTTGCTGTGCCGGGGGGCTGTGGCAATTCCCCTTGCATTTCTCTGCCTTCCCGCCTATCGGCGCGCCTTCGCTTGGGCCTTGGCCCGGCGATTCCGTGCGGGAGGTGTTCGCAAGAATGCTGTCTGACCGCTTACTTTGATCCTCCTTCGCTCCCAACCGAGCTTTGGCGGAAACAGAATGAAAGGAGCCACAAGATGGCTAAGAAAATTGATGGCTATATCGGCCTGCAGGTTCCTGCGGGTTCGGCCACACCCTCGCCGCCGATCGGCCCTGCGCTGGGTCAGCGCGGCGTGAACATCATGGAATTCTGCAAGCAGTTCAATGCCGCCACCGGCGACATGGAAAAAGGCACGCCGATCCCCACCAAAATCACCGTATTTTCGGACAAGAGCTTTACCTTTGTGATGAAGTCGCCGCCCGCGACCTATCTGATCAAAAAGGTGCTTGGCCTGAAATCAGGTTCGAAAGAACCCGGCAAGCTGTCGGCTGGCAAGATCACCCGCAAGCAGCTGGAAGAAGTCGCCACCATCAAGATGGCTGACCTCAACGCGAACGACATGGACGCGGCAGTGAAGATCATCGCAGGCTCGGCAACCGCCATGGGCCTCGAAGTGGTGGAGGGTTAAGATCATGGCAAAACCGACCAAGAAGGCAAAGGCCCTCGCTGCGCTCGATTCTGAAAAGCTCTATGGCGTTGATGAAGCGATCAAGACGATCAAGGAACTGGCCACCGCAAAGTTTGACGAAACGATCGAAGTCGCCCTGAACCTGGGCGTTGATCCGCGCCATGCCGACCAGATGGTGCGCGGCATGGTTTCGCTTCCCGCTGGCACGGGCAAGGACATGAAAGTCGCTGTGTTCGCCCGCGGCGACAAGGCAGAGGCGGCAACCGCTGCCGGTGCGGACAAGGTGGGTGCAGAGGACCTGATGGAAGACATGCAGGCCGGCAACCTCAACTATGACCGCGTCATTGCCACGCCCGACATGATGGGCATTGTTGGCCGTCTCGGCAAGGTGCTGGGCCCCAAGGGCCTGATGCCCAACCCGAAACTGGGCACTGTGACCATGGACGTTGCCGAGGCAGTGAAGGCTGCAAAGGCTGGTCAGGTTGAATTCCGCGTTGAAAAACAGGGCATCATCCACAGCGGCATTGGCAAGAAAAGCTTCTCTGATGCGGACCTGCGCAAGAATTTCGACGCGCTGGTCGACGCCGTGATCAAGGCAAAGCCAAGCGGGTCAAAGGGCAAATATGTCCGCCGCGTCGCTGTCAGCTCGACCATGGGTCCGGGCCTGAAGGTGAATGTCGCGGACATCGCCGGGGCCTGATTGCTGGCGCTTGCCGCTGGCTTCCAGGGCGGATGCCTTGGGTGCGCCACGAAACGAAAAAACGGCCGGAGCGGCAATGCTCCGGCCTTTTTTTGTTTTGGACAGCGCGCGCCGGGGCGGCTTGAACCGGCCATCCATTGCGCTATCATCGCCGCCTGTTCGGGAGAAAAGAGAGGGGTCGCTGATGAAAAGCCGGTTATTTTGGACAGGGGCAATGCTGCCCGCCGCCGCCTTGGCGCAAAGCGCGCCGCCGCCCACCCAGTCAAGCGGGCAGGGCGATCTGCATGTCACCATCTACACCGAACAGGCGCTGATCGAGGACAGCCGCATATTGGACCTGCCACTGGGCACCGTGCGGCAAGAGTTCAAGGATGTCTCCGCCGCAATCCGTCCCGAAACGGTCACGCTGGAGGGCGAGGGGATCGAGATAGCCGAACAGAATTTCGACTATGATCTTTTGTCCCCGGCGCAGCTGATGGCCAAGGCTGAGGGGCAGGAAATCACCCTGATCCGCCGCAATGTCGCCACTGGCGCAGAGACAGTGGAAAAGGCGAAGGTGCTGGCCGTCAATGGCGGGGTGGTGCTGGAAATCGCGGGCAAGATAGAGGTGCTGCGCGACGATGGTCAGCCAGTGCGCGTCGTCTTTGACAGCATCCCGCCCAATTTGCGGGCCCGCCCGACATTGTCGGTCACGCTGGATTCGGCCAAGGCTGCCCGCCGCGCTGTCACGCTGAGCTATTTGAGCAATGGTCTGGGCTGGAAGGCGGACTATGTCGGCCTGTTTGACGAGGCGAAGCAGACGATGGACCTGCAAGGCTGGGTAACGCTGACCAACAGCAGCGGCACCGCCTTTACCAATGCGCAGCTGACGCTGGCGGCGGGCGATGTCGTGAAGCTGAACCAGCAAAAGCAGCGGCGGCAGCAGCAGAATAGCTACAACAGCAATAACGGCTTTGAAGATAGCGATGAGGAAAAGGTTGGCGATCTGTATCTTTATCCGATTGATGGCCGCACGACGATTGCCACCAACCAGAAAAAGCAGATCAGTTTCCTTGATACTTCAGGCGTTGCGGCAAAGCGCGGCTATCGCTTTACCTGCGAATGGCTGTGCCGCAGCGAAAGCGCCGAAAGTGCAGAGAGCCTGCTGGATTTCTCCACGGGCAAGAAAGGCGGGCTTGGCGCCGCGCTGCCCGCCGGGGTCGTGCGCGTCTATATGCGGGACAAGGGCGGCAAGGCCCGCTTTGTCGGTGAAAGCAAGATTGACCACACATCCGCCGGTTCGGATGTGAAAATGGTCACTGGCTATGCCTTTGACGTGAAGGTGCAACCCATTGTGCTTGCCCGCGAAAATGTGACCGAGGATGTCTGGAAGGCATCGGCGCAATATCAGGTCGTCACCAATGGCAGCGTGCAAACCGTAACGGCAAACCAGCGCCCGACCTATACGCGCACCAAAATGCGCTACACAGTCAGCAATGCCCGCAACGTGCCGGTAGTGGTCACGGTTGTGCAGGCGGGGCTGAACGGCTGGGCACGCGGCACGCGGGTTCCCGAAGAAAGCATCAAGGGGGAGCAGCGTGACCCCTGGAACCGCGTTTGGCAAGTGCCAGTCCCGGCCAATGGCAAGGTTGACCTTGACGTCACCTATCTGACTGATTTTTGATCGATGATGCGGGCGCGGCTGATACCTTTGGCTATGGCGTTGGCGGCGGCTTCGGCGGCGCTGGCCGATGCTCCGGTCATTATCTCAAAAGCGCCGGATGCGGTGTCGGTGACATTTTACCGCGATGCAGAACGCGGAACCGACCCGATCGCCATTGACCCCGATGATGAGGAGAGCGGCTATGGCGGCTATGCGTTGATTGCCGAGACGCGCACCATCACTGTTCCTCCGGGCGAAGCGACCGTGCGGTTTGAAGGCGTAGCAGGCGGTATCCGGCCCGAAAGCGCAATATTGTTTCAGGGGCAGTTGAAGGAAAAAAATTTCGACAGCCGCCTACTCTCGCAACGCGGGCTGATTGATGCCTTTACCGGGCAACAGGTGACCATCCGGCGCACTGACCCTGCGACAGGAAAGGTGGAACGCGAAGCGGCAACAATCCTGTCCGGGCCGGACGATTTGCTGCTGAAAACCGCGCGCGGGATAGAGGCAGTGAATTGCGATGGCACAATGAACACGCTGCTTTTTGGCGGCGTGCCGCGCGACCTGACGGCGAAACCGACATTGTCGATGCAGCTGCGCCCCGACAATCCCGGCGGCACGATGACCGTGACGCTCGCCTATCTGGCCGGAAATTTCGACTGGCAGGCAAATTATATCGGGACGTTCAGCCCCGATGGCCAAGGCCTGCGGCTGACCGGATGGCTGACACTGGCAAGCGGCGATCCGACCAGCTTTGCCGCCGCAGAGGTAAGCGCGATTGCGGGCCAGCCAGCGCTGGCACGGCTTAGCTGGGAGGAAGAGGAGTTGCTGGATGAGGAGCGGCGCAACGACCCCTATCACCCCGACAATATCGACCTTGGCTATAGCTGCTGGCCGCAGGGCACAACGGGGGCTGGCCAAATCTGGCCGCGTCTCTTCACCCCCGATGAAATTGCCGAGCAGGAACTGCCAGTTTGGGTGAATTATGACTATGGTTATTATGGCGGTGGTGGCGGCTGCGGCGATGAGGAAGAGGGCTGCGAGGATATGATCATTGTTACAGCCTCGCGCATTGCAACACGCGAGGATGTCGGGGACCTGAAATTATACACCATTCCCTTCGCCAGCGATGTTCCGTCAAAATCGGTGAAGCAAGTGCGGTTTCTGGCCGCCACCGATTTGGATGGCGAAACGCTGTATCGCGGCAGTTATAGCGCCGATGGCAACGAGGGCGACATCGAGCTGGTATTCCGTTTTGAAAACACCAAATCGAAAGGCGGCGGTGAGGCGTTTCCGGCGGGCCAAATTGCCTTGTTTCAGCAAACGCAGCGCGGCCGCCTTCTGGTCGGCGAAACATCGCTGGAGGACAAGGCCGTTGATGAGGAAATCCGCATCACCATCCCCGAAGAGGATGTTGGCGTTGATATGGACATCGACACCACAGACCGCGCAGGCGACGATTGGGAAGAGCAGGAGCTGACAGTCGAAAATGACCATGAATTCCTGGTCGTGGCTGAAATTGAATTTACCGACCAGGCCGGTCGATATCAAAGCTATCGCCTGTCGCGCTTTTCCAAAGGCGTGAAGCGGCAGGACGGCAAATATATCTGGCGGGTAAAGATCGGCGCAGAAGACTCTGCGTCAATCCGGTTTCGCGTGACGGAAAAGGAAATGCCGGATTATGATGACTGATTGGATCGCTAGGGATTTTTGCGGTGTCGCCCAAAGGTCACAGACCCGACACAAAATCGTCGGAAAACCGCGCGCTTGCTTGACCGCGATGGCAAGGCAGCTAGGGGCGAGGGGCAACCGATCCAACGAATCGGCCCGTCCGCCCAAATGCCATTTTCAGGGAGCCTAGCCCATGCGTCTCAGTCGCCATTATTTCCTATCCACTGCTGCCATTGCCTCCGCTGCTGCCAGCCTTGCCACTGCTGCTCCGGCGCTCGCGCAAGATGAAGCGGCTGCCGATTCCGGGCTGGAAGAGATCGTCGTCACCGCGCAGCGTCGCGAAGAAAATCTGCAGGACATCCCGCTTTCGGTGGATGTCGTTTCTGGTGACAAGCTGGAGGCGATAAATTCGGGCGGCGGCGATATCCGCGCCTTTGCAGGCCGCGTGCCCAGCCTGAACATCGAAAGCTCCTTTGGCCGCACATTCCCGCGTTTCTATATTCGTGGTCTGGGCAATACTGATTTCGACCTGAACGCCTCGCAGCCGGTTAGCCTTGTCTATGACGATGTTGTGCTGGAAAACCCGATCCTGAAAGGCTTTCCGGTATTTGACGTGGAGCGCGTTGAAGTGCTGCGCGGCCCGCAGGGGACATTGTTCGGTCGCAACACGCCCGCCGGTATCGTGAAATTTGACAGCGTTCGTCCCGACAAGAATGACGCAAATTATGTGAAGGCCAGCATCGGCCGGTTCACATCGACCACATTTGAAGGCGCGCTGGGCGGCAATATCAGCGATACGCTGTCGGCGCGTGCATCGATCAGCTGGCAGCGCCGGTCGGACTGGGTCAACAATATCGACACGCCAACCGATACCAAGGATCTGGAGGGCTATGCTGACCTCGCCGCGCGGTTGCAGCTGCAATATGCACCGACCGAGCAGCTTTCGCTGCGCGTGACCGGCCAGTATCGGGATTTTGACGGCACGGCGCGTGTGTTTCGCGCCAACATGTTCCGCCCGGGCAGCAATGACCTGCGCGGTCTTGCCAGCGTCAATGCGCCCTTCGATCGTGACGAAGTGCGGGCTGACGGCATCAACTTTCAGAACCTGCGCGCCTATAGCCTTGGCAGCACATTGGAATGGGATCTTGGCCCAGTAACGCTGACTTCAGTCACCGCATGGTGGACTGCAAAATATAAAAGCCGCGGCGATATTGACGGTGGTGTCCCCGCTGGCCCTGGCTTCATTCCGTTTTCGGCGAACTCGCGCGACGATGTGCCTGATCTTGACCAGCTGACGCAGGAATTGCGCATTGCATCGAACAATGATGAGGGGCTGACCTATCAGGCTGGCGTCTTCTACTTTGACGAAAGCCTTGCTATTGCGTCTTTCAACTATGGCGCGCCAAGGGATGCGGTCGCCAATGTTACGGCCTTGCAGCAGCAGGATTCAAAGGCATGGGGCGTGTTCGGATCGCTCACTTATCCCTTTAGCGAGCAGTTTTCGGTGACCGCTGGCGTGCGCTACAATAATGACAAGCGCCGCCTTGATATCGGGCGTCGCGGCGTGTTTGGGGCCAATGGGCTCGGCACGGCACGGGTCAAGGACAATAACCTGACCTGGGACTTGAGCGCGACGTACGAAGCGTCCGACGCGGTCAACGTCTATGCTCGTATCGCAAAGGGCTATCGCGCACCGTCCATTCAGGGACGTGCTCTGTTCGTGTTCACCACGGTTCAGGACGCCATCAGCACCGCTGATAGCGAAACGATCATGTCCTATGAGGCTGGCATAAAGACTCAGCTTTCCAACAAGTTGCGTTTCAACCTGTCCGCCTTTGTCTACACGCTTGATAATGCGCAACTGACGGCAGTCGGCGGGGCAAGCAACGCTGCGCGCCTGATCAATGTCGATCAGGTTGACGGTCACGGCTTTGAGGCTGAGCTGGAGGCGCGTCCGGTGGACCGCATGGTCCTGACCGCAGGCATCAGCTACAACAGCGCAAAAATTGACGATAGCAACGCCTTTATCACCGGTTGCGGCGGCGGTTGCACGGTCACTGATCCGGTTCGTCCGGGCAGCCCGGGCATCTTCTCCATTGATGGCAACCAGTTGCCACAGGCCCCGAAATGGTCGGTTAACTGGACCGCAGGCTATGCTGTGCCTGTCGCCGATGGTGAGCTTTATGCCTATACCGACTGGGCCTACCGCTCAAAGGTCAACTTCTTCCTCTATACCAGCCGCGAATTTAACGACGACCATATGCTGGAGGGCGGTCTGCGCTTTGGCTATCGCACGACCAAGTGGGACTTTGCAGGCTTCGTCCGCAATATCACCAACGATACCTCGGCCGTGGGTGGGATTGATTTCAACAACCTGACGGGCTTTGTGAACGAACCCCGTATCTGGGGCCTGGAAGGCAGCGTGAAGTTCTGATCGATCGGGCAGGCGCTGCGATCGCGCCTTGCCATTTTCGGGCCGAAAAAGGGGGCCGGACCATGTGATGATGGTCCGGCCCTTTTTGCTTTGCTGTGCGACCGGGTTTCAGCCTGTTCCTGCGCTAGAAGGCTGATCGCCTCCGCTGTCCTCGATCAGCCCCTGTTCCATCGCAGCGGCATAGCGCGGCAATGCCTCGACCAGCGGCACATCGTCCAGCTCGCGCTTGCCGGTTTCGACATTCAGGTCGGCAAATTTGCGCCCCGTTGACATGACATTGCGTTCAAAACTGCCGACGAATTTATTGTAATTGTTGACTGCGCTTGAAAGGCCGGAGCCGACTGATTTCAAATGCCCGGCGGCAACGGCAATCCGATCATACATTTCCTTGCCCAGTGCGCCGATCTGTTTCGCTTCGCGCGCCAGCCCCTCTTGCCGCCAGACGCTGGCGACGGTGCGGGCAATAGCGACCAGATTGGTGGGCGTTGCCAGCAGCACACGCTTTTCAAAGGCAATGTCCCATAATTGCGGTTCATGCTCGAGCGCGGCAGCGAGGAAATGCTCGCCGGGGACGAACATGATTACATAGTCGGGGGCATCGTCGAACTGGTCCCAATAGGCTTTACGTGACAGCCCATCGATGTGCGCCCGCATCGAGGCGCAATGGCGCGCCATGGCGACATCGCGCGACGCCTCGTCATCGGCGTTAAAGGCATCCTGATAATCATTCAGCGAGACCTTGGCATCGATCACAAGGCTGCGCCCGCCGGGCACAGTTATGATCGCATCAGGGCGCAGGCGGCCATCCTCCACGGTCACGCTCGCCTCAGTGACATAATCGACATGTTCGGCCAGCCCGCAGCTTTCGAGAACATTTTTCAGCTGCTGCTCACCCCAGCGCCCGCGCGCCTTGGGGGCATTGCGCAGACTGTTGACCAGCCGCGCTGTTTCCGACTGGACCCGTTCCTGCCCAGCGCGCATCTGGTCAATCAGGCCAGTGAGCGCGCCATAGGCCTCGGTCCGTTCGCGCTCGATCCTGCCGACCTGCTCCTCATAGGCCTTCAGCCGCTCGCCCACAGGAGCAAGCAGATGCTTGAGCTTTTCCTCATGCTTTTCCCCTGCCTGGTGAAAACGTTCATCGGCGCGTTGCAGGAATGCCGCCTGCGCCTCGCCTAGAATCCGCTGGCTGATCTCACCAAATTGGGCGGAGAGTATCTCTTTCGCCTCGGCAAGCGCACGGACCTGTTCGTCAAAGCTGCGCTCTCGCTCTTCACTGGATGCCTCAAGCCGGGCCAAGCGGTCTTTTGCGATATCGCGCTCGACCACGACTTCATCCAGCATCGCGCGTAATTGGGTTGTCGTCTCGGCTCCGGCCCGGCCTACCCGTCCTCCCAAAACCCAGCCGAGCGCAAGCCCGGCAAGCAGGGCAGCTACGACAATGAAAACGACAATCAACGGGTCCACTTGCTCAGCCTATCTCTAAAGAACGAAGGCGGAACATAGCGGCGCTTTAAGCGCGGTCAAGCCTCCGCTTTGGACGCAGCCGCGCGACCCCGCTTCACCCGCGCATAGCTTGCAATACTCAATGGCAACAGCCCGATATAAACGGCTGTAATAATGATTAATGTTTCCCATGGCGCAGTTACCAGTCCGGCAGCGACAAGGCCAACGATGGCAAGCGCCATAAAGCGCATTGCGGGGCGAATCTTGATCGACGCCCAGCTGAATGTCGCAATGTTGGAGATCATGCCAAGCGCCACGATCAGCAGCCATGGTGCAACAATCCGCCAGTCGCGCGCCGTGTCCAGCCCTGTCACGATCCAGACCATCAGTGGCAGCGACGCGAGGCCGGCACCTGCGGGCGAGGGGATGCCGGTATTGAACCCCGCCGATTTATGCGGCTGTTCATCGGCATCGATGCGCGCATTGAACCGTGCCAGCCTGAGCGCGGCGCACAGCACGAAGAACACCGAAATCGTCCAGCCGAAACGCGGCATTTCCTGCAAGGCCCAGCTGTAGATGATAAGCGCTGGCGTCGCCCCGAAAGCCAGCACGTCCGACAGCGAATCAAGCTCTGCGCCAAAGCGGCTTTCACCCTTTAACAGGCGGGCGATGCGGCCATCGAGCGCATCAAGCACACCTGCCACAATCACTGCGGCCAAGGCAGAGGCCCACAGCCCCTGCAAGGCAAACCACACCCCCGACAATCCGGTGCACAGCGCCATTGCGGTGACCGCATTGGGAATAAGCGCACGGATTGAAATTCCGGGACGGCGCCTATCGTCTGGGTCGGGGTTTATCGAACCTGCCACATCAATGACTCAGGGCCCGTAAATCCTGATCAACGCCCAGTTCGGCGATGATGGTTTCGCCCGCGACGCAGCGCTGCCCCTTGATCACGCGTGAGGCAGTGCCCTGCGGCAGGTAGACATCGACGCGGCTGCCAAAACGAATGAGGCCAACGCGGTCGCCTGCCATTACTTCGTCCCCCTCTGCCTTGAACGAGATGATCCGGCGCGCAACAAGGCCTGCAATCTGGGTAAAACCGATGCGCACGCCATCGCTGCGCTCGACCAGAAAATGCTGCCGCTCATTATCCTCGCTGGCCTTGTCAAGGTCGGCATTCAGGAACTTGCCTGCAATATAGGCAATGCGCGTGATTGTGCCTCTTATAGGGCTGCGATTGATGTGCACATCGAACACGCTCATGAAGATCGACACGCGCGTCATCGGCTGGTCGCCAAGGCCCAGTGGGCCGGACAATTCGGGCGGTGGCGGCACCTGGCTGATGAGCGTGACCAGACCATCGGCAGGCGCAACGACAAAGCGGTCGTCCTGCGGTGTGGTGCGCGCCGGATCGCGGAAAAAGGCAAGCGCCCATAAAGTCACCCCGGCCATTGGCCAGGCGAGTGTTTCCCACGCCATGAAGGCAAAGAAAACCGTGATGGCCCCTGCGATCAACCCGAATTTGCGACCCTCGGGATGGACAGGCGGAAAGGCCCATTTTGCGACCCCGGCGCCCCGGTTGGTCAATTCTGTTTTTGTCATCGCCTGTATCTAGGCCGGGTTGCGGGATGTTACAACCACTAGGTTGGAAAGGGACGGCGGGTTTGATTTTTCAAGCGTGGCGACCAGCCAAAATGAGGTATATAGCTTTTCCTGTCTCGATTAGTTTTAGGGCCGTTATCAATCTATTTTAGCCCCTTGTGAGCGAACAACGGTCGACGGTTCAGACACAAGTCGTTTATACGGTCGAGATGAAGATTGCAGTTTTTTCTGACATCCACGGTAACATCGCTGCGCTTGATGCGGTGCTTGCTCATGCGACCCGCATGTCGGTGGATCAGACGGTAAATCTCGGCGATATTTGCTCGGATGCGCTTTGGCCACGCGAGACCGCCGACCGCCTGATGGCGCTCGATTTGCCAACAATTCGTGGCAATCACGAACGCCAGTTATTGGAAGGACAAAAGGAGCGCATGGGCTTATCGGACCAGCACGCTGCAAACACCCTTCGCGAGGACCAACTAGCGTGGCTGGCAAGCCTCCCGGAAACGCTGCGGTTGTCCGACGAGATCATGCTCGTTCACGGCACGCCCGACAGCGATCTTGGCTATTTCCTCGAAACAGTTACCGAAGCTGGCGTCCGTCCTGCCACCTTCTCGGAAGTGGCTGAGCGAGCAGGCGATTGCGATGCACAAGTCATCCTTTGCGGCCATACCCATGTGCCTCGCGCCGTTCGCCTTGCCGATGGCCGTTTGATCGTAAATCCGGGTAGTGTCGGACTACCTGCTTATGACGACGAGTATCCCTTTCCGCATGTCATCGAAAAAGGATTGCCGCATGCCAGCTATGCCGTCGTTTCAAAAGAAAACAGCGCGTGGGAAGTCAGCTTCCATCTGGTTCCTTACGACTGGGATCAAGCAGCACTCGACGCTGAAGCCAATGATCGCGAAGATTGGGCCACGGCACTGCGGACCGGAAGGATGTAACTGGCAGTGTCCGCTTTCCGCAGATTAAGCGGCAAATCCCGCCTGTCAGCTCCCCCGAAAACGGCCGTCATGCTCGCTACGCCAGAAAAGGAGAGCGCAACGGCTTGACTTGGCACTTTTGTTTCCATAATGTTCTGTCTGTTCTTTGACATCGTGATAACCGCCAATCCCGCATCGCCTGCTTTGACTGCGCCGTTGCGCAAGGGAAGCTTTCTAACGGTAACATAAGGTGACACAGGATCGGCCAGATGCGCGCATCTTTGTTTAGTTTGTGCCGCACTTTGGCTCCCAAAAAAATGTGCAATTCACTATCAACTTGCGCAGAAATCTGCGGCTTTTCTGGACAAGGATGCGAAAGGGTTGATGTCTCGCCGCGGCGCGGCCGTGCATTCAGGATAAGATATTTGGGACCGTTGGCTTACTTTGCATCGCCTTCAGCGCTGGTTCGGGCCTGTTCCCCCCGCTTGCTCATCCCCAAAATCTTGCTATGGCGCACGCAACTACCGTAAAAACGCTCAAGGAAGCATTGTCCCAATGGCAAAAATCAAGGTGAAGAACCCCGTTGTCGAACTTGATGGCGACGAAATGACCCGGATTATCTGGGAATGGATTAGGGAGCGGCTGATCCTGCCCTATCTTGATATTGACCTGAAATATTATGACCTTGGCGTTGAAAAACGCGATGAGACCGATGACCGCATCACGGTCGAAAGCGCCAATGCCATTCGTGAATATGGCGTCGGCGTAAAGTGCGCGACCATCACCCCTGATGAGGCGCGGGTTGAGGAGTTTAACCTCAAGAAAATGTGGAAGTCGCCCAATGGCACAATTCGCAACATTCTGGGCGGTGTTGTCTTTCGGGAACCGATTGTGATTCAGAATGTGCCGCGGCTTATTCCCGGCTGGACCGACCCGATTGTCGTCGGTCGCCATGCCTTTGGTGACCAGTATCGCGCGACGGACACGCTGATCCCCGGGCCCGGCACCTTGCGGCTGGTGTTCGACGGTGATGACGGCAAGAATATCGACCTTGAGGTGTTCAAATTCCCGTCCAGCGGCGTCGCAATGGCGATGTACAATTTGGACGATTCCATCCGCGATTTTGCCCGCGCATCGCTCAACTATGGCCTCAACCTTGGCTGGCCTGTCTATCTGTCGACCAAGAACACAATCCTGAAGGCCTATGACGGCCGCTTCAAAGACCTGTTTCAGGAAGTGTTTGAAAGCGAAGGGTTCAAGGAAAAATTTGCGGCAGCCGGCATTGTCTACGAACACCGGCTGATCGACGATATGGTCGCCTCTGCACTGAAATGGAGCGGCAAATTTGTCTGGGCATGCAAAAACTATGATGGCGATGTGCAGTCGGATCAGGTGGCGCAGGGCTTTGGCTCGTTGGGCCTGATGACCTCGATCCTTATGACGCCCGATGGCAAAACAGTAGAGGCCGAGGCAGCGCACGGCACCGTGACGCGGCATTATCGGCAGCATCAGGCAGGCAAGGCAACCTCGACCAATCCCATTGCGTCGATCTTTGCTTGGACCGGCGGACTTAAATTCCGTGGCAAATTTGACGAAACGCCTGAAGTTACCCGCTTTGCCGAAACGCTGGAGCAAGTCTGCATTGAAACCGTTGAAAGCGGTGCAATGACCAAGGACCTTGCGATCCTGATTGGCCCTGATCAGGCGTGGATGACGACTGAGCAATTTTTTGAGGCTGTGCGCGTCAATCTGGAAAACAAGATGGGCAGCTGGCAGTAAGCTTATTCAGGCGGCGCGCAATGCTCGCCGCCTGCGCCGCATTACGGCGGCTGCTCCACCGGCAAACAGGCTGACCGTTGCTGGCTCAGGCACGTCAACAGGTCCGCCAGCGTTGTAAGTCGGCAGGTTCCAAGCGCCGGAAAAGATCAGGCTGAACAGGCCGGTATTTGCCCCCGATTGCGGACCATTGCCAGCTGCGGTGCCCGTGATCCCGATATTGCTGGTCGTCAACTGGTTGGCATTGCCGCTGATCGAAAAGCCGCCGTTTCCGCAGGCATTGCCAGTGCAAGGCGTCAACGTCTGCGTGTTCGCATCATAAAGATAGCTGGGACCAGTATAGGCTCCAGACTGGAATTGGCCGTTGGTGAAATCGATGCTGTAGCTGTCGGCAATGGCATCATAAACCAGTGTCATTCGCGTATTGGTTGGTTGCCCGAAAGTGTCGATGGGATTGATCGGTCCGCTTGGGTCCGCAATCGTCGAATTGCCAATGCCAAGAACGCCGCCGCCGCTGGAGTAAAATGGGTTGCGGACGCTGATCCGATAAATACCGTCAGCCGAGGCCGACCCCGCCAGTGCACCGCCCGCCTCATAGGCGGCTCGGGTAGGCACAAGGGCGTTGAAGCTAATCGTGACCGAATCCCCCTGCTTATAGGGGTAATCGGGAACCGCGCCGGTAAAGGGTATATAACTGCCATCGGATTGCCGGATACGGATTTCCTTGGTGACGTCGTTCGTTACCATGCCGAAAAAGGTCACGGGTATGGTGCGCTTTTGTTGAGCGGTTTGCGCCAATGTGGCACTGGGTAAAGTGAGCGATCCCAGCATTGTCGCTGCGACCAAACAAGCGAAGGCTGCCCTTTTCATTCCAAATCCTTCCCCGTTCCAAAGATGCTTCTGAAATTATGCAAAGCGCTGGATTCGGTTCAACAGTGAATTTTTGAAACAATTTCCCGAATTGGAACAGTATTTTACAAAACTTTTGTCAAGTTTACAGACGAACTGCTCCCGGCCCCTGCTTGCTGCTGACACAGCGCACAAATGCCGTATAGATGGTGCCTATGGCCCTTGAACTTGCGCATGACGGATTACAGGACGCGTTGGTGATCCTTGGCGCTGCCGGGGTCGTGATCCCTGCCTTTGCCCGTTTCCGTATAACGCCGATCATAGGCTTTCTGCTTGTCGGCGTGCTGGTGGGACCCATGGGGCTGGGTGCGCTTGCGGCCCAATATCCCTGGCTGAAATGGGTGACGATTTCAGAAACCGAAAACATTCGCATCATCGGCGAATATGGCGTCATCCTGCTGCTGTTTTCGGTAGGGCTGGAATTGTCGCTGCGGCGCTTGTGGAAAATGCGCCGACAGGTGTTCGGGCTTGGCTCTGCAGAGCTGATTGGTTGCGGACTGGTTGTTGGCTTTGGCCTTTCGCTTGTTGGCTATAGTCCGCTGGAAGCCGCCGGGCTGGGGATAGCGCTTGCGCTGTCATCGACGGCGCTGGTGCTGCCGCTGGCAGGCACGAAAAGCGCGGTCGGACGCGGCGCGCTTGCCATGCTGCTGTTTGAAGATCTGGCGATTGTGCCGATCATCTTCTTTCTTGGCGCGCTTGCGCCAAAGGCAGGCGCGGGCACGCTGGACGGTCTCGTCACGGTCCTGTGGCAGGGCGGGCTGGTGGTGGCGGCGATGCTGATTGCCGGCCGCTTCATCCTTCCAATCGTTTTTGGGCAGGCGGCGCGCACGAAAAGCCCTGAGCTTTTCATTTCGGCCAGTCTTATGGTGGTCATTGTCTCCAGCCTTTTCACCGGTGCGGTTGGCCTGTCACCCATTGTCGGAGCGCTGATCGCGGGCGTGTTGATTGCAGAGACTGATTATCGCGGCGAAGTTGAAACGGTAACTGCACCGTTCAAAGGGCTTGCGCTTGGTGTCTTCCTGATCAGCATCGGGATGCAGATTGACCTGAATTTTGTCATGGCAAATTGGCAGCCGCTAACGCTTGCCATAGTCTGCGTGCTGTGTGTCAAGGCTGTTGTCACGGGCGGTCTACTGCGGATTGCGGGGGCACGGCCAGGGGTGGCGGCCGAAACCGGGCTGTTAATGGCAAGCCCTTCAGAGCTGACACTGATTGTGTTGAGCGCCGCGCTGGCAGCGGGCGTCATTGATTATGAAACCACGAAATTTTGGCAGGTCGTGACTGTCATGGGTTTGCTGGTCACGCCGCTGCTGGCACGGATCGGGCATGACGTCGCTCGCCGCATCGAGGTGCGCAGTAGCGGAAAGGGGCTGGATGCCGATATCGACAGCAGCGAACCGCGCACCGTGATCGTCGGTTTTGGGCGGGTCGGCCAGCTTGTCGCCGACATGCTGGTCACGCATCAGCAGCCCTATGTTGCGGTTGAATCCGACATAGACGCTGTCGTTGCGGCTCGGCGGGCCGGTTATAAGGTGGTTTTTGGCGATGTTTCGCGCCCGCCAACACTGCACAGGCTGGGGCTGAGCGAGGCAAAGGCGCTGGTCCTGACGATGAACGAGCCAGCGCTTATGGCGCGCCTTGTAAAGCGTATCCGCGCCGAGCAGCCTGACCTCACCATAGTTGCCCGCGCGCGCGACACTGATCATGCAGCACAGCTTTATCTCGCCGGGGTCAGCGATGCTGTTCCCGAAACGCTGGAAAGCAGCCTGCAATTGTCAGAAGCGGTGCTGGTCGATCTTGGAATTGCGATGGGGCCTGTGATTGCGTCGATACATGAAAAGCGCGACGAATATCGCCGTGCGATCAAGGAGGCCGGTGAGCTGGATGAAGCGCCGCGCCTGAAGCTGCGCGGCGGGCTTAACCAGCAAGCGCAGACCTGATCGCACCCAGCGCAGCCTGAGCTTGATCGGTTCCGGCAGGTCCGCCGCCCTGTGCCATTTCTGGCCGACCGCCGCCGCCCTGACCGCCCATTGCAGCCGTTGCCGTCTGCACCAGAGCCGGAGCAGCCAGACGACCATGCAGGTCTGGTGACACAGCAACCACGACGGTATTGGCATTTTCATTGGCTGCAATGATTGCCACGACGCCGGTTCCCTGCGCCTTCATCTGTTCGTCAGCCAGTCCGCGCAAAGCCTTTGGCTCAATTCCCGCGATGACTTGCCCAAGGAAGCGGACACCGTTGATGTCTTCGGCTTCGGCCTTCGGGCCGCCACCGCCCGACAAGGCAAGCTTCGTTTTCGCCTCGGACAGCTCCTTTTCCAATGTCCGCCGCTCTGCAAGAAGCGTTTCGACCCGCGCGCTGACGTCATCAGGGGACACCTTGAACAACGCGGCAATGTCCTTCAATTGCGCCTCGCGGTTGGCCAGATGCTGGCGTGCGGCCTCGCCGGTCAGTGCCTCGATCCGGCGGATGCCGCTGGCAACAGCGCACTCGGAAACCACCGTGAAAAGGGCAATATCGCCCAGCGCGTTGACATGGGTTCCGCCGCAAAGCTCGACTGAATAATTGGCGCCTTCGACATCGCCCATGCTGAGCACGCGGACCTCATCGCCATATTTTTCTCCAAATAGCGCAAGTGCGCCTGCCGCAACGGCGTCATCGGGTGACATCAACCGCGTGGTTACGGCGCGGTTGTTGCGGATCTGGGCGTTTACCTCGGCCTCAATCGCCGCGATTTCCGCAGGGGTAACAGCCTGGTTGTGCGAAAAATCAAAACGCAACCGGTCAGGCGCAACCAGGCTGCCCTTTTGGGTTACATGGCTGCCCAAATGATTGCGCAACGCAGCGTGCAGCAAATGGGTTGCGCTATGGTTGGCGCGCAGCGCGTCGCGGCGCTGGGTATCGATCTTTAGCTGGACGACATCGCCAACTTTGACCTCGCCTTGTTCCAACGTCACCAGATGCGCGTGCAGACGGCCTAGGGGCTTTGCGGTGTCAGCCACTTCGCCGCGGAAGTTCGCGCCGCTGATCCGCCCGGCATCGCCCATCTGCCCACCGCTTTCGCCATAGAATGGCGTCTGGTTGGTGATGATAGTGACGGTATCATTGGCGACGGCAGATTGCACTTCGACGCCGTCATTGACGAGCGCCACGACCTGGCCTTCGCCTTCGCTGGCGGTGTAGCCGGTGAACTCTGTCCCACCGACCCGCTCGGCGATGTCGAACCACACATCGTCGGATGCTTTTGCACCAGAGCCTTTCCATGCGGCACGGGCGCGTGCCTTCTGCTCGGCCATCGCGGCATCAAAACCGGCCGCGTCAATGCCAAAGCCCTGCGCGCGCAAGGCATCTTCGGTCAGATCATAGGGAAAGCCATAAGTGTCGTAGAGTTTGAACGCGGTATCGCCCGCCAGCACATCGCCAGCTTTCATCCCCGCCGTTGCCTCGTCCAACAGTCGCAGCCCCTTGTCGAGCGTACGGCGAAACTGGGTTTCTTCTTGGCGGAGCGTGGCTTCGATCAACGGTTGGGCGCGGAGCAGTTCTGGATAGGCTGCGCCCATTTCGGCAGCAAGGCTGCCGACCAGCCGGTGCATCAACGGCTCTTTTGCGCCGAGCAGGTGCGCGTGGCGCATCGCGCGGCGCATGATCCGGCGCAGCACATAGCCGCGCCCCTCATTTGATGGCATAACCCCATCCGCCAACAAGAAACTGGTCGAGCGCAGATGGTCCGCAATGACCCGATGGCTGGCCTTTTGCTCTCCTTGCGCTTTTGTTCCGGTCAGCTCTTCCGATGCCTCAATCAGCGCGCGGAATGTGTCGGTATCATAATTGTCGTGCACGCCCTGCAACACAGCGGCGATCCGCTCCAGCCCCATGCCAGTATCGATGCTCGGCTTGGGCAAAGGCACGTCGCTGCCATCCTCCTGCCGTTCAAACTGCATGAAGACGAGATTCCAGATTTCTACAAAGCGATCGCCGTCTTCGTCTGGGCTGCCCGGAGGTCCGCCAAAGATATGGTCACCATGGTCGTAGAATATTTCGCTGCATGGCCCGCACGGGCCGGTATCGCCCATTGACCAGAAATTGTCTGAGGTGGGGATGCGAATGATGCGCTGTTCAGGCAGCCCGGCGATTTTCTGCCAAAGCCCAAACGCCTCATCGTCGGTGTGATAGACGGTAACGGTCAATCGCTCAGCGGGCAGGCCCCATATTTTGGTAAGTAATTGCCAAGCATGGCTGATCGCCTGTTCCTTGAAATAATCGCCAAAGGAAAAATTCCCCAGCATTTCAAAGAAAGTATGATGCCGGGCAGTGTAGCCGACATTGTCGAGGTCATTATGCTTGCCCCCGGCACGCACGCATTTCTGGCTCGATGCAGCACGCGGCTTCGCGCGGCTTTCAAGGCCAGTGAAAACATTTTTGAAAGGCACCATGCCGGCATTGGTGAACATCAATGTCGGGTCGTTATAGGGGACTAGCGGCGCGGAAGGCACCACATCATGGTCTGCGCCCCCAAAATAGTCGAGGAACGCGCGGCGGATATCGTTGGTCGAACTCATAGCCTGCGCGGCTTAGGCGAGGGCCGCGCAGCTATCAAGCAGGATAAATTGCTCAGTCCGAACGATCACGCAAAGGCATAAGGACCGCCCTTGGCCAGCGCCGCTTGCCATTGGGGGCGGGCATGGATGGTTTGGACAAAGGCGGTTAATTTGGGTTTGTCCTGTGCCCGCCCGCTAATCACAGCGGCCTCAGCCGGAAAGCTAAGCATGAAATCTGCGCCAGTCAGGCTATCTCCAACGAACCAGCCGGACGCACCGATGCTGTCCTCCATATAGCGGTAATGGCTTTCCAGCTGCTCATTGATGCGGGGATGAAGCGGAGCACCGGCATCGCCCAATCGACCAACATACAGGTTCAGCAATATCGGCGTCATCGCTGAACCTTCGGCAAAGTGCATCCATTCCAGATAACGGATATGGTCGTTGCTGCCCCGCGCCGGCACGAGATGCGCGCCACCATGCCGTTCGCACAAATATTCCACAATGGCACCCGATTCATAAATGATCTGCCCATCATCCTCGATCACCGGCGATTTGCCCAGCGGGTGGATGGCTTGCAGGCTGGCAGGGGCGAGGTTGGTGACTGCATCGCGTTGATGCTGCACAATTTCATAGTCGACGCCAAGTTCTTCCAGCAGCCATAATATACGCTGCGAACGGCTGTTGTTCAGATGATGGATTTTCAGGGTCATTGGGGCTCTCCAGCTTGGTTGAGGGTAATGCGGGCGGCAATCTCGCGGACCAGCTTTGCGGCGAGGATTGCAGTAACCCCACCTACGTCGCGGTCGGGATTAAGCTCTACAATATCGGCACCGACAATGGGCGTGGTCTGTTTGTGGATTGCGGCCAGCACCTCACGCAGACGCAGGCCGCCCGGTTCCGGGTGAGAGACGCCGGGTGCCTCGGACGGGTCGATGCCATCAAGGTCGACGCTGATGTAAAGCGGGCCTTCAAGCACCGGCACTTGCGCCACGTCAAAGCCTGCCATGGGCAGAATTTCCACGCCATATTTTTCGGCCTGCTGGCGGCAATGCCGCGTCAATGTGCGAATGCCGACCTGCACCAGCCGCTTGGCATGAGCCCCCTCCATGATCCGCGCAAAGGGCGAAGCATGGCTGCGCGGGTTGTTCTCAAAATTATCGTAAAGGTCCGGGTGCGCGTCAAAATGCAGAATGTTCAGTGGCCCATGCCGCTGGGCCAGCGCCGCGACGATGGGAAATGTCACGGCATGGTCCCCACCCAGGAACAGGGGCACGGCGGCTGACGTTGTCGCCTTGGCAATCGCTTCGTCGTCATGGGCGATATCGGTTTCGGTCAGCGGCAGGTCGCCGCTGTCCATAAGCAGAATGTCGGTGTCCAGTTCCAGCCCGCTTTCTGAGGAGGCGTTGCCGCGATCACTGAACAGCGCCGCCCGGATGGCTGCGGGCGCCTTGGAGGCTCCCCTCTCAAACGAGCTGTTGATGTCTGTTGGCAAACCAATCAGCTTTATCGTGGAGCGCATGGCATGATGTGGCGGTGTTCATGGCCCTACGTCAACTGTCTTGGGCCTTTTCCTGCAATTTACGCTCAATCCCGTCCCAAAGCCGCTGGAACGCAGCGGTCGCCGGGGATGACGCGGCAAAGGTTGCCACCGGCGCGCGGCGCAGGGCAACCTGTTCGATGCTGCTTGCCATCGGTATGACCGGCCAGGTTGGGTTGGCCGCGCACGAATCCCGGTGCAAGGCGCGGCGCCGGTCAATCATCGAAAAAACCGGGAGGACTGGACCATGACCCTTTATGTGCCGGGCAAGCTCGCTGCGCACGAGATCGAGCGAACGGCGGGCAAGCGGGGAGGGCGACAGCGGAACAATGATGACATCGGCCGCCCGCAGCACTTGCCGGGCGGTTTCGTTCATCGCTGGTGGGCAGTCGAGAATGATCCGCGCATAATCCTTCGCGAGAGCAGCGGTCAGTTTGTCCAGCCGTCGTTTCTTTCCCAGCTCACTAAAAAATGCGTCGAGTGAGACCAGCGTGTCGTCTGCCGGTAACAGGTCCAGCCCGGGCGTTTCGGTCGGAATGATCAGCTTTGCCGGATTTTCATCTTTAGCGAAAATAGCGCTGGCGCGCGGTTTGGAAGGAGCTTCTTCTCCCAATAAAAAAGATGCGCCGCGCTGGGGGTCAAGTTCCCACAAAAGGGTTCGGTGCTTTGACTGAACGGCCGCACACCAGCTCAGGTTGACCGCAATGGTCGATTTGCCGACGCCGCCCTTGGGGCTGAAGATTGCAATGACAGCCATTGCCGAAAGCCATACAGGGGCGCGATGGCCAAGGGAATGTTAATTCCTGTGCGTAGTTGCGCTATTATCGGGCGCCGCTGCCAGAAAATGTTCCACTCCGGGACCACCAAGCGCCTGCCACAAAGTGACGCGGGCGCGATGCGCGCGGCCTTTTGCAGCAATGGCTTGCTGGGCAGCCAGATAGGCCGCACGGTCGGCATCCAGCACCACAATCAGGTTTTCAAGGCCGGCCCGATAGCGACTGGCGGTAACTGCCGCGACGTCTGATTCGTGTCTGGCCTGCTGCTCCAGCATCTGTGCTTCCCGGTTGAGCGCAGCCAGCTGCCCAAAGGCCTCCTCCTCCTCGCCAAGTGCAGAAAAGCTTGCCTTGCGCAGCTCTTCAAAGGCTATCCACGTTTGCGCTTCGCCTTCTGCAATCTCAGCCTCAATCCTTCCGAAATCCAATAACGGTCCAGCAATGCCAGCGCCCAACTGTCCAGTTATCGCATCGCTATCAAAAAGCCCGCCCATCGAAAATGCCAGCAGGCCAAGCGCCGATGAAAGAGTGAGGCTGGGAAAGCGCTGCGCTACTGTGGCGGCAAGTTTAAGATCAGCGACAATCATGTCGGCAGCTGTCATAGTCAGCGCCTATGGCACAGATTTGGGATTGTGATTTAAGCAGTGTTTTGGTCTCGTCCTAGTGACGAAGGAACGAAGATGAGACCAAAACACTTAGGCCAATCGAAGGCCTCTGCCGAACATGTAGTGGAGGATACCCGCCGGGCGACCCGCCGCCACTTCTCAGCGGAAGACAAGGTCAGGATTGGACTTGTAACGGCTCTGCGCCGGTCACTTGTCTCATTATGCCACCTTGGCTTCGAATGCGAATCGGCTGATGCCCCGTTGGTGCCCCGCCGGAAGGCGAAGCCCGAAAATTGCATCTAAGTCATTGAAAAAATGGTAGACGCTGAGGGGTTCGAACCCACGACCCGCTGATTAAGAGTCAGCTGCTCTACCAACTGAGCTAAGCGTCCCCATTTCGCGGCGCGTGGCAAGCCCGTCGCGCCGGTTTGGAAGCGGGCCTTTGACGGGATTCGGCGATTCTGTCAAGACGGGCCTGCCACAAGCGTCAGGCAAATTGTCCGCGCCGCGATTCCGGATGGCGTTCGATTGACATGATGATGCCGATGCAGATCATCATGGTGAGCATCGATGAGCCACCGTGGCTGATAAAAGGCAGGGGCAACCCGGCCACAGGCGCAAGGCCGACCACCATCAACAGGTTGATCATGATGTAGAAAAAGATGGTCATCGTCAGACCCCCTGCGACCAGCTTGCCGTAGCGGCTGCGGCACTGCATCGCCACGCGCAGGCCCCAGCGCATCAGCAGATAATAGAGGAAAATAATCACAAGCCCGCCCATCAGGCCCCATTCCTCCGCCATTGTTGCAAAAATAAAGTCAGTGTGCCCCTCTGGCAGATAATCTAGGTGGCTTTGCGTCCCGTTGCCAAAGCCTTTGCCAAAAATCCCCCCAGAACCAATGGCAATTTTCGATTGGGTGATATGATAGCCTGCGCCAAGCGGATCATTTTCCGGATTCAGGAAAATCAGCACCCGGTTTTGCTGGTAGGGCCGCAGACCAAAAAAATAGACAATCGGTGCCAGCACCGCCAGCGCCGCTCCGCCTGCCCAGAAATAAATGATCGGCAACCCGGCTAGGAACCCGACCACGACGACACAAAATATATAGGCAAGCGCTGCGTCAAAATCGGGCTGGATGATCACCAGAATGCAGGGCAGAATCAACAGCAACGCCATGGGCCAGATCGCTTCAAAGCTGTTGATCTTGATAGGCGGTAGCCGGTCAAACAACCATGCGGCGGCAAGCACAATGGCAGGTTTCATGATTTCCGACGGTTGGATAGAGATAAAGCCGAGATTGATCCAGCGCTGGCTGCCGCCGCCGGCAAAGCCGATAATTTCCACGCCAATTAAAAGAATGATCAAAATGCCATAGAGCGGAAAGGTGATCGACTTCCAAAAATCCAGCGGCATCCGAGACATGACAACTGCCATGCCCGAAAGGATCAGGAAGCGGATCATATGCTGTCCTGACCAAGGCTGAAAGCTGCCGCCCGCCGCCGAATAGAGAACGGCTGTGCCAATGCTTACCAGCGCAAATAGGATCAGCAGCACGCGCCATGGCAGCGCAGCTATCGGCGCAGGGATGATCGAATTCATGGTGCTGCGCCCTGTGCTGCGAGAAAGGCGGAATATTGCCGGTCCATCCGCTCCTGAATCGTGCCGCCCCAGCCTGCCTCTAGCGCTTCCAGCGCAGCCATCGCTTTTTCCCGGTCATACAGGAATGTCAGCACATCCTTGGCAACAGGCGCAGCGGCGCGCGCGCCGCCCATGCCATGCTCGATCACGACTGAGGCCGCGTAGCGCGGATTAACTGTCGGCGCATAGCAGACGAACAGCCCATGATCGCGGAACCGCCGTTCGCCCCCCTTGCCACGAAAGCCGCCCTTGATCGCTTTAACCTGGGCAGTACCCGTTTTTCCGGCCATTTTTATATCGTCCAATGGCAGGCGGCTGCCAACGGCCGTCCCTGCGCCATTGACGACAAGATCCATGCCCTCTCGCACCACAGCAAGATGTTCGTCGGGATAGGGAAGGTGAGGCCCGGCGTTGCGCTTTTTCAGGACAACTTCCGGTTCCAGTTTCAGCCCGGATGCTATGCGCGCCGACATCACCGCGAGCTGGAACGGGCTGGCAATCATATAGCCTTGACCGATCACGGCGTTGAGCGAATCCGAGCGCGACCATTCGGTTCCGTATTTTTTCATCTTCCACGCGCTGTCGGGGACCGTGCCATAGCTTTGTGAAGGAAAGGGCAGGGGGAAACGGTGGCCCAAACCGAGTTCGCGTGCGACCGGCGCGATCGCGTCAAACCCAACCCGGTTTGCCATGGAATAAAAATAGGTGTTGCAGCTTTTCATGATTGCGCTGCGCATGTTCATCGGCCCATGGCGGCCAAGGCAGCGAAATACCCGGTTGCCAAGGCGATAGCCGCCGCCACACGATACTGTCTCTTCAGGGTCGATGCCGCGCTGCAACAAGGCCAGCCCTGCCATTGGTTTCAACGTTGATCCAGGTGGATAAAGCCCTTGCAGCGTCTTGTTGCGCAGCGGGACCCGGTCGTCATCGCTGAGCATTTTCCATTCCATTCGGCCAATGCCTTCAGAAAAGCTGTTGGGGTCGAAACAGGGCATCGACACCATCGCCAGAATGTCGCCGGTCAGACAGTCGATCACCACGACCGATCCAGACTCAACGCCCATGCGTCGGGCCGCATAATTGTGTAGGTCAATATCGATCGTCAGCTGCACTGGCTTTCCCGGCGTGTCCGTGCGGGAGGATAGCTCTCGCACCACCTTTCCGCGCGCGGTTACTTCGGTGCGCTTGGCACCTGGTTTGCCGCGCAGCTGCGGCTCAAAAGCCTTTTCCAGCGCATCCTTGCCGATTTTGAACCCGGGTGTAATCAGCAGCGGGTCCTTATTTTGCTTATACTCCTCGGCAGACACAACGCCGACATAGCCAAGCAAGTGGCCGACAGCTGCGCCGCTTGGGTAAAAGCGCGAAAACCCCTGTCGAGGGCTTACGCCGGGAAGGTCCGGCAGGCGCACGCTGACCCGAGCGAAACTTTCATAATCCAGATTTGAGGCTATTTCGACTGGCTGGAAACCTTGCGCATCTTTAAGATCGCGCATGATGCGGTCGATATCATCCTGATTCAGCGATAAAAGCCCGGCAAGCGTTTTGACCGTTGCGTCGCGGTCAACCATGCGGTCTGGAATGATGTCAACGCGAAAATCGGCGCGGTTGGTGGCAATCGGTTTTCCAAAGCGATCAATAAACCAGCCCCGGCGCGGCGGGATAAGGGTCAGATTGATCCGGTTGCTTTCGGACAAGAGCTTGTACCGCTCATTTTCAAAAACCGCGATATAGCCCATACGCGCAGCGACCACTGTGCCGACCAGTGACATTACTCCGCCGATCAGCGCAGTGCGTCTGCTGAAACTCAGTTCCAGCTGGCCAGATGTCGGGGCACGTCCGTCCGCGAGGCGTCCAAGCAGGCTTTCGCTCATGTCGCCAGCCGCCAGCGATCAAGCCGGGCGCAAAGCCGCACAATCATTGGAAAAAGCAGGATAGATAACAGGATTTGGGGAACCACAATATTGGCCTCTGGCGCGCGATAGGCAAGCCCGGTGATGGCAAGTCCACCGAACAGCGCCAGTATCAGCGCGATGGCGGCAAGGAACCAGTCCTGAATATGATCGCGCCAGACAGCGCGCGCATCGATCAGTTCAATAGCCAGCATGGTCAGCGACCAGATCAACCCTGCACTTCCAAAGGGCTGGCCACTCCATAAATCGTCATAAAGGCCAAGCGGCAAGCCAATCCATACCGGCCAAATTCCCGGCCGCATCAGCCTCCAGGCAAGCAGCATCATAAATCCAAGCGGCGGCAATAGCGGCGTCCCCGGAAAAAGCGGCAGGGCCGTTACCATCGACGCAAGCATGACTGACACAATAGGAACAGCAACAATCCGGGTTGGCGAAGGGTGCCGTTCTATGCGGCTTTCATAGTCACGCGTGGGGCCAAGCAGTTGGCGACTCGTCGCTATCAGCTGCTTTTTCATTCGTCCTCCGCCGCAGCAGGTGCTTCTTTAAGCGCGGCATCCAGCGCCTTTTTCGCCGGCTCCTGATAAGGTTGCATCACAAGGACATAGGGGCTGTTGCCGGGGTTGGCCAGCGGCTCTGCCATGGCTCCATCGGCTGTCCTGCGGATGACGCGGGCATAGGGCACATCGGGGGGATAAAGCCCGCCATTGCCCGAAGTTGCGATGATGTCGCCCTTTTTGAAAGGATTGACGCCCAAGTCCACAGGCCGGATCATTACAAGGCCGTTGCCCATGCCACTGGCCAGCGCAGGCAGTCCATCGGGCAGGCGCATCACCGGAATGACATTTTCGGCGTCCGACACAAGCAGAACCTTTGCGGTATTCGGCCCAGCTTCGATAATTCGTCCAATCAGGCCATTGGGGCCACGCACTGGTTGTCCGGGCGTCACACCCTGATTGCTACCAACCGATAGCGTCGCAATGCGCCGGGCGCTGGATGCGGTGCTGCTGATTAAGCGGCCAGCCACAATCACGCTGGCCTCTTCGCTTTGGACGAGGTCGAGCAGCCCGCGCAACCTGCGGTTTTCAAGGCGCAGGGCATCGGCCTCGACCAACCGGGTCCGCGCCTTTTCCATTTCCCGGGTAAGCGCCCGGTTTTTCGAACCCGCATCGATATAGGCGGACAGATTTTCGCCGGCCTCGGCAAAGCTGCGCCGGACGGAATCAATCATACGCACGACCGGCGCTGTTGTTTCGCTTGCCGCATTACGCAGCGCCGCAAATCCCGTGGGGTCGGCAATTGATATTAGCAGCAGCAGCGCAGCAAAAATCGCACCGGCAATCGCCAGCACATAAGTTGCAAACAGGCTATATTGCGCCTTGCGGGAGTAACCCGGGCGCCGGTGGATTGGCGGCGCCATCGACTTGGCCTTAAGCGGTTAAGAGGACGCCGCGGAAAACGGGGTCTTCCATTGCGCGTCCGGTGCCGATAGCAACGCAGGTCAGCGGGTCTTCGGCAACTGTGACTGGAAGCCCCGTCTCGTCGCGGAGATGCTCGTCTAGGCCAGCCATGAGCGCGCCGCCGCCGGTCAGGACAATGCCCTGATCAACAATATCGGCTGCCAGTTCAGGCGCGGTGTTTTCCAGCGCAATCCGCACGCCCTCGACAATAGTGCCAATGGGCTCGCTCAGCGCTTCGGCAATCTGACCTTGGTTGATTGATATTTCCTTAGGCACGCCGTTCACAAGGTCGCGGCCTTTGATATGGATCGTATGGCCAATTCCGTCGGCCGGCGCGCGGGCCGTGCCAAAATCCTTCTTGATCCGTTCCGCAGTCGCTTCGCCAATCAGCAGGTTGTGATGACGGCGGACATAAGAGACGATGGCTTCGTCCATCTTGTCACCGCCCGTGCGCACTGATGTGGTGTAGGCAAGGCCTCGCAGCGAGAGCACCGCAACTTCGGTAGTCCCGCCGCCGATGTCGACAACCATCGAACCAATAGGCTCGGTCACCGGCATGTCTGCACCGATTGCAGCTGCCATTGGTTCCTCGATAAGGAAAACAGCGCTTGCGCCAGCGTTAGAGGCCGCATCGCGGATCGCGCGGCGTTCAACCGAAGTGGAACCCGATGGCACGCAAATGACAATTTCAGGCGCACGGAAAATGCTCGGCTTGCCCTGCACCTTGTGGATGAAGTGCTTGATCATCTGCTCGGCCACATCAATATCGGCGATAACGCCGTCGCGCAGCGGCCGGATCGCTTCGATGCTGTCGGGGGTCTTGCCCATCATCAGCTTGGCATCATCGCCCACAGCCTTAACGCGCTTGATCCCATTCAGTGTTTCGATGGCAACCACCGAAGGTTCGTTAAGGACAATTCCCTGACCGCGCACATAAACCACGGTGTTGGCGGTGCCCAGGTCGATTGCCATGTCCTGCGAGGCAAATCGGAAAAACGGCATTTTCATTTATTCATCATCCAGTCGGAAGGCGTGTTTCGGTCGGGCTGAAAGTCCAATAGGCTGCGGCCCGGCGCGGATGCGCCGCACTACAGGAAATTGCTGCATATCAAAACAGCAAATTGCCTGATTTCCACTGCTAAAGGATTCGCTTGCGGCGCGCGCTTGGGCTAGGCGCGCGAATATGTCAATAAGAAGGCTTCCCGACACGCTGATCAACCGCATTGCTGCCGGTGAAGTGGTTGAAAGACCGGCCAGCGCGTTAAAGGAATTGGTCGAAAACGCGATTGACGCAGGCGCCACTCAAATATCGGTGCGGCTGGCCGCTGGCGGCCTTGATCTGGTTGAGGTGACTGACAACGGTTGCGGCATGGATCGGGAGGAAATGGCCCTTGCTCTGGAACGCCATGCTACATCGAAACTGCCGGACGATAATATCGATCAGGTCGTAACCATGGGCTTTCGCGGGGAAGCACTTCCCTCCATCGCCAGCGTGTCGCGCTTTACGCTGCAAAGCCGCCCTTTAACCGGGCGGGCTGACGGCTGGGAGCGTGTTGTGGATCATGGTGCGCTGGTGGCAGAGGGGCCAGCGGCAATTCCGCCGGGCACATGCGTACGGGTTGAGAATCTGTTCGGCAATATCCCGGCGCGCAGGAAGTTTCTGCGCTCGGCACGGTCTGAATATGCGGCGGCGCTTGATGCGATAAGGCGGCTCGCCATGGCGCGGCCGGACATCGGCTTTGCGCTGGACCATGACGGACGACGCGCTTTGTCGGTGCAGCCGGGAATGTCGCGGCCTGACAGGGTTGCTGCCCTCACCAGCCCCGAGCTTATAGACAATAGCGTTGCCCTTGATTTCCAGCGTGAGGGGGTGTCGCTTGGCGGGATAGCAAGCCTGCCGACTTTCAACCGGGGCGTGGCCGATCATCAATATCTGTTCGTCAATGGCCGCGCGGTTAAGGACCGGCTGCTGGTGGGCGCAGTGCGCGGTGCCTATGCCGAAATGCTGGCGCGTGATCGCCATGCCGTTGTCGCCCTGTTTCTCGACCTGCCGCCGGGCGACGTGGATGTAAATGTCCATCCGGCGAAGACTGAGGTCCGCTTCCGCGAACCCGCACTGGTGCGCGGCATGATCGTGTCGGGATTGCGCCATGCGCTGGATGGGGCTGGGTTCCGGGCTGTGCAGCGTGCCGCCGAGGTGAATTGGCAGCAAGAGCCAATCCGCACAGCGCAAGGTGTATTTTTCAGCAACGGAACACCCCTCCCACAGAGAGGAGCAGTCGGCGAAGCCGGCGGGTTGGTCAGGGGCAACTGGCCCATCATGCCCTCCCCGGCCTTTGGCCACCCCTCTCAGAGGGAGGGGATCGAATCTGTCTTGGCCGAAGACATTGTCCACTTCGCCGCCCCTCTGATGGGGCGAGCCGCACCCGCCACCGAACCTGTCCCCGAAAGCACCCGCCACCCGCTTGGCATTGCCCGCGGCCAGGTGGCGAACACCTATATCATTGCCGAAGCCGAAGACGGTCTTGTCATTGTCGATCAGCACGCCGCACATGAACGGCTGGTGCTCGAACGGATGCGCGCTGCCGCAGCCAGCGGCAAAGTTGCTGCCCAGGGTTTACTGGTCCCCGAAGTCGTCGAATTGGACGAGCCCGCCTGCGACCGGCTTGAGGGGCGCGCCGCCGAACTTGCCGAATTCGGCCTCGACCTCGAACGCTTCGGTCCGTCTGCAATGCTGGTGCGCAGTGTGCCTGCCATGCTTGGCGATGGCGACATCAAGGGTCTTGTCACCGATCTCGCGGATGACCTCGCCGCCTATGGTGACGCCTTGTCGTTAAAGGAGCGCATCGACCATG
>CAZNEO010000010.1:0-67245 GCA_964572205.1 uncultured Sphingorhabdus sp.
CGCCAAGGGTCGCCATCACAGCGCCGTCGGCCTGACGGGCAACCTTGCCCGTTTCCAGAGTGAGGGTTTGTCCGCCCCAATCCAGACTTACAGTTTTAACATCAAACATATATTTTCCTTACGACCCGCGAGCCGGATGCTGCGGGGGCCTCTTAGTTCCGGGGTGTCCGTCCCGGACCGGGTGGGGCGCTTCTGGCCCCTGCGGCTTGCTCGCCTCATTGCGAGCGCGCCCCAATTTTGCTGGTCGTATCCCGAAAAGCGAAAACCGGTTCCCACTTTTCGCGCGATACTCCCATATGCGAAGAGCGGCCCGCTTTCGGGGCCGCTCCAGCGAATTATTTGCGAAGTCCGAGTTTGGAAATCAGCGCGTTGTAACGATCTACGTCCTTGCGCTTCAGATAATCGAGCAGCGAACGACGCTTGTTGACCATCTGCAGAAGGCCGCGGCGGCTGTGATTATCCTTGTGGTGATCCTTGAAATGCTCGGTCAGCGTCTTGATGCGGTCAGTCAAAATGGCGACCTGCACTTCCGGCGAGCCGGTATCGCCCTTGGCCCGGGCATTGTCCTTGATCACTTCGCTTTTACGTTCTGCCGTAATCGACATATTTTTTTCCTTCGAACATCGTGTGTTACAGATTGAAACCACGAAGCGATCTTAACTGACCGCCAATTTGCTCCAGCAAGGCCACAGGCCGGTTGTCCGGCCCACGCCCCCAATAGTGCCCATCTTTCGTGGCAACCCCGGCCAAGACGCGACCCTGACGGATCGCCATTGCCGCTTCCGGGGAGAGATCAAGAGCCGGGATGTCGACCAGCCCTGCCTCCAGCGGCAAGATTATGTCCTTTGCGGGTGCGCCCTTACCGATTTCGTTGAGTTTGTCCAGCGAAATCGCCTGCTGCAAGCCGAACGGCCCGGCGCGGGTGCGGCGGAGCATCGAGACATGGCCCACAGTGCCAAGGGCATAAGCGATATCGCGGGCCAGCGCGCGGATGTAGGTGCCCTTGGAGACATTGGCGGACAGAGTAATTTCATCCACCTTCTTTGTGGGATGACCTCCGGTCGCCTCCAGTCCCTGGCTTTGAGTGCCCATCATTTGGTCACACGAAGCCACGATACGACGCAGCGAGTGAACCGTCACCTGTCGGGCCTTCATCTCCACCGCTTCACCCGCTCGAGCGCGGTCATAGGCACGTTTGCCGTCAATTTTGATCGCTGAGTAAGCGGGTGGAGTTTGCTCGATCTCGCCCGTGAAAGAAGATAGGACAGCCTCAATCTCTGCCATTGTCGCCCGATGGTCAGAAGTCGCAACAACCTCGCCCTCAGCGTCCAGCCCAGCGGTTTCCTTACCAAAGGCAATCGTGAAATCATATTCCTTGCTGGCGTCCAGCATTCGCCCACACAGCTTGGTCGCCTCGCCAAGGGCTATGGGGAGAATGCCCGATGCAAGCGGATCGAGCGTCCCGCCATGCCCGACCTTCACCTTGCCAAAGCCAGCCTCACGCAAATTGCGCTTCACCGCAGCGACCGCCTGCGTTGAGCCAAGGCCAAGCGGCTTGTCGAGAATTATCCAGCCATGCACGCCCGCGCATTGGGCGTGCGCACCGCCGATGTCAATTTGCCGTCGTTTCGGCTTTCGCTTTTGCCTTTGCCTCTTTGGCAAGGCGCCTGCGCTCTTTGCGCGGCGGCGGCTTTTCGGCAGTGACCAGGCTGTTCAATTGACAACGATCCTCGCGGGTGATGATTGCGCTGAACCGGTCAAAACGCGGCACGCCGCCCGTGTCAAATCCAATGGCCTGCGAGAAATTCAAACCCTGGCACCGGCCAATGAATGTGCCATAATACCAGCGGCGCTGCTGATCCTCTATCCAGATACCATCATCGCCATCGGGTTCAAAATTGCGGATCGCGCCATGATTGGGGAAGACAATCGAGGCATCCACGCCCAATTCCGACCATATATGCGGTTGAGGCTTTGCCAATGCTGTCGTCGACACACAACCAAGCACTGCCAGAGCAATTACAGTCGCATAAGTTTTCATAGCCAGCCTCCTTTGCGCAGCATCATGCCTCGGCTGCGATGAACGCCTGCTGACCAGCAGCAGCGGCGTTGCGCGCTTCCATGAAATGCTTGCGGCACATGGCGACATAGCGATCATTGCCGCCAATCTCCGTCTGGGCGCCATCGATCACTGCCCTGCCCGCCTCATCCACGCGCAAGTTCATCGTCGCCTTGCGCCCACAATCGCACACGCCTTTCAATTCGACCAAGCTGTCCGCAATCCCAAGCAACGCCGCCGATCCCGGAAACAACTCCCCCTGGAAATCGGTGCGCAGGCCATAGCAGACCACAGGAATTCCAGCCCTGTCCGCCAGCCGAGAGCATTGCCAAACCTGTTCTTTTGATAAAAACTGCGCTTCATCAATCAGCACACAGGCCAGCGGTGTTTCGCGGTGCTCGCGCAGCACAGCGAGCTCAATGTCAGTGGTGGCTTCAAAGCGGCTCGCATCGCCCGCCAGACCGATCCGTGAGCTGATCGCCCCGAAACCCGGACGGTCGTCAAGCGCTGCGGTCCACAGCATCACCTTCATCCCCCGCTCGCCATAGTTGAACGCCGCCTGTAGCAGCGTGGAGGATTTGCCGGCGTTCATTGAGGCGTAGTAGAAATAGAGCTTGGCCATTCACCCCTCGTTGTTGAGGTCTTGCGCCACCTTGGGGTCGGAAAGCAAGCGTTCGATATGGCTTGCCTCGTCAAAGCTTTCATCGGCGAGGAACTTCAGCTTCGCCGCATATTTCATCCGCACGCGCGTTGCGACCTCGCGCTGCAGGAAGGCGGTGTTGGTGCGCAGCGCCTTCAGCACATCGGCTTCGTCCGCACCCAGCAGCGATTTCACAAACACGGTTGCGTGACGCAGATCAGGCGACATGCGCACTTCAGTGATGCTGACGCTATGGCTGGTCAGCACATCGTCATGCACGCTGCCGCGGGCCAGCAGGTCAGACAGCACGTGCCGCACCTGTTCGCCCACGCGCAACAAGCGCACCGAGCGGCCTTCGGGGGTTTCGTTATGACGGGCCATAGGCGCGCTCCCTCAAGCGAGGGCAGACGTCATCACAACGTCCGCTCACGCTCCTCAACCTCGAAGATTTCGAGCATGTCGCCCGGCTTGATATCGTTGGTATCCTGCAACACCACGCCGCACTCAAGCCCTGCGCGCACTTCGTCGACATCGTCCTTGAACCGGCGCAGCGACGCAATGACGGTTTTGGAGACGATAACATCTTCGCGCGTAAGGCGAGTATGATAGCCCTTGCGGATGTGGCCTTCGAGCACAAGCAGACCAGCCGCCTTGTCCTTCTTGCCGGCGTTGAACACTTCCTGCACCTTGGCACGACCAACGACGGTTTCGATGATTTCCGGACCCAAAATCCCCGCCATTTCTTTGGCGACATCCTCGGTCAGGTGATAAATCACGTCGAAATATTTGAACCGCGTCTTTTCGCGCTGCGCAATCTCGCGCGCCTTGGCATTGGGGCGCACGTTGAAGCCAATGATCGGTGCCTTTGACGCATTGGCCAGATTTACATCGCTTTCGGTGATTGCCCCGACGCCGGATTGCAGCACGCGAACCTTGATCTCATCAGTCGAAAGCTTGTGCAGTGCATTGACGATGGCCTCGACGCTGCCCTGGACATCAGCCTTGACGACAACGGCATACTCCTTCGCCTTGTTCGCCGACAACGCAGAGAACATGGTATCGAGCGAAGCAGGCGCCTGCGTCGTGCGTTTCAGCTTTGCCTGCTCCTTGCGGAATGCGGCAACTTCGCGGGCGCGCGCTTCATTTTCGACCACCGTCAGAATGTCGCCTGCCCCGGGCACGCCCGAAAGGCCAAGCACCTCAACAGGCATGGAGGGATCGGCGGATTTGACCTGCTGCCCCTTGTCATTGACCAGCGCGCGAACCTTGCCCGATTCTTCGCCGACAACAAAGATATCCCCGGTTTTCAGCGTGCCGCGACGGATCAGCACCGTTGCAACCGCACCGCGCCCCTTGTCCAGTTGCGCCTCAACCACAACCGCCTCGGCGGCACGATCAGGATTGGCCTGCAATTCCATGACCTCTGCCTGAAGCGCGATTTTTTCAAGCAGTTCATCAAGGCCGGTTTTCTTCAGTGCCGAAACCTCGACATCCTGAACCTCGCCGCCCATTTTCTCGACGATAACCTCATGTTCAAGCAGGCGTTCCCGCACCTTTTGCGGATTGGCGCCGTCCTTGTCGACCTTGTTAATCGCAACGATCATGGGAACATTGGCGGCCTTGGCATGTTTGATTGCCTCGATTGATTGCGGCATCAGGCCATCGTCAGCGGCAACCACAAGGATGATGATGTCGGTCACCATCGCACCGCGCGCGCGCATTTCGGTAAAGGCTTCATGGCCCGGCGTATCAAGGAAAGTGACAAGGTCACCGCCCTTGGTCTTTACCTGATAAGCGCCGATATGCTGGGTAATGCCGCCAGCCTCTCCCGACTGCACATTGGCCCCGCGCAGGGCATCAAGCAGCGAGGTCTTGCCATGGTCAACATGCCCCATAACGGTAACCACCGGCGCACGCGGCTTTAACGTGTCAGCAGCGTCGACATCATCGTCATGGACAATGTCGACATCGGCATCGGATACGCGGTTGATATTATGACCAAATTCGGTGACCAGCAGCTCGGCTGTATCCTGATCGATGGTTTGCGTCAGCGTAACCGGCATCCCCATTTTGAAGAGTGCCTTCACAAGGTCGCTGCCTTTTTCCGCCATACGAATGGCCAGTTCCTGCACCGTGATCGCTTCGGGAACGACCACGTCGCGGGCCTGTTTGGGCTGGGTGTCGCGCTGGCTGCCACCGAAATGCAGGCGGCGTTCCTTTTCGCGAGCGCGCTTTAGCGCGGCCAGCGACCGGGCCCGTGCGCCTTCATCATCGTCCAGCGCGCGCGTAACCGTCAGCTTGCCTGACTGGCGACGATTGTCGCCAGCACGGTCGCGGCTGGGGCGATGCGGGGCTTTGCTGCGGGCCTCTTCACGCTCACGCTCGGCTGTGCCCGCAGGTGCAGGTGCACTGGCAGGCGCAGGGCGCTTTGGCGATTCCACGGGTGTAAAGCGGCGTGGCGGCGGCGGCGCGGCATTGCCACTATCATCGCCAGCAGCAGGCGCAGGCGTGTCAGCCGCCTCGATCTTGGGCGCAGGCGCAGGTGGCGGCGCGCTTTCAGCCTTGCGGTTTTCCTCGGCGCGGCGCCGTTCTTCCTCGGCGGCGCGGGCCCGTTCCTCAATCTCGCGGCGGTTCGCCTCTTCGGCTAGGCGCAGACGCTCTTCTTCTGCCTCGCGCTGCATCCTTGCAACGCGCTCCTGCGGGGTTTCACCCGGAGGGGCAGAGGGACGCGGCGGCGGCGGCGGCGCAGCCACGGGCGGCGGAGGCGGTGGTGGCGGGGGCGGCGGAGCAGCCTCAGCAGCAGCGCCGGGCTTGCCGATCAATTTCTTGCGCTTCACCTCGACCACAACCTTGTTGGTGCGACCATGGCTGAAGGTCTGTTTGACTTCCCCCGACTCCATAGCGGGTTTCAGCCCCAAAGGCTTGCGGCCCAGTGTCGGTTTCACCTCGTTCTCGTTACTCATCTGAACAGACCTTGCCCTTAACTATCCGTATTGCGCGACGCGCCATCGGCACGGACGTCCGCCGAAGCGGCGCCGGGCGCGATAGAGCATCCTGTGAAATAAAGCCAGCGGTCGAGATGATGCCTCACCCGCTGCGCTGCACGATCATCGGTGATCGCAACATGCACTGCATTTCCGCGCCCCAATGCGGCGGAAAGCATGTCGCGGTCAACCGGAAGTTTAATGCCGGCCATGCCGCTACCCTCGGCCTCGCTGCCCACGCGCCAGCTCTGGTCACGCTTGCGCGCGCCATCATCGCTGGCATCGGCAGCGTGGAGCAATAACGCAACTGCCCCTGCCCGTGCCGCCTGATCGACCTTTTCAGCCCCGGCCACCAGATTGGAAGCCCGCGCCTCAAGCCCAAGCCGGTCGAGCATTGCCTTTTCCAGATTTACCCGAATTCGCTCCGCAAGGTCTGCCGGCACTTCGACATGATCGGCCTTGAACGCCCGTTTCAAAAGGCCGCCAAGCTTGCCCTTTGCCCGCGCCGCCTCCAGCACGTCGGCAGGCACGCCAATCCACGCGCCGCGGCCGGGTGCCTTGCCCAGCACGTCCGCTGCGACCTGACCATCGGGACCAAGGGCAAGGCGGATCAGCAGGCGCTGCTGCGCCCGCTCACCCGACAATATGCACTTCCTTACAGGGTCGTGATGCGTGTCATTGGGAGTTTTCCGCGACAATGGCGTCCTCCCCGTCTGCATCTGCCGCCTCTGCTTCCGGTTCGTCGTCGAACCAGTGCGCGCGCGCGGCCATAATGATTTCATTACCCTGCTCTTCGCTCAGGCCATAGCTTGCCAGCACGCCGGGCTTGTCTTCCACCCGGTTGCGGCGATTGTCGCTGCGGCGCTGTTCGGTGCGCGGCTTCTGGATCAGCTCGTCAGTGGCCAGATCGGCCAGATCATCCAGCGTCTTGATGCCTGCCTTGCCCAGCGTGACCAGCATTGCCTCGGTCAGGTGCGGCAGTTCGGCAAGCGCATCTTCAACGCCCAGTTCCCGCCGTTCGGTGCGCGCAGCCTCTTCCTTGCGTTCCAGCGCCTCGACAGCCCGGCTCTGCAATTCTTCGGCCAGTTCCTCGTCCAGCCCCTCAATCGCGGCAATTTCTTCCACCGCGACATAGGCCACTTCTTCCAGCTCGCTAAAGCCTTCAGCAACCAGCAACTGGGCCAGCGTTTCATCAACGTCCAGTTCCTGCTGGAACATTTCGGAACGCTCGACAAATTCCTTTTGCCGCTTCTCGCTGGATTCCGCCTCGGTCATGATGTCGATGGCACGGCCAGTCAACTGGCTGGCAAGACGGACATTCTGCCCACGGCGGCCAATGGCAAGGCTCAACTGATCGTCAGGGACGACGACCTCGATGCGGCCCTCATCCTCATCCAGCACCACGCGGCTTACCGTTGCGGGCTGAAGCGCGTTGACAATGAAAGTTGCGGCATCTTCTGACCAGGGAATGATGTCGATCTTTTCGCCCTGCATTTCCTGAACGACTGCCTGCACGCGGCTGCCCTTCATGCCGACGCATGCGCCGACGGGGTCGATGCTGCTGTCATAGCTGATGACGCCAATCTTGGCGCGGCTGCCGGGATCGCGCGCTGCGGCCTTGATCTCGATAATGCCGTCATAGATTTCGGGCACTTCCTGCGCGAACAATTTCTTCATGAAATCAGGATGCGCGCGGCTCAGCAGGATTTGCGGCCCGCGATTTTCGCGCACCACCTTCATGATCAGCGCGCGGACGCGGTCGCCATTGCGCACCACTTCGCGCGGAATTTGCTGATCGCGGCGGATGACGCCTTCGGCCCGGCCAAGGTCAACGACAACATGGCCGAATTCCACCGATTTGACGACGCCGGTTATGATTTCGCCCGCGCGGTCCTTAAACTCTTCATATTGCCGCTCACGCTCAGCATCGCGCACCTTCTGAAAAATCACCTGTTTCGCTGATTGCGCATCGATGCGGCCCAGATCAACCGGCGGCAGCGGATCGACGATAAAGTCACCAACGGCTGCCCCTTTTTGCAGCTTTTCGGCCTGTTTCAGGTCGACCTGCTTGAAATAATCCTCAACCTCTTCGACAACCTCGACAACGCGCCACAAACGAAGGTCGCCGGTCTGGGTATCAAGCTTTGCCCGGATATCATTCTCCGCACCATAACGGGCGCGGGCAGCACGCTGAATGGCTTCCTCCAGCGCCTCGACGACAATTGCCTTGTCGATCATCTTTTCGGATGCAACTGCGTTCGCAATTGCCAGCAATTCGGCTTTGTTGGCGGCTATGGGAGTGGCCATGGCTCAATCTTCCTGTTCTTGGTCGGAGTGTTCGTCTTCAACTTCGTCGGCTCCGGCGCTGTCGAGCGGCGCAGTCGACGCAATCAGCCGGTCTGTCAAGACCAGCTTGGCATAATCAATATTGGCAAAGGCAATGGAATGAGCTGCGCCATTTTTGTCGGTGAGTGAGACAAGGTCGCCGTCCACGCCGCCCAAAATGCCGCGAAACCGCTTCTGGCTGCCAACCGCTTCCCTCACCTCAACCTTTGCCTCATGCCCCGCCCAATCGGCGAAATCTTTCAGCCGGGTCAGCGGGCGGTCAATCCCAGGTGAGCTGACCTCAAGCCGATAGGCCTCGGCTATGGGGTCCAATTCGTCAAAACGGTCGGAAATGCGGTGGGAAAGCGCAGCGCAATCATCGATCACCAGCTGGCGGGTATCCGGCCGTTCTGCCATTACCTGCAAGGTTGGCTCGTCCGATCCTTCGCCGCCGCTTTCAAACCAGGCGACGCGCACCAGATCAAAGCCCAGCGCACGGGCTTCAGGCTCGATGATCGCAGTCAGTTTTTCAAGGTCAGGCATGGACGTCCAAATGGTAATGACATGCGCGAAAGACCGATTGCGCCGGCCCCTTGCGGCGCCAGCCCCTTCAGTGTCTCGCAATGTCGGGATGACGGTCCGTTAGACTTTCGCCCAAACAATTGCAAGCCCCCTTGCGATTGCGCGTGCCAATACACATTTGGGCTCGCAGTTAAAAAGGAGAACCCCATGTTTCGCCAGTCGCTGCTGTTGACCGCTGCCCTTGTCGCCACTGCCTGCAGCCCTGTATCGGTGCATACCGACAAGCCAGCGAGTGGTGACAAGCCCTTCATTGCCACGGAAATTGCGACATTTAACGAGCCATGGGCGATGACATTCCTGCCTGAGTTCAACCAGGCACTGATTACCCAGAAAAGCGGCAAATTGATGCTGTGGGAATCCGAAGGCCCCGTTGTCGAAGTGAGCGGCGTTCCAGAGGTGGCCTATGGCGGACAGGGCGGGCTTGGCGATGTTATCCTGCATCCCGATTTTGCCGATAACCGGACGATTTACCTAAGCTATGCCGAGGCAGGCGAAGGAGGCTTTGGCGCAGCGGTGGCGAAGGCAAAGCTGGATACCACTGCCGAAACGCCGCAACTGACTGACCTGAAGGTCATCTGGCGGCAATATCCCAAAGTATCTGGTCGCGGCCATTATGGCCACAGGCTGGCATTTTCGCCCGACGGCAAATATCTGTTCATCGCCAGCGGTGAGCGGCAGAAATTTGACCCCGCGCAAGATATGGGCAGCAATATGGGCAAGGTTCTGCGCCTCTTTCCCGATGGCAGCGTGCCGACCGATAACCCTTTCTATGACGCAGCAAAGCCGGTGACCTCGCAAATCTGGTCATTGGGCCACCGCAATCCGCTGGGCCTGACTTTTGATGCCAAGGGGCAATTGTGGAATCAGGAAATGGGGCCTGCCCATGGCGATGAGCTGAATCTGGTGAAGCGCGGCGCCAATTATGGCTATCCAACCGTGTCCAATGGCGACCATTATGATGGCCGCGACATCCCCGACCACAAGGCAGGTGATGGCTTTGAGGCACCGGCCGTCTTTTGGAACCCCGCCATCTCGCCCGGCGGCCTTGCATTTTATAATGCCAACCTGTTTCCGCAGTGGAAAAATTCGATGTTTCTGGGCGGGCTGGGCAGCCGCGCGCTGATCCGCGTTAAATTGGACGGTGACAAGGCCGTAAAGGCCAACCAGTGGGACATGGGCGCGCGCATCCGCGAAGTGGAAGTCGCCGCGGATGGATCGCTCTGGTTGCTGGAGGATGGGCCCCAGGGCCGTTTGCTGAAACTGACGCCAAAGTCGACAGCGAATTAGGCCTTGGTGGGGCGAAGCCTAGCTTACCTGCCCTGACCCGTCATAGCGGATTTCTAGATAGCGTTCGCGCGTGGCAAGCTTGTCCAGCTCGCCGCGCGCGATTTGGGCGGTCATTGTTTCAATCTCGCGGTCGATGACTTTCAACCCGTCGACAAGCTGCTGTTCGGGCGTCTTGCCGCTATTTTCCTGCCGCTTCAGCGTATCGGGAATGCGTTTGTAGCTGTTGACCAGCTCCGGCAAATGTTCGCCCACCAGCTTGCGCACTTCGCGCGCGGCGGGATCATTGTTATCCAGCAGCTGCAATTGCGGGGCAAGCTGGTCCAGCCGCTTGCCGATATCCTGCACAACCGGCAGCGCGGGCGCAGGCAGCATTGGCCGCTGCGCCTCCAGCCAGATTTCCGTCTTGCCCGCCAGCGTGCCCAAATCGGTCTGGCGCAGCGTTTCCACGGTTGGCATCGGCATTTCAGGATAGCGCATCAGCACATAGGCCGCCGCCGCCCCCAGCACGCCTGTGATCATGACGCCCCAGAAACCGATACCGTCGATGATCGCGCCGACCACGCCTGCGCCGACCAGCAACACGCCAACCGCAACGGCAGCCCGTGCAACCTTGCCAAAAAAATGCGCCCGGCGCAGCGCGCGCGATTTTGTGCCGATGGGCGGGCCCATCTTGACGCGGTCTAGCGACCGGCGGGCGCTGTCGAGGATGTCGTCGGAATTGTTGGCGGCGCTCATGTCTTCATTCACAGTTTCAATTCACCACAGCCCTGAGCCTGTCGAAGGGCGTTCCGGATAAACATGGCTTCGACAGACTCAGCACTAGGTTTGTGCAAAACTAACTCTCCAAAGAACTCAAAAGCCCCGGCTCTTGCGCGGCTTTCAGTGCCTGTGCCTGCCCCTCGGCCCGCGCAATATAGCCTTTTGACTTTTGCACTTCCTTGTCGAGCGCGTCTGATGTCGCTTTCATGCTGTCCAGCGCCTTCAACTTGAAGGTATCAATGGCATCCATCGTATCATAAATATTCTGAAACGCGCGTTGCAGCGTTTCCAGCGGGATGGCCGAGGACACTGCCTGTTCATGGATACGCCCGGTATTTTCGCGCAGCAGCTTGCCCGTGCTGTCGATAATGCCTGCGGTTGTCGTGTTGAGTGCAGTAATCTGGTCAAGCACCAGCCGCTGGTTGGTCATTGCCTGCGCCACAGTGACGGCCGTGCGCAATGCGCCAACGGTAGTGGTGGAGGCGCGGTCAACGCCCTTCACCAGCTCAATATTATTCTTTTTGACAAGGTCCATGGCAAGATAGCCCTGCACCGTTACGGCCATTTGTGTCAGCAAATCCTGATGCCGCTGGCGTACATAGAAAAGCGCAGTTTCCTTCAACGCCTTCGCCTTGGCCGGGTCGGACAATTCAAGCTCCGCGGCCTTTTCCTCAAGCCGTGCATCAAGCTGCTTGGAAATAACGATCATCTGTTCCAGCTTGCCCATTGCCTTCCACAGATTTTGCCGCTCCACATCGATCGCGGCATTGTCCATCAGCAATTCATCCTTGCCATTGGCAAGGCGGCCCAAAATGCTGCTGATATGGGTTTGCGAGCTTTGGTAGCTGTCAAAATAATTGCGCAGCTTGTTGCCGAACGGAATGATGCCAAACAGCTTTTTCTTGCTGGTCAGGCTGCCCTGCTTTGACGGATCAAGATCCTCGACCGTGCGGCGCAGCTCGGCAAGGTCAGCACCCACGCCAGTGCTGTCGTCCATCAGGCGGATCGGGCGATCGAGGAAACGGTTGGACTGGCCCGCCGCCTCCATGATTTCCTTGCGCCCCATATTGGTCAGCTGGTCAACGCGCTTGCCAAATTCGGGGCTGTTCACATCCTGCGCCAGCAAATCGGCAATATAACCTTCAACCTTTTGCGCCAGTTTTTCCTGCACATCATCGGCCACGGGGACCAGCCCCATCGCCTTTTCCGGCTGCACCGGGGGAACCGGATCGGGCGGCGTCAGTTTCAGTTCTGTTTCCGTGGCAGTCAGTGTCTCGGTCGACATTATGGTCGGCCCTCCTCAAAAACGGTCGATACCGGTTAAATGGCCCGCTGGATGTCTGATTTCAAGCAATTCCGGCGAGTGTAGCTGTATTATTATTTTAATACAGTAAGATCATGACGCTTTCAGTTCGCGTTCGACCAACGGTGCCAGCGTCTCGACAATCTTCGCCACGCCTTTCGCATTGGGGTGGATGCCATCGTCCAGCATCAACGCCTTGTCCGTCACCACGCCATTCAGCAAAAATGGCATCAGCGGGGCGTCATTGGCCTTTGCCAGTTCAGGATAGAGGCCATTAAAGGCGCGGCCATAATCGGGGCCAAGATTGGGCGGGGCCAGCATTCCGGTCAGGACAACGGCAATGCCGCGCTTTTCAAGCGCCTCCAGCATTGCCTTAAGATTGGCGCGCGTTGCATCAGGCTGAATCCCGCGCAGCATGTCATTGCCGCCCAGCCCCAGCACCACAAGGTCAGGTTTGCGTTCCAGATTATCGAGGACAAAGGCCAGCCTTTGCAGCCCGGCTGCGGTCGTATCGCCGGAAACCCCGGCATTGTGCACCCGTGCATTGATCCCCCGCGCCTTCAGCGCGGCCTGCAATTGCGGGGCCAGCCCTTCATCTGGGCCAAGCCGGTATCCTGCATAAAGGCTGTCGCCAAAGGCAACGACCAGCTGGTCATATTGCGCCTGCTCTGCCGTCTTGGCCGCTGGTTGCTGCGCCTTTGGCGGCGCTTCGGCTACCGGTGATTGCCCGCATCCGCCAAGCCCTTGGAGAAGCGCTATGGCAACCCCATATAGAAACAGATTTTTCAAAACCGAAAGTTCCTTCCTTGCACGCACCCTTGGCCACAGGCGCGGATATGGCAATCCGTGCGGCAAATGTCACCCTTACACTGGGCGCAGACGATGCCCGTGTCGAAATCCTGCGCGGCGTTGATCTGGAGGTTCCTTATGGCACCAGCATCGCGCTGCTTGGCCCGTCCGGATCGGGTAAAAGCTCGCTGATGGCTGTACTGGCCGGGCTGGAACGGGCAAGCGGCGGCAGCGTCAGCGTCGACGGGCTTGATTTCACCGCGCTGGATGAAGATGGCCTTGCAACCGCACGGCGTGGACGGATTGGCATCGTGTTGCAGGCGTTTCACTTGCTGCCCACCATGACCGCGCTGGAAAATGTCGCTGTGCCCATGGAACTGGCCGGAATGGATGATGCGTTTGCACGGGCGGCAAAGGAACTGGAATCGGTTGGCCTTGGCCATCGGCTGACGCATTATCCGTCGCAATTGTCGGGTGGTGAGCAGCAGCGCGTGGCCATTGCCCGTGCCATGGCCGCTGCCCCGCGCATCATATTTGCCGATGAACCCACCGGCAATCTGGACGGCGCTACGGGCGCAGCAATCATAGAACTGTTATTTGAACGCCGCGCGGCACTCGGTGCGACGCTGCTGATCATCACGCACGACCCTGCACTTGCCGCGCGCTGCGACCGGGTGGTGGCCATGCAGGACGGGCATGTGGTGGAGACGGCGGCTTGAACCTCCCTACCCTCTGGCGCATTGCCCGGCGTGACCTTTCCGCACGTATCCGCGGGCTTCGCCTGCTTGCCGTCTGCCTTTTCCTGGGCGTTGCCACGCTTGCGGCGATTGGCAGCCTGACGGCAGGGATTGCCGCTGAATTGGCGACGCGCGGGCAGACCATCCTTGGCGGCGATATATCGGTGGAGATCAGCCAGCGCGAGGCAACCGAGGCCGAGAAGGCCGAATTGCGCAAGCTGGGCGCTGTATCGGAAACGGTGCGGCTGCGCGCCATGGCAATTGCAGGCGACAGCGTGCTGGCCGAACTAAAGGCTGTGGACGGCGCCTATCCGCTTTACGGCACATTGACGCTGGACGATGGGACAAGGGCGAAGCAGCCGGGGCCGGGCGAAATCCTGATTGCCCCGGCCATGGCCAACCGGCTGGACATTGGCAAAGGCGACACGGTGCGCTTTGGCGAAGCCCGCTTTCGCGTGACTGGCATCATCGGCGAAGAACCCGACCGTCTTGGCGAAGGCTTTACCCTTGGCCCGGTTGCGATCATCGGCCTTGACCAGCTGCCCGCCACTGGCCTGATCCAGCCGGGCAGCATGTATGAGGCAAAATATCGCGTCAAACTGCCCGCCGCGCTTGATGCCGCTGCCCTCGCCCAGCGGTTGGAAAAACAATATGCCATTGCCGGCTGGGATGTGGACTCAAAAGAAAATGGCGCGCCCGGAACCCGCCGTTTCATCGAACGCATGGGACAATTTTTGACGCTGGTTGGCCTCGCCGCGCTGGTGATTGCCGGGATTGGCGTGGGCAATGGCGTTGGCAGCTATCTGGGCAGCAAGCGTGCCAGCATCGCCACCTTGAAAGTCAACGGCGCTGACAGCCAGACGATTTTCCGCATCTACATGCTGCAAATCCTTGCCGTTGCGGTGCTGGCCATTCTGCTTGGCCTTGGCGTCGGCAGCCTGTTGCCTCAGGCCATTGGCCTGATCGCGGGCGATGTTCTGCCCGTCGCCCCCGGATTTGCACTTTATCCAGTCCCGCTTGCCGTCAGCGCGTTTTACGGTCTGCTGATCGCCTTTGCCTTTGCCCTGCCGCCACTTGCCCGCGCACGCACTGTGCCCGCAGCCGGGCTGTTTCGTTCGGTTGTTGAGGCAGGAGCCCGGCCTGATCGGCGCACTGCGCTATCGGTTGCGGCTGCGATCCTGGCGATTGTCGCGCTGGCGGTGGCAACGGCGCGCGAACCGCTATTCTCGCTTGGCTTTATCGGCGCCTGTTTCGGCCTGCTGCTGCTGCTGACGGCCATAGCCTGGGGTCTGCGCAAAATTGCCGAGCGTGTACCCCGCCCCAAAACGCCGCTGGCCAGGCTGGCGCTTGCCAATCTGCATCGGCCGGGGTCACAGACACAGGCGCTTGTCGTTGCCTTGGGGCTGGGGCTGACATTGTTCGTTACGCTGGCCGCCATTCAGACCAGCATCAACAATGAAATCAAGGGTCAGGTCCCGGAAAAGGCCCCCAGCTTTTTCATCCTCGATATCCCGCGAGAGCGGGCAAGCGCATTCACTGCGCAGGTCCGCGCTGCCGACGCCGATGCGGCAATCAACATGATCCCCGCGCTGCGCGGCATGATCGTCGAATTTGGCGGCCAGCGTGTCGACCAGTTGGCCGAGCTTCCCGAAGGCGCATGGGTGCTGCGTGGCGACCGGGGCCTCACCTACAGCGCAGCCGTGCCAGAGGGCAGCGAAGTGATTGCCGGGACATGGTGGCCCGCCGACTATAAGGGCCCGCCGCTGGTCTCGCTGGACCAGCCAGTCGCACAATCGCTGGGCGTTGGCGTTGGCGACAGCCTGACAGTCAGCGTGCTTGGCGTTGAGGTGCGGGCAAAGATTGCCGCCTTGCGCGAAGTGAAATGGGAAAATTTCGGGCTGAACTATGCGCTGGTCTTTTCACCCGGCAGCTTTGATGCAGCGCCGCACAATATGGTGGCGACGGTCACGGTTGACGCTGCTGCAGAAAAAACATTGGCCAAATCAATCCCGCCCGCCTTTCCCTCGTCCTCGCTGATTGAGGTGGGCGATGTTGTCAGCCAGATTTCGGTGCTGCTTACCCAAATGGCGCAGGCCATTGCGGCGGCTGCCTCCATTGCCATTTTGGCTGGCATAGCCGTGCTCGTCGGGGCCATCGCCGCGGCGCGCCAATCGCGCATTTATGACAGCGTTATTCTGAAACTGCTGGGCTCGACCCGCCGCCAGATATTGGGCGCACAAGCCATGGAATATGGACTGCTGGCGTCGGTTCTGGGGCTATTGGCGCTGGCGCTTGGGCTGGGCGCTGCGTGGTATGTGGTGGTGCAGATCTTCGATTTTCAATTTGCCCCTGACCCCGCAATTCTTGCACTGACGCTGGTGGGCGGTGCGGGGCTTACCTTTGTGCTGGGCATAGCCGGTTCGCTCCCAATCCTCGCGGCGCGCCCAGCAGAAGCGTTGCGCAGCCTTTAAATAGGGACAGTCCCTATTTAAAGGGTTGATTGGCGATGCGCGCGGCGAGGATGGCGGATAGCAGCAGTTGCGCGATATGGTAGATGATCGTTGGCAACAGGATCAGCCCAGCCTGCGGGCCGAACAATATCGCGGCCATCGGCGCGCCCGTTGCAATGCTTTTTTGCGCGCCCGCGAACAGCAGACTGGCCCGGTCCGCCCTATTGAGCCGCATCGCTTTGCCCAGCCCTGCTGCCGCGCCAAAGGCAAAGAGCAGCAGCAACGCAATTGCGGCCAACAACAACGTCAGGCTGGCCGGCGTCAGCAATGCCATGCTGCCCCCAGCCACTGCGCCTGCAAAGGCGACATAAACGGCAATCACGATCACCAGCCGGTCGAACAGCGCCAGCAGCGCCTTTTGCCGCCGCGCCCATAGGCCAAGCCAGCCCTGCAACGCCTGCCCCAATGCAAAGGGCAAGAGGAGCAGAGTCGCAATCCGCAGCACGGCATCGCCGCCCAGCCAGACCCCGGACGTCGCCCCGATCAGCACGGCAACCAGCAATGGCGTCAGCACAATCCCGGCAAGGTTGGAAAGCGCCGCCCCCACCACCGAAGCCGCGACATTGCCCCCCGCCATGCTGCTGTAGCTGATCGCCGACTGCACCGTGGATGGCAGCATCGCGCAATAGAGCAGGCCAGTGACCAAAGCAGCGGGAAGCAGAAAACCCGCCGACTTTACCATCACCAGCGCCGCCAGCGGCATCGCCGCAAAGCTGAACGCCAGCATTGCCCCCTGCAACCACCAGTCCCGTCCGGCCTTTGCCACCTCGCCACGCGGCAGCCGCAGCCCGTGCAGGAAAAACAGCGCAAAGATGCTGATGCTGCTGATTGCCTGCGCTTTCGCTAGCCCTTGCCCTGACAATGGCAGCAGCCAGCCCAAGGCCATGGCCGCAACAAGCAGCAGAACAAAGCGATCAGGCACAAATCGGGCAAACATCGCTGCGCGGAATGGACGATCATGGCCCCACTGGCAATAACCCAGCCTTTGCCTATTCATGCTGGCATGGTATCAACGCGAGTGAGGGGCCAAGGAGAAACACGCTATGTCCGGAAATTTTCGCAAATCCCTGCATCTTGCCGCCGCATTGGGCGCATTGTTGACACTCTCCCCCATAATGGCCGCTGGTGGCGGCGGTGGAGGCGGGGGCGGTTCGCCCAGCGGTACCACCGAAAAATACGATCCTGCCATGGATTATCAAAAAGGCACCGCCGCCTATAGGGCTGGCGACTATGCGACTGCCGTGAAACATTTCAAAAAAGTGGCAGGCGCGCTGCCGAAGGATGCTGCCGCGCAATATTTGTTGGGGGCAAGCTATTTGGGGCTGAATGACGCCAAAAAGGCGGAAAAGCCGCTCGCTCTCGCCATAAAGTATAATGACAAGATGATTGAGGCGCACCGCGACTATGGCATTGTGCAGGCCAAGCTTGGCAAAGTAGACAAGGCCGCTGCGCAGCTTGCCGCGTTAAAGACGCTTCAGACCGCATGTGGCGAGACCTGCGCTGACAAGGCCAAGCTGGCCGATGCCGTGAAGAAAGTGGAGACCGCGATTGCCGCCGGAAAACAGGCCGCGATTACCGCGCCTGCCGTCCAGCTTGCCGAGGCCAAATCGGCTGACGAAACCTATGTCGCTGCGGTCAGCCTGATCAACGAAAAGCAATATGAAAAGGCCATTGCCTATCTGAACGATGCCCGCTGGGCAGCGGGGCCGCACCCGGACATTTTGACCTATCTGGGCTTTGCCAACCGCAAGCTGGAGCGGTTTGATGTGGCGGAGGCCTATTACCGTTCCGCGCTGGATATATTCCCGGAGCATCGCGGTGCGCTGGAATATTATGGCGAATTGAAGCTGGAACGTGGCGACATAGCGGGCGCCAAAAGCCATCTTGCCAAATTGGAGGCGATTTGCGGTTTCGGCTGTAACGAGGCCGACGAGCTGCGGCGACAGATTGCGGAGAAGGCATCATCCGCAAGCTGATTGCAGGTCTGGCGGTAACGGGAGCAGCGGGCATGGCCGTCGCCGCTTCCCAACCTTTGCTGGAAACGCTGCGCTGGACGGCAAAGGGCGCGGAGTTTGAGGCCCTGTCCAGCCAGCCATCGGCCTGCCTCGCCTTTGACGCGAGTAACAAGGCGATGGTCGATGCCGGACAAGCTCTGTTCAACACCCCGACATTACTCGGCGGACAGGCGGCAAAGGCGGGGCTGAGCTGTGCCAGTTGCCATGTGAACGGGCGGAACAACCCGCATTTCATGCTGGCGGGGGTTTCGGACAAGCCGGGCACATCCGATGTCACCAACAGCTTTTTCAGCGCAGCGCGCGGCAATGGCCGCTTTGATCCAGTGTCGATCCCCGATCTGGCAGCACCAGGCAAAATATCGCGCGACCCGCAGGCGAAAGCGCTGGAACCCTTTATCCGCTCGCTGATTGTCGATGAGTTTTCCGGAGCCGAGCCAAGCGCAGCAACGCTGGAGGCGCTGGCGACTTATGTGCGCGCAATTAAATCTTGCGAGCAAGATCGCGCACCGCGCACGCTGGCTGACCAACTGCTGCTGATCGACCATGCGATGGTGGGAGCAAAGTGGATGGCAAAGCAGGGCGACTGGCAGGGAGCAAGGCTGTTGATCGCAGCGGCGAGACATCAGCTGGGCGTAATCTCGGAACGCTTTTCGGCTGCAAAGTTCAAACGGGAGCGCGCAATGTTGCTGGAGGAATCCAGCCGCTTGCAGCATATTGCCAAAACTGGCGAAGACGCAGAACTCTTCAAGGTGGCCGCCGATTTTTGGCAGATCCAGTTTGACAATACGACAGTCAAGCGCCTGAAAAAGAAAGAGGCACAGTCTCTCTACAACCCCAAATTGTTCGCAAGGATTTTTCCTCAGAAGGAATAGACTGAACAAGGAATAGTCAGGTAGCGCTATGCCCCATAGCGCCGCCCAACCTTGCGTCCTTCCTTCTTTGCTTTGTCCTTCCAAAGGACTTTTCGTGCGGCTGTGTGCGACACCCGGCATTGTCCACCGCGCTTGACTTTCCGACTTTGTTCTACTATTGTTCCGCCATGCGGAAATCGAGACGAAAAGCGGATATCCGTAGCCGAGCGGCGGCGGAGATGGAGGAACTTGCGCGGAAGGCTGCTGCTGCACGCGCCTTTAAACAACCACGCCCGCAAAGCTGGCATGATGTCGTGCTTGCCGCGATCAGCAAGGGCGAGACAATTGCCGTTGCCGCCGAAAAGGCGGGCGTGACGCGCGCAGGCATTCGCTATGCGCGGCTGCACAATCCCCGGTTTGAGGATGCCTACCGCCAAGCCTATGGGCGCGGCCTTACCGCCCGTTTCCACCACCGTGGGGCGCAATTTGCGACGAACGGTTCGACGACGGATCGGCACGGCGTAACGATAAAATCGACGCAATAGGCACTATCAATATGGGTAGCTTTTCCTTTCCATCATGCGCGCTTCTTAGCCCCTCCCCTTGTGGAGGGAAGATTTGCGGTCAGAAAGATCACTGTGGATTCGATTTGTTGCGCCGCAACAAGAATCCGGCTATGGGCGCGCGCAACATGGCGGGCCATTCCGCTCTTTATTCCCAAAGGCAAAGATAATGTCCCTGCGCAATATCGCCATCATCGCGCACGTCGATCATGGCAAGACCACCCTTGTTGACCAGCTTTTCCGCCAGTCTGGCACATTCCGCGACAACCAGCGTGTCGAAGAGCGCGCGATGGATTCAAACGATCTTGAAAAGGAGCGCGGGATCACGATTTTGGCGAAGTGCACCAGCGTCGAATGGGAAGGCACAAGGATCAATATCGTCGACACGCCGGGTCACGCCGACTTTGGCGGTGAGGTGGAACGCATCCTCTCGATGGTCGATGGCGTGATCTTGCTTGTGGACTCATCCGAAGGCGCAATGCCGCAGACGAAGTTCGTGACCGGCAAGGCGCTGGCGCTTGGCCTGCGCCCCATCGTTGTTGTCAACAAGATCGACCGTCCTGATGAGCGTATTCAGGAAGTGCTGGACGAAGTGTTCGACCTGTTCGTCTCGCTTGATGCGACTGATGAGCAGCTCGACTTTCCTGTCCTCTATGCCTCGGGCCGCAATGGTTATGCCAATCTGGAGCCGGAAAAGCGCGACGGCACGCTGACCCCGATGTTTGAAACCATCGTCAACCATGTCCCTGCCCCGGTGGTCGATACCAACGCCCCGTTCCAGTTCCTTGTGACCTTGCTCGACCGCGACAATTTCCTTGGCCGTATCCTTACGGGCCGGGTTGCCGCAGGCACGGTCAAGGTGAACCAGCAAATCCATGCGCTGGATGCCGATGGCAAGATTATCGAAAGCGGCCGTGCGTCAAAGCTGATGGCGTTTCGTGGGCTGGAGCGTGTGCCCGTGGACGAGGCGCAGGCAGGCGATATCATCAGCATTGCCGGCCTGACCGAAGCGACTGTTGCCAACACCATCGCCGACATTTCGGTCAACACCCCGTTGAAGGCCCAGCCAATCGACCCGCCGACGCTTTCGATGCGCTTTGCGGTCAACGATTCGCCCATGGCAGGCCGCGAAGGCAGCAAGGTAACGAGCCGCATGATCCGCGATCGCCTGTTCCGGGAGGCTGAAAGCAATGTCGCCATTCGCGTGACCGAATCTGCGGACAAGGACAGTTTCGAGGTTGCCGGGCGCGGCGAATTGCAGCTGGGCGTGCTTATCGAAACGATGCGGCGCGAAGGCTTTGAACTGGGCATTTCCCGCCCGCGCGTGCTCTATCGTGAAGATGAAAATGGCAACCGCACTGAACCTTATGAAAGCGTCGTGATCGACGTTGATGATGAGCATAGCGGCACGGTCATCGACAAAATGGCGCTGCGCAAGGCAGAGATGACCGACATGCGCCCCAGTGGCGGCGGCAAGACGCGCATTACCTTTTCGGCCCCCTCACGCGGCCTCATTGGCTATCATGGCGAATTCTTGTCCGACACGCGCGGCACGGGGATTATGAACCGCTTGTTTGAAAAATATGGCCCCTATCGCGGCCCGATTGAAGGCCGCAAAAATGGCGTGCTGATTTCAAACGGCAATGGCGAAGCGGTGGCCTATGCCCTTGGCCCGCTGGAAGACCGGGGCATATTGTTCGTCTCGCCCGGCGAGGCTCTTTATGAAGGCATGATCATCGGCGAAAATGCAAAGCCAGAGGACCTTGAGGTCAACCCGATGAAGTCGAAACAGCTGACCAACTTCCGCTCGACCGGCAAGGATGACGCCATTCGCCTGACTCCGCCCAAGATCATGACGCTGGAGCAGGCCATTGCCTATATCGACGACGATGAAATGGTCGAAGTGACGCCGAAAAATATCCGCATTCGCAAGACCTTGCTCTGCCCGCATGAGCGCAAGAAGGCCTCGCGGAAGAAAGAAGCGGCTTAAACGGCCTCTCCGGCGGCAACGCCGCTTGCCCAGGCCCATTGGAAGTTATAGCCGCCCAGCCAGCCGGTGACGTCGACAGCCTCTCCAATGAAATGCAGCCCGGGGACGCGCTTTGCCTCCATGGTCTGTTGGGACAGTTCAGCGGTGGAAACGCCGCCCAGCGTGACTTCTGCCTTGGCATAGCCCTCGCTGCCATTGGGCTGGAACGGCCATGCCCCAAGGCGCGCGGCGGCATCGGCGAGTTTGCGGTCGCTCTGGTCCGCCAGATTGCCTTGCAGCCCCAGCCGCCCCGACAAGGCCTCAGCAAGCCGTGCCGGCAAGTGCCGCTCCAGTGTAGAGCGAAGGGTGGCCCGTGGATTGCCCTTTTTTGCCGCGAGCAGCGTTTCACTGACATCTTCACCGGGTAGAAAATCGACGCCAATCTCCTCGCCGGGCCGCCAATAGCTGCTGATCTGCAGGATGGCAGGGCCGCTAAGGCCGCGGTGCGTGAAAAGCGCAGCCTCGCGAAATGCGACCTTGCCATGCCGCGCTACGACGTCAGCCGACACGCCCGAAAGCTCGCGGAACAGCACATCGTCCCCACCCAGCGTCAGCGGAACTAGCGCCGGACGCGGCTCGACAATCTTCAAACCGAATTGCCGAGCCAAGTCATAGGCAAAACCGGTCGCACCCATTTTGGGAATGCTGGGACCGCCGGTCGCAACCACCAGTTTTGGCGCGGAAGCTTTCAATCCACCATAGCGGACAGCGAAGGCGCCGCCATCATGTGCCACTTCGCGAACCGGCAAGCCAAAGACAAAGTCCACACGACCGCCCTGCCCTGCTGACCGATCACATTCCTCCATCAGCATGGAAACAATCTGCTTTGCCGAACCATCGCAAAACAACTGTCCCAGCGTCTTTTCATGGAAAGCAATGCGGTGGCTGTTGACCAGATCAACAAAATCCTGCGGCGTATAACGTCCCAGCGCCGATTTGGCGAAATGCACATTGGCAGAAAGGTAGCGCTCCTGCGCGTGCTGGCTGGTTGCATTGACATTGGTAAAGTTGCACCGGCCTCCGCCGGAAATCAGGATTTTCTTCCCCGGCCCACTTGCATGGTCAATCACCAAAAGCCGCCGCCCATGCTGACCAGCGGTCGCCGCGCACATCAACCCTGCCCCGCCTGCACCGAGGATGATCGCATCATAATTTCCGGCTTTCATCCCTGTCCCTTGGCATGGCATAAGCATGGTATGAAGCATTTAATTCGCCCCGCCGGTCTTTTGCCGCTTATCGCCTTGCTGACATTTGCCACCCCATCCGCCATCGCCAATGACAGTAGCGCGGCAATCGGCATAGGCGGGCTGGAACTGACGCAGAATAGTGATGTTCAGATGGACAGCGAGGATCTGTACATCTCAATGGATTTGGTGCGGGTAAAATACCGGTTCACCAATCGCAGCGCAAAGGATGTGGAGACGCTGGTCAGCTTTCCCTTGCCGCCCATTCCGTACATCGACGGCTATATGGGCGACCAGCCCTATCCAGAATGGAAAAGCGACCTGCAATTCCTCACGCTGGTCGATGGCAAACCTGTCGATTTGCTGCTGCGCGAGGAGGTTACGCTGATCGGCCGACCAACACCCAAAAATGTGATCATACGGCTGAAAGAGCTAGGCTGGCCTGTGCGCTATTGGGATGATGTTGATTTCTGGGCAAAGCTGGACGCGCTGACACCAAAGCAGCGCAAGGCCTATGTTGATGAAGGGCTGCTACGCGTGCCCGAATATGACAGCGAAACGGTTGAACCCAATTGGCAGATCACTGCGCATGTTACCCGGATGCAGAAATTCCCGGCAGGCAAAACGATCAGCGTCGAACATAGCTATAAACCCGTTGCCGGAGGCAGCGTTGGCGGCGCGCTGGTCCCTGAATATCGTAAGGAAGGCGGGGAATATATCGACAATTATATGAAGCAATATTGCACCGACAAAAACTTCCTTGCCGCATTCGACAAACAATATCGCGCCCGCACCAAGGCAGCAAAAGCGAAGGGTGAAGAACAATATGGCGTGCCTTATATCGAAACCTGGCTCAGCTATGTCCTGAAATCGGGCGCGAACTGGAAGGGGCCGATCAAGGATTTCCGGCTGGTCGTTGACAAGGGTAAGCCGGGTAACCTTGTCAGTTTCTGCATGGCAGGAGTGAAGAAAATCGGCCCAACCCAGTTTGAAGTGCGCAAGGCCAATTTTGAGCCGACCCGCAACCTTGATATATTGATTATCCAGTGGGGACCGTTTGACTAGGACAACGCTTTGCGGCAAAGGCGCTGGCCATGACTGACAGCACCGATCTTCCCCCCGACCGCCTCTCGATCCACCCGTTCAGCGACCACTATAGCGCCGATGTGCTGGCGCGCGGCATTGGCATCCGTTTCAAGGGCGAACGCCGCACCACTGTGGAAGAATATTGCGTGTCCGAAGGCTGGATCAAGGTGCAAGCTGGGCGCAGTCTAGACCGCAAGGGCCGCCCAATGCAGCTAACCTTAAAGGGACCCGTTGAGGCCTGGTTTGAAGATTTGGGCGACGACGCGCCGGTTTTGAAGGTTTAAATAGGGACTGTCCCTATTTAGCTTTGGGAAACAACCCAATCACCTTTGCAATCTGATCCTCGACCGGTTTCAACTCCTCATCCTGCGTCTTGCCCAGCCGCACGATCGTCAATTTATGCTGCGGTGATACCACCACATATTGCCCCAAATGCCCAAGTGCTGCGAACACATCCGACGGGGCTTTGTCCGGAAACAGCGGAGCGCGTCGTCCGCCGCCGGGCTCGCGGTTCAGCCAGATATGCGCGCCATAGGCTGGATTGTTGGCACTGGGCGTTTTCATGAAGCGCATCCAGTTGGTGGGCAGTAATTGCGCGCCGCGCACCGAGCCATTGTTGCGCAGAAATTCACCGAATTTTCCCCAGTCGCGGGCCGTCGCATGGATGATACTGCCACCCAGCATGGTGCCGCTGCGGTCGAACTGCGGCACTGCGCTTGTCATCCCTAGTGGCTCAAACAAACGGCCCCGTGCATAGTCAAGCATCGCATCGCGCCGGATTTGCGGATTGCGGCTGTCCGTTAGTGTCCGGGTCATGACATCGGCGATAATATTGCTCGTCGCGCTGCTATATTCGAACCGGCTTCCCGGCGCAGCTTCCAACATCCGTCCTTCTGCATATCGCGCTACATTTTCGCGGCCGTCAAGGAACAACATACGCGTCGTATCGGCCTCGTAGATGGCGGTAACCTCGTCCGCCGTTTCGACATGATCGATTCCCGATGACATATGTAACAATTGACGCAGCGTGATCCGATTGCGCGCATCGCCAGCATTTGCCCATTCCGAAACCGGTGCCGGATCATCAAGGACGAGCAAGCCATCCGCAACCATGAAGCCGGCCAGCGTCGCTGTAACGCTTTTCGCCATGGACCAGCTGATCAGGCGGGTATCTGGGCCATAGCCGGGCGCATAACGTTCTGCGACAATCAGCCCCCCGTGCATGATCACGAGCGCCCGGGTTTCTGACAATTCGGGATTGTCAAAAAAGGGAGCAACCGCGTCAATCAGCGCTTGCTGCGAGACCGCGGCATCGTCGGCATAGCGTGCAAACACTGGCCGGTCGGACTTTGCAGGTTCAGGTGCAGCGCTGCATCCGGCAAGGGCCAAAGCCGAAATCAGGCTTGCAATAAGATAGGCGGGACGAATAGGCATGGCGCGCATCGATGCACCAAAAGGATGACGAATGGCAACCGCAACTTCGCCTGATAAATCGACGCAGAGGCGCCATATTGGCCGCAAAGTCGGTTGGGGCCTGATTGCGTTGTTCGCCATTGCAATGCTGTGGCTGATAAGCAGCTTTAATGACATTGTGGGCTCGGCGCGACTGGGCACGGCCTATGCTGCCCATATTGCCTGTTCCTGCCGCTATATAGAAGGCCGCCCGCTTGATGCCTGTTACAGCGATTTTGAGCAAGGCATGGGAATGATAAGCCTGACCGACGATCCCGCCAACAAGCGCGTGCGTGCCTCAGTGCCGTTGATCGCAAGTGCGGTTGCCGAACGGCGCGGTGATTTTGGCTGCCTGCAATTGAACGATGCGGAAATCGAGGCGCTGGAATAGCGGTCTCAGCTTCGTGTCAAGCCAGCCGACGGATATCCCTTATACTCGCGCAATAGCCGATAAGCCGTCTGCGACCGGCTCAGCGCCAAAATGAGGGCGCGCCGTTTCCTCAATCCATCCGCCGCCCAGCACACGGTCGCCATCGTAAAGCACTGCCGCCTGTCCAGGCGCGACCCCATATTCGTCCGTTTCAAAGCGCAGCCATTCACCCTCTAACCGCGCAGGCACTGGCTTTGCCAGCGAGCGGACTTTCGCCATCACTGGCCTGCCTTCGATTGATGTAAGCCAGTTGGGTTCGATCAGCCGTGCCGCGCTGACCGCCAATGCCCGTTTCGGGCCGACAACAACGCGCTGCGCCTCAGGTTCCAACCGGATGACATAAAGCGGCTCGGCAAGCCCGCCAATTTCAAGGCCGCGCCGCTGGCCAACGGTATAGTGGATCAATCCCCGATGCCGCCCCAATTCGCGGCCGTTCATATCGACAATCGCGCCGTCGGTTTCTGCCTCCGGCCTGATCTTGCGCACCACGCTGGCATAGTCGCCTTCGGGCACGAAGCAGATGTCTTGGCTGTCAGGCTTGCCTGCCACTACCAGATCCAATTGCTGTGCGATGGCGCGGACCTGTGGCTTTGGCATTCCACCCAGTGGAAAGCGCAAATAATCGAGTTGGATGCCGGTTGTCGCAAAAAGGAAATAGCTCTGGTCACGCGCGGGATCGAGTGCACGATGCAGTTCAACACCGTCTGCGCCCAGGACGCGGCGGACATAATGACCCGTCGCAAGGCAATCCGCGCCAAGCTCACGCGCCAGTCGGAAAAGGTCAGTGAACTTTACGCCCATATTGCAGCGCACGCAGGGAATGGGCGTGCGACCACGCAAATATTCGTCGGCGAAATGGTCGATTACCGAATCCCGGAACCGGCTTTCATGATCGAACACATAATGCGCGATGCCCAGCCGGTCGGCAACGGCGCGGGCGTCGCGGATGTCCTGCCCGGCGCAGCAGGAACCGGCGCGCTTTACGGCGCTGCCATGGTCATAAAGCTGGAGAGTAACACCAATTGTCTCTGCCCCGGAACGCGCTGCGAGCGCTGCAACAACCGACGAATCTACGCCGCCCGACATGGCAACGACGATTCGTTTGCCGCTTAAATCGGTGCCCAGTTGAAAAATATCGGGCGAAAAATAATTTTCTTCCATTGTCCCTTGCCGCTGCGAACCGTCGCCAAATTGGCGGGATTGCGTCGGACCTTCTCAAAATGAAACAGCAAAGCCGGTCAAATCATAACCCGCGTTAACTCCGCCTAATGCCCTCTGAACGCGGCTTTTACCAGACGTTATGGCGCAAGACGTAAAACCGTGTCCATGGACATGAATTTCCTTCATCCGCGCAAGGGCAAAAGGGCTGGCGATAATAAGGCACAGTTTGCCGCGCTAGTTGCAACCGCGACCGCGCGACAGGCGACCAGCCTGACCGTTGGGGCCATGATGAACAGGAGTTCGGCGTATCAACAGGATGCCGATATCCTCGGCAGCCGCATTGCCTTTTTCGCGCAGGACTCGGTTGTCGCGCGCAAGCAGACAAAAGGCGGGTCGTTTTGGAGCCTTGATCAGGGAATCGTCCAGGAGAATGCTGAATTGCCCGTTAACCTTAGCGGTTCAACAAAAGGCAATGAGGAAGAGCGAGATTATACAGCGCCAGAAACGCAAGGCGCACAGTGGGGCACGGAGCTTTGAGAGTGATATGATAGAGAACCAGAAAATCCGCCCGGCGCAGGTAATCGGCCCCTTGGGCGAACCGCTGACTGTCGCAAGCCTGCCGCCACCGGAGACGACCCGCTGGGTTGTCCGCCGTAAGGCTGAAGTCGTCGCTGCGGTCAATGGTGGTCTGCTGACGGTTAATGAGGTCTGCGAGCGCTACGGCCTTACGCTTGAGGAGTTTGCCGGTTGGCAACGCGCGATCGACCGGTCGGGGATGCCCGGCCTGCGCGTCACGCGCATCCAGCATTACCGCGACCTGTATGAGCGTCAGCAAAAATACTGATCGCCCAGCAACGGGTATAACAAAGCCTTCGGGACGGGAACGTGCCGGAGGCTTTGTTACATCCTGTCAAAAGGTCATTTATGGCTTGCAATAGCCACATAAAACGATGAGCATAGCTGCGTCCAAAGCCTAAAAGGGGAGAAACGCACTATGGATTTTTTTGCTGAAAATGGCTGGCTTGGCTGGATCATCATTGGCGGTATCGCAGGCGCAGTTGGCAAACTGCTTGTGCCCGGAAAGGACGGCGGCGGTATTATCGTCACAATCCTGTTGGGGATTGCCGGTGCGGTTTTGATGGGCTTTCTTGGCAAGCTGACCGGATGGTATAGCGCTGGCGAAGGCCCAGATTTCATTGCCGCGGTGATTGGCTCGATTGTGTTGCTGCTGATTTACCGCGCAGCCAAAAAACGCGGAAATGTACCGCCTGCTTGATGATCTTTAGTCATTGTGAACGAAAAAAGGGCTGCATGGTTTCATGCGGCTCTTTTTGCTGGGCAACAAAAGGATCATGCCGTTTGTCGAAAACTGTCGCAAAACGACAATTTACCGTGATTCTGTCGTATTTACGGCCTAAGGGATCAGGAACATTATCCGAAAGCGGCGGGCAGCTTGCGCCGGGTGCTTTATTGATGTAACACAGCTGAAGGTCAGTCCGGCGAGATGGCGGGCAATTACGGCCCGAGATAAATAGCGATTCTGGATCGGCCCATGAACTACGAAACAACAATTTCCCCCGCGATCCAAGGCTATGATGCCGAGGAAAAGGCTGCGCGCAATCGGCGTAACTGGTTGATTCTTGCTGCCTTTATCGCCGTTTTGATTGCAGGTGCAGCCTGGTATTACACTGCGCAGTCAAGCGCGGCGGGAGCCGGGGCCAATGATAAGCAGGCGCAAGCCCAAACCGTGACGGTCATTGCACCGGGCAGCGAAACGGTGGTGCGCGCCATCAACGCGACCGGCACATTGGCCGCGCGCCGCGAAATCCCGGTTGGAGTCGTCGGCGAAGGCGGGCAAGTGGTCCGCGTGTTCGTGGATGCAGGCGACTGGGTGCAGCAGGGCCAGGTCTTGGCCAGTATCGAACGATCCGTGCAAGTTCAGCAGGCAGCTGGGCTGGAGGCATCAATTGCCGTCGCACGCGCCGACTTGCAACTCGCCCAAAACGAACTTGACCGCGCATTGAAGCTGGTCGACCGCGGCTTCATTTCCAAGGCCGATGTCGACCGCAGGACCGCAACGCGTGACAGCGCGCGGGCCCGTGTCCGCGTGGCCGAAGCGCAGCTGGCCGAAACCCGAGCCCGCAACGCGCGGCTCGATATCCGCGCGCCGGTCGGCGGCTATATCTTGGAGCGCAATGTGGAACCCGGCCAAACGGTCAGCGCAGGCAGCGGCATCCTGTTCCGCATGGCGCAAGGCGGACAACTGGAGTTGCAGGCGCAACTAAGCGAGGCTGATTTGGCCAATGTGTCAGTTGGCGTCGCCGCGACGGTAACCCCTGTTGGCACGGCGCAGAGCTTTAACGGCCAGATCTGGCAGATTTCTCCGATGATCGATCCGCAGTCGCGTCAGGGCATCGCCCGCATCGCCCTGCCCTTTGACAAGGCGTTGAAACCCGGCGGCTTTGCCAGCGTCGAGATAAAGGCCGGGGCAATGTCTGCCCCCATACTTCCTGAATCCGCGGTGCAAACCGACAAGGATGGCAGCTACGTCTATATCGTCGGGAAAGACAACAAGGTTGTCCGACGGGTGATCAAGACCGGCATCATCACGCCTGCAGGCGTTGCAATTGTCGAGGGCCTCGACGGCAGCGAGCGCGTAGTGCTCTATGCAGGCGGCTTCCTGAACCCCGGCGAGGTTGTCACACCGAAACTGGTCAAGGCAGCGGAATAAGGCGCAACATCCATGGATTTCCGTAACATATCAGCCTGGTCGATCCGCAATCCGGTCGTTCCGATCGTATTGTTCGTTGCGCTGACGCTGGCGGGGATCATGAGTTTTGCGCGGATGGACGTTCAGAACGATCCCGACGTCGAATTTCCGGTGGTCATCGTCGTCATTTCGCAGCCGGGCGCCGCGCCCTCGGAAATCACCAGTCAGATTACGCAAAAGGTCGAATCCGCGATCCGCAGCGTCGAAGGTGTTCGCAACATCGATGCAACTGCCAATGAGGGCAGCACAACGGTTTCGGCGGAATTCGAGATTGGCGATGATATCAATGCCGCGGTCAATGAAATCAAAAATGCCGTGGACCAAATCCGCGGCGACCTGCCCGATGGGATATTGGAACCGCAGATTTTCAAGGCGTCGACTTCAGGCGAACCGATTACCTATTTTGCGGTATCCGCCAATGACATGACGATCGAGCAATTGAGCTGGTTCGTCGATGACAGCGTCGCACGGCGGCTGCTCTCGGTCGAGGGTTTGGCCTCGGTTAGCCGCAATGGCGGGGTCAACCGCGAAATCCGCGTGATCCTCGACCCGGCCAAGATGCAGTCGCTGGGTGTTACTGCTAGCCAGATCAGCGGCGTGTTGCGGCAACAGAATCTGAATGCATCGGGCGGTCAGGCGGAAATCGCTGGATCGCGCCAGTCGGTGCGCGTGCTCGGCAATGCGCCCAACGCTTATGAGCTGGGGCAGACGCAGATCAATCTGGGCGGCGGGCGCAGCGTGAAATTATCCGATGTTGCCGAGGTCAAGGATGCCTATGGCGAGCAGCGCAGCATTGCGGTGGAAAGTGGTCGTCAGGTCGTGACCTTCGGCATTTCCCGCGCCAAGGGCGCATCCGACGTCACCGTATTCGACGGCGCGATGGAGAAAATCGCCGAGATCGAAAAGGAAAATCCCGGCGTCAAGTTCACGACGCTGTTCAACAGCGTCGATTACACCAAGGCACAGTATAAAAGCTCGATGGCTGCGATGATTGAGGGCGCATTGCTTGCCATTGTTGTCGTGTTCCTTTTCCTGCGCGACTGGCGGGCAACAATCATCTCGGCGATTGCCATTCCGCTTTCGGCCATTCCGACATTCTGGTTCCTCGATCTCATGGGCTTTACGCTCAACACCATGTCGCTGCTGGCACTGGGTCTGGTGGCTGGCGTGCTGGTTGACGATGCTATTGTGGAGATCGAAAATATCGTGCGTCATATGCGCATGGGTAAATCTGCCTATCAGGCTTCGATTGACGCCGCAGACGAAATCGGCCTTGCCGTTGTTGCAACGACTTTTTCCATCGTCGCGGTTTTCCTGCCCGTTGGCCTGATGCCGGGTGTCGCAGGACAGTTTTTCAAGAATTTCGGCCTGACCGTCGTTGCGTCAGTGCTAATGAGCCTTGCGGTCGCGCGTATGATCACACCGATGATCGCGGCCTATTTCCTGAAATCGGGCGGCATTGCCGAACATGGCGAAGGCCCGATGATGGACCGTTACATGAAGATTCTGCGCTGGTCGCTTGGCCATCGGCGCTGGATGGTTGGCATTGGCCTCTTGTCTTTCCTCGCAACGATTGGCCTCGCCATAGTCGTCCCCAAACAATTTTTCCCCGACGGCAATTACGATTTCAGCCGGGTGCGGATCGAAATGGTTCCCGGCACCACCCTGGAACAGACGAAACGCGTTGCCGAAGAGGTTGGCGCAATTATTAATGCGCAGCCGGAGGTTCGGACCGCGCTAAAAAGCATTCGTGAGGGCAGCGCCAATATCTTCGTCACCCTGAACGAAGACCGCGAACGGACGAGTCAGGAATTTGAGGAAGATCTGACCCCGCTGTTGCAGAAAATTCCAGACGCGCGGGTCAATTTTCAGGTCAATGGTCCCGGCGGCGGTGGTTCCGGCCGTGACACATCGATAATGCTGTCGGGTTCGGACCCCAAGTTGCTCGACAAGACCGCAGCAACGCTGGTCGAGCAGATGAAGGGGCTGAAAGAGGTGCGCGCACCGCGTATCGCAGCCGACCTGCAGCGTCCCGAATTGATCATAAAGCCGCGTTTCGACCTTGCCTCGCAACTCGGCGTCACTACTGCGGCGTTGAGCCAGACGATCCGCATCGCGACGCTGGGCGATATCGACCAGAATGCCGCCAAATTCTCGCTGTCCGACAGGCAGATCCCGATCCGCGTCATGCTGGGCAAGGAATCGCGGCAAAATATCGACAATATCCGCAACCTGCCGGTGCCGACCTCCAATGGTGGCTCTGTGCCATTGTCGCGTGTCGCCGATATCAGCTTTGGTGCGGGCCCGACGACGATCCAGCGGCGCAACCAGAATTTCCGCATCTTTGTCGGCGCAGACTTTGCCCCTGGTGTGGTCAACTCGGTGGCCGACGCAAAGATCAATGACCTGCCGATCATGAAAAACCTGCCCAGCGGCGTGTCGCGCGCTCCCTTTGGCAGTCAGGAATGGGAACAGGAAATGCAGCGCGACTTCGGCATTGCGCTGGTTTCGGGTACGTTGCTCGTGTTCGCGGTGCTGGTGCTGCTCTATCGGCGCTTCATGTCGCCGCTCGTCAATATGGGTTCGCTGCTGCTTGCCCCGCTGGGCGGATTTCTGGCGCTGGCGATTGTCGGCCAGCCGATTTCAATGCCGGTGTTTATTGGCGTGCTGATGCTGTTCGGCATCGTTGCCAAAAACTCAATCCTGCTCATTGATTTCGCCATCGAGGAAATGGACCGCGGAGTGCCCAAATTCCAGGCGATCATGGAGGCCGGGCATAAACGTGCTCAGCCGATTGTCATGACCACCGTGGCGATGACGGCGGGGATGATCCCGACCGCGCTATCGCTTGGCGGCGATGGCGCATGGCGTGCACCGATGGGTACAGTGGTGATCGGCGGGCTGATCGTATCGACCTTGTTGACGCTGTTAATCGTGCCGGCGGGCTTCAGCCTTGCATCGGGAGTGGAACAACGACTTGGCCCTTGGCTGCGTGACCGGTTGCTGACCTTCAAACCTGGCGATGACAAACATGACTATGGCGATCCCGACCGCCGTCCGCCCCCGTCAGCCCCGGCATCGGGCGGATTGCAACCAGCGGAATAAGCGCACCTTATCGTGAAATCAGCCGATAAACTGGGGCAAGCCGAACGCGAGCGCTATCTCTGGCGGGATGATGAACTGCGCAAGATGCGCCGCATCGCCACTGCTCTGCTGGGCCTGATGGCCGTGCTGTTCGTCCTTGGCATCCATCTGGAGCGCAATGTTCACCATCATTGGGGCTTCCTTGTCGCCTTTGCCGAGGCTGGCATGGTTGGCGGGCTTGCCGACTGGTTTGCTGTAACGGCATTGTTCCGTCACCCGCTGGGCATCCCCATTCCGCACACCGCCATCATCCCCACCAACAAGGAACGGCTGGGGCGCACGCTGGCCAGTTTCCTGCGCAGCAACTTCCTGAAAACCGGCATCGTTGCGCGCAAAGTGCGCAAAATGGATGTTGCTGGGGCCATGGGCCGTTTCCTTGCCCAGCCCTCCGGCGGCGAGGGACGGATGCGGATGGGCGCGTCGCGGCTGATGGGCGATATCATCTCAGCGCTGGATGATGAGCGGCTTGGCGGCATTGCCAAGGGCGCAGTGCGCACGCAGCTCGACAAGCTGGACGTTGCGCCGCTGCTTGGGCAGCTTTTGGGCGCGATGATCAAAGAGCGGCGACATTTGCCATTGATGGACAGCCTGATTGGCTGGGCGTCAAAAACGCTGGAGGCCAATGAACCGTTGATCCGCCAGATGGTGGAGGAACGCGCAGGCACCATCATGCGCTGGACCGGGCTGGATGACAGGCTTGCCAACGCCATTGTCTCAGGCCTTGAAAAAATGCTCGGCGAAATGGCGGCTGACCCAGACCATCCGCTGCGCGCCAAGGGGGAAGAGGGGCTGCAAAAACTTGTCCGCGATCTGAAAAGCGACAAGGCGCTGCAGGCCAAGGTTGCCGGCTGGAAGGCGGAGTTGCTGGCCAATCCAGCGATGAACGCATGGATTGAGGGGCTGTGGGATCAGGGCCGCAATGCCCTGCTAAAGGCAGCGCGCAATCCCGATGCCGCGCTGGCAGGCAGTTTTGGCGCGGCGCTGACCAAATTGGGCGCGACCTTGCAAGAGGATGCCGCACTAAAACAGCAAATCAACCGCTTCGCCCGCCGCGCGATCGTTGGCACGACCGAAAATTACGGCGACAATATCGTCAGTCTGGTGTCGGATACCATCAGCGGCTGGGATGCCAGCACCATTACCGACCGGGTTGAAAATGCCGTCGGCAGCGACCTGCAATTCATCCGCATCAATGGCACGCTGGTAGGCGGGCTTGCTGGCCTTTTGATCCATGCCGTCAGCCTCTGGATTTAATTGACGCTTGCGTAAAGCTGGCCTGTCGTTAGACGGTGAAGCGGGACTAAAAATTCGGGAATGGACATGACCAAGGGGCGCACTGCCAGTTATAGCATGGAGCAGGTTGACGGACGCACATTGCGCGTCGCGGTGTGGCGGACCGAAAAGCCGACTGGCAAATTGCCACTGCTTTTCTTCAACGGCATTGGCGCGAACATTGAGGCAATGGCGCCGCTTGCTGACATGCTGGACGACCGCGACTTCCTGACCTTTGACATGCCAGGCGTGGGTGGTTCACCCGATCCGGTGGTGCCCTATAATGCCTGGCTGATGAGCCGCATTGCCGCGCAGCTGCTTGACCGGTTCGATATGCCGCAGGTCGATGTCATGGGCGTCAGCTGGGGCGGGGCGATGGCCCAGCAATTCACCTTGCAAAACAGCGCGCGCGTGAACCGCGTTATCCTGGCCGCGACCACCGCCGGGATGCTGATGATCCCCGGCAACCCCGCCGCTCTCATAAAAATGGCCGATCCGCGCCGCTATATCGACCCTGACTATATGGCGAAGCATTTCAAGACGCTTTATGGCGGCATGGTCGGCAACAAGGCGGAACATATCAACCGGCTGAAACCGCCGACGAAGACCGGCTATTTCTATCAATTGCTGGCGATGATGGGCTGGACGAGCGCGCCCTTCCTGCCGTTTATGAAGCAGGACACGCTGATCATGATGGGCGGGGATGACCAGATCGTGCCCATCGCCAATGGCCATTTCCTGAAAATGCTGATCCCCCATTCGGAAATGTACGCAATCCCCGATGGCGGACATCTGTTCCTGCTCAGCCATGCGCAGGAATGCGTGCAGGTGATCGAAGAGTTTCTGGATCGCCCCGTGGTGGAGGCGCGCGCCGCCGCGTAATTAGTCTATCGCTGCGTCGAGCGCGACAAGGTCAACGCACCACCGCCGCTTCCTTGCACGCCTTTATCGCAGATGGTGCGGGCCTTTCGCCGTCCAGCTCAAATCGGGCAAAATAGGCGCCGACTTCGGGGCGCTCGGCAAATTCCATCAGGCGATAGCCCACCGCGGCAAATTCGCAAAACAGCAGCTTTGGCGGCATACCATGCTCGCTGGTCGGCTGGTCGCGGTCAACGACAATGACCTGCCCGCCCGCCGCCAAAGCAGGCCGCATCCGCCAGAGGAAAGCATAGGGCTCGCCAATTTCATGATACATGTGCACCATGAAAATGCGGTCAAAACTGCCCTGCGGCAGCCGCGGGTCGTCATAGCCGCCCTCGCTTATCGTTACATTGTCAAGCAGCCGTTCGCGCACAATCCGTTCCGCCAGCCTGTCCAGCGCACCGCGATTGATATCCTGCGCCAGTACCCTGCCCTTCATGCCGACGCGCTGCGACAGGCGCACAGTATAATAGCCCTCGCCTGCGCCAATGTCGGCCACGGTCGTACCGGGCTTTATATCGGCCCAATCCATCAGCTTGGTCGCTTCGCCAGCCTCGTCGCGCGCGGCCTCGGTCGAAAATTGCGTACTGGATGTAGCGGCAACGGCCCGGTCAGGCTTTGGAAAAGCGCGCGAGCTTTCAAGCCTGCCATCATCATCCTGCACCGGCTGACAACTCGCCAGCAACACCGCAGCGGCCAGCCACATCACATGGGATATTCTCTTCACGTCCTGCCCTTACCCGCCAACGCCAGCCGGGTGAAGCCCGTAAATTCCCACCATGAAAGATCGCTGATCGGCGATTTTACACATTTCACCGCAAGTCACCGGAAGCCTGCAAAGCATTAGTTTGACTTTAACCATATCCGGTCACAATCACGGCGACGGACAAAACCGCCGACAGGCGCTGGTTCAAAAGGGTCGTGGGTGTTCCAAACGGGTGGCAGCGAGTTTGCGATGGCATTGGGCGCAGGTGATTTTGCAATCGCCGACGCCATGGTCACTCCGTTGCGCGCGGCGAAAGCAAAAGGCTGGCGTGAAAGACTGGTTGACATCGACTGGGCCCCCGATCTTGCCGACGAAATCGGCTCGCTGCGCTGGTTTCGCGGTCTGGCCACGCTAACATTGCTTAGCGTCGTCACCCTGTCCTTCCTGCCAGAATTCGGGCCGCTTTATGGTGCGCAGCCCACTATGCCAACCGCTGTCCAACTGGATATTGCCCGCACGCAAACCATCATGCCGATAGCCTATGGCAGCGATAGCGGCGGGCGGATGGCCCCTAATGACAATGTCGTGGCGCTGGCCGCCAGCCCCGAGCGACCGATGATTGAAATGACCGCCACACTCGGCCGTGGCGACAGTTTTGCCCGTGTTTTGCAGCGCGCAGGCGTCGGCGGCGCGGATGCCCGTGCGGCACTTGACCTTGTTAGCGGGGCGACAGCTCTTTCTGACATCACACCCGGCACACGCGTTGCTATTGTTCTGGGTCGCCGCGCCTCAAAACTGGAGCCGCGCCCGCTTGAATCGCTGGACTTTCGCGCCCGGCTCGACCTGCATTTGGCTGTCCGCCGCACCAACGGCAACCTGGCGATGAATCGCAAGGTCATTGCCGTTGACAATACGCCACTGCGCATTCGCGGAACGGTTGGGGCCAGCCTGTATCGCTCCGCCCGCGCTGCCGGTGCACCTGCCGATATCATTCAGGATTATCTGAGGGTCATTGCTGGCCGCACTTCGCTGTCGAACATTGGCGCCAACGACGAATTTGATATCATTGTGGCGCATCGCCGTGCTGAAACCGGCGAGGTAGAGGTCGGGAACCTGCTTTATGCGGGCATCGACCGTGGCGGAAAGCCGCGCATCCAGATGCTGAAATGGCGGGATGGCAACAGCGCGCAATGGTTTGAGGCATCCGGCGTTGGCGAGACACGCGGCGCGTTGAGCCGCCCAGTAAATGGCAGAATTACGTCAGGCTTCGGCTATCGCCGCCACCCGATATTGGGCTATAAAAAAATGCACAATGGCATGGATTTCGGCGCGCCGCATGGGGCCCCCATCTATGCCGTTACCGACGGCGTGATCAGCTTTGCTGGACGCAATGGTGGTTATGGCAATTTTGTCCGCATCAACCACAGCGGCGGCCTTGCCAGCGGCTATGGCCATATGAGCCGCATCGCCGTGCGCCCGGGCCAGCGCGTGCGGCAAGGACAAGTCATTGGCTATGTCGGCTCGACAGGCCTGTCGACGGGCCCGCACCTGCATTACGAATTGTATCGCAATGGGCGAACCATCAATCCCGCATCAGTCACCTTTACGCAGCGCGCGCAATTGAGCGGAGCGGACCTGACGCGGTTCAAGGCGCTGCTAGCGCAGCTTAAGGCCGTCAAACCGGGCGCGGCACTCGCCCCAATGACGCCCAAAAAATTAAGCGCAAAACCGGCGCGCGAAATTGACCGCATATCTTGAGCAGCGGCAAAGTAACCGCTTTTTCCTTCAACAGCCCATGGCCACAATCGCCAGCACAGTCTCTGATTGAGCCACATTGCAACCTCGGCTATGCCACCAGCTGTGACTGAAAGTTTCCCCAACACCCGCCTGCGCCGAACGCGCGCCACGGCGTGGAGCCGCGCCATGGTGCGCGAAACTATGATATCGCCAGCAGACCTGATCTGGCCGCTGTTCATCACCGATGGTGACGGTGTCGAGGAGCCGATTGCCTCGCTTCCCGGGGTTTCGCGCTGGTCAGTCGACGGAATTGTCGCACGCGCAGCTGAGGCAATTGCGCTTGGAATTCCGTGTATTGCCCTGTTTCCAAACACGCAGCCGCATTTGCGCAGCGATGACGGGCAAGAATCGGCCAATCCCGACAATCTGATGTGCCGGGCAATCCGAGCGATCAAAGCGGCGCATGGCGACGCCATTGGTGTGCTGACCGATGTCGCGCTCGATCCCTATACAGCGCATGGTCAGGACGGGATCATCGACGCGGCGGGCTATGTGCTGAACGATGAAACTGTGGCTTCACTGGTCGATCAGGCAATAAATCAGGCGCGCGCTGGCGCCGACATTATCGCGCCAAGCGACATGATGGATGGCCGCATTGGCGCAATCCGCCGCGCGCTGGAAATGGACGGGCATGTCAACGTTCAGATCATGAGCTATGCAGCCAAATATGCCAGCGCCTTTTACGGCCCGTTCCGTGACGCTGTTGGTTCGCGCGGTTTGCTGAAGGGCGACAAGAAAAGCTATCAGATGGACCCCGCCAATGCGCAGGAGGCATTGCGCGAAGTGGCGATGGACATTGCCGAGGGCGCGGACAGCGTGATGGTGAAACCCGGCCTGCCCTATCTGGACATTGTGCGCGACGTAAAGAATGCCTTCCAAGTGCCTGTATTTGCTTATCAGGTTTCCGGCGAATATGCGATGATTGAGGCTGCCGCCGCAGCCGGCGCAGGCGACCGCGATGCGCTTGTCCTTGAAACACTGACTGCTTTCAAACGGGCCGGCTGTTCAGGCGTACTGACCTATCATGCCGCCCACGCCGCCCGATTGCTTGCCGATTAATACGCTGGTGTGGCGCAATCTACGATGTCTGAATTTCGTCTAGAAACCGACCGCCTCATTTTGCGCGACTGGCGCGAAGAGGATATTGCGCCGTTCCACGCAATCTGTTCAGACCCGGTCGTCATGGAAACGCTGGGCCCGCCGCTTTCCCTTTCGGAAACCGGGGCACTGGTTGCGCGGATGCACCGGATGCAGGCGGAAATTGGCCATTGTTTTTGGGCAATGGAACGCAAGAGCGATGCGCAACTGATCGGTTGGTGCGGGATCATCCGAGGAAGGCCAGGCACGTCCATCCCCGACAAACCGGAGGCAGGTTGGCGGATGGCGCCTTCGGCCTGGGGAGCGGGTTATGTCACGGAGGCAGCGAACGCATCGGTGCGATGGGCGTTCGACAATTTGCCCGATGAGTCGGTTTGGGCAATCACCAATGTCGATAATGCTCGAAGCCGCGCGGTCATGGAACGGATCGGGATGATTTATGACCCCACTCTGGACTTCGACCATCCTCAGGTTCCCGTCGATAGCCCATTGCTTCGCCATGTCACCTACCGCATGACTCGCATTCTATGGACGCAGATTCGGTCGCAACGCTAAATCCCTCAATCCGGGCAGGGTCAGGCGGTCGCACGCTGTTTATAGCAACCATATTGGCAGGCAGTTTCCTGCTCTTTCTTGTGCAACCCATGGTTGCGCGCATGGCGCTGCCAAAGCTGGGCGGTGCGCCCGCCGTCTGGAACAGCGCGATGCTGGTTTATCAGGCATTGCTGCTGGCAGGCTATGCCTATGCACATAGGCTGGCGCGCGAACCGGCACGACGCCAAGCGATTATCCATCTGCTGTTGATCATGCTGGCGGCAATTTGGTTGCCCATTGGCCTGGCTTCGATCGCGATTCCATCGGATGGTTCGCCAATATTCTGGGTCCCATGGTTGCTTGTGGCGTCAATCGGGCCGCTCTTCTTTGTCGTGGCGGCGCAAGCCCCATTAATGCAGCGCTGGTTTGGCCTCGCTGGCAACAGTGGACAGCCTTATGCCCTGTACGCCGCGTCAAATATCGGCAGTTTCGGCGGGCTGATCGCCTATCCCTTGGTGGTTGAGCCCTTCATGCCCGTTGGCCAGCAAAGCTGGCTGTGGTCGGGCCTTTATGGCTTACTGTTCCTGCTGGTGCTGCTGTGCGCAACGCGGATCTGGCGGGCGGGCACCGAACGCACGGCGACTGCGCCGCAGAATGTCACTGCCCCCGCACTGGCACCGCCCATCACGGGGCGGCAGCGTGCCTACTGGATTGCCCTGTCTGCCGTGCCATCGGGCCTGATGCTGTCGACCACAGCGCACCTGACAACCGACCTGATGGCCATGCCGTTGCTGTGGGTCATTCCCTTGGCGCTTTATCTGCTCAGCTTTTCCGTCGCCTTTGCCGATGGTCGCTATTTCGCGCAGCTCATCACGCGCGTAGCGCCCAGCATCGTGCTATTTGCCGCCGCGACCGCCTTTGCCTTTTTCGGCAGCGCCATCATTGCCACGGTGGCCTTCACTGTCCTGTTGCTGTTCGGCGTGGCGGTGTCGCTTCATGCCGAGATGTATCGCACCCGGCCTGACCCTGCGCGGCTGACCGAATTTTATCTGATGATGTCCGTGGGCGGCGTTCTGGGCGGGCTGTTTTGCGCAATCGTTGCGCCGCTGCTGTTCGACTGGACATGGGAGCATCCCATACTGATCTTTGCGGCAGCACTGCTTCTGCCGCAAATCCCGCTGTTCCAGCGCGCAAGCGAGCACCGCATTGACGCCTCCGGCCCCTATATCGCCATGATCCTGCTGGGTGCGCTGGCGCTGATCGTCGGCATAGCGGGCGGCATCATGGACCCGGCCGGCAATGGCTGGATGAAAATGGGGATGACGGGGGTGATGATCGCCATCGGCGTTTTTGCCATTGGCAACCGCATTGCCTATGCGCTGGTCGTTGCAGGCATCATGGCGGCTAATGGCGGCATGTTGAGCCTGCAGCAAAGCTTGGATAATGTCCGCTGGCGCAGCTATTTCGGCATTTACACCGTCAAGACCGATCCCACCGGCACGTTCCGCTGGTTGACCCATGGCACCACATTGCACGGAATGCAGAATATTGCCGAACCAAGGACGCCGATCAGCTATTACGGCGCCGGTTCGGGCGTTGGCCTTGCCTTTGCCCGGGCAGAGCAATTTTACGGCCCAGACGCAGCCATTGGTGTCGTTGGTTTGGGGTCAGGGACATTGGCCTGCTATGCAAAGCCCGGTCAGGATTGGCATTTCTTTGAAATCGACCCGTTGATGGTCAGCATTGCCAAGGAAAAGCAGATATTTTCCTATGTCGAAAGCTGCACGCCGAACGCGCAAATCCACATTGGCGATGCGCGTCTGACATTGGCCGAGCAGCCAGCGGCAAGCCTTGACTTGCTGGCCATCGATGCCTTTTCTTCCGATGCAATCCCGATGCACTTGCTGACCAAAGAGGCATTTGACGTCTATCGGCGCATTTTGAAACCGGACGGCATTTTGATCGTGCATATTTCCAACCGGCACATCGACCTCAAACCGGTCCTTGCCGCAGAGGCGGCTGCAGGCGGCTGGGCGCTGGCGCTGCGGCAGGATAGCCCGCCGCAGGTTCTGGTAGACCGGGGAATGCGCGCCTCTACCTGGGTGGCAATGGCGCAGGACAAGGCGCAACTTGACCGGCTGACGGGAAGGCTGGCCAGCAAAAATGGGCGGATTTACGATCCCGATCTGTGGCTTGCCCTGCCCCCATCGGCAAAAGCGCGCCGGTGGACCGACAATTACGCTTCGGTGCTGCCGCACCTGTCCATCTGGGAGAATATCGAATGACAGGCCATGACAATCGCCGCCGGCCCGACGTTACCATCATCACTCTCCACGGCAAAACGCCGCAGATTGATGACAGTGCCTTCATTGCACCGGGATGCCGGATCATCGGTGATGTCACCATCGGGCCAGAGGCAAGCATCTGGTATAATTGCGTATTGCGGGCAGACGTCAGCCGCATCGTCATTGGAGCACGAACCAACATTCAGGATGGCAGTATCGTCCATTGCGACGGTCCAAAACCGGGCGCGGCGGAGTGCCCGACGATCATCGGTGACGATGTGCTGATTGGCCATATGGCGATGGTGCATGGCTGCACCATCCGCAATCGCGGCTTTATCGGCCTTGGCGCGATCGTCATGAATGGCTGCGTGGTGGAGGAAGACGGAATGCTCGGCGCAGGCGCGCTGCTGCCCGAAGGCAAGGTCATTGGCCCGCGCGAGCTATGGGTTGGCCGTCCGGCAAAGCTTGTCCGCGAACTGCCAGAAGCGGCGCTGGCAGGGATGCGGATGGGCGTCGCGCATTATGTCGAAAATGCGAAGGCCCATGCCGCAGCCGTAGCCGTCGCCGAAATTTAGAACCGCACCTTCACCGTTACCCGCCCATTGATTGGCGCGCCCGGCGTGATGTTGTTGTTGTTATGGGCATCGGCAAAATAGTCGGTATCGAAAAGATTTTCGACATTGGCCTGCACCTGAACGGCCTCGCTCACGTCAAAGAACAAGGCGGCGTCGACTCGGGTAAAGCCGGGTAGCCGTGTCGTTGTCGCGCTTGTGCGGATGGCGGCAAACTGGCTGGACTGATGAATTATCCCCAATCCAGCGCCAAAGCGGTCGGCAAAGTCATAGCGGTTCCACAGCGAAAGCTGGTGCTTTGGCACCTGTCCCAACGCAACGAAATCATTGCCGCGCAGCTTCGCATCCTGATGGGTGTAGCCACCGCTAACTTGCCAGTCGGGCAGGATGCGTCCGGTCAGCGCCAGCTCCACGCCCTTGGTGCGCGTCTCTCCGACATTGATCGTGGCCAGCGGATTGGCCGGATCAGGCGTGGTCGCATTGCTGCGGTCAAGCTGGAACAACGCGATTGTGGCGCTAAGGTGGGGGCGGATATCCCACTTTGCGCCAATCTCGTAATTGGTGAATTTTTCGGGTGCTAAATTCTGCTGCGTGGCCGTCAATGAAATAAACTGGTCGCCCGAACGCGGCAGGAAGCTGCGGCTATAGCTTGCATAAACCGAGGCATTCTCCGCCGGTTTCCAGATCAGCCCCAGCCGCGGCGAGAATTTGTCGTCACTGCGCGCAAAGGGCCGGTCAGGATTGGGGACGAAGTCGATTCCGGTGATCTTGAACCGGTCATACCGCACGCCTGCAACAATATCGAAATGGTCGCCTAAGCTTATTTGATCCTGCACATAGGCGGAGAAAAACTCCACCTCGGATGCGGTGTTGCGCGACGGCGTGGTAAAGCTGACAGTCGGAAACACTGGATTGGTCAGGCTGAAAATATTGTTGGGCGCAAAGACGCGGTTGAAACGCTGGTTGGCAGTTTTCTGATCACCATATTCAATGCCGAACAGGATTTTATGCCCCAGTGCGCCGGTCACAACGTCCCAAACCAGATTGGCCTGTGCGATCAGATTTTCACGCTTCGTGGGGTCTGAATAGGCATCCAGCGCCACAGTGCCTGCCTGCGATGTTGCCGGGCTGTTGGCGTAAACATTGACGTAAAGCTTGTCATAATCGCCATAAAGCAGGCTGCTGGTCAGTTTCAGATTGTCGGAAAGCTGGCCATCAACGCGCAGCTTCGCAATATGGGCCTCCAATGTGGTCCGGTTAACCCCCGGAACACCGAAAAACTGCCTGTCATAACCGGTAATGGGGCGGTTCGGTTGGCCAGCACCAGTGGCAATAGAGGGCACGCCGCGATCAGGCACGCGGTCGTCGTTCACATATTCATAGGACAGGCCAAGCGTCCAATCTTCGCCCAGTTGCGCGGCGAGATAGGGGTTCCAGGCAAAACGCTTACCATCCACGAAGTCGCGGTCGCTCTCCAGTTTCTCATAGGTCGCGTTGACGCGCACAGCCACGGCATCCGACAATGGGGCATTAAGGTCAGCGGCAACTTCCCACGCACCAAAGCTGTTGAAGCTGACTGTGCCGCCCGCGAAGCTTTTGTTGGCAACTGGCGTTTTCTGCACGCGATTGAGAATGCCGCCGCCACCGCCGCGCCCAAAGATTAGCGCATAGGGCCCTTTCAAAATCTCGACCCGCTCAATGTTATACAGGCCGCGATAATATTGCACATCGTCGCGCACGCCGTCCAAGAAGAAGTCAGCAGTGCTATTTTGTCCGCGCAGGGTAATCTGATCGCGATTGCCCTCGCCCTGCCCCACTGTGGTACCCGGCACATAGCGCAACACATCGCCAAGGCTGCGATGCGCCTGATCATCCAGCTGTTCGCGCGTGATAACGGTAATTGTCTGGGGGATATCAACCAGCGGCGTATCCGTCTTGGTTGCAGTATCGATGCTGCTGGCGACATAATCAGTGGCCCGGCCAGTCACGATGATTGGACGGCAATCCTCGCACTGCATCTCGGTGGCATCGCCGCCCATGTCGCCTGCACCAGCTTTGGCAGCATTGGAAAGGCTGATAATTGCAAGCGCCATGATCGATGCACTTACCCGCATATTGTTCATTGTCTGTCTTGTCCCACAGCAGAAAGCCTCTTCCCTTACATCGAGTCTTATTGAGAATTATTCTCATATGCAATTGCAAAAAGCGAAAAGGCTCGACAAAATTGTGTCGTTCCGGGAAAGACATCTCCTATGAAAGCAACAATCTGGCATAATCCTGATTGCGGTACGTCGCGCAAAACCCTTGCGATTTTGCAGGAAACAGCGGGCGTTGAGCTTACCGTGATCGAATATCGCAAAACCCCCTTTTCGCGAGCAAAGCTGGAACAGCTATTTGCCGAGGCGGGGCTGACTGCGCGCGACGCACTGCGCACGCGCGGATCGCCCGCCGCAGAATTGGGCCTGATCGAAGGCGCAAGTGACGCGCAAATAGTGGATGCGATGGTGCGCGAACCGATATTGGTCGAGCGGCCCTTGGTCGAAACCGACAAAGGCGTGCGCCTGTGCCGCCCGCAGGAAAAGGTCTACGAAATATTATGATCCGCAAGGCAGTGAAATGGGGCGCAATCCTGCTGTTTGTCGCCGTCATCGGCGTTGGTATTTGGGGCTATGCCGCGGATATGCCGATGAGCGATCTGCGCGCCAGATATGCAAATGGGCAAAGCGAATTTGTGAAATTGGACAATGGCCTGACCGTGCATCTACGCGATGAAGGGCCGCAGAATGCCCCTGCGATCATCCTGCTGCATGGATCAAACGCTTCGCTGCACACATGGGAGCAGTGGGTCAGCAGGCTGAAGGGCAAATATCGCATCATCACCTTTGACCAGATTGGTCATGGTTTGACCGGGCCTGACTTGAAGCATTGCTATAGCCCGGCCTGTTTTGTGGATACAGTGAACCGAGTCGCTGCCAATCGCGGCCTGACCCGCTTTTACCTTGGCGGCAACAGCATGGGCGGCGGTGTGTCGCACAGCTTTGCGAAGGCTTATCCCGAAAAGCTGCTGGGGCTAATCCTTGTAAACGCAGGCGGCGCGCCAGACCTGACGCCTACAAAGCGCGACTTGCCGATCGGTTTCAAGATTATGCAAATGCCGGTCATCAACCGGATAGCAACGGTGATTTCGCCCCGCAGCGTGATTGAACAATCACTCCGCAACAGTGTCAGCAAGGCGGGCTTTATCAACGACCGCGAAATCGATCTTTATTGGCATATGCTGCGCCGCCCCGGCAACCGCGAGGCCACGCTGAAGCGTTTTCAACTGCGTGCGGCGCGGCAGGGGGATGATGTTGACGCTCCGTTGTCGGCGGCAACCCGGAAAATCCCCGCCCTGATTATCTGGGGGGATGAAGACAAGTTGATACCGGTAGCCGCTGCCTCATGGTTCGCCGAGCAATATAGCAACAGCACAATGCGCGTTTTCAAAGGCGTTGGCCATATCCCAATGCAGGAAATCCCGGAGGAAAGCGCAAGTGCCGTTGCCGACTGGCTGGAAAAGCAGGCGGGCGTTCAGGCAACGCTGCGCTGATTATCGTTAAACAGTGCCACAGAGTCAGCAAACAGCATCGGACGGCCGAAATAATAGCCCTGAATTTTCGTGCAGCCCATATTCTGCACCATCGCCAGCTCTGTCTCATTCTCGACGCCCTCAGCCGTCGTTTCGATGTCAAGCGCATCGGCAAGTGCGACGACGGCGCGGATGATCGCAATACTCTCTGCCTTTGACTTGGCGGCGCCTTGCACAAAACTGCGGTCAACCTTGATCGTATCAAACCGGATGTTGCGCAGATAGCCCAGCGACGAATAGCCGGTGCCAAAATCATCGAGCGACAATTTGATCCCCATTTTGCGCAACCGATCCAATATTTGCACAACATGGCCGCCATCGCGCAGGAAAATGCTCTCGGTCACCTCAAGCTCAAGCCGCCAGGCGGGAAGCCCACTATCGTGCAGGGCTGAGACCACGGTATCAAGGAATGATGGCGCGCTGAGTTGGTCTACCGAGATATTCACGGCAACTTTTGCACTTTCCGGCCAGCTCATGGCATCCTTGCACGCCTGCCGCAGGACAAATGTGCCCATGGGCACAATCAGGCGCGCATCCTCGGCCACCGGAATGAATTTTGCGGGCGAAACTGAACCGAATTTCGGGTTCTTCCAACGCAGCAATGCTTCAAAACCGGCAATATCGGCATTGTCTGCGGCCTTGACCACAGGTTGATATTCGACATGGAGCTGGTTGCGGTCCAGCGCGTGGCGCAGTTCAAATTCCAACACCCGCCGCTCTTCCGCATTGGCGTGAAGCTTGTGCTGGTAGGCATGGTGGGTATTGCCACCATCTTCCTTTGAACGATAGAGCGCCAGATCGGCACTTCGCATCAGCAATTCGACCGTCCGGCCATCCACTGGCCCCACAGCACTGCCAATCGACGCGCCGATATACAGCGTGTTCTGGTCAACTTCATAGGGACGAGACAATGTTTCGATGATTGTGCGCGAAAGCCGCTCAACATAGGTTGAATCATTAGCGTTCATCAAGACAACGGCAAATTCATCGCCGCCGAGCCGCCCGCACAGCTCATTCTCGGTCATGATCATCTTCAATCGCTTGGCGACCTGCGCCAGCAATCGGTCACCGACGGGATGGCCCAGCGTATCGTTGACGGCCTTGAAGCGGTCGAGGTCGATCATCAGGAACCCGCAACGGTTCCGCCATTTGTCCGCCTCGCTTAGCGCATTGCCCAACTTTTCGGTCAATTGCAGACGGTTGGGCAGGCCCGTGAGCGTATCGAATCGGGCAAGGTGCGAGATTTTGTCGGCTGATTCGCGTTGTTCGGTCACATCCGAACCGACCCCGCGAAAGCCGAGGAAATCCCCATCCTCTGAAATGCGCGGCGATGCCGACAATTCCCACCAGCGGGTCTTTCCCTTGATGGTGACAGGGACGATCAGGTTGCTGAATGCTTCCCGCCGCTTCAGGCGGTCGGCAAGACTATGCAATGCCTCCGGGTAGCGCCCCGTTTCCCATGCGTCCCCTGCAATCAGCTTAAGCAGCGGCTGGCCGTCGAGCGAACGGGCGTCCTCATCAAGCGCGTAGGCAAAGCGCGGGCTGGCATGGGTCACCGCGCGAGCGGTATCGGTCTGCCAAAGCCAGTCAGCACCGCTATCTTCAAATTCGCGCAGCAGCAGGCTTACCGTCTCGGTCTTTTCCTGCAAGACATTGCTCGCCAGCTGATAGAGTATCTGCGACCGTGCAGTGCGCATAACACCCACCCCAAGCAACAGACCCAGTGCCAGCGCGGCCATGGCCAGATAATATTGGCCATCCAGCGCCCATCCCGCACAGCCGCCCAGCGATATCGTGCTGATAAAGGCAAGCGCCGACAGCGGAATGCTAGGCAAAACCAGCGATTTATAGACCATCATCGCAACGCAGATCGACCAGATACCTAGCATCTCAGTCGTGCCGCCAAACCAGCCAAACAGCGGCAAACTGCCGCCCCAAATGGCTCCGTTTAAGGCCGCGCTTTGGGCCATATGCTTAAACTGAAGGCTATCGCCTGTAATTGTTGCTGTACGGCTTGCCTGATTGACCGAACGTAAACGCTGCGCCTGAAGCACGAACAAGGGCACTGCCCAAAGCGCCAAAACCCAGTGCGGGACGGCGTTGAACACCATGACACCGACCAGAAGTGCGCAAAAAACATTCGCGCCGAGCATTACCGTGGGATTCTGACGAACCGACCGGGCCTGAATCTGACGAAGTTCCGATCCGGAAAAGCCCACGGGTTCAGCGAGGCCCAGCAAGGCCTTCGCCGAGATTTCTGTCGGCAGATCTTCTAGCTTTTGATCGTCGTTCACATCACCGGTTTAGGTGACGAAACTTACTTAATCGTAAGCGAACCAAGCCCTACTGTCGATTTTCTGTCCAAATCGGAATTCAGGCGGCAATAGCGTAAGGCTGAATTTCACCGGCGAGATAGAGGTTGCGTGCCTTAGCCCGGCTCATTTTGCCCGAACTGGTACGCGGCAAAGTGCGCGGCGGCACCAATTCGACGACGCAGTTCATGCCAGTGACTGACCGTACCTTGTCCTTGATTTGCTCCCGTAATTTGGCGCGTTCAGCCTCGTCGGAAGTGCGGCATTGCACCAATACAGCCGGCGCCTCTTCCCCACCAACGGTGGTGATGGCGAATGCGGCGATGTCACCTGCTTTGAACCCCGGCAGCTGTTCAACCGCCCATTCAATATCCTGCGGCCAGTGATTCTTGCCGTTGATAATGATCATGTCCTTTGCCCGGCCGACGATGAAGATATAACCATCTGAAAGATAGCCCATATCCCCGGTGTCAAGCCAGCCATCCTGCATACAGGCTGCAGTCGCCTCCTCATCACGGAAATAGCCGACCATCAACGATGGACCGGTGCACCACACTTTGCCAATCACCCGGTCGGGCAGGACATTGCCCTGATCGTCCCGAACCTCAATGGTCATGTCCTTGGCTGCCCGACCACAATTTACGATGGCGCGATAGCGGGTCGGGCGATCGGCACCGCCAGCCATGCCGGTTAGCTCGCTTTCCTCCACCAGTTCAACATGGATGCCCTCACCCGGAGGCATGATCGACACGGCAAGGGTCGCCTCGGCAAGACCATAGCTTGGCAGGAAGGCGCTCGCCTTGAACCCTGCATCACCAAAAGCATCGACAAAGGCCTGCATCACATCGGGGCGGATCATGTCCGCGCCATTTCCGGCAAGCCGCCAATGGCCAAGTTTGAACCGCTCGGAAACATGGCTCTGGCTCGAAATACGGCGGGCGCAAATATCATAACCAAAGGTTGGCGAATAACTGATCACCGTGCCGTCTGCACGGCTGATAATGTCAAGCCAGGCAAGCGGACGGCGGGCAAAATCTTCGGTCTTCATATAATCGGTGGAAACCTGATTGGCGACGACCGACAGAAAGCAGCCGACCAGCCCCATGTCATGATACCAAGGCAGCCATGAGACGCACCGGTCGCTGTCCTGCACCTCCATCCCATGCGAATGCGCCGACAAATTGTTGAGCAGCGCATGGTGCGTTACCGCAACGCCATGCGGAAACCGGGTCGAGCCGCTAGAATATTGCAGATAGCAAATCTCATCGGTGCGCGCCTGTGGCAGATCGGTTTTGAGCGCGATACGATCGGAAAAGCCTTGCCAATCCAGCCCCTCAACACCGTTTTGCCGCGCTGCCTCGCCCGCCGTTTCGGCCAATTCAACCGGATAGAATAGAATTTTGGGATCACAGCTTTTCAACTGGACGGCAATCTGGTCGATATAGCTTTCCTTGCCCCCAAAGCTGGTCGGCAGCGGCAGCGGCACCGGCCACGCGCCTGCATAGACGCAGCCGAAAAACAGCGCCGCAAAATCAGGGCCGGTTTCCGCGATCAGGGCGATCCTGTCCTGTGGTTTGACGCCATGGCTGATCAACCGATAGGCCATTTCAAGCGCGTCGCGGCGCAATTCAGCGAAGGGATAAGCCCGGGCCAGGCTGCCGCGCATATCGTGAAAATTCAGGCCTCTGACACCCGTCGCTGCATAGTCGAGCGCCTCGCCCAACGTGGCGAAATCTGAATAGCGACGCGGCAGGGAATCAATGGTCGGCGTCGGCGTCAATTCGGTCATGTGCGATCCTGTGATATTTTTATGTCAGCGTTAATCCTAGCGCTGCTTTGGCGTTCAAATTTCGACCCGACTATGGCACAAATGCGGCGTGCCGCGCTCTGCAAATCCTAAACGCCCACCCCAACCGCTGGAAGCCGCGAAATTGCGGGATATGGCGCTGCATTATGTTGGCCGCTATGCCACGAGCAGGGCCCGGCTCGCGGCCTATCTGAACCGGAAAATACGGGAACGCGGCTGGAAAGCCGAAAGCGCGCCCGCGGATGTCGCTGCACTTGTTGAGGAGTTTTCGCGGCTGGGTTATATTGATGATGCCGCCTTTGCCGCATCGCGGGCCCGCACGCTGACGCAAAGGGGATTTGGCCTGCGCCGGGTGCAGGAAGATCTGCGCGCAAAAGGGATCGAGGCGGAGGATGCCTTCGCTGCGCACGAAGAGAGCGCAGATGCACGCTGGGCCGCAGCTGACCGACTTGCCCGCCGCAAACGCATCGGTCCCTATGCACCGCAGGAAGCACCGCCGGAGTTGCGGCAAAAGCAGCTTGCGGCATTCCTGCGCGCCGGCCATGGTTTTGAGATATCAAAGGCCTATGTCTTTGCCAGCCCCGGCCAATTTCCCGAGAATGATGATTAAAACGCTTCATCGCAGGCGGACATGACAAGCCCTGCCTTTCGGTCGGGCGCGCCTTGATAATGTTGCATCCCGCCCCCATCTGCGGACCATGGCGGGGGAAAAAGTCACGCATCAAGGCACGCTAGGCGAAGGGCGGCTCGACCGGGCGCTTGCCGCTGCGCTGCCCGAATTTTCCCGGGCCCGAATACAGGCATTGATCGCCGAAGCGGCGCTACGGATCGAGGGGAAGCCGGTCAGCGATCCAGCCTCCACCCGTTTTGCCGGGCGCACCTTCACTTTGTCTGTCCCTGCCCCGCGCCCCGCTGCGGCGCAACCACAGGCAATTGCCATCAACATTATTTTTGAAGATGAACATCTTGTCATTGTGGACAAACCGGCCGGGCTGGTTGTTCATCCTGCTGCGGGCCATGCAGACGGCACGTTGGTCAACGCACTGCTCCACCATTGCAGGGGGCAGTTATCAGGTATCGGGGGCGTGGAGAGGCCGGGGATCATCCACCGTATCGACCGCGACACATCCGGCCTGTTGGTGGTTGCCAAAAGCGATAAGGCTCATGAAGGTCTGGCAAAGCTGTTTGCGGCCCATGACATTGAACGCCGTTATCTGGCGATCGTCACTGGCCAGCCTGCGCCACCGGCGGGCATTATCCGCACGCAAATTGGTCGCCATCCTACAGACCGCAAGAAAATGGCGGTACTGCCAGAGCCGAAGGGCAAACATGCCGTCACCCATTTCAGGATGATCGAATCGCTGCACAAGGCGGCGTTGGTGGAGTGCAGGCTGGAAACGGGTCGGACGCATCAGGTGCGCGTGCATATGGCGCATGTCGGCCATCCGCTGATCGGCGATTCCGTTTATAATAATCGACAAAAAGCATTTTTATTTGGACCAAATCAGTCCTATTTCCCGCGCCAAGCCTTGCACGCCGCGACATTGGGGTTTATCCATCCAATTACCGGTGAAAAGCTGGGTTTCGATAGCAGCCTGCCTGATGATATTCAGGAACTGCTAACGTCCTTACGGCTATAGATTTTCACTGCAACCGTCCGACCAAGGGGTGCTTGATGAGGCCCCGAAGTGGACAAAAAGAGGAAATGAGATGTCAGAGACGAAAAATGTTCCGGCAACGATCCCTGCCCTTGGGGGGGACGCCAGCCTCAATCGCTATTTGAGCGAAATCCGCAAATATCCGATCCTGAAGCCAGAGCAGGAATATATGCTCGCCAAGCGCTATCAGGAATATGAAGACCCGCAGGCTGCCGCGCAGCTGGTATCCTCGCACCTGCGCCTCGTTGCCAAGATTGCAATGGGCTATCGTGGCTATGGCCTGCCGGTGAGCGAGCTGATTTCCGAGGGCAATATCGGCTTGATGCAGGGCGTAAAGAAATTCGATCCCGACCGCGGTTTCCGCCTGGCAACCTATGCAATGTGGTGGATCAAGGCATCGATGCAGGAGTTTATACTGCGCAGCTGGAGTCTGGTCAAAATCGGCACGACAGCCGCGCAGAAAAAGCTGTTTTTCAACCTTCGCCGGATGAAAAGCAATTTGCAGGCGTTTGAAGACGGCGATCTTAGCGAAGAGCATCTGGAAAAAATCTCCACTGATCTTGGCGTGTCAAAGTCAGAAGTTATGGAAATGAACCGCCGCATGGCGATGGGCGGGGATACCTCGCTGAACATTTCCATGCGTGAGGATGGCGATGGGCAGTGGCAGGATTGGCTGGTCGATGATGAGCCGTTGCAGGATGAGCGAGTCGCCGAGGCGCAAGAAGCCGATCTGCGTCACGCCATGCTGTCAGAGGCGCTGAATGGCCTGAATGAGCGTGAGAAGCACATCCTGACGGAGCGCCGCCTGATCGACGAGCCGAAGACGCTCGAAGAGTTGAGCCAACATTATAATGTCAGCCGCGAACGTGTGCGCCAGATTGAGGTGCGCGCTTTTGAAAAACTACAAAAAGCAATGATGCGGATTGCAGGGGAAAAGCGGCTGTTACTGGCGCATTGAGTTTACAAAATGGGTGACGGCGGGCGTCGGGTGGGTTAGCCAACAGGCATGACCGCACCGAAACGCTCCGCCGCCGCCCGTTTCCTCGCTTTCCTCGTAAAAATCGGCCTTTGGTTCGTTGGCGTCAGTCTGGCGCTGGTTATCCTGTTCCGCTTTGTCCCCGTGCCGATTACCGCCACGATGCTGTTCGATAGCAATGGTGCCACCCGCGATTGGGAACCGCTCGGTAACATGTCCCCCAATATGATTCGCGCCGTCATTGCCGCCGAAGACAGCAAATTCTGCCAGCACAGCGGCTTTGACACTGAAGCCATCGAAGACGCGCTGAAACGCACAAAGGCAGGCGGCCGGATGCGCGGCGGATCGACCATCAGCCAGCAGACCGCGAAAAATGTATTCCTTTGGCAGGGTAGCGGCTGGACTCGCTATCTGCGTAAACCGCCCGAAGCATGGTTCACTTTCCTGATCGAAACATTCTGGGGAAAGCGCAGGATCATGGAGGTTTACCTGAATGTCGCCGAAACCGGCATTGGCACTTATGGTGCAGAGGCAGGCGCCCGGCGCTATTTCCGCAAAAGCGCGGCAAAGCTGACCCGGATTGAGGCGGCACGTATCGCCGCAATCCTTCCGCTCCCCAAAAAGCGCGAAGTGCTTGGCGCAGGTGGCTTCACCCGCCGCTATGGCAACAGCATCGCGGCGCGCATCGGCATAGTGAAACGCGACGGTTTGGATGCTTGCATCTACAAATGAGAAGGGCGGCAAGCCCAACGGCCGCCGCCCTAATTCAAAGGTTGCCCGAAGGCTGATAAGTTATCAGAACTTCAAACGGACACCTACGCGGACGCCGTAAAGCGACACGCGCGTCTGCAACACCTCGTTCGGCGCCAATATGTTGCTGTACCGATATTGTGCGCAATTCTGTGTCAGCGTTGCGCTCGTGCCCGCTGTGCCAGTCGGGGTCGGAGCCGTCAGGCATGTCACGCGTGCAATCGCGGCATTATAGGGGAACTGCACCTGACGCAGCGCACCCCAATCGCTATCGATCAGGTTCAGCACATTCTCAATGTCAGCGAACAATTCCAGCTTGCTACCGAACAGTGCAGGCAGCTCTTGGCTTACACGAACATCAACCTTGAAAAAGTCAGGCGAGGTCTGCGAATTTTTCGGCAAGATCCGGCCGCGATATTTGCCAAGACCCAGCGTGTCGACCAGCGTGTTAAACGCGGCTTCGCTTGCTGCACTGTCAAAGCTGACGCGGGTATCGCCTACGGTGGGGATATAGGCCAGCATGTTGCCAAGGTTGCCAACTGTGCCGAAGGTCGTCCCACGACCGCCCGAGTTATCAAGCAACGTTACGCTATACGGACGGCCCGATCGATATTCACCGAACAAGCTAAGCCGCGTTTCATTCTCGCCAAAGAAAGCATGCTTGTAATCGATGCCGAATTTCCACTGGTCAGTATATTCGTAAATCGACCGACCATATGCCGAGAAATTCGGGTCCGAGAACGCGTTCTGAGCATAGTTCGACGCAGCGGTTGAAGAGGTCAGCGCCGCAACATCTTTGACGTTCGACCGCGTGTAGCTGCCGTCGATTGACAGGTCGCCAAATTCCTTGGCAAAGCGCGCTGTTGCGAACCAAGCCCGACCCTTTGTGCTGTTGGTCAGCAAAAGGTCGCGGTTGGTCGTGGCTACGCCACCAAAGGGACCATAGCGCGTGCGGCCATCGGGCAAAGTGCCATTGGGGGCCGAACGGATATCGGTCCACTGATAGCCCCAGATGTTCTTGTCATACAGGAACTGCGCACCAAACAACCAACCATCGCCGAGCGGACCCAGATCGGCTTCATAGTCAGCCTGCAGCGATGCCTTGATCTTGCGCGCAAGACGCAAGTCAGGGACAAGTGCATCGGTCGGCGCAGCGGCCAGCGATGCGACGTTGGTGGTGAGGAATGCAGCAACGCTGGGGTCAATGGTACGGCCATCGACGTTGATCAGTGCGTCACTGCAAATCTGCGCGGCGTTGGCGGCAACGACGTTGCAGCCATTGGCCGTCGTATTGCGCTGGATGTCGAGCGCGTTGGTCAGCTGCCCCGTGTTGGAAAAGCTGTTCGACAGGAACACATCGGGGGTGCCGCCGGCAAAGATGCCGACGCCGCCGCGGATGTTCAGACGATCCGTGGCTTCCCAATTGAAGCCCCAGCGAGGCTGGAACACGCCGCGTCCCGAGAAGGTGCTGCGGTTTGAATAGCCATAGCGTGCCGTGAAGTTCGGGTTCAGCGGGGGACGCACGTCATTGTTGAACAAATCATAACGCAAACCATAGGTCATCGTCAGATTATCAGTGACTTGCCAGTCATCCTGAACGCCGAAAGTCCAGTTTTGCGTACCAAAGCTGGCGGCAGCATTATTCGGATCAAGGCTGGGAACTGCATTCGCGAAACGCAGGCGGCTTGCCCGGCGGTTCTGGAAGTCAGCGATTGAGTCGAAATAGGTATCGCCGAGCGACCGCTGAAGGAACAGGTTGAAGGTATCGACATCAGTGAAACCAAGCATGAAGCGGATCGCATGGTCGCCGGCATCAAGCTTTGCGGTGAAATCGATTGAAGTGTTCGAGGTATTCAGATCGTTCGACTGGCGGCTGACGTCAGGGCCAAAGAACAAACGTGTGCCGTTGCAGCTGGTCAGCGACGGGTTGAGCGGGCCTGTGGGCAGCACTGTGGTCGCATCGGTGCAAACCTCAAACTGACCGAATTCACGGCCACCAAACGGGGTCTGGTCGCGGTTATAGTCGCGATAGGATGCACGGAACTGCGTCGAGAAATTGTCCGACCAGGTTGAGTTCAGCTCGAAAATGCCGGTGTTGACTTCTTCCAGCAGCTCATAACCGTTTGACTGGAAGCCCAGTGCGAAAGGCGCGGTCAGGAATGTATTCTGCTGGAATTGCTGGTTACCCTTGTTGCGGATATAGGTCAGCGCGGCGCGATGGTCGTCAGTGACGTTCCAGTCGAGCTTGGCGATCAGCTTCTCGTCCTTCTCGACCGCATTGGGCGAAAGGCCCAGCGTGTCATAACCATAGACGGTCTGGGCGATTGACGAAACCTGATCGATCACCGCCTGCGTCAGGCCGGGGACCTGGTTGGCAAAGCCGGCACCGAAACCGTCATCGAACGGATCGGATTCTTCAGTCCGTTCATAAGCCAGCATGAAGAACAGCTTGTCGCGGATGATCGGGCCACTCAGCCAGCCGCCATATTGTTTCGAATCGAAATTCAGATTGACGTTGCGACCGCGTGACGAGTCCCCGGTCAGGCTGTCGTCGGTGTAGGTGAAAAAGGCGCCGCCACGGAACTTGTTGCCGCCCGAACGCAGCACCACGTTGATCGCGCCGCCCTGAAAATCGCCTTCGGTGATGTCGAAAGGAGCGACTTTTACCGAGAATTGCTCAATAGCGTCGTAAGGCACAGGGCCACGCGAAGTCGGCAAGCCGCCGTTGTTCAAACCAAAGTCGTCGGAAAATTGCACGCCATCGACCGAGAAGCGGTTCAAACGGCCGTTGTTACCGGCGATTTCGATGGTGCGGGCGTTGGATAGGTCCATCGTAACCAGCGGGTCACGGCGGGCAAGGTCGCGGATGTCGCGGTTAATCGACGCAGCGCCGTCAATCTCTTCGCGGCCCAGCGCCGTGATCGGACCATTGCTTGTGTCGAGCGCACCACGGATCGACGCCGCAGTAACGATGATGCCCTGCTGTTCCTGCACCATGATCGGCAAACGGAAAGCCTGGCCAGCAGTCAGGCTGAGATCTGTGACCTGCGCCTGTTCAAAACCCTCGGCGTCAATGGTAACCGTGAACGGCCCGCCCACGCGCAAACCATTTGCCGAGAAACTGCCGTCTGCGCCGGTCGTGGTTGTTGCTGTTGTGCCCGAAGGTTCGTGAACGATGGTGACGGTTGCTCCGCCAACTGGCCCTGCCGGCCCTTCAACACTACCGCGGATCGAAGAAGTCGTTTCCTGCGCATAGGCAGGCGCTGCGGTGATGCTGGCGATGGAAAGGGCGGCTACACCTGCCGCAAGAAAATACCGGATTTGCATGCTTAACCCCTATTTTGAATGCAGGAAGATTTGCCTTCCCGTCCGTTTTATACGGCGAATCGGACGCAGACGCGCTCGTTGCTTTGCCTCGATGCTGCGCGCATTGCGCAACCTATGTGGCAAATCAATGACAATGATGTCAGCTATACGTTCCGAGCAAAGCGCAAGTTACTGGAAAACAATATTTTTATTCCAGACTGGCCTGACGGACGGCGATGCTACGGTGCGATTTTTCAATACTGTTGCTGCAATGCAACAATTGCCGCCGATTCCGCGGTCAGGCGGCGTCCTCTTTTGCCATTTTGGTTTCGAAAACGCGCACCGGATCCTTGCGGCCTTCAATAACATCCTTGTCGATCACGACTTCGGAAACATCGTCCATCGTCGGCAGCTCAAACATCGTATCGAGCAGGATCGCCTCAAGGATGGAGCGCAGGCCGCGCGCGCCGGTTTTGCGCTCAATCGCCTTTTTGGCAACAGCCTCCAGAGCGTCGTCAGTGAAGGTAAGGCCGACATTCTCCATCTCGAACAGCTTGCGATACTGTTTGACCAGGGCGTTTTTGGGTTCAGCCAGAATCTTGACCAGCGCTGCAATATCGAGATCTTCCAGCGTTGCCGTCACCGGCAGACGCCCGACAAATTCAGGGATCAGGCCATATTTCAGCAAGTCTTCCGGCTCGCATTGCTTCAATATCTCGCCTGTGCGGCGCTCATCAGGATCAGCCACATTGGCGCCAAAGCCAATGGATTTGCCCGCCAACCGGTTGGAAATAATCCTTTCCAAACCGGCAAAAGCACCGCCGCAAATGAACAATATGTTTGTGGTATCAACTTGCAGGAATTCCTGCTGCGGATGCTTGCGCCCGCCCTGCGGCGGCACCGAAGCCGTTGTGCCTTCCATTAGCTTCAGCAATGCCTGCTGCACGCCCTCCCCCGATACGTCGCGCGTGATCGAGGGATTTTCTGCCTTCCGGCTGATCTTGTCGATTTCGTCGATATAGACGATGCCGCGCTGCGCCCGTTCGACATTATAGTCAGACGCCTGCAACAGCTTCAGGATGATATTCTCCACATCCTCGCCAACATAGCCTGCCTCGGTCAGCGTGGTCGCATCAGCCATGGTGAAAGGCACATCAAAGGTTTTGGCAAGCGTTTGCGCGAGCAATGTTTTGCCGCAGCCGGTCGGCCCAACAAGCAATATGTTCGACTTCGCAAGCTCTACATCATTGTTTTTCTGCGCATGGTTCAGCCGCTTATAATGGTTGTGCACCGCGACCGAAAGCACACGCTTCGCCTGAAACTGGCCAATCACATAATCATCAAGGACATCGCAAATTTCTTGCGGGCTGGGCACCTCGCCATCCTTGCGTGTGTTTAGCGCACCCTTTGTCTCCTCACGGATGATGTCGTTGCAAAGATCAACGCATTCGTCGCAGATAAATACAGTGGGGCCAGCGATCAGCTTGCGCACCTCATGCTGGGATTTGCCGCAAAACGAGCAGTAAAGAGTGCTTTTGGTGTCCGAGCCGGAGAGCTTCGTCATAAAAATCCTGTTCCCTTGCGGGTTTCTTCTCAAATGCGATCAGGCCGTCGCATCCTAAAGCTCTGCCATAAATAGGCAAGGGCGTTAAGGACACATTGAACCGACATAGCATCGCGGCCAAAAAATCGCCGCGGAGCGTGCCCGATATCGCTGTAATGGGCTGCCTTAGCTGTCGTCAGGATTGACCGGTCGCTGATCAAACACTTCGTCAACAAGGCCAAAAGCCTTTGCCTCTTCCGCCTCAAGGAAAGTGTCGCGGTCCATCGCCTTTTCAATATCTTTCAGCGGCTTGCCCGTATATTTCGCATAAAGATCGTTCATCCGTTTGCGGATGCGCAAAATCTCTTTGGCCTGGATTTCGATGTCCGATGCCATGCCGCGCGCGCCGCCCGACGGCTGGTGCACCATGATGCGGGCATTGGCCAGAGCAACGCGCATCCCCGGCTCGCCTGCAGCAAGCAGAAAGCTGCCCATCGATGCAGCCTGCCCAATACACACGGTTCCCACCTTGGGCCGGATGTAGCGCATGGTATCGTGAATCGCCATGCCAGCCGTCACAACCCCGCCGGGCGAATTGATATACATCCAGATATCGCGTTTCGGATTGCTGGATTCGAGATAGAGCAACTGCGCTGAGACAGTTGCAGCCATATGGTCCTCCACCTCGCCGGTGATGAAGATGATCCGTTCTTGCAGCAGCGCGGAAAAAATATCGAAAAAGCTTTGGTCGCGCGGCACTGTCATCCCCACGGCAATGGCTTTGGTGAGGAGTTCTGGATCGTACATAAATTAGGCCCCTTGGGAAAAATCTTGCGGTGTCGACACGCTACATCGGCTTCACCGCGCTGCTTTTCAAGCCGGAAAAGGATTAAGATGCAGTGACTGACCGGTCAAAGGGGCAAATCGGCACGGTGTTTTGGCTGTAGTGGAGCGCACGCGCGCAATCTCTATTTGCAAAGGCAGGAGTGGGGCCGCCTGCATGATGAGGAGAATTCTGATGCGATCATTATTGTTATCCGGCCTTGCGATCGCCGGGCTTTGCACTTTGCCGCTCGCCATGCCGGCACAGGCAGCGGACACACAATCCGCCGCAACGATGGAACCTGTTACCAAGGCACTGGTCGAAATCGCTTTGGCAAGCGACCTGCGAAGCAAAGAAGAGAAGGCCCGCGACGTCTTTCGCAACCCTGCCGAAACGCTGGCCTTTTTTGGGCTGCGCAGCGACATGACCGTCATTGAGGTTTCGCCCGGCGGCGGTTGGTGGACAGACATTTTGGCGCCGGTGTTGCGCGAAAAAGGCAAGCTCCAGGTTGCCATGGGAACCAATTTAAATGGCGGCGGCCGTCGTGGACTTGGCGCAACGCTTACCCGTTTTGCAGAAACGCCTGCTGCTTTCGACCGGGTAGAGATTATCAACTATGCGCCATCGCAGTCCGCCAAGCTTGGCACAGATGGCAGCGCTGACCTCATTCTTGTGATGCGGCACTTGCATGGACTGATTGGCAACAAGATCGCACCGCAAGCGATGAAAAGCTATTTTGACGCGCTGAAACCCGGAGGTGTGCTGGCCATTGAGCAACATCGCTGGCCGGAAAACCTGCCCTATCCGGAAAAGCAGGACCAATGGGGTTATGAAAATAACGGCTATATCAAGGAAAGCGATGTGATCGCGCTAGCGACTGCGGCGGGATTTCAACTTGCCGGTCGCAGCGAAATAAACGCCAATGCAAAAGACACACGCGATCATCCCTTTGGCGTGTGGTCGCTGAAACCCAATTTGCGCGGCGGTGATACCGACCGGGCCAAATATGAAGCAATTGGCGAGTCCGACCGGATGACGCTGAAATTCGTAAAGCCTGCGAGCTAAAGTCAGCCCCGCAATCCCCCTAGCGCGGAACACACAAAAAAGGCCCCGTCCTGCGGGGCCTTTTTACTACGCCAATGAAGCGATCATTTTTTTGCGGCTGCTTTTTTCGCCGGAGCCTTTTTGGCCGGCTTTTCGTCCTCTGCCTTCGGAGCGTCAGCCTTTTTGGCGGCGGCCTTTTTCGCGGGCTTTTCTTCCGCTTCCGGGGCCGCTTCCTTCTTGGCGGCTGCCTTTTTGGCGGGAGCCTTCTTCGCAGGCTTTGCGTCGGGTTCTGCTTCGATCGCCGCTTCCAGTTCGGCACGCGTGACGGTCTTTTCGGTCACTTTCGCCTTGTCAAAGAGGAAATCAACCACCTTGTCCTCAAACAGGGGCGCGCGCAGCTGGGCCGCCGCCATCGGGTTTTCCTGCAGATACTGAACGAAGCGCTGGCGATCTTCTGCGCGATATTGCTGCGCAGCCTGCTGCACCAGCATGTTCATTTCCTGCGCCGATACCTCCACGCCATTGGCCTGACCGATCTCGGACAATAACAGGCCAAGGCGCACACGGCGGACCGCTATGTCGCGGTAATCCTCGCGCTCTGCTTCCATTTCGGCGCGCGCCGCTTCAGGATCAGCCTCGCGCGCAACTTCCTGTTCCAGCTGAGTCCAAATCTGTTCAAATTCGGCATCCACCATCGCAGGCGGCACTTCAAAGTCATGCGATGCCGCAAGCTGATCCAGCAACTGGCGCTTCATATAGGTACGGGTCAGGCCGTTCAGTTCCTGCTCCACCTGCACCTTCATGATCTCTTTCAACTTGTCGAGGCTTTCAAGGCCAAAGCTTTTGGCCATGTCGTCATCAAGCTTCGCATCCGCAGGCTTCCGGACTTCTGCGACGACAATGTCAAAAGTCGCTGCCTTACCAGCAAGTTCCTTGGAACCATAATCTTCGGGGAATGTGACGTTCAGCACCTTTGCATCATTGGCTTTCACGCCGATCAGCTGATCCTCAAAACCGGGAATCAACTGGCCTGAACCGATTTCAACGGCCATGCCTTCGCCTTTGCCGCCGTCAAAGGGGACGCCGTCCACCTTGCCTTCAAAGTCGATGACAACCTGATCGCCCGTTGCGGCCTTGTAGCTTTTGGCAGCAGCCTCAAACCGCTTTTGCCCTGCGACCAGTTTTTCAAGCGCTGCGTCGACTTCGCTGCCTTCGACATCAACCAAAAGGCGTTCCAGCGCCAGATCGTCAATATTTACCGCGGGGATAGCGGGCAAAACTTCAAAATGGAAATCAACGACGGCATCCTTGCCGGGCGCATAGTCATGATCGAGATGAACATGCGGTTGCGTTGCCGGGCGCAGCTTGTTTTCCGTGATGGTTTTTTGCACGCCGTCCTGAATGGAGCTGTTGAGCGCATCCTGCATCAACGCATCGCGGTGCATTTTCTTCACCAGATTCGCCGGAACCTTTCCGGGACGGAAACCGGGCATCCGAACCTGCGGCGCGATCTTTTTGACTTCAGCGTCAATCCGCGCCTCAATATCGGCAACGGTAACGGTCATGCGATAGGCCCGCTTCAGGCCTTCATTCTGGGTTTCTTGCGCTTGCATCGTCTTGAACTTCTAATCCTATTTACATGCGTCTGGCGAACCAGGGGAATTTCGAATGACCGGGAGCAGCTGGTGCGGGCGAAGGGACTCGAACCCCCACATCTTGCGATGCCAGAACCTAAATCTGGTGCGTCTACCAATTTCGCCACGCCCGCGCCGCCATCCGGTCAGGCCGTGCGGTCGGGAGCCTCTAACGGCAAAGGGGAACAAGGGCAAGAGGCGAAGCGGCCTGCCGTTTGGCAGTTGAGCCAAGGGCTGGCCCCCGCCTATTTCTTGCTTTCCAGCATCACATCAAAATAGGTCGGCTTGCGCTTTTTCTTCTTCTTGGGTGCGTTGGGATCGACAGGCTTGGGTGGCTTAATCTCAATCCCTTCGATCATTGTGCGCACATCGCCGATCCCGGCGTCGAAATAATGCAGCGACGGCGCGACATAATTGACCATATACAGCCTGCCTTCGACGATGGCAGCAACCGCTTCGCCCTTGCGCTCAATATCCTCCGCCTGCGCAGCATAGCTATAGCTGAAACGCACGCCATCATGCGAACCAAGCCGCGCCGGTTCCACCTTTCCCATTTTGAAGACCGGAGATTGCAGGACAATCCGGTTGGTTTTTTCAAACAGCTCGGCAATGTCCGTCAGCAGCATGTCGGATTTGAACCGGGGCAGCTTTTCAGACACCATCCAACCTTGCCGCAGGATCGATTCGCCATCGGCAATCGCGCCAAAAAAGGTCAATTCATTCAGGTTTACGCCATCACGCGTCCATGCCTCGCTGCGCCGGGATGGGCGCATCGACGACCGGTTCCAGTCAACCGTGGGCGTAACCATCATTGTCCCCTTGGCCACAGCCACAGGCGCGTCGGACTGCATCTCCGCCCATCTCGCCCAAGCGGGCATCGCTGCGCTCAAAACCAGTGCGCCAGCCAATGCAATGTGCAACCCATATTTCATTGGCCACCTGCCATCAAAGCAATGATCCCATGGTCATCCGCGTCGGGACGCTTTTCCAGATAGGATTTCAATGCCTTTTTGCCCTCATCATTTGCCCCTGAACGCATCAGCGCCATGCCCAATCCCCGCCAGCTTTCGGCAAGCGCACCGTCTTCGGCAATGGCCTGACGATAAAATCCGGCAGCCTTTACAAAATCCCCGTCCTTCGCCCGGGCGCGATACAGCTCGCCGCGGGCATAAAGCAGATCAGCGGTCCACTTGCCTCGTGCCATGCTGTTCAACAGAAATTCGGTCGCCTCAAACTGGTTAAGCTTGATCTGGTCATCGATCAGCATCGGCCACCAGGGAGCAAGCGCATTGCGATAACGCTCAACGCCCTTGGTCTGTCCGGTCGCTCTTTTACCCTTGGCGGCAGCGCGCAGATATTCCATCCGCTCTTTGCTGTTGGGATGCGAGCTGAAAAAATCGCCCATTTGGTCCATGGCCTTGCGCATTCGGCGGCCTTCCGCCGTTGCGTCCATTTCGGCTCGGAGCTGTTCCCATATTTCCGATGCCGCAATCGGGTCATATCCAGCCCGTGCAAGGTCATCCAGCGCAACCAGATCGGCCTGCCGTTCCATTTCGCGGTTAAAGGACAGGACAGACCCCATCAGGCTATATTGCGCGAGGAACCCGCCGGGAAGCGCGCGTATCCATGTCATCGCATCGGTTTTCGACTTGATATTATGATAGAGCTGAATCGAATGCCGCTTTTCAAAATGGGCAAATTCATGGCCCAGCACCGTGGCCAGTTCCGCCTCGTTGCGCGTGCGCAGCAACAGACCGCTCCACACCACCATCATGCCATTGGGGGCCATCATCGCGTTATAATAGGGCGTACGCATGATGTAGATCCGCGTTGAGCCACAGCGATCAGCGCCGACTGTCTTGCACAGCACGCCTTTTACATAAGCATTGAGTGCGGGGTCAGTCATGATGAACGACGATGTTTTGAGATCGCGTTCATATTCGTCCATTTGTTGCCAAAGCCCGCGTTCGGTTTCGTCGCGCGGGCCGTAATCCGGCGTAGAATGGGCCAGCGCCGGTGTAGCGGCAAGCAGAGCTGGCAGCAGCAACGCAGAGCGCAGCGCGGCCCTCATTTCTTCACCGGAGCAGCGGGCAATTGCGCACGAACCGGGAAACCGTCGAGCAATTCGGAAATCCGTAATGCAGCGCCCTCCGGCGTGCGCACATCACCCGCCATTTTGACATCCACATTGATCCAGACCAAATCGCCCGTGCGCAGGTCCACAAGCCCCGCATAGCCCATATTGATTTCGACGGGCTGGCTTTTTTCGGTCGGCGTCGTCATCAATCGGACCAGCCGTTTGCTGCCCGATTCATAACTGTCCAGCGTATAGAAAAACAGGCCAAAATCGGCATCACCCAGTGCACCCAGCCGCGCTATTCCGGGGCCAAGCGTCCAGTCGAATTTATCCCTTTTTGTCGGCAATGGCTCCAGTGGGAACAGCCGGTGCCGGATAACGCTGTCCGCAACGGTTTTGAACAGCTTGCGATAATCCGACATCACGCGCGCATCGTCGCCTTCCAGTTCGGGCATCAGTTTCAATTCAATATTACGGGCCGCCTGCGCCTTGCCCAAGGCTTTGGTCAGTTCCGCGCGCGCCTGCTCCGTCCAGCCTGCATTGGCCTGCTCCAGCCCGCCGGAGGATTGCTCCCCCACCGAGACGTCCGGCCGGAAAAGCACAACGCGCACCTGCCCTTGCGCCGGAAAAGAAAAATCTGGCGCAGTCAGCGATTGGCGCGATTGGGCAAAGGAAGCGGCGGGCACAAGGCAAAGTGCGATCAGCGCACCGAAAACCGTCATTGCTTTGCCTAAGCGGGCCATATCTTCCCCAATAACCAGCGGAGCCACAGTCCGCATTGTACGATACTATTTCGCTTGCACAGCGAAATTGCGCAAGCGGGAAATTCCTGCGCTTGCCGTGCAGTTCTTGTGCGCCCGAATGCCGTTAAAGTGACGCACTTGTAACCGTCTCGAGAACGACTCTTGCGTGCCCCTTACTTCGTCAATTTCGCTGTGTCAGCCAAGGCCCTGAAATCGGAGGCCGTGCGATCAAAGTAATGCAGCCTAGGAGCATCGAACGTAACCATGTAAAGCTTTTTGTTAATGATCGCAGCTCGAGCCTCGCCTTTCCGTGGCAGCCCGTCGTTATCCGTATACTGATAGGTGAACAGGACGCCATCGTGATCCAGAAATTTTTGGGGAGCTGAACTTGTAAGCGTAAAGCTGCCGATCCCTTTGTGGGCGCGATAGGTGCCTTCGAGTAGTTCCGGGATTTCGACTAGCAACATCTCCGACCTGAATTTGGGAAGCGGATTGTGCTTTTTGTTTCGTTCTTTGACGATGGGCTGACCGGCGGTCACCCCGCCAAAAAAAGTGACATCGTTTAACTGCTCGCCGTCAAGGGTCCATATCTCGGCAAACTTACCGGGCTTCATATCCAAGCGATTCCAGTCTCTCGGCGGAGTTACAGTAATGCCTGAGTCTCCGACTTTAGCGAGCTTCCCCTGTTCCCGGTAAGCGTTCGCGTCGGCTGCACCTGAGCCAAAAACTACGACGAACAAGAATGTCAAAAACCAAATACGTGCGATCATTTGGCTTCCCCAATAGCATTAAGTGACATTTTGATCATGGCAGCATCGGACGCTTCCGGTTTAAGCTGCAGATATTTTTCAAGAGCAATCCGCCCTTCGGTAAATCGGTTGGTTTTGATCAAAGACAGCCCCAGACCACGCTGCGCTTCTGGCAAATCAGCATTTAGGGCGACTGATTTGCCATAAAAGTCTGCAGCATTCATCAGATCGCGGGGATTTCCTCGAAATCTGAATAGATCGCCCCTCGCTCGCCAAAGGTCAGCAGTCCATCCGTTCTCGCCGATTTTGTTTATAATAAACTCACTCGCTCCAAAATCGTTGAGCGCGACTTGATCGTCAACGAACTTGATGATCCAAGGAGCAAGCGCGGCAGCATAACGATCAGCTCCCTCATCCCGTCCGTCTCCTTCGGGCGCGGCAAGGGCGTAAAGGTAGTCTGCGCGCTCACCATCAGCGGGATGGGTATCCAAAAACGCAATGCGATCAAAATCGGGCTTCCGCAAACCGCGCGCGGCAGCTGAAGCTTCTGCCTCCAGGATCAGATTTCGCCATACGCGCGAAGCGGCTTGGGGGCGCAGGATTCCCGAGTTAAGATAGCCGAGACCAAGCAGGTCCGCTTCACGTTCATTCTCCCTGCTAAAGTCGGCTAGTCCGCCCCAAACCGCCGCGTCCAACGACCGAAAACTTTGATAGGCCTGCTGGGTACCAGCCATGGACGTCAGCACCGCAGCCCAGCTCAGGAGGTCGGAACCCTTCCGGGCGGCTTTGAACCTTTGCAATGTGTGCCGTTTTTCAAAATGACCGAATTCATGTCCTAACACGGCCCCAAGCTCGGCTTCTGTTCGAGTTCTTAGCAATAGGCCACTGTTGACTATCATCATTCCATTTGGCGACATGCTGGCACCGAATATTGGGTAGCGGACTATATAAATGCGAACCGCGTTGCATCGATCATTCCCGACGGTCGTGCACAGAACGCCTCTTACGAAGTTGTTTAGAGCTTCATCTCGAATGACCAGTCTGGAATCAGCTAAATCGCGCTCACTTTCGTCGGCCAGCTTCCATAGTCCTGCTTCATCGACGCCTTGGGGTTGATAAGCTCCGGCATAGGGCGGCGGCGGCGGTGCCGGCTTGACTTTAGCTTTTGAGGCTGCGGATGCTGAAGCGGCCAATCCTAGCGACGCGACAAATGCGACCAGTGTTTTCATTATTTCTCAACCTTGGGCGGTTCGCTTCCGGGAAACTCTTCAAGTAGCTGCGCCACCCTCTTTTGGGCACCGTCTTGCTCGCGCACATCGCCGCCCATTGCTCCGTCAGCATTTAACCAAAGCACATCGCCAGTCTTGAGATCGACTAACCCGGCGGAACCTACATGTTCGCCTGATTGAATAGCTATGCCGGGACCAAGCAGCGCCACAACCTGCAGAATTTTCCTGCCAGTCGAACCATAAGCATCTTTATTATATACGAAAAGCGCATAATCAGCGTCTTTAGCGCCGGGCAAGTCGGCCACACCCGGACCAAGCGACCAGTCGAACACACCAGCCTTATTGTCGCGTTTTTTGGTTGGCAGACGGTTTCCGACAAAAAATTGATAGTTTATGACCGCGTTGGCTACAGCGCCAAACAACGTTGTATATTCCGCCACTAGCTGGGCTTGTTCGCCATAAGCTTCCGGCGGAACGATGATGACGTTACCCAACGTTGCTTGGCGTTTCATGAGTTCAGCTTCAATGTTAGCGCGCGCCTTGTCAGTCCAATCCGCATTCGGTTCAAAAAGTCCACCGGTTGATTGAGCACCCACCGTAACAGCGGGTCGAAACAGTAAAATTTTCTTGCCGCTATTAGGCGCCAGCTCGAAGCCCTCTTTAACGGCTGTCCGTTCTTGCGCGCTTACCCTATTGAAACTCGAAAGGCAGAGCAAAAGCCCTAACAGAACGCAGGCCACCCTTTTCATTGCCGCCTTTCTCCCAAACCCTGTTTTTACTTTAGCCGGAAAATACAGGCTGGGAGCAAACGCGCAATCAGAATTTTAATCTTCGGCTGCCGAATTCAAACCAGTTCGTCTAACTATGACAGCGCCTTTTCCAGCAGTTCATTCCCCACGCCCGGGTTGCCTTTGCCCAAATGGAGCAGCTTATCCCCTTTGCCGCTGGCCTGACCGACGCCGATCTGAAAGCCTATACCGCGAAAAACCGCGAACAGGGGTTTGCCGCTGGCTATAATGGCCCCCTGATCAAGCGCGGCGGGGCAAGCGCCGACGATGTGCTCATCTGGAACAAGGGGCTGTTGCAGGTGCATACTCTGCCCTAGGGTCAGGACCTAGACT
>CAZNEO010000011.1:0-51681 GCA_964572205.1 uncultured Sphingorhabdus sp.
CTTCTGGATTGTAGATTGCCATGTGGCGCCCAGCCTACTCCGCCGCAACCCCCGCTTGTTCAAACATATCCGGTCCGTCTTCCTTCGCCAGCGCGTCAGCCTCAGCCCCGTCATTGGCAGGCTTCTTCTTGCGCTTGTCAAAGCTGTCCCACACTTCGTTCCAGTTGCCGCGGGTGGCGGCCTTCGCATATTCGGTGGCGCGGGTTTCGAAGAAGTTGGCGTGCTCCACCCCGTTCAGCAGCGGCGCGAGCCATGGCAGCGGGTGGTCCTCCACCATATAGATTGCAGGCAGGCCCAATTGCCCCAGCCGCCAGTCGGCGATGTAGCGGATATAGCGTTTGATTTCCTTCGCGGTCATGCCGGGCACCGGGCCCATTTCGAATGCCAGATCGACAAAGGCATCCTCCAGCCGCACGACTTTCTGGCAGCAATCGATAATGTCTTCCTTCACCGCCTTGGTCAGGCAGTCGCGTTCCTTGGTGAAGGCGTGGAACAGCTTTGTAATGCCTTCGCAGTGCAGGCTTTCGTCGCGCACCGACCAGCTGACAATCTGCCCCATGCCCTTCATCTTGTTAAAGCGCGGGAAGTTCATCAGCATGGCAAAGCTGGCGAACAGCTGCACCCCTTCGGTAAAGCCGCCGAACATGGCGAGGGTGCGGGCAATATCTTCGTCATTATCGACGCCGAACTGGTGGATATAATCGACCTTCGCGGCCATTTCCTCATATTCCAGGAAGGCCGAATATTCGCTTTCGGGCATGCCGATGGTGTCGAGAAGGTGCGAGTAGGCGGCGATGTGCACCGTTTCCATGTTGCTGAACGCAGTCAGCATCATCTTCACTTCGGTCGGTTTGAAGACGCGGCCATATTTTTCGTGGTAGCAATCCTGCACCTCGATATCGGCCTGTGTGAAGAAGCGGAAGATTTGCGTCAGCAGGTTACGCTCATGCTCGCTGATCTTCTGCGCCCAGTCGCGGCAATCCTCGCCCAGCGGCACTTCTTCGGGCAGCCAGTGGATCTGCTGCTGGCGTTTCCACATGTCATAGGCCCAGGGATATTCAAAGGGCTTGTAGCTGTTACGGGCTTCTAGAAGTGGCATTTAACGGACTCCAACGCAGCTTGTTTCATAGCTCCCTCCCCACAAGGAGGAGGGAAATTGAGTTTGCACTTACTGACAGGCCAAGCATTCCTCATAATCGGTCTGCTGCGCAGCCAGCTCAATCTTCGGCGCGTCGGCGGTGTTGTCCGCCTCCACCCCGCCGGCAAAGCCAGCGCGCTGGATCGATTTGGAGCGCAGGTAATAGAGCGACTTGATGCCCAGCTCCCATGCGCGGAAGTGGAGCATGAGGAGGTCCCATTTTTCCACGTCGGCGGGGATGAACAGGTTCAGCGACTGCGCCTGGTCGATATAGGGCGCACGGTCGCCGGCGAGTTCGAGCAGCCAGCGCTGGTCAATCTCAAAGCTGGTCTTGTACGTGTCCTTTTCCTCTGGAGAGAGGAAATCGAGATGCTGCACCGACCCGCCTTTTTCGAGGATGCTGTTCCAGATGTTGGTCGAATCCTTCGCCTTTTCCTGCAACAGTTTTTCAAGATAGGGGTTCTTCACAATGAAGCTGCCCGACAGCGTCTTGTGCGTGTAGATATTCGCCGGAATCGGCTCGATGCAGGCGCTGGTGCCGCCGCAAATGATCGAAATCGACGCGGTGGGCGCAATGGCCATTTTGCAGCTGAACCGTTCCATGACGCCGCGTTCCTCCGCATCGGGGCAGGCCCCGCGTTCGGATGCCAGCACCATCGATGCCTGATCGGCCGCGCTGCGAATATGGCGGAAGATTTTCATGTTCCACGATTTCGCCATTGCGCTTTCAAAGCCAAGCCCGCGCGATTGCAGGAAGCTGTGGAAACCCATGACGCCAAGGCCAACCGAGCGTTCGCGCGCCGCCGAATATTTCGCCCGCGCCATTTCATCGGGCGCACGCTCGATAAAGTCCGTCAGCACATTGTCGAGCATCCGCATGACATCTTCGATAAAGACCTTGTCCGTGCTCCACTGATCCCAGGTTTCAAGGTTCAGCGAAGACAGGCAGCAGACAGCCGTGCGATCCCTGCCCAGATGGTCACGGCCCGTGGGCAGGGTGATTTCGGCGCACAGGTTCGACGTCGAGACTTTCAGCCCCAGCTCCTGATGGTGCTTGGGCATCGACTTGTTCACGGTGTCGCTGAAGATGATATAGGGTTCGCCGGTGGCAAGGCGGGTTTCCACCAATTTCTGGAACAGGCTGCGCGCGTCGACCGACCCGCGGATGCTGCCATCCTTGGGCGAACGAAGGCTGAATTCTTCGCCATTACGCACCGCTTCCATAAATTCGTCGGACAACAGCACGCCATGGTGCAGGTTCAGCGCCTTGCGGTTGAAATCGCCCGACGGTTTGCGGATTTCAAGGAATTCCTCAATTTCCGGGTGGCTGATATCAAGATAGCAGGCCGCCGAGCCGCGACGCAGCGAACCTTGCGAAATCGCCAGCGTCAGGCTGTCCATCACCCGGACGAAAGGAATAATCCCGCTGGTCTTGCCATTGAGGCCAACAGGTTCGCCAATGCCGCGCACGCTGCCCCAATAGGTGCCAATGCCGCCGCCTCGGCTGGCCAGCCAGACATTCTCGTTCCAGGTGTTGACGATGCCCTCAAGGCTGTCGTCCACGCTGTTGAGATAGCAGCTGATCGGCAGGCCCCGGCCGGTGCCGCCATTGGACAGCACGGGCGTTGCCGGCATGAACCACAGACGGCTGATATAATCATAAAGCCGCTGCGCATGGTCCTGATCATCGGCATAGGCTGATGCGACGCGGGCAAACAGGTCCTGATAATTTTCGCCGGGCAACAGATAACGGTCGCGCAGGGTTTCCTTGCCGAACTCGGTCAAAAGCGCATCGCGTGCAGTGTCCGTGACAACGTCGAAACGGCGCACGTCAACGGTCTTGGAATCGCCGGCCACCTTTGCCCCCGATGCCTTGCTGCTGGCTGCTGCCACTTCCTTTTCGGGCTTTGCTGTAACCGTCGGGGTATCTGTTTCCGTCTTTTCAAGCACGTCCGTCATTTCGCCTTCGCCGCCATTATTGTTCCCGGCACCAGCGCCAGTGTCTCTGAAATCCATCGCTTTACCATGCTCCCCAATCAGGATCGCAGTCACCCCATTGACCAGCGATCCTTCGACCAAACCGGCAAGACAGACGTTCCTGTCTTGTTCGACTCGCGGGACAAGCCTCCCGCATAGCATATCTGACCAGATGGGGCGCTATAATTTTGTGCGTTTGACGGGAAAAAATCCCCTGCCGCAGAATCACCTTCTGCGGGACTAGGCACAAATTGTAGTTATGCCCCCATTGGCCAACCGCTAGCTATAGTGCCTCATCCATTTCCAGACGCAAGAGGGTAAATGGTTAATTAAGGACTCGACTCGTCGCTCGTGCGATTCCATTCGTCGCGCTGCAAAGCGGCTATCGCGCCGCGACGCGCGGACTTTCTAGGACTGTTTTGGCGCGCAAGATATTTTGCGATGAATTGTGAAATTTTTTTATCCCCGACAAAAAATGGGTGGGGATAAATGGGAAGCCCCATTGACGAATCTCTGACCATTGCAATTGCGCGCGCCCCGCTGCTAACGCCCGCGGCATGACTGAAACCACCTCGACTGCACAAAGCCTTGTCACCGAACTGGAAGAACTGCTGACCGTAGCACGCCTTGGCGACGGCTGGTATCTGGGCAAGCGCAAACCCGGCGGCGTCGGGCGTGTGTTCGGCGGGCAAGTTATCGCGCAGGCGCTAGCCGCCGCGCAGGACACAGTCTCGCCAGAGCGCGTCGCCCATTCGCTGCATGCCTATTTCATGCGGGCGGGCAGCGAGGATTATGAAATCACATTCCGCGTGGAGCGCGATTTTGACGGCGGCAGTTTTTCAACGCGGCGCATCATTGCCCTGCAACAGGACAAACCGATCCTGAACATGGCAGCGTCGTTCCAGCGGCTAGAGGAAGGGTTGCATCATCAGGACCCGATGCCCGATGTGCCCCCGCCTGAAAGCCTGACGAGCGAGGCGGACCTGCGCGCACGCTATGGCAATGACATACCGGAAAAGGCGCGCGCCAATTTTCTGCGCGACCGCCCCTTTGAAAGCAGGCCCGTAAACCCATGCGACTGGGCCGGCGGCGACAAGCGCACACCAGCGCGGCAGGATATCTGGATCCGCCTACGCGCACCCACCGGTGATGATCCCGCAATGCACCGCGCCATGCTGGCCTGGCAAAGTGACAGCTGGCTTTTGGGAACATGCACGCTGGCGCATGGCGTTACCTGGCTGACCCCCGGTTTCCAGTCGGCAAGCCTTGACCATGCAATCTGGCTGCATGGCGATTTTCGCGTCGATGATTGGCTGCTCTACTCCTGCGACAGCCCATGGACCGGGCGCGGGCGCGGCTTTAACCGTGGCGCGATTTACACGCGCGACGGGCGGCTGGTGGCAAGCGTGGCGCAAGAAGGACTTGTCCGGATGCGTGCCTGAACCTGCTTCCATCCGGCGCTTTTCGTGATAGACAGCAACCACCCCAACCGCTTGCGGGAGAGGCGGCTCGACGAGCCGGGGCAGGCATGGTGCACTTCAGGCCCTCCCCCACCCTCTCGCGCAGGCGGGAGGGGAGTTTTGAGGAGGCAATATGATCCGGCCTTTGATGTTTTCGGCACTGGCAATAGCCGCGCCGCTGCTGTTGGCCACGCCTGCAAAGGCAAGCGCTGATTCCACATGCTATCCCGAATGGAAGGTAAAGCAGACCGACTATATCGGTTGCAGCGGCATGGCTTTGCTGTCGCCGGGCAATGATACCCGTATCAACCTGTTGATGCTGCTGCACGACCGCCATGGCGATGTCGGTGTCAGCCATACAGGCAGCTATGGCGCAATGGACCGGCGGGGTGAGGCGCAACCATTTGATTTTGGCACATTTGCGCTTGCCGTCGGACAAAAGCCGCCGGAAGATGAAAATTATCACAGCTTTTATGGTTCCCGCTGTATCAGCAATGACAGCGGCCGGGTTGATTTCGACAGCGCCATTGCCGCGTCGCACGCCGCCAAGGCAGGGATTTCCAGTGCGGAGCTGGAGACATTAAGCAACGCCCGGGCTGCCCTGCAGGTCGATTGCGGCGGCGACACGCTGTTCCGCCCTGTGATCGCTGAGCAGCTTTCCAAGATTACATCGCGCGCAGGAAAGAGCTTTGCCGATTATCTGCTTGCCGCCGCATCCTTTTACGATGGCAATTTCGCCGCTGCGCGGACGCTGTTCCTGTCCCTGTCCAATGGCCCTGCAGGCTGGGTCAAGGAAGCATCCACCTATATGCTGGGCCGGGTCGAATTGAATGCGGCGATGGAAAACGCCTTCGACGACTATGGCTATCTCTCTGACAAGGGGGCGGACAAGCGCGCTCTGGAAGCGGCGCAGGCGGCGTTTGACGTCTATGTGCGCAGTTATCCCAAAGGACGCTATGCCGCATCGGCGATGGGCCTGATGCGGCGCGTCCACTGGCTGGCCAGGGACAATGCCAAACTTCTTGCCGCCTATGCCGCTGCTTTCCGGCGGGGCAACCTGCAAGGCAGCAATGTCTCGCTTGCCGATATTGTGCAGGAAATGGACGTCAAACTGGGTGAGCAGCTGGAAATCGACATGGCCACCGATCCGATGATCCTTGCCATGCTGGTGCTGCGCGACATGCGCCACAGCGATGACCCTGCAGAAAAACATGGATTGCGTGCAATCCGTCGCAGCGACATCGAACAGTTAAAGTCGCGCTTTTCTGGCGAAGAGGCCCTGTTTGCCTATTTGCTTGCCGCGCATGATTTTTATGTCGGCAATGATCCGGGCCGGGCACTGGCCGGATTGCCCAATACGCAGCGCGGCGATGGTTATCTTGCCTATAGCCAGATGGCACTGCGGGCGCTGGCTCTGGACGCGCTGAAGGCACCCGAAGCACGCGAGGCTATGCTGGCGCTGATCGGTGCGGCTGACCAGCCGTTCCAGCGCGGCACGATGGAATTGGCGCTTGCCATGCACGATGAACGAAGCGGCGCACTCGACCGGGTTTTTGCCAGCGGGTCGCAGGTGAGCGACCCCGAAATCCGCGAGCGGCTGCTGCGCTTCACTGCTGGCCCCGCGCTGCTGCGCAAACAGGCCGCCGACAAGACTGCGCCGAAAAGCGAACGCGACGTTGCCCTCTATGCGCTGCTTTATAAAGGGCTGACACGTGGCGCGTTCAAGGATTTTGCCAATGACCTTGCGCTGATCCCGGCGGGGACAAAGCCGCATGCGCCCGATGACTATGAAAGCCCGACTTATAGCAATGTCGGCATTTTCAAATGGGCGGGACAAAAGGACGGCTATACCTGCCCGTCGCTGAAGACGCTGGCGACCGCGCTGGCCGGTGCGCCAAAGGATGCACCTTCGCTGTTGTGCCTTGGTGAATTTATCCGCCTGCACGGCATGGATGGCGGCGCAAGCTGGCCCGATGTACCAGGCTCGCTAGACATCACGCCGCCAAAGGACCAGCTGGCTGGCACACCCAGTCTTTTTACCGGCAAAGCCTTTTCCAGGCTTGAGGCCTATAAGGGCATTATTGCCAATCCGGCTGCCGACGCAAATGCCAAGGCCTATGCACTGTATCGCGCAGTCTATTGCTATGCGCCATCGGGCTATAACAGCTGCGGCGGGGTCGAAGTGCCATTGGCGACGCGCAGGGGCTGGTTCAACCAGCTGAAGAAAAGCTACCCTTCCTCGACATGGGCAACGAAGCTGAAATATTATTGGTAGGCCTGCCTCTTCAGCAAGCACCATGGCCCTGAGCCTGCCAAAGGGCGTTTCAAAACGCTGCGGTTTTGTTTTGGCGCTGATGATGCTGTTCGCAGGATGCGCGCGCGAGGAGCCGCGCGTCGATGCCGGGCAATATGATGCCTTCTGGCTCTGGGCAGGGGTGAAGCCGCAACCAGTGCTCGATAAGGCCAAGACAATCTACATATTGGAAGGCGAAGTGCGCGGCGGTGACAGGCCCGTGCTGCATCGGCTGCGCGGCGGCACGCCTCGGGTAAAACATGCCGATGTCTGGCTGGTTTACCGGGTAGAGTCGATCCGCTGGGGCACGGATATCGTTCCACAGATTAAGAGCGATCTGGCCCGCTGGCGCCGCTCTAGCGGTCGGGTTATCGGCGTGCAGATCGATTTTGACGCGGCAACACGTGGGCTGGAGGGTTATGCCGCCTTCCTGAAAACCCTGCGCACCCAGCTTCCGCCCGACAGCAAATTGGGCGTGACTGGATTGATGGACTGGAGCAGCCGCGCCGATCCCGCCGGGCTGAAGGCAGTGGCGGCAAGCGTCGATGAAATTATCATCCAGACCTATCAGGGGCGCGAGACCATCCCCAGATATCAGAATTATCTGCGCCAGCTTGATCGGCTCAACATCCCCTATAAGCTGGGGCTCGTGCAGGGCGGGACATGGTCACCGCCACCGGCACTGGCCATTGACGAGCATTTCAGGGGCTATGTGATATTCCTGCTTAACCCCGCCGGGTCTTGATCGCCGCGTTTTAGCGCGTAAAGGCGGTCGCATGACCAAGATCCGCGAACAAGAAATCATTGCAATAACCGAAGGCGACATCATCGAAAGTGTCGCTGACGCCCTGCAATATATCAGCTATTTCCACCCGATGGATTATATCCGGGCGCTGGGCGATGCCTATGCGGCGGAACAGGGCCCAGCGGCCAAGGACGCAATCGCGCAAATCCTGACCAACAGCCGGATGTGCGCAGAGGGCCATCGGCCGATCTGCCAGGATACCGGCATTGTCACAGTGATCGTTAAATGGGGCCAGCAATGCGTGCTCGACAGTGCGCGCAGCCTGCAGGAGGTGATCGACGAAGGCGTGCGCCGCGCCTATCTTCACCCTGAAAACAAGCTGCGCGCCTCCATCCTTGCGGACCCCGCCTTTACCCGAGTCAATACCCGCGACAACACCCCCTCCGTCGTGCATCTGGAAATGGTGCCGGGCAACAAGGTGAGCTTTGACGTGGCCGCCAAGGGGGGCGGCAGCGAGAACAAGACGAAGTTCAAGATGATGAACCCGTCCGACAATATCGCCGATTGGGTCGTTGAAATGCTGCCGCAAATGGGGGCGGGCTGGTGTCCGCCCGGAATGCTGGGCATCGGCATCGGCGGCACCGCGGAAAAGGCCATGGTGCTGGCCAAAGAAAGCCTAATGGGCGCAATCGACATGGCGCAGCTAAAGGCGCGCGGCCCAGAAAATGATATCGAGGCATTGCGCATCGAGATTTTTGACAAGGTCAACGCGCTTGGCATCGGGGCGCAGGGGCTGGGCGGACTGTCGACTATTCTGGATGTTAAAATCCTGGATTATCCAACCCATGCCGCATCCAAGCCTGTCGCCATGATTCCCAATTGCGCCGCCACACGGCACGCGCATTTCACACTGACGGGCGAAGGGCCGGTGTTCCTTGAAACCCCCAATCTGGACGACTGGCCCAAGGTTGAATGGGCACCGGACAGCGCGGCCAAGCGGGTCGATCTCGACGCGCTGACGCCAGAGGTGGTTGCAGGCTGGAAGGCCGGCGACAGGCTTTTGCTCAATGGCAAGATGCTGACCGGGCGCGATGCCGCGCACAAACGCATTGCCGACATGCTGGCCAAGGGTGAGGAGCTGCCCGTCAGTTTCAAAGGCCGGATGATCTATTATGTGGGCCCGGTCGACCCGGTGGGCGAAGAGATTGTCGGCCCGGCAGGCCCGACCACAGCCACGCGGATGGACAAGTTCATGGACATGATGCTGGAACAGGGGCTTTTGGGCTGTGTGGGCAAGGCCGAGCGCGGCCCCGCCGCAACGCAGGCCATTGCCAAGCACAAAAGCGCCTATCTGATGGCCGTTGGCGGCGCCGCCTATCTTGTCGCCCGCGCAATCAAGGGCAGCAAAGTCGTTGGCTTTGCCGACCTTGGCATGGAAGCGATCTATGAATTTGAGGTCAGCGACTTCCCGGTGACGGTAGCAGTCGATTCAACCGGCGAAAATGTGCATCAAAGCGCGCCCGCGCTCTGGAAAAGGCGGATTGCGGAGGAAGGCCTGCTGGAGGGCGTTTAGGGCCAGCGCCCGGCAAGCACCCCGCTTATTCCGCTGCCTCCAGCACCGCGCCGCCATCATTGGCCGCGTGGGCGCGTTCGGGGTTGGAAAAGACTAGCGTGCCATCATCCACCGGGTCCTGCGTCAGGATTTTCTTTTCGGCATGATAATCCTGCAACACACGCCAGGGGTGGCGGTCACCATTGGCCGGAAGATTGTCAAAGGCGCGGGCAAAATAGCCTGACGAAAAATCAGTGACAAAGGGCAGGCGCGGCATGTTGGTATCACCCAGTTTCGGGTTGGCAATTGTCGCGCCCTTTGCGTCCATCACCTTTAGCAGGCGGCAGGTATAATCAGCCACAATATCGGTCTTCAGCGTCCAGCTGGCGTTGATATAGCCAAAGACGCTGACCAGATTGGGAATGTCGCTGAACATCACGCCCTTGTAATTGAAATGGTCGGCGCTGCGGGTTGGCTTGCCATCCACGCTTAGCGCCGTCTTGCCCAGCGTGACAAGGTTCAGCCCGGTCGCCGTGACAATGATGTCCGCCTCCAGCTCCGTCCCCGATTTCAGCCGGATGCCCTTTGCAGTGAAATGGTCGATATGGTCCGTAACGACCTCGGCACTGCCATCGCTGATGGCCTTGTACATGTCGCTGTCGGGTATCAGGCACAGCCGTTGCTCCCACGGGCCATAAGGGGGGGTAAAATGCCGGTCGATATCGATATCCGGCGGCAGTTCCTTTTTCGCCATTTCCAAAAGCTTTTCAGCAACCGAGGCAGGGTCTTTGCGCGCCTTGTTATAAACAATGCGCTGCCACCAGATATTGCGGAAACGAGTGATGGCATAGGCCAGCTTTTCCGGCAGGAATCTCCGGATGAACTTTGAAAACGGGTCAATGGCCGGGCGCGAGACCATCCATGTCGGCGTGCGCTGCAGCATGGTGACTTTCGCTGCCGTTCGCGCCATCACCGGCACAATCGTAACTGCTGTGGCACCAGAGCCGATGACGACCACTTTCTTGCCCGCATAATCCAAATCCTGCGGCCAATGCTGCGGATGCACGATCTGGCCCTGAAAATCTGCTTCACCGGGAAAGTCGGGGCGATAGCCCTTGTCATAATCATAATAGCCCGCCGCCATGAACAGGAAATTGGCGGTGAAGGCGACCTCGGCTCCATCCTCTTCCCGCCGCGCCGTCACTGTCCAGCGCGCCTTCTCGCTTGACCAGTCGGCAGACAGCACACGGTGACGGAAGCGGATATGCGGGGTAATGCCATATTCCTGCGCGGTTTCATGGACATAGTCCCAAATTGCCGGGCCATCGGCGATGGTCTTTTCGTGCAGCCAGGGTTTGAAACGATAGCCCAGCGTATGCATGTCGCTGTCTGATCGGATACCGGGATAGCGGAACAAATCCCATGTGCCGCCCATAGCGGCCCGCTGTTCGATAATGGCATAACGCTTATCAGGGCACTGCATGGTGAGATGCGCCGCTGTGCCAATGCCGGAAAGTCCAGCGCCAACAATAAGGACGTCAAAATCGGTAGCCGAGTCTAGTTCCGCCATATGCCTGCTCTCCTCCGGCCAGTTCACCGGCCGCTTGAAGGAAGCTTACTGACATGGTTGCAAATTGCAACTGGGGTTGGAGGATGCTGATCCCGACGCGCAGCAGACCGGAGGCGGGCGCGGCGCTGGCTTTGATTGATAAGGGGGTGGGGTGAGGTTTTAGGGGTTTTCGCACCTGTCACCGTAACGACCGTAACTCCTTCTTCTGCATTTCCAACAACTTCTTCTTGCGCGTAATATCGCCGCCATAGCATTTGGCGGTCATGTCTTTGCGCCGTGCGGCAATCTTGTAATGTAGGAAATTTCCTCCTATCCGTGGCTCACTCTTTGCTGACTGCCCTATGAGCTAAACGGGCCTGCGAAATGCTCTCTTCTGGTTCCTTGTCCCCATCCTCCACCACGCCCTAAAACACCGTGCCATAGGTCACACAAACATCGCCAACCATGGGCGCCTCCCTATGGTTTGGCGTCGCGGCGAAAGCTGTCATTTCACTATCAACTTGCGCAGAATTCTGCGGCTTTTGGCGCCCGCAATTCGCCGCGCCCGGCCTTGCTATTGATGCTTCACCCCGCGCGCGGATGGGCGTTGGCATATTCATCCAGCAGCATGGCCGTATCGACCGCTGTATACACCTGTGTGGAGGACAGGCTGGCATGGCCAAGCAGTTCCTGCAAGCTGCGCAAATCCGCGCCACCTGCCAGCAAATGCGTGGCAAAGCTGTGGCGCAGCGCGTGCGGCGTCGTTTTTTCGGACAGGCCCAATCGGCTGCGCGCTCCCTGCACAGCGCGGCGGATGAGTGCTGGCGACAGTGCCCCGCCCCGCGCGCCCCGGAACAGCGGCGCATCCTTTTCCATGGGATAGGGGCAAAGCGCGACATAGCCCTCAATCGCCGCGCGCACATTGGCAAGCAGCGGTACTTGCCGGACCTTCCCCCGCTTGCCCGTCACCCGCAGCACCTGGCCCAGCGGCAAGGCATCGCCGTTCAGCCCGGTCGCCTCGCTGACCCGGAGGCCGCAGCCATAAAGCAGCAGCAGCACTGCCCAATCGCGCGCTCCGACCCAGCTGTCGCGTGCGCCGTCGGCAATGTCGCCTGCCAGTGCCAGCACCGCTTCGGGATCGACCGGGCGCGGCAGGCTTTTTTGTACGCGCGGTCCTTTCAGTGCCGGGATTGCGGCATCCGCGCCCAGCGCAAAGCCCAGGAAGTTGCGGATCGCGGATAGCTCGCGCGCAGTCGAGCGGTTGGTTAGCCCGTCCCCTCTACGGTGGGCAAGAAAGGCGCGCAGGTCAGCTGCGCTCAGCCTTGCCAATGCCGCCCGGTCAATCGCCTCGCCCAAATGGTCGCGCAGAAATTCGCTCAGCCGCTCCGCCGTTGCCACATAGGCACGCACGCTGTGCACCGAACGGCGGCGGTTATCGGCAAGGTAGCTGCGATACTCGGCGATCAGCGACATGGCGCAATGCTATCAGGTGGCAGGCGCAGGCTCAATCGCCACGATTTGGGGCAGGATTGCGTCGAGCAGCGGAAAGCCAGCCGGGGTGATGGCAACTCTGCCTCCTTCCTGGGCGGCGGGCTCGCCACTAACGGTCCGCTGGACAAAACCCAATGCCGCCAATTTGTCGATCGCTTGCCAATCGAGCATCGCGGCAGGCTCCATCGCAAATCGCTCGGCCAGCGCCGCAATGTCTATGCCCTCGCGCAGCCTTAGCCCCATCAGCAGCGCCTCCATCGCCTGCGTGGCGGGATCAAGCGGCTGCTCGCTTTTCAGCCCATGGCCATTGCGGGCAATGGCGGAAAGGAAATTTTCGGGCTTGCGATGCCGCATCGTCGCCATGCCTCCGCGCCGCCCATGCGCGCCCGGACCAATGCCAGCATAATCCTGGTAACGCCAATAGCTAAGGTTGTGGCGGCTTTCATGTCCTGGCGCTGTATGGTTGCTGATTTCATAGGCGGGCAGGCCCGCAGCTGCCGTCCGCTCCTGCGTCATCAGATACAGGTCCGCTGCGGCATCATCATCCAGCGGAACCAGAGCGCCCTTGGCAACATCAGTCGCAAAGCGCGTGCCGGGTTCTATGGTTAGTTGATAGAGCGACATATGCGTTGTGCCAAAGCGCAGCGCGCGCGCCAGTTCGTCGTCCCACTGGTCCGGCGACTGATCGGGTCGCGCATAAATCAGGTCAATACTGACACGGTCAAAATGCGCCTGCGCCGTATCGAGCGCCGCCATGCTTTCGCCAACCCGGTGCGCGCGGCCCAGAAGAGCCAGTGCCGCATCGTCCAGCGCCTGAAGCCCAAGCGAGACGCGGTTAACCCCCGCCGCTGCAAGATCCGCAAAGCGCGCCGCTTCCACCGATGACGGGTTCGCCTCCAGCGTGATTTCAATGTCGGGCACAAAGCCCCAGGCCCGCTGCGCCGCATCGATCAGTGCAGCAGCAGTCTCCGGCGGCATCAACGATGGCGTGCCGCCACCAAAAAAGATCGAACCCAGTTTGCGGCCTGGGCTTAGCGCAGCCTCATGTGCCAGATCGGCAAGCAGGGCGCCGCGCCATTCGGCCTGTTCAACATTGTCCCGGACATGGCTGTTAAAGTCGCAATAGGGGCATTTGGAAACACAGAAGGGCCAGTGGATATACAGGGCAAGGGGCTGCTCTGCGCTCAAAATTCTGCCTCAACCAGTTTACGGAAGGCGTTGGCCCGGTGGTCAACCAGCTGCTTTTCTTCCCATTCGATCTCGCCGAACGTCTTGGTGCTGCCAGCTGGCATGAACACCGGGTCATAGCCAAAACCCTTTGTCCCGCGTGGCGGCCAGACCAGACTGCCGTCGACGCGGCCTGCGTAAATGGCATAGGTGCCATCGGGCCAGACTAGCGCCAGCGTGCTGTTGAAACAGGCGCTGCGGTTTACATCCGCGCCTTGCTGCGCCAGCAAGCCTTCAACCTTGCCCATAGCCAAATACCAATCGCGCCCCGGCTCGCCCTCAAAGGGCTGACGCTCTGCCCAGTCTGCGGTGTATACCCCGGGCCGCCCTCCCAGAGCCTCCACACATAGGCCGGAATCGTCAGCCAGAGCGGGCAGGTTGGCGGCCTCTGCTGCAGCGCGCCCCTTGATCAGGGCATTTTCCTCAAATGTTGTTCCGGTTTCTTCTGGCTCCGCCAGACCCAGCTCTCCGGCAGAAACGCAATCCAGCCCATAAGGGCCAAGCAGCGCGCGCATTTCACGCAGCTTGCCCGCATTATGCGTGGCGACAACCAGCTTGCCCGAATAATCGCCCAGCTTCACTTAACCGCATCCGCCTGCGCCGCGAAAATCCGGTCGCAGCCCATGCGCGCCAGACGCAACAGCCGCAGCAGCGCCTCTTCATCATAGGTTGCTCCTTCTGCCGTTGCCTGCACTTCGGCGATCTTGCCGCCTTCGATCAGCACGAAATTGGCATCGGCATCGGCGCTGCTATCCTCGACATAATCAAGATCCAGCACCGGCGTGCCTTCGCAGATGCCGCAGCTGACGGCGGCAACCCGGCCTGTGATCGGGTCTTCGGATATTTTTCCCGCTGCCATCAGACCATTGACCGCAAGGCGCAGCGCGACCCACGCGCCCGAAATGGCTGCGGTGCGCGTTCCGCCATCGGCCTGCAACACGTCGCAATCCAAGGTGATCTGATGCTCGCCGAGCTTCTTCATGTCGACCACGGCGCGCAGGCTCCGACCGATCAAGCGCTGGATTTCCTGTGTCCGGCCGGATTGCTTTCCCTTTGCGGCCTCTCGGCTGCCACGGGTGTGCGTCGCGCGGGGCAGCATCGAATATTCCGCCGTGACCCAGCCTTCGCCTTTCCCGCGCAGCCATGGCGGCAGGCGGTCCTCGACGCTTGCGGTCACCAGAACGCGGGTATCGCCAAAGCCGATCAGGCACGATCCTTCGGCATGTTTGGTGAAGCCGGTTTCGATTGTGATGGCGCGCATTTCATCTGGCGCACGGCCGCTGGGGCGCATAGTGGTTCTCCTGATATTGCCTGATCTTGGGGAATGGCTGCGCCATAGACTCATGGCCTTGCTTTGCAAGCCCCGCGCGCTAACTAATGGTGCGTGAACACGCCGCCGATAACCGAGCTTAACGACCGCACGCGCACCATTTTTCGCGTGGTCGTGGAAAGCTATCTTGAATCGGGCACGCCCGTGGGCTCGCGCACCTTGTCAAAGGTCAGCGGGCTGAACCTTTCGCCTGCGTCCATCCGCAATGTGATGCAGGACCTTGAGGAAGCCGGATTGCTTGCCGCGCCGCATACCAGCGCGGGGCGGATGCCCACCGAAACGGGCCTGCGCCTTTTTGTCGATGGCATGATGCAGGCAGCAGAGCCGACCGCCGATGAACGCCGCGCGATCGAATCGCAGATTGACGGCGGTGGCCCGATTGAAGACGCGCTGGCGGCGGCCACAGCGGCGCTTTCCGGCCTTTCGGCCTGCGCTGGTGTCGTGATGGTCCCGAAACGCGAGGCAGTTCTGAAACAGTTCAGTTTTGCGCGGCTTTCGAGCGCTCAGGCATTGGCAATTCTTGTGGGCGCAGACGGGTCGGTGGAAAACCGGCTGGTCGCAATCGCGCCATCGGTTGGCGATGGCGCGCTTATCGAGGCGGGCAATTATATCAGCGCGCGACTCTCCGGCCTGACGCTTTCCGAGGCGCTGGCGCGGCTTGACAGCGAAATCCGTGCAGAAAAGGCCGCGCTCGACCGGGCAAGCGCAGAGCTTGTCCGCAACGGCCTTGCGCTATGGTCGTTGGATGCCAACGACCGGCCGGTCCTGATCGTGCGCGGGCAATCGAACCTGCTCGATGATGCTGCCGCTGCCGATCTCGACAGGGTGCGACAATTGCTGGACGAACTGGAAAGCAAGGAAGAAATCGCCCGCCTGATCGACAGTGCGCGCGAGGCGCAATCCACACGTATCTTCATCGGGTCGGAGAATAACCTCTTCTCGTTATCCGGTTCCTCGGTCATCGCCGCGCCCTACCGCGAGGCGGGTGGCAAGATCGTTGGCGTGGTTGGTGTCATCGGCCCCACCCGGCTGAACTATGCCCGCATCGTGCCAATGGTGGATTTCACCGCGCAGGCACTGAGCCGGTTGATGAAATGAAGTGAGCGCCTATATGCGCCGTCTGATAAGATTTTGGGGCTGACATGAGCGATAGCGAAAACAAGGACGAAGCGGTGGAAAAGGAGCTGGATGGCGTTCCAGAGCATCTGCGGGCCGATGAGGCGGATAGCGCCAATGAACAGCTGAACAAGCTTGCCGCCGAGCTCGAAACCGCGCGGCAGGATATTCTCTATGCGCAGGCCGAGGTGCAGAATGTTCGCCGCCGCATGGAAAAGGAAGCTGCGGATGCGCGGGCCTATGCCGCCACCGGCTTTGCGCGCGATATGCTTTCGGTGTCCGATAACCTGACCCGCGCGCTAGAGGCGATTCCGGCAGAGCTGCGCGACGATGAAAAATTCAAAGGCCTGGTCGCTGGGCTGGAGGCAACGGGCCGCGAACTCGACAGCGTTTTCGCTAAGCATGGCATCACGCGTATCGCGGCCATGGGCCTGCCGCTTGACCCCAACCAGCATCAGGCAATGGTGGAAATCCCGACTGCAGATGCAGAACCAGGCACAGTGGTCGCCGAAATGCAGGCCGGTTATATGATCAAGGATCGCTTGCTGCGGGCGGCGATGGTTGGGGTTGCGAAGGCGGTTGGGTAGATTTCAGGCGCCTACCGTTTAGTGGGTACATGATTTATCTGATTTTGGATTACCTGTCGTAAAGTGTTGGCCAATTGATGGGATTGCTTGTCAATCGCTGACAATTCGTCATATTTCCAAAGCTGGACTCGGCGTCCTTCCCACGAGGCGCCTTGAATGCCCTCATTTGATACAATGGCAACCCTCGCGCCATTGATTTCACAGCCTCCCAAAAATTCTGAGTGGGCCAAGTCCGATCTGCGGGCTGCCACCTCGTCAAATTGCTGTAAATATTTTTTGAAGGCCCTAGGATGTTTGAATGATTTATTGCTCGTTTCAATGTCTTTTTCGAGCTGAAAAATAACCTTTGCGATGATGTTGCGAAGCGCTGGACCGTTGGTCCGCTCCAATTTTGAGAATCCGTCAACGTCTGATCGAACTGCAATCATTCGGAATAAAGCATTTTCAACGATAGCACACGATTGGAGAATCCTCCCTGAATGAAGTGCTACAGTATCACGGTCTGGGTTAGCTGTATTGGGATTTAATTGAATGATGTTGAGTTGTGCCGTCATATAAAAAAAGTCGCACACGTTTGCTAACGGTAAGTTAATCTGCGATTGAGCTTTTTACCGGCTTTGCCCCGTCACCTGCCCTTCGTACTCGCAGCGCCCTACGCGTAAAGCAAAATGGCGCAACGCGTGACACCGCTTGAGCAACCCGCTATCTCCCCCCCCATGACCCCCTCGGCAGCCCTTCAGGACCGCCAGTCCCTCTGGCGCGATGAGCTTCGCGCGACGCTGGCGCTTGCCTGGCCGCTGGTGCTGACCAACCTTGCCATGACAATGATCGGTGCGACTGATGTGGTCATGGTTGGCTGGCTGGGGCCGACGGAGCTTGCGGCGGCCTCGCTGGGGTTCAACCTGTCGATGACTTGCGCGATTTTCATGATGGGGGTGATCACTGCAACGTCGCCTATGATGGCCAGTGAGCGTGGGCGCAAGGCGCACAGCGTGCGCGATATTCGCCGCACATTTCGGCAGGGGCTTTGGCTGGCTACTGCTATCATGATCCCGGTGTGGCTGTTCCTCTGGCAGGCAGAGGCTGTGCTGCTGGCGCTGGGGCAACAGGCAGACCTTGCCGCCAAGGCGCAGGATTATGTGCGCGCTTATATGTGGTCGATCCTGCCTTTCATGTGGCTGATTGTGACGCGCAATTTCCTCTCCGCGCTGGAACGCCCGATGTGGTCGCTGGTCATAGGGGTTGCCGGCGTGTTCGCCAATGCGGGGTTCAACTATGTGCTGATTTTCGGCAAGCTGGGGCTGCCTGCGCTGGGCCTTGTCGGTGCAGGGATCGGCAGTATTCTTGCCAACAGCTTCATGTTTCTTGGCATGGTGGCGGTGATTTACCTGCACCCCAAATTCCGCCGTTATCACCTCTTTGGCCGCTGGTGGCGGGCTGACGGGCCGCGGCTCGCTGCGCTATGGAAACTGGGTCTGCCGATTGGCATTACCATGGGGTTGGAGGGCGCAGTGTTCGGCGTGGCCGTGATGCTGATGGGCCTGATTGATACCGCCTCGGTTGCTGCCCACGCAATTGCACTGCAAATCGCCAGCGTCACCTTCATGGTCCCGATGGGCCTGGCGCAGGCGGCAACGGTGCGCGTGGGCATTGGCTATGGCCGCAAGGATGCCGAGATGATCCGCCGTGCCGGTTGGACCAGCTACGCGATGGGCACCGGCTTTATGGCGCTAATGGCGCTGATGATGTGGACGTTGCCTGGGATGCTTGTGTCGATTTTCATTGACGCAGACGCTCCGAAAAATGCCGAGGTTGTAGGGCTTGCGATCAATTTCCTTGCTATCGCTGCCCTCTTCCAGATTGCCGATGGAGCGCAAGTCGTAGGTGCCGGAATGTTGCGAGGCCTGCATGATACGCGCTGGCCGATGGCATTCGCCCTTATCGGATATTGGATCGTTGGTATTGGTGCCGGGGCCTGGTTGGCCTTCCAATTGAATTGGCACGGTGTCGGTATCTGGGCCGGGCTCGCGATCGGGCTCGGCATTGTCGCACTGCTGATGATCAGCCGGTGGCTGATGCGCCACCGGCTCAATCTTGTTCCATTGCCTTAGATGGTCTGCGCCCTGTTTTCGTCGCGGTGCTTTTTCAGGTAACGCATGAATGGGGTGCCGCCGGTGCCGACATCGGCATCATTGCCCGCAGCTCCGCCTGCCTGCTTGTTGATATAACTGGCGGCATATTCCAGGTGCCGGGTGCGGAACCGCGCAACCTGTTCGACACAGGCGTTGAACGCATCCTTCAGCCCCTGGTTCTGCGTCCTCGCAAAGTCGCGCAATGTGCTCGCGTCGCGAATGGACTCGATAAAGCGGCGGTGCAGCGGCGGGCGATAGGTATGCAGTTCGTCGAGGAATTCGCGCAGAGGATCGCTTTCGTGTACGACCTGGAACAGCCCGTCCATTGTCGGCACAATCGAACTTTGTGATCCCGTCTGCCCGCGGAAGGCCTTTGGTCTCCCCTCATATTTGGCGACGCCTTCATAGATCAGGCCATCGGGCAATGCCGGATTATTCTTCCACCCATGGATATAGGGGCGGACGCGCTGGAAATAGATATAGGGATCGCAGCGTTCGGGCATGCGATCAAAATGCCTGTTGATGCGGTCCCAGACTGCGTTCATTTCCGTCAGCAGGCGCTCGCACGCGGGCGCGTCTGCATTTGCGGCGGCACCGACCAGCTGTGTGGCAATTTCCAATGCCCGTCCGGCCTCGGCCTCAATCGCGACATGGACAAGCACGAACCAGTTCTCATCCTGGCCGCCAAGGAAATTCTGGTACATGCCGATATTGTCGAGGCTAACCGGGCCTGACTTGTCCAGCCGGTACCAGTTATCAAGCACATAGCCCGAATAGGGTAGCAACGGCGGCAGGCCGAGCCGGTCACCAATTGCGCAAATGGGAATGGCGAGATTTGCTGGTAGGCTCGATGGAGCCTCAGTCTCTCCCCAGACATAGGCCTGCACAAGGAAGCTATAGTGCACCATGGCGGTGCGCAGCTGCTCGTCGCTTGCCGAGGCAATGAAGGATTCCATGTCGGGATGGCCAAGCTGCTTCAGGTGATGGCGGGCACGTCCCGTCGTGATGATGTCCGACAGCCGGGCTGCTGCATCGAGTATTTCGTCGAAACCGGCAGGTAGCTCAATTTCGTCAATTTCATGGGCTGACAGGTATCCACGCGCTGCGGACAGGCCAAAATCTTCTAATGTCATTGGATTGCTCATTGGCGAGGTGCGGGTTGGGCCACCTCAGCCGATTTAGTAACAATTGATACTTGTTAGCGCAAGCCTTCAGAAAGGCAGGATACCATCATATTGCGTCAGCGGCGGTGCGCCCGGGATCGACACGCCATTTTGCATCAGGAAAACATGGCGAACGATTTCGGCCTGCTGCTCAATGCCATAACGGTCCAGCTTCCATCCCGGTTTCAAGCTATAGTCATAGCGACAAAATGGATGCCGTTTCAGCGGTAGGAAAATCCCTTTCTGGTGCTGCCAGACATGCACCAGTTCATGGATGAAAAGCCCTTGCAGCGTCATGTTACGGTCGCAGAAATCTTCGCAAAACAGATCATTGTCCGGGTGGAACCACAAATGCCCATCGGGGGCCATGGTGATCCGCCGCGATTGGAACCACCACCATTTCCTTTTGTGAATGCGAACCTTTTCATAATCAATCGCATCGCCAAACACCGTGCGGGCCAGCGCGACTTCGCGCGTGGTCATAGTCCGTCCCGATGGGTGCGCTCCAAACATTTCGGTCAGGCCAGCTTGTTAATGGCCTTCATGCCCGCCATCGCCACCAGCAATTTTTTCAACCGGTGCGGTGACCAGAATTTGGCTGCCATCTGAAAATATGAAGGTTGCCTCCATCTTGCCCAGATCGCGGGCGATGCGGTTCACGCCGAAAAGCATCACATGCTTGCCGCCCCGTTTAAAGGCAACCTCTCCCTTTGCCGGGATTGCAATACGGTCAATGGCTTTCATCGTCAGCATCCCCGACTTGGGATCGGACACCGTTTCGTGCATTTCCGTGCGGATGACCGATGGTGAAGTGACGCGCAGCAAGTCAACCGACCGTTCGCCGCCGCGAACCGTGAAATATAGTGCTGAGGGGTTGTTATCCACAGGCGAAAGTTTGACCACGGCGTCCACCACATTCAATTGCGGCGGCTGGCCGCAGCTTGCGGTGAACAGTGCGAAAAGCATCAAAAGCGACAGCCGCATATAATTCACAAAACCACTCCTGCTGAAATGTTCCCTTTTGGGCCGGAACAGAGGCTGTGGCATATTTAGGCAGGGCCAAGCCTTGTGCCAAGCAATTTGCCACCTATATCGCCCTCGCACTCTCGCTTTGTGCTGGTGCCTGATGGGGCCAGCGCGCGAAAACTGACAGGGCATTGAATTTTTCGGGGTAAGTTAGAAATGGCAAAAGTTATTGGTATCGATCTTGGCACCACCAACAGCTGCGTTGCGGTGATGGAAGGGGGCCAACCCAAGGTTATCGAAAATGCTGAAGGCGCGCGCACGACGCCGTCGATCGTCGCCTTTGCGAAAGATGGTGAGCGCCTGATCGGCCAGCCCGCCAAGCGCCAGGCGGTGACCAATCCGGACAACACGATTTTCGCGGTAAAGCGCCTGATTGGCCGCCGCTTTGACGATCCCATGACCAAGAAGGACATGGAACTGGTCCCCTACACCATCGTAAAGGGCAAGAATGGCGATGCCTGGGTGAAGGCAGGCGGCGAGGATTATTCTCCTTCGCAGATTTCGGCGTTCACGCTGCAAAAGATGAAAGAAACCGCCGAGGCCTATCTGGGCGAAACGGTAACGCAGGCGGTGATTACCGTTCCTGCCTATTTTAACGACGCGCAGCGGCAGGCGACCAAGGATGCCGGGCAGATTGCCGGCCTTGAGGTGCTGCGCATCATCAACGAGCCGACAGCAGCTGCGCTTGCTTATGGTCTCGACAAGGATGAGAATAAGACCATCGCGGTCTACGACCTTGGCGGCGGCACATTTGATATTTCGATCCTCGAAGTCGGCGACGGCGTGTTTGAGGTGAAATCGACCAATGGCGACACTTTCCTTGGTGGTGAGGATTTTGACTCCAAAGTCGTCGAGTTTCTGGCCGCTGATTTCCAGAAGGCTGAAGGCATTGACCTGACCAAGGACAAGCTTGCCTTGCAGCGCCTGAAAGAGGCAGCAGAAAAGGCCAAGATCGAATTGAGCTCGGCGCAAACCACTGAGGTCAATCTACCCTTTATCACCGCAGACCAGAACGGGCCAAAGCACCTCGTCAAGACAATCGGCCGCGCCGATCTTGAACGTCTGGTCGACGATTTGATCAAGCGCACGCTAGAACCGTGCAAGAAGGCGCTGGCCGATGCAGGCCTGAAGGCCGACGCCATTGACGAAGTTGTCATGGTCGGCGGTATGACCCGTATGCCCAAGGTGCGCGAAGTGGTGAAAGCCTTTTTTGGCCAGGAACCGCACACTGGCGTCAACCCTGACGAAGTCGTCGCCATGGGCGCGGCCATTCAGGCGGGCGTGTTGCAGGGCGACGTCAAGGATGTGCTGCTGCTCGACGTCACGCCGCTGTCGCTGGGCATCGAAACGCTGGGCGGCGTGTTTACGCGCATGATTGATCGCAACACGACAATCCCGACGAAAAAGTCGCAGACCTTCTCGACGGCGGACGATAACCAGAATGCCGTGACCATCCGCGTGTTCCAGGGCGAACGCGAAATGGCAGCGGACAATAAGCCGTTGGGTAATTTCGACCTTGTCGGTATTCCGCCTGCGCCGCGTGGTGTTCCCCAGATTGAGGTGACCTTTGACATCGACGCCAATGGCCTTGTCAGCGTAACTGCCAAGGACAAGGGCACGGGCAAGGAGCAGCAGATTAAAATTCAGGCTTCTGGTGGTCTTTCGGATTCTGACATTGAACAAATGGTCAAGGATGCCGAGCAATTTGCCGAAGAAGACAAGAAGCGCCGCGAGTCGGCAGAGGCAAAGAACAATGCCGAAAGCCTTGTCCACACCACGGAAAAGCAACTGGAAGAGCATGGCGGCAAGATTGACGCTGCGCTGAAATCCGAAATCGAAGCTGCCGTTGCCGAAACCAAGACCGCCATCGAGGGTGGTGATGTCGAGGCTATGAAGGACAAGGCCGGCGCGCTTGCGCAGGTGGCGATGAAAATGGGTCAGGCGATTTACGAGCAGGAGCAGGCGGCGGGTACGTCGGCTGCTCCGGCTGAGGAAAACCCGGCTGACGATAATGTCGTCGACGCCGAGTTTTCGGAAGTTGAAGACGAAAAGAAGGATTAGGCATAGCCCCTAACTCGTCATTCCCGCCGTAGCGGGAATCCATCACCGGTTGTTGACGTTTGCGCATCAGGTGATGGCCCCCCGCTTTCGCGGGGGTGACGAGGGGAGGGATGGGAGCAGCGGGCTATGAGCGTGGACGCAGATTATTACGAACTGTTAGAGGTAGCGCGGACAGCGGATGAGAAGACGCTGAAGACCGCCTATCGCCGCCTGGCAATGGAATGCCATCCAGACCGCAATCCGGGTTGCGAAAAATCTGAAGCCAAGTTCAAGGCGATCAATGAAGCCTATGACGTCCTGAAGGATCCGCAGAAGCGCGCCGCCTATGACCGCTATGGCAAGGCAGCATTTGAAAATGGCGGATTTGGCGGCGGAGGGCGCGGCGGCGGCGCGGGTTTCAGTGATTTTTCCGATATTTTTGAAAGCTTTTTCGGCGATGCCTTTGGCGGTGGACGCCAGCGCGGTCCGGTGCGCGGTGCGGACCTGCGCTATGATCTGGAAATCAGCCTTGATGATGCCTTCCATGGTAAATCAACTGAAGTGAAGATTGATGTCGCCGAACATTGCGGCGACTGCAACGGCTCAGGCGCACAGCCTGGCACCGGCTCACGCCGCTGCAACCTGTGCGGCGGCCACGGCAAGGTGCGCGCGCAGCAGGGCTTTTTCGTGGTTGAGCGCACTTGCCCGACCTGCCATGGGCGCGGCGAAGTCATTGAAAGTCCGTGCCGCAAATGTGGCGGCGATGGCCGCGTCGAGGCGCGCAAGTCCATCAAGGTCGATATTCCGCCCGGTGTCGATGAAGGCACGCGCATTCGGGTTGCTGGAAAGGGCGAGGCAGGCCCCAATGGTGCGGCTGCCGGCGACCTGTATATTTTCATCCATGTCGCGCGGCACAAAGTGTTCGAACGCGATGGCACAACCCTGTTCTGCCGCGCCCCGATCAGCTTTACCACCGCAGCTCTGGGCGGCGAGTTAGAGATCCCCGGCCTGGATGGCAAAAAGCATGTCATAACCATCCCGGAAGGCATTCAGTCGGGCAAGCAGTTGCGCCAGCGCGGCGCAGGGATGCCGGTGTTGCAAGGACGTGGGCATGGCGATCTGGTTATACAGATTGATGTCGAAACGCCTTCGCGCCTTACCCCGCGGCAAAAAGAGATATTGCGGGAATTCCGCGAGACCGAAACTGGCGAGGAATGCCCGCAAAGTCAGGGCTTTTTCGGCCGGATCAAGGAATTCTGGGACGATCTGACCGATTGAGCGCGGTGATATGCCTGCCTTAAAGGCACGCCTTGCGGTTGCTGCATGGGTGACAAGCGACTGCCTGAGGCATGGCTTGCCTGTTCCCTGATCTCACTCCGCGGTACGGCGATAGGGTATGAAATCGCCCAGCACACAGCTTGGCCCCGGAATGCCGCCAACCCGATCCACAAGCTGGAAGATGTCACCCCGGCATTGCTGGCTGCCATATTGGCGCGTGACCATGACATCATCATCGCGGGCGAGGCCGGGACAGGGCGAACGCAGGCGGTTCTGGTAAACCAGACGGCCCGAAACACGATAGAGTAGCATTTCGTCGCTGACGCGGATTATGCTGTTTTGCGAACCATGCCCGATACAAGCGACTGGCTTACCCGGCACTTTGCCGTCAAGTTGCTCCTTCAATAGTTCCGCCTGCTTTTCTGTCAGCGGTGCAGGCTTTGTTTCTGCGCCCGAAACGCTGCAGCCAGCAACGGCCATTGCCGATAGCAGGAAGGCGGGCAAAATCATTGTGCGCATCATATTCTCCTCTTGCCCCGCAGCCGCTTTACCCCAAAAGTGCTTGCAAGGAAATATGAGAGGTAAAACGCATGGCATGGCCTGAATTGCAATGGGATGGAGAGCGGACTGGCCCGCTGAAGGGCGTAAAGGTTGTCGATATGTCGTCGGTTGTGCTGGGGCCTTTTGCGACCCTGCAACTGGCCGACCTTGGTGCGGAAGTGATCAAGATCGAAAATGGCGAAAATGGTGACATGATGCGCCGCGCGGGCGCGACACCCGCCAAAAATGTTGGCCCTATTTATGCCGCGCTGAACCGGAACAAGAAAGCAATCAGCCTGAATGCCGCAAAGCCCGATGACCGGGCCCATATTCTCGCGCTGCTCAAAGGGTGCGATGTTTTCATTCACAATGTGCGGATGGCGGGCATGGCGCGGCTGGGCCTGACCTATGATGATGTTCGCAGCGTGAATCCTGACATCGTCTATGTTCATTGCGCTGGATATGGTTCGGACGGGCCCTATGCCAAGTTGCAAGCCTTTGATGATCTTATCCAGGCTGCATCGGGCTTTGCTGCTTTGTCTGAATTGCGTGATGGCGGGCGTCCGCAATATGCCCCTTCGCTGGTCGCGGACAAGGTCAGCGGTTTGTTCGCTGCTCAGGCAGTTATGGCGGCTTTGCTTGCCCGGGCCAATGGCGCGGGTGGGCAATTTGTCGAAGTGCCCATGCTGGAATGTTTTACCTGGTTCAACATGGTGGAAAATCTTTGGGGTGGCACATTTGTGCCTGAATTGGGGCGGCTGGGCTATACACGCTCGGTCAATCCCCGGCGGCGTCCCTATCCCACCGCCGATGGCTATATCGCTGTCGTTCCCTATAATGATGCGCAGTGGGAGCGCTTTTTTGAACTGGCAGGCCGCCCCGGTGTTTTTGAAGACCCACGCTTTTCAACCTATGAGGAGCGCACAAAAAATACAGGGGAACTTTACGCCATCATTGAGGAGCTGATGGGAACACGCAGCACTGCCGACTGGCTGATACTGCTCGCGGAAAACAATATCCCTGCAATGAAATATAACCGCATTGCCGACGTGCTGACTGACCCGCATCTTGCCGAGACCGGCTTTTTTGAGGAGCGGCAGGCCAAGGATGGCTGGACATGGCGCAGCATGAAGCATCCGGTCAAATATGCCGGCACGCCTGCCTCCTGCTTTGCAGAACCGCCCGGTCTGGATGCCGATGGAGAGGAAATCCGCAGGCAGCTGGGGTAGACCCTGTCCGGTTTAGAGCGTGATGATAATGATCGGCTCCATAAGCGCGCGGTGCGCGCGGGGGCGGCAAGGCGATTAACAAATCGCACTTGTTTCTATAATGTTCTTGCTGACGTAACGGCTCGCTTTTTGAAATTCTAATCTTTCTCGCTCAGTCCATGGACGATCCATTTGCACATTCCCTGCCTTCGCTAAGGGGTGACAAAAGGAAACAAAAAATCCGCGTTTCTAAGGGTAGTTTGTTACTTTAGGCCCTTATCAGGGCCGGCAGCAACGGCGTTAAGCCAGCAGCCCCCGCATGATCAGGTCGACGCTGTGTTCACGGTACGCATCGCGCATCGTATCGCTGATGTCATTCTGATCATAGCAATGCCGCAAAACCTGTCGTGCGGAGAAAAACCGGTCCGCTGCGCCTGTGACCGTGAAATAGAAAAGCTGCGGGTCAACGGGACGGAATTTGCCTGCCTTTACACCTTCGGCAATTAGCACGTCATAGGCACGCGAAATGGGCCGCAAATAGCGTTCCGCAATCCGTGCCGCTTCAACCGGCGCGCTGTCGCGGATAAGCCGCATCAACAGGCGGTTCAAATAGGGAAAGGCATAATAGGTGTCGATAACGGCGCCGATATGCCGCTTCAGCTTTTCCTCAGGGGGCATGTCCTTGGCAACCAGTGCATTCAGGTCAGCGACAATCTTTCCCATATGCCGGTCGAGCAGTGCGTGCATCAGGCCATTTTTGTTGCCGAAATAATATTTCACCAGCGCGCTGTTCAACCCGGCGCGCAAAGACAATTCCGAAAGCGAAAGATCAATCGTGTCGCCTTCGCGCATGATCTGGCTTGCAGCCTCCAACAATTGTTCGCGGGCCCCCCCGGCATCGCTGGTGTCGATCACTTTCGGCCCGGTCGTGGCCATTCCGGTTTCTCCCTGCTTCCCCTACGGCTTACTTGTATAGCGGCTCTTCCCACCAAGGGAAGAAGTCTGGCATGTCTGTGGATACTTTGTCGGGATAATGGGGCGGCCGCTTTTCGAGGAAGCTGGCGATTCCTTCCATCGCATCGCCGGAGCGTGAGCGGCGGTAGATGGCGCGGCTGTCCACCCGATGTGCGTCCATCGGATGCGGTTGCGAGGCGTTACGCCACAGCATCTGGCGCGTCATTGCAATTGAGACAGGGGCAGTGTTGTCGGCAATTTCGCGCGCCAGCTTCCGCGCTTCGGCCAAGAGCTCGCTTGCTGGATGCACCGAACGGACAAGGCCGCCTTTCAGCGCCTCCTGAGCATCAAAAATACGCCCGGTCATGCACCATTCCAATGCCTGACTATATCCGACAAGGCGCGGCAGGAACCAGCTCGACGCAGCCTCAGGCACAATGCCGCGCCGTGCAAACACAAAGCCAAAACGCGCGCTATCGCTCGCCAGCCGGATGTCCATCGGCAGTTGCATGGTCACGCCAACCCCAACGGCTGCACCGTTCACGGCAGCGATCACAGGCTTTTTGCACTTATAGATCCGCAGCGTCAAAAGCCCGCCGCCATCGCGCACCCGCTCATCAGACAGGCTTTCTACGGCATCGCCGCTGGCGAATACGCGGCCACCCGCCTCAGGGGTCAAGTCCGCACCTGCGCAAAATGCCCGTTCCCCATGGCCCGTCACAATGACCGCCCGCACAGCATCATCTGCGTCAATGGCATCAAATGCCGCAATCATCTCGTGCATCATCGTGCCGGTAAAGGCGTTCATCTTTTCCGGGCGGTGCAGCGTGATGGTGGCGATATTATCGGCCACTTCATAGAGGATTTGGGTGAACTGCGTCATTCGATTCTCCTCCGCCGTTCAGGCCCCTCCCCTAAAGCAGGAGGGGCTTGGCCGGTCAGCGCGGTGCCATCCTGATCGCGCCGTCCAGACGGACATCTTCCCCGTTGAAATAATCATTCTCGATCATTGTCAGCGCGAGGTGGGCATATTCTTCCGGTTTGCCGAGGCGTTTGGGGAAGGGCACGGACGCGGCCAGTGCATCTTTGACCTGCTGTGGTGCGCCCATCATCAACGGCGTCTCGAAAATGCCAGGCAAGATGGTGTTGACGCGAATGCCTTCGCTCATCAGGTCGCGCGCAATGGGCAGAGTCATGCCAATCACGCCTGCCTTTGACGCGGAATAGGCGACCTGGCCCATTTGGCCATCTTCACCAGCGACCGATGCCGTGTTGACGATTGCCCCGCGTGCGCCGTCTTCGTTGTGTGGGTCCAGAGTCATCATCCCTGCAGCGGACATCGCGATGCAGCGGAAAGTGCCGACCAGGTTGATCTGGATCAGCCAGTCAAATGCGCTGGGCGGATAAAATTTGATAGAGCCATCTTCTTTTGACCGGCTGGCGGTCTTCATCGCAGCACCGGTCCCGGCACAGTTTACCAGAATGCGTTCCTGCCCATTTGCAGCGCGCGCTTTTTCAAATCCGGCTGCAACGCTTTCATCGCTGGTAACGTTGACCTCGCAAAAGACACCGCCAATTTCGGCGGCAACAGCTTCGCCCTTTTCCTTTTGCAAGTCGAATATGGCGACCTTGACGCCTTTTGCTGCAAGCGCACGCGCTGTTGCTGCGCCAAGGCCGGAAGCTCCGCCCGTAATGACGGCGGAAACAGTTGAGTCTAGTTTCATGGTTCTTCTTTCGTCTTGGCCTCTCCCACAACCGGGAGGGGAGAATGGATTAAAGCCGTTCGATGATGGTCACATTGGCCTGGCCGCCACCTTCGCACATGGTCTGAAGCCCATATTTGCCGCCTGTAGCATCCAGCACGCCCAGCAGCGTCGCCATCAGCTTGGTTCCCGATGCGCCCAGCGGGTGGCCCAATGCAATTGCGCCGCCGTGCTGGTTCAGCCGGTCATGTGATCCGCCCAGATACTGCATCCACGCAAGCGGCACGGGCGCGAAAGCCTCATTGACCTCATAGGCATCAATATCAGCAAGGCTCATGCCTGCCTTTTTCAGAGCCTTTTCGGTAGCGAACAGCGGCTCTTCCAGCATGATCACCGGGTCGCCAGCAGTGACCGATATATGGTGGATCCGCGCTCGCGGGGTCAGCCCATGATCTTTCAGCGCCTGTTCCGACACGATCAGCGCCGCCGATGCACCGTCGCAGATTTGGGAGGAGGAAGCAGCCGTGATCGCGCCGCCCTCCTGCAACAGCTTTACGCCCGATATGCCTTCCAGCGTTGCGTCAAATCGGATGCCCTCATCAACGCTGTGGATTTCCTTGCCCTCGGCCGTTTCGATTTCCAGCGGCACGATTTCGCGTTTGAAATGGCCTGCCTCGGTTGCGGCCTTGGCGCGCCGATGGCTTTCCAGCGCATAGGCATCCAGCTGCTCCTTGCTGAAACCATATTTTTTGACGATCATTTCTGCGCCCATGAACTGGCTGAACATGATGCCGGGATATTTCTCTTCGAGGCGCGGCGATTTATAATTGCCAAGACCTTCTTTCATGAACAGCATTGCCGTCGACCCCATCGGCACACGCGTCATGCTTTCAATGCCACTGGCAAGGACAATGTCCTGCGTGCCTGACATCACAGCCTGGGCCGCAAACATCATTGCCTGCTGCGATGATCCGCACTGGCGATCGATGGTGACGGCAGGGATGCTGTCAGGCAGTTTGGAGGCCAGCACCGCATTGCGGCCAACATCCATGGTCTGCTGCCCACCCTGCATGACGCAGCCGGTAATGACATCGTCGATTGCCTTGGTATCAAAATCATTGCGGTCTGCGATGGCATCAAAGACCGCCGCCCCCAAATCAACGGGATGCCAACCGGCAAGCTTTCCGCCGCGCTTTCCGCCCGGGGTGCGGACAGCATCAACAATATAGGCTGTGGCCATGAAACAGTCTCCTTAGGGATGATTTAATCAGACGATTAAACCCACTTGGGAGCAGGGTCAATGGCTATGGCTGGATGATCGGTGGATCAGGCGCGTAACTGTGCAATCGCCTCTGCTGTACAGCGCCGGTAATTGCCGCGCGCAAAGCGATAGGTGCCGATGAAATGGATAAAGGCCGGGTCCGCTGGCAGTGGTTCCTCCCAATGATTGACATAGCGGTGATAGGGCAGTTGCAAGGGATCGGGGTCGTTTGCAATTACATAGTTGGACGCCACTTGCTCGCTTCCCCATTGCCGCCACACATCGCCCAGCCGGTCATCCATCGCTTTTGATAAGTCAGAAACAAGTCTGCGCCCGCCGTCGCTGCGCGCGAAGCCTGCAAAACCGGCGCAGCCGCGAATATATCTGGCGTCATCGGCATTGTTCAATGTCGCCAGCGCCGCTTCTGCCTGTGCTTGAACATGGGCCGTGGTCGGTCCGTTAGCGTGGAAGATTGCGGCAATTTCGCGTGCCGACTTGAATCCATGCTCGGCCTCGTCATGTCCGCCAGCAAGGGTGAAGCTGCGGTTTGCCTCAATCGCTGCGATAACTTCAGGGATCGGACCGGTGGTCACGGTGTCGGAGTCGAGCTGGATAACAAAGGCCGTATCGCGCCTGTCGAGGATAGCTGTCAGTCGTTCCCAGCAATTGCCTTTGGGGCATGGGCTGGTATTGATTTCGGCGTTTTCCAATATCACCGGGTTGTCGCAATGGTGCGCCAGAACCGCGCGATCTTCAGCGGTCAGTGTGCCGTCATTAAGCAGCACGATTCGTCCGCGCCGCAGCTGGTGGTGCAGCGACTTTACAGCGACCAGATAGGGCAACAGCACGGCTGTACCGATCATAGAAAACAATATCACGCCATCGTCGGCACCGGCGATTTGCGGAGTATCCAGAATGCTTTGCGCCGTCCGCTCATGCGACCAGCTTCCGGCGCGACGGGCAACAGCGGCGATCAGTTCGCTTGGGTTCAAAGGGCCCTCCGACGGCAAAGGATTGCGAAGCCTGACATCGCCTTAAACTGATGCCATTTCCACTTGATTAACAGGAGAAGGTTTTACACGTGCCGCAACCAGCGAACCAGCAACGATAAGCGCGGTCCCGGCAACTGTCCAAAGAGTAAGCGGTTCAGAGAAAAACAGCCAGCCAAACAGGGCGGCCCACACAAATGCGGTATATTCGACAGGAATCAGGATTTGTGCCTCCGCACGAGCATAGGCCCAGCTGAGCATCAGCACCGATATGGTGGCGAGTCCCGCTGCGGCGAGTGTCAGTGAAAATTCGGTAATCGGCTCCAGCCACCAAGGGGCGACCAAGGTCAGGATGGCAGCGGTCAGAAGGTTTTGGAAAAAGGCGATCTCGATGGGGCCAGCCTGCTGCGCCTGCTGCCGTTGAAGGATCAGATTATAGGCATAAAGTATGGCCGAAAACAGCACAGCCGCGGTGCCCAAAATCGCCCCTTCGCCATAATCTCCGCTGAATTTCCCGACAAGTATGACCAGCGTTCCTGCCAGCCCCGCAACCGATGCCAATACTGCCTCTCGCCCGATCTTCTCGCCCAGCAATATTGCCGCGAGATATAGCGCAATCACCGGCGCAATGAAGGACAGACCGATCGCTTCGGCCAGAGGCAGCACCGTCAACGACCAGAAAAAACTGACGGCCATGAAGGCTACTACCAGACTGCGCAGCAGGTGCAGGCGCAAGACTGCAACCGATGGCCAGCGTTGCCGCGTGCCGACAAACAACATGCTCATCATCGCGGCACCTGTTGCATTACGCCACAAGGTTGCACTGTAGGCACCCGCGGCAAGCGCCAGCTCCTTCATCGCTGCGTCCATCAACGAAAATGTTCCGATGCCAATGCAGGCAACAAAAAATGCGATGGCCGGTTTTGCAGGGACAGGCTGTGTCATTGTCGGTGGCATAGGCAAGCCATTCGTCCCTGTCACCCATGCAAACCTTGCCAAATATAGGGACAACACCGTAAAGGCAGCAGCTGGTCATGGCTACAGCCCCCTTTCCCTGGATTGACGCAGCGATCATTCTGGCGCTGATCGTGCTAAATGGTGTGTTCGCAATGTCCGAACTTGCGATCGTATCGGCACGAAGTGCCCGGCTGCAAGCAAAGGCGGACAGCGGCAGCAGCGGCGCGGCAATCGCGCTGAAACTGGCCAGCGATCCCGGTAAATTCCTTTCGACAGTTCAGATTGGCATCACGCTGATTGGCATCATCGCTGGGGCTTATTCGGGGGCCAGCCTTGGTCGACCGACCGGAGATCAGCTTCAATCCATGGGCGTGGACCCGGATTGGGCGCAAACCCTAGGCTTTGGGATTGTCATCGGATTGACGACCTATGCCTCGCTGGTGGTCGGCGAACTGGTTCCCAAGCAATTGGCGTTGATCGCGCCTGAGCGCATTGCCGCCGTCATGGCTCGGCCGATGACGTGGCTCGCCTGGTTTGCTGCTCCCTTTGTCTGGCTGCTCGACCGCTCCAGCGCGGTGATTTTCAGCCTGCTTGGCCTCAGCCGCGATGATCGCGATTCGCTGACTGCGGAAGAGCTGAAAGTCGTGTTTACCGAAGCGACTCATGCCGGCATTATCGAAGAGCATGAGCATAAAGTGATTGCTGGCGTCGTGCGTCTTGCGGACCGCCCGGTGCGCGAAGTTATGACGCCGCGCACGGAAGTGGACTGGCTTAATTGCAATGCGACTGCCGATGATGTGCGCGACCGGCTATTGCATTCGCCGCATACAAGGCTGCCCGTTATCGGAGAAACGGTGGATGAGGTGCTGGGCGTTGTCCAGTCGCGTGATATTGTCGCGGCGCAGATAGAGGGGCGACCGCTCGACCTGACCGCGCTGATGCGCAAGGCCGAAATTATCCCTGACCAGCTCGACGCCATGGACGCGCTTGAAATCCTGCGCTCAGCCGAGGTGCCGATGCTTCTGGTCCATGATGAATATGGCCATTTTGAAGGCATCGTCACGCCCAACGACTTGCTGGCAGCTATTGCCGGTGAATTCGCCTCTGATCAGGAGCAGGGCAGCGCCGCTAACATCGTGCGCATGGACGACGGTTCGTTGTTGATTGCAGGCTCGATGGCTGCCGATGCAATGGCGGTCGAGCTTGACATTGCCCTGCCAGAGGATCGCGATTTTGCGACCGCGGCGGGTTATGTGCTTCACGTGATGCGCCGTCTGCCCGAGGAAGGCGACAATTTCACCGAACAAGGTTGGCATTTCCAGATTGTCGACATGGATGGGCGCAAGATTGACAAACTGCGCGCCCGGCGCATCGCGGAGTAGCGCCAGCGAGCCGGGGCTGGGCATTCACGAAATGGGCACAGCGCGCATGGGCCACGATCCAAAAACATCGATGCTGAAAGAGGGCGCAATTTAGCGAAGACTTTACGCCTTTTGCGTTATGAGCGGGGCCATGAAACCAACCGGCCCGATACCGCCCTATTTCTCCGCGCTGGATGGCGAGCTTGCTATTTGCGGACGAACCGCGTCCGAATGGGTGGAAGAAGCGGGTGATACGCCGCTCTTTGTCTATTCAACCGAAGCGCTGGAGGCGCGGATTGGCGAATTGCGTGCGGCGCTGCCTGCGCAGCTTGGCCTGCATTATGCGATGAAGGCCAATCCGTTTGCCCCGTTGCTTTCATGGATGAAAGGGCGGGTCGATGGCTTTGATGTGGCTTCGGGCGGAGAGCTTGAATTGGCGCTGGCTGCGGGTGTTGCAGCAGAGCGGATCAGCTTTGCCGGGCCGGGCAAACGCGACCGCGAATTGGAACTGGCGATTGGCCAAGGCGTTACGCTGAACTGCGAATCCGAAGGCGAGGCATCGCGCGCCTTTGCCATTGGTGAGCGATTGGGCAAAACGCCGAGGTTGGCAATTCGCGTCAATCCGTCATTCGACCTCAAAGGCAGCGGCATGAAAATGGGCGGCGGGGCAAAACCGTTCGGCGTCGATGCAGACCGGGTTCCTGCACTGGTCCGCGCGATTATCGGTGCCGGGGCCGAGTGGCGCGGCTTTCATATCTATGCCGGGTCGCAGGCGCTGGATGCCGAGGCGATCATTGCGATGCAGGCGCAGACGCTGGCATTGGCAGGCGAGCTGGCCGACGCTGTTGGTGCAGCACCGCCACATGTCAATCTGGGCGGCGGCTTTGGCATTCCCTATTTTCCCGGCGACACACCGGTTGACCTTAATGCCGTGGGCGGTGCGCTGAGTCAGGCGCTGTCTGCGCTGCCCGATATGCTAAGGGATACGCATTTCTGCATTGAACTTGGCCGCTATCTGGTGGGCGAAGCAGGTGTTTATCTGTGCCGTGTTGTCGACCGCAAGGTCAGTCATGGCGAGACATTTCTTGTCACCGATGGCGGGTTGCATCATCAGCTGGCGGCGTCGGGCAATTTCGGCACGGTCATTCGCCGCAACTATCCGGTGGCCATTGCCAACCGTTTTGAAGCCGAACCAGTTGAGGTGCAGACCGTTGTTGGATGCCTGTGCACGCCGCTGGACCTGCTGAGCAACCAGCCGCTGCTGCCGCGCGCCGAGGTTGGCGATCTGATCGCCATTTTTTGCGCCGGGGCCTATGGGGCAAGCGCCAGTCCGGCCAATTTTCTGGGTCAGGGTGCGGCTCAAGAGATGCTGGTGTGGAACCTGTCCCGTTCTGACTAATCAGCGCCATCCTGCTGTTCAGGTCCGGCCCATGTCTCGTTGGCTCAGTCTGAAAACCCGCAGAAAACTGCGCAAGTTGATAGTGAAATTGCACTTTTTCGGACGCGATAATCCGGCGCTGTCATCCCCTATAGATTCCCGGCGCGCGCTATAGCTGCGCGAAGCTGGCTTATCGCTCGGGCTGGTGTCGCATTTGAGAGGCGCACAATGTCAAAGAGCATGGCGCGGCAAGGCTGCGCCATGCAGAACAATAGCAGAACATTTGCCTTGTGTCAAAGTCGGGATGGCAGCGCGCGGCGCGTCATCCGTTGTTACGCGACCTTGGCGGCCTCGCCCAGAATAAGCGGTTCGCTTTTGCTGATGTCCACGGTGGCAGTGCGCAAATTGGGAGCTACGCTGCCGCGGTGCTTGAACTTGCCCTCGACCTGTCCGCCCGGTGCAATGGTCAGGTTCTGATAAAGCACATCACCGGTGATCCGCGCGCTGGCCTCTATCACAAGGTCGGTGGCTTCAATCGAGCCTTCGACCTTACCCGACAGGCGGGCGCTTTCGGCAACCACTTTGCCCATAATGACGCTGCCCTCGCCCTGCACCAGCGATCCGCACACGACATCGCCCTGCACCTTGCCATCTATGTGCAAGTCGACCTTGGCGGTCAGGTTGCCGGTGATTTCGACATCGGACGCGATGATCGAAAAAGTATGCCCGGATCCGCGCATGTTATTGGAGCCCTGCGGAGCGCTCATTGGCGCGGTTTCCGGCGACTGCCTGGATTTCGAGAACATCGGGATTTGCCTCCAGAAACTTCATCGGGTTGATTGCCTGACCGTTCAGGCGGACTTCAAAGTGCAGGTGCGAACCTGTCGAACGGCCAGTGCTGCCCATCCGTCCGATCATCACGCCACGCCCAACCTTTTGCCCGACACCAACGTCAAAGCCGGAAAGATGGGCATAGCGGGTTACCAGACCGTTAGCATGGGTGATTTCAATCGTTTTACCATAGCCGCCCTGCCAGCCAACCGAAGTCACTGTGCCATCGGCTGCCGCAAGGATGGGCGTGCCAATCGGGCCCTTGAAATCGAGGCCGCTGTGCATGGCACCGCCACCGGTAAAGGGATCGCTGCGATATCCAAAGCCGCTCGACATCAGCGATATCGACGCTGGCATACTGGTGGGAATACCGGCCAGCGCGGTTTCCATCGCGCTCATCTGTTCCAGCGCGGCAAACATTTTGGAAAAGCGCGGATCGCCTGCGCTCTTCTTTTTGTTGCCAAAAAACGGAATGAACGGACCACCCATGCCGGAGCGCGCTTCGGCAGCCAGCAATTTGGGATCAAGGCCGAATTCACGGATGGCTGCCTCAGCCTTTTTTGAACGCGCAGTCGCAATCTTGGTCAAATGTTCAGCCAGAGCAATTTGCCGTGCCTCTATCGCGGCAAGCTTGGCCGCTTCGGGAATGGCGGCACCGATCTTGGCGGCTGCCTCTGCTCCGCTGCCCGTTTCGGTTTCGGCGGGCACCTCGCCACCCAATTCACCACCCAGCTGCTCGGCTGCGTCCTCCACCATTTTCTGGCGGGCCTCAAGTTCGCCCGCAACCTTGTCGATATCCTCGCGGTATTTTGTGATGCGTTCCTGCGCGGATTCAACACGTTCCTGCTCTGCGCTGAGCGCCAATTGCCGGGCCGAAACGCTGATCTGGTTCACAAACATGCCCAGCGTGATGAGCAGCCAGACGCCGACCACTGATGCAGTTACCCCGGCAACCCTGCGTTGCAATTGTGCAGAAATTTTCAGAAACCGGACCTGTCCGTTTGCCCGCATGAAAAACTCGCGGTCCACGAACCACCCGGCCAGCCGGTTTTTGAAACCAGCCCATTTGGCCTTTACCGACACGACCCTATTCACCCCGTTTTATTTTGGTTGCGCGGCGCATAGCAGCAGATTGCGCCGCTGACGAATCACGGAAGGCCGACTCGTGACGAATCGAGCGAGTCGCGCGGCGAACCGATATCGATTGCATCAACTGCCCTGTCCACCGTTTGACCGCTAGCCAGCAAATTTACGGAAAATATTGGAAAATCATATTGATACACCGATTCGCAGCCTTGATGCGAAACCCGGCGCAATGCGCTGCTTTGCCAATTGGGTCTTAGCGCCCTAGGAGGGCCGGGATGACCGATAATTTTTCCAATCTTGTCAGGCAAATGACCGAGGCGGCGCGGGCTGCAGCGCGTGTGCTTGGCAGTGCCAGCGACAGCCAAAAGGCAGAGGCCCTACGCCGCGCCGCGCAGCATTTGCGCGATCAGGAAGATGCCATTTTATCAGCTAATGCGATCGACATGGCGGCGGGTGCGGAACGTGGCCTGTCATCCGCGATGCTTGACCGGCTGCGGCTCGATGCTGGGCGGCTGGCAGGCATTGCATCGGCGGTTGATCAGGTCGCCGCCTTGCCCGACCCCGTCGGCGCAGTTATCGACGAAAGCCGGCCTGCCAATGGCCTGCATTTACAACGTGTGCGTGTGCCGGTTGGCGTGGTTGCAATCATTTATGAAAGCCGTCCCAATGTCACCGCTGATGCTGCCGCGATTGCCTTGCGGGCCGGCAATGCAGTCATCCTGCGCGGCGGTAGCGAGGCTGCGCACAGCAACCGGGCCATCCATGCAGCGATGGTGGCGGGCATAACAGCGGCAGGATTGCCCGGCGAAGCGGTGCAATTTGTGCCGGTGCAGGACCGGGCCGTCGTCGGCGCCCTGCTGCGCGCGCAGGGGCAGATCGACATGGTCATCCCGCGCGGCGGCAAGTCGCTGGTCGAACGGGTGCAGGATGAAGCGCGCGTTCCCGTGCTCGCGCATCTTGACGGCATTTGTCATAGCTATGTGCACGCTGCGGCTGAGCCAGCGATGGCAGAGGCCATTGTGGTCAACGCCAAGATGCGGCGGACTGGGATTTGCGGCGCGACCGAAACGGTCCTGATCGACCAGGATTATCCCCATGCCGCCGCGCTGCTTGGCAAGCTGATCGATGCGGGCTGCGAAGTGCGCGCCGACGACATGCTGATGGAGCTTGATCCCCGAACCGTGCAGGCTGACGAGGATGACTGGAGCACGGAATATCTCGATACTGTGGTCTCGGCGAAAATGGTGTCCGGCGTGGACGAGGCGGTTGCGCATATCGCCCGCTATGGCTCGCAGCATACCGAGGCAATCATCACGCGCGACGAAGCGGCGGCAGCCCGGTTCCTTGCCAATTGCGACAGCGCCATTGTGATGCACAATGCCTCCACGCAATTTGCCGATGGCGGCGAATTCGGGCTGGGCGCAGAGATCGGTATCGCCACCGGACGGCTGCATGCGCGTGGGCCCGTGGCGCTGGAAGGGCTGACGACCTATAAATGGGTTGTGCGCGGGAGCGGGCAAGTCAGGCCTTGACGACCACAGGCCTTCTGGGCGGATCGTTCAATCCTGCGCATGGCGGGCATCGGGCAATCAGCCTGTTCACCATGGATGCGCTGGGGCTGGACGAGATGTGGTGGCTGGTCTCTCCGGGCAATCCGCTGAAACCCGCAAAGGGCATGGCCTCCCACAAGGCGCGGCTGGCCTCTGCGCAGGAAATGGCCCGGCGCAGCCCCATTCGGGCAACCGCTATCGAGCGTGAGCTTCATACGCGCTATACCGTCGACACGCTTAAAAAGCTCGTTCGCCGCTATCCAAATCGCCGCTTCATCTGGATCATGGGTGCCGATAATGTGACAAATTTCACACGCTGGCGGCGTTGGCGCGACATTGCCCGGCTAATGCCGATTGCAGTCATTGCCCGCCCGGGTTATGAAAGCGTTGCGGTGGCGGATCCCGCCATGGCCTGGTTCAGGCGTTTTGTCCGGCGAACGGACCAGCGACAAGACTGGACAATGTGGAGCACGCCCGCGCTTGTTTTCTTGCGCTTCCGTCCCGATCCACGCTCGGCAACGGCGATACGCCAGGCCGATCCCTTTTGGCACACACGCTATGAAGGACGCGCTGTCAGGGACGGCGTCACGCATAAGCTATTGGTATAAGGAGCCATTTTGATACAACCCGCCACTGTCCAGTCAGGCGCAGCCCCGACGAAAAAAGGACAAAGTCTCGACGCCGATGCGCTGCACGGCCTCATCCTCCAATCGCTCGACGACGATCAGGCGCAGGAGGTCGTTTCCATCCCGCTTGAAGGCAAAAGCAGCATTGCCGACCATATGGTCGTCGCTAGCGGCCGTTCGAGTCGGCAGGTTGCGGCCATTGCCCAGAAACTTGCTGAACGGATCAAGCAGGCTGGCCGGACCGCGCGGATCGAAGGGTTGCCCAGCGCCGACTGGGTGCTGATCGATGCCGAGGATGTGGTTGTCCACATTTTCCGTCCCGAAGTCCGCAGCTTTTACAATCTGGAACGCATGTGGTCCTTTGGCGATGCGCCCGAAGTGATGCACGGCTAATCCCAACAGGGCCAATTTAAATAGGGACTGTCCCTATTTAAATCGAGGAGGGGCGGATGCGGCTGCATATCATTGCGCGCGGCAAAATGGGCCGCTCCCCGGAAAGCGAGCTGGTTGCGCGCTATACCAAGCGGATTGGCTGGCCGCTGAAAATTACCGAGCAGGCGGAAAATGCACGGGGCCTGCCTGCGCCTGAAAAGAACAGCCGCACGGTGTTGCTCGACGAAAAGGGCGAGGCACTTTCCTCCATGCAAATTGCCGAAATGCTTGGCCGCTGGCGTGACGAAGGCGTTGCAGAAGCGCGCTTCTGCCTTGGCGGCGCCGATGGTTTTGCCGATGATGATCGCGGCCAGGCGGACCGGCTGATCGCCTTTGGCAAGGCAACCTGGCCGCATATGCTGGCGCGCGCCATGCTGGCCGAACAATTATATCGTGCGACATCCATTCTTGCCAATCACCCCTATCATCGGGAAGGATAGGGTAATGCGCCCCCGTCATCGTTCCAGCCTTCGCTTTGCCGTAACCGTGCTGACCATTGTTGGGCTGACGGCTGCGCTATCGGCACAGAATGATGATGTCGATGCCCTTCGCCTTGCCAAGCAGCGGGCTGCCGAGGCCGAGCAGCGCAGCGAAATGCTGCGTCAGGAGGCAGCGAGTGCTGAAGGTAGCGCTGATCGCATATTGGCCCAGCGCGCTGCAATGGCGGCTGAGATAGACGCGGCGAATGCGCAGATTGCAGCTGCGCGGGCGCGTATCGCCCTGATCGCGGCTGAGCAAAGGCGACAAAATGCAAAGCTGGGGTCGGCAAGCGAACCGATGTTGCGGCTGAACGCGATGCTTCAGAAAATGACGCAACAGCCTGTTTCGTTGATGCTGACTCAACCCGGCGACCGGCGCGATTACATCCATCTGCGCGCGACCATGGCAGCCATCGAACCTGTCATCACTGCCCGTACAGAGGCATTGCGCAGGCAAATTGCCGCGCAGCGCGAATTGCGCGCGCAGGAGCTGGTTGCCATTCGCAGCCTTGAAGCGGCTCGCAAGCAGCTCAACGAACGGCGCACGGCGCTGCTGGTGCTGGAAAGGGAAAGCCGGGACAAGGCCGTCATGCTGGGCGCGGATGCCGCGCTTGCCTATGAACGGGCGATTGGCGAAGGCGAACGGGCCCGCGATCTGGTCGAACAAATCGACAGCAACAGGGATATTGCGCAAAATGCGGCGATTTTGGCTGAACTCGACCCGCCTTTGCCGCGCGGCAAGCGTGACGGACAGCAACGGCATGGGGCCTATATATTGCCCGCTCACGGCCGGCTGCTTTCAGGCTTTGGCGAACTAAACCCCACTGGGTATCGAGAGCGCGGCATCAGGCTGGCGGTTGCGCCGCGCGCAGTGCTGGTGGCCCCTGCTGCGGGAACCGTCACCTATGCCGGCCGTTATCGCAGTTTTGGCAATATCATGATCATTGACCATGGCGGCGGCTGGACCACGCTGGTCACCAATATCGAGGAATTGGGCGTTGCGGCGGGAGCGCGCGTCGCGCAGGGCGCAACCATTGGCCGGGCCGGAGCCGATACACCCAATATCATGGTGGAGCTGCGCCGCTATGGGCGGACGATCGACATATTGGCACTGGTGGTGTGAAGGCCCTTTCATCGCCTTAAAATCCACTTTCGTGGTAAACATGCTTTCACCACATTCATGTCGCAGATATATCCGCGCGATTAGGAGTCCTGCGCATGATCAAGAAAAGCTTCCTGTTTCCCGCTATCGCTGCAATGACAGCGGTTCTTGCAACCTCTGCCGGGGCGCAAACGGCCAGCCAACCCGACCCGCTAAAGGAAATGGACGAGTTTATTGCGGTCTATAAGCGGGTAAAGGCAAGCTATGTCGACAAGGTCGATGACAAGCAGTTGATGGAAGGCGCGATTCAGGGGATGCTGAACACGCTGGACCCGCACAGTGCCTTTTTGAACAAGAGCGATTTTCAAAGCCTGCAAACCCAGATCGACGGTGAATATGGCGGGCTTGGCCTGTCAGTGACGCTGGAGGAAGGAACGGTAAAGATCATTGCGCCTACCATCGATACCCCAGCCGACAAGGCAGGGCTAAAGTCGGGCGATTATATCACGCACCTTGACGGTGAGCTGATTGTGGGCGGCACTCTGGACGAGGCGGTCAATCGGATGCGCGGAGAGCCAGGCACAGCGATCAAGCTGACGGTGTTTCGTCCTGGCCGTGACGGCCCCTTTGATGTCACCATCACCCGCGCGGTCATCGATCTGAAACCGGTAAAATGGGAGGTGAAGGACAAGATCGGTATCATCACCATTACAGGGTTCAGCGAGGAGACCGGCGAGGATGTTGTCTCTGCCATTCGCGGTATCGAGCGGCAGCTGGGCGCAAAGCCGCTGGGCTATATTGTCGACCTGCGGTCGAACCCGGGCGGCATTTTGGATGAGGCGGTAAAGGTCTCTGATGCGTTTCTCGACAAGGGCGAGATCGTGTCGGAGCGCGGTCGCGGCAAGGTTGTGGTTCAGCGCTGGTTTGCTGAAAAGGCGTTTCCGGGCGATGTGACCGGCGGCAAGCCCGTGATTGTTCTGGTTGATGCAGGTTCTGCCTCAGCGTCGGAAATTGTCGCTGGTGCCCTGCAGGATCATCATCGCGCCCTGATCATGGGCGAGCGCAGCTTTGGCAAGGGCAGCGTGCAGAATGTGTTGCCGCTGTCACGCGATACTGGCCTGCGCCTTACGATCGCGCGCTATCATTTGCCGTCTGGCCGTTCGGTGCAGGAAGGCGGGATAAAGCCCGATATTGCCGTGCCGCAACTTTCCGACCCGGATTATAAAAAGCGCATCACCATGCGCGAATCCGATCTGCGGCGGCATCTGGTCAACGAACTGGCGGTCGAGGACAAGGAACTGGAAGCCGACCTGACGGACGATCCGCGATTTTCGATGACAGCCGAGGAACTGAAGGCCAAAGGCATTGAGGATTTTCAGCTGCATTATGCGATGCAGACGCTGGAACGGCTGGGCTCGAAGACAATGAAGCTTGCCGACAAGCCAACAAAATCTGGAACGCTGAATTAGGGTCGGACCTGGTTACAATTGTTGCCAACAGGCTCCATAAGCAGATAGGAGCAGCGCATGACACTGTTCCAAAGAGCGCAATGGCTTGCCCTGTTGCTTCCGGCAGCTTTGCTCGCCGGGGCCTATGGTTCCCAATATATTGGCGGATTGCACCCGTGCGAAATGTGCTGGTGGCAGCGTTGGCCGCATTTTGCCGCCGTTCCCGTCGCGCTGGCCGGATTGGTGGTCGGCAATCCTATGGCAAAGCGCGTGGCAACGGCGCTCGCCGCGCTTGCGATCCTGACGAGCGGTTTGATCGGTGGCTTTCACGCAGGCGTTGAATATGGCTGGTGGCCTGGTCTCAGCACATGCTCGACCGTGCCCACCGGTTCGCCAGAGGAGGTGATGCGGCAAATTTTGAACACGCCCACCATTCGCTGCGACGTGGCACCGTGGGACCTGTTTGGTATTTCGCTTGCCGGCTTTAATTTCCTCTTGTCCACCGGTGGAGGCATCGCCATCTTGGCCGCTATATGGAAAGGCACATCCCGATGAACGCTGCCGACCGGGCCAGCATGGTGCGCGTCAACCAGGCGGGCGAATATGGCGCAAAGCGGATTTATGCCGGGCAATTGGCGATTCTGGGTGATCGCCATCCAGCCGGGCGCAGCATTGCCCATATGGCGGTGCAGGAACAGCGGCATCTGGACGCGTTTGACGCGCTGATGGCTGAACGGGGTGTGCGCCCGACGGCTTTGCAGCCGCTATGGAACGTTGCGGGTTTTGCCTTGGGCGCTGCAACAGCCGTTTTGGGGCCAGAGGCTGCAATGGCCTGCACCGTAGCCATCGAAACCGAAATTGATCGCCATTATTCCGATCAGCTGGACGAACTGGGCGACAGCGACCCTGCGCTTTCGGCGATGATCAGCGAATTCCGCGAAGAGGAGCTGGAGCATAAGGCAACGGCGCTGGCCGAAGGCGCAGAGCGCGCGCCTGCCTATCCGGTGATGAGCGCGGCTATCCGTCTGGGATGCAGGGCCGCGATTGCATTGTCGAAAAGGATTTGACCATGCCCATTTTCATGCAGCATTCAGCAAGCGCCGCGCATGGCTATGCCGGAATATTGGAGACATGCCGATGAAGCGCCTTACCCTTTTGGCTGCAACCGCTGCCCTGCTTAGCGCCGCGCCTGCGGCCTTTGCGCAAGATGGCGGGGCGGACGCCGCATCGGTTGATCCCAAAATCAACACCGTCATTATTTTCGGCGAAGATGATTGTCCCGAAAGCACCGATGAACAGATTAATGTCTGCGCCATATTGGTCGAGGCGGATCGTTATCGCATCCCGCCTGCTTTGCGCAGCGACCCCAATGACCCCAAAAACCAAAGCTGGACGCAGCGGGTCATTGGCTATCGCTATGTCGGGCGTGAAGGCAATATGAGCTGTTCGCCTTCCGGTGCGGGCGGCTGGACCGGATGTGGGCTGCGCGAGATTGAAAGCGCCTATGAGGAAAAGGCCATTGATCCCGGCATCACCTTTGGCCGCCTGATCGCGGAAGAGCGGAAAAAGCGGCTGGCGGGCATTGATGCCGAGGCCGAGGAAGTTGAAAAGCGCGTGGTACAGTTTGAAAAGGAACGTGCCGAGCGCGAAGCCCGGCTGCAGCAAATGGATGAGACCGCTGCGCAGGATGAGCCGCTGCCCGATCCGGAATAACCCCATCGCGGGTTGATTTGCCCTTTTGGCGGGCCTATAACCATGAAGCAGCAGCAAGCGGTCCTATTTCGGGCCGCTTTTTGCCTTTTGGCGCTATGGAAGGAGCCCCCCATGTCGATCACGCCTTTGATGCCTGTCTACCCGCGTTGCGGCTTTCGCCCGGTGCGCGGCGAGGGATGCTATCTGATTGGTGAGGATGGCCGGCGGGCGCTGGATTTCGCCGCGGGCATTGCGGTCAATGCGCTTGGCCATGGCCATCCGCACCTGACCAAGGCAATAGCCGATCAGGCCGCTACGCTGATGCACGTCTCCAATCTTTACGGCAGTCCGCAAGGCGAGGCACTGGCCGCACGCATTGTTGCCAACAGCTTTGCCGACACTGTGTTCTTTACCAATTCCGGTGTCGAGGCGATCGAGTGCGCCATCAAGACGGCCCGCGCCTATCATGACGCCAATGGCACGCCCGAACGGTATAAGCTGATCACGTTCAAAAACGCCTTTCATGGCCGGTCGCTGGGGGCGATTTCGGCGACGGACCAGGCAAAGATGCGCGATGGATTTGAACCGCTGCTCCCCGGATTTGCTTATGCGAAATTCAATGACCTTGCAGCGGCGCTTGCGCTGATCGACAATGAAACGGCGGGATTCCTGGTTGAAACCGTGCAGGGTGAAGGCGGGATGACTGCTGGTACGCCAGAGTTCATTCAGGGTCTGCGCAAGGCCTGCGACGAACATGGCCTGCTGCTCATCCTCGACGAAATTCAGTGTGGTTATGGCCGCACCGGTAAAATGTGGGCCTATGAACATTATGGCATCACGCCCGATATCTTGACCTCGGCCAAGGGCATCGGCGGCGGCTTTCCTCTGGGTGCCTGCCTTGCAACCGAGGAAGCTGCAAAGGGCATGGTCGCTGGCACGCATGGGTCGACCTATGGCGGCAATCCGCTGGCGATGGCCGCCGGGCAGGCGATCCTTGATGTCATGCTGGAGCCGGGCTTTCTGGAGCATGTGACGGCAATGGGTGACCGTTTGCGCGCGGCGTTTGAACAGCTGATCCCAAATCATGACCATCTGTTTGAGGAAATTCGCGGGCGTGGCCTGATGCTTGGAATCAAGATGAAGGAGCCTGCGGTCTCCAGAGAGTTTGTGGCGCATCTGCGCGACAATCATGGCTTGCTGACGGTTGCGGCAGGCGAAAATGTGTTCCGCGTGCTGCCTCCGCTTGTGATCGACGAAAGCCATATCGCCGAATGTATTGAGCGGCTGTCTGCCGGGGCGGCGAGCTACACGCTGCCGATGGCGGCGTGACGCGGCATTTCCTCAACCTCTCCGACGCAGGCGCCGACGCGCTTGCGGCGATGATCAACGATGCAATGGACCGCAAGGCCGCCCGTCACGGCTGGCCAAAGGGCAGAGCGGATAGCGATGCTCCGCTGGCTGGCCGCACGCTGGGCATGATTTTTGAGAAGAATTCCACACGCACGCGCGCTTCATTTGAAATGGCGATGAAGCAGTTGGGCGGCGACAGCATGTTCATGGCCTCTGGCCAGATGCAGTTGGGCCGCGGTGAAAGCATCGCCGATACCGCGCGCGTGCTCAGCCGTTATGTCGATGCAATCATGATCCGCACCGATGATCACGCAAAGATTCAGGAACTCGCGGCCTATGCCAGCGTTCCGGTGATTAATGGCCTTACGGACCTGTCGCATCCCTGCCAGATTGTCGCTGACCTTCTTACCATCATCGAAAGCGGAAAGTCGCTGCCTGGGCTGGAAATTGCCTGGCTGGGCGATGGCAATAATGTTCTCAATTCGGTGATTGAGGCCGCAGGGATTTTCAAATTCCATGTGCGGCTCGGCGTCCCCCAGGGCTATGAGCCGGACGCAAGCTTCATTGCCGCAGCACAAGCAGCCGGTTCGCGCGTCACCGTCACCCGCGATGCCATGGAGGCGGCGGAAGGGGCCGATATCGTCATTACCGACACATGGGTGTCAATGGGTCAGGATCATGCGCATAACAAGATTGCGGCCATGATGCCCTATCAGGTCAACGAACGGCTGATGGCAGCGGCAAAGCCCGACGCAAAATTCCTGCATTGCCTGCCCGCGCATCGCGGCGAGGAGGCGACGGACGGCGTGCTCGATGGAGCGCAATCGCTGATCTGGGAAGAGGCAGAAAACCGGCTTCACGCGCAGAAATCAATTCTGCTCTGGTGCTTTGGGATGCTCGCATGATTGTGGCGGCAGTCCGCTTTGCCCGTCGCGGGACGATATGATGGCCCAATCCGAAACCTATTTCGACAGGCCGCTGCGCTTTTCCATCCCTGATATGCACGCGCGCGGGCGGCTGGTCCGATTGGACGCAGTGCTGAACGATATACTGTCGGCACATGCCTATCCGCCGCTGGTGGAAAAGACGCTGGCCGAGGCACTGGTGCTTACCGCGCTGCTGGGGGCAACGCTGAAAAATGCAGAGGGGCAGCTCACGCTTCAGGCGCAGACCGAAAATGGCGCGATTTCAATGCTGGTGTGCGATTATAAGGAAGGCAAGCTGCGCGGCTATGCACAGTTTGACATGGCCAGGCTGGCTGAACTGCCGCCCGACGCCACGCTGTTCGGCCTGTTTGGCAAAGGCTATCTGGCGATCACCTTTGACCGGCAAAAAACCGCGGCTGAAGGCGGCGGACGCTATCAGGGGATCGTGCCGCTGGAAGGCGATAGCCTGAGTGCCGCAGTAACTAGCTATTTTGCGCAGTCGGAACAGATTCCCACCATGATCAAGACGGCGGTGGCGCATGTGGCAGGACGCTGCGTTGCCGCCGGTTTGCTGGTCCAGCATCTGCCCGAAGGCGAAGAGGGGCGCGAACGGCTGCACGTGCGCATGGATCATCCCGAGTGGGAACATGTCAGCATTTTGGCCGAAACCTTATCGGACGCAGAACTGACGGACCCTGCGCTTGCGCTGGAGGAAATAATCTGGCGGCTGTTTCATGAAGAACAGCGGGTCCTGATTGAGGCTGGCGACCATCTGGACAAGGGTTGCCGCTGCGATCCCGATCATATCCGTTCGGTTATTGCCCGCTTTCCGGCGGAGGAAAGGGTCGACATGGCAGATGAGGCAGGCGACATTGTCGTCGATTGTGAATTTTGTTCGCGCCGATTCCCCATCAGCCTTGCCAGTCTTTCCAATTAGGTTCGGGATCTCACGTTCAGGATCGCGGCGGACGAATTTGTGGCAAATTAACCACAGTCTGGTCATTCATCGTTCATGAAGCCCATTCTATCGTGCGCAGCAACAGGATTGGCGTTATAAGCGAAAAAAACAGAGTCGGGTCGCACCGGGATAAACAGGTGGACGACGGAATTTTGGCAGCATGAACAACCGAATGATCAAAATTGCCCTCGCGGCATCGCTGACGCTTGGCGTGGGTAATGCTGTGGCCGGTGCTGCCGCTACGGATGGCGCCAGCCTGCTGCAATCGCTGGAACGCGGGCTGTGGCAATTGCGGGCCGTAGGTAGCGGTTCCAGCAGCGCGGCGGCGAGCCAGCTGTGCCTTGGCGACCCGCGCCTTTTGGCGCAAATCCAGCACGGCAACGCCGCTTGCACGCATACAGTTGTTGAATCCTCGGCCAATGCCGTGACCATCAGCTATAGCTGTAATGGTGCCGGGCAAGGGCTGACCACGATCCGCAAGGAAACAGGCCGTTTGGTCCAGATCAAATCGCAAGGCATCCGCAACAGCGCGCCTTTCTCTTTTTCCGTGGAGGGCCGCCGGTCGGGAACCTGCTGAAAAAGAGCGATTTTGTTTAAGCTGCTGTTAACCATTTTTGCCTAAGACGAGAATGTGCCTTTCATTTGGGGCACGCTTTCCTCCCTAACAGGCTTTAAGCCTTACTGGGCCGTCCCTCGGGGCGGCCCTTTCTTTTTTGCGGGTACTACTCTGCCGCCAGCACTTCCGGTTCGCGGCGCACATACATGCTGTTGATCGGCCGTGCCATCACCCGGCGAACCATGGGCTCGAAAAAGCTCAGCGGCGCGGTGTCATAATTGGGGTCGAATGCGGCCTGATCATATTTCTCGCAAAATTCGGCGCATGCCTCAAAATGGTCATGCCCGCGGAAATGTTCCCGCATGTCGCGGTCCATGCCAAGATGGTGGAAATAATAATAGCCCTGGAAAATGCCGTGCTGTTCGCAAATCCAGCGGTTCTGTTCGCTGACGAACGGCTTGATGATCGCCGCTGCCACATCGGGATGGTTGAATGTCCCCAGCGTGTCGCCAATGTCGTGGAGCAGCGCCATGACGACATATTGCTCGTCGCGGCCATCGCGGTGCGCGCGGGTGGCGGTTTGCAAACAATGCGTCAACCGGTCGACCGGAAAGCCGCCAAAATCGCCGTCGAGCAGGCGCAAGTGATCGAGCACGCGGTCGGCGACCTTGCCGGCAAAGCCCATATATTGGCCGCTGATGATCGCCCAATCGGCCTGCGTGCCGTTGGTCATGGCGGTGAATTGCGCGCGGGGTTCCTGTGCGTCTGACATGGTCGGGTTCCTCTCGCGGCCATGCTATAGCGCGCTCGCTCGCGAAACAAGGGCTTCATGCGCAGCCTAAATGCCGCTAGACAGGACCGATGGCCGTCCTCGACCTTGGCGAACAACCGTTTTTTGCGAACAAGAGCCGCGCGTTCTGGAACCTCCATGCCGCAGGGTGGGCAGGGGTGACGGCGCTTTATGCCGTGACCGTCATTGCCAACAACCAGCCATTGAGCCGCCTGATTGAGGTGCTGATCTCTACCTTGACCGGTTTTTCCATATCGCTGCTGATGTCAGTGATATTCCGCTATGTGATCAACCAGCGGCCTTTGGTGACATGGGGCACGACCGTTGCTGTGGTGTTCAGTGCGACGCTGCTTTACGCTTATATCGATACATGGGTGCTCCAGACAATCCGCGAAGGCGCGGATGAAACGCCCTTTGCGCAGCTGATGGTGGCGGCGCTGTTCCGCGACGGGCTGTTGCTGGGCGGGTGGAGTGCGCTTTATTATGCGATCAACTATTTTGTGCGCGCAGAGGAACAGGCCGACCAGCTGATCCGGCTGGAGGCAGCCGCAACCAGCGCGCAGCTGACCATGCTGCGTTACCAGCTCAATCCCCATTTCCTGTTCAATACGCTGAACAGCATCTCGACGCTGGTCATGCTGAAGCAGACCGAGCAGGCAAATGCGATGCTATCGCGGCTGTCCTCATTCCTGCGCTTCACGCTGATCAACGAGGCTGAGGCAAAGGTTACGCTGGCGCAGGAAATCGATACGTTGAAACTCTATCTCGATATTGAAAAAATGCGGTTTGAGGAGCGGCTACGGACTGACTTCACCATCGATGATGACGTCAGTGAGGCGCTTGTGCCCTCGCTTTTCCTTCAGCCGCTGGTCGAAAACGCGATCAAATATGCAGTAACGCCGCTTGAGGATGGGGCCGATATTTCGATCATTGCACAACGGGTCGGCGAACGAGTGCGGATCATCGTGTCCGATACCGGGCCGGGCTTGCAAGCGGTGACACCCAACCCCAAATTGTCGACTGGGGTAGGGATGGCCAATACGCGCGAACGGCTGATCCAGGCCTATGGCGAGGATCAGCGGTTCGATCATTATAGCCGCAGTGGCGGCGGATTTGAGGTTGTGATAGAATTTCCCTATCAGACGAAACGAAGCGGGGCAGAAACACAGGCGATCGGTGAAGCGGAAAAGCCGCGCGCGATCCCCGCATTAGGAGCCGTGAACGCATGAGTATCCGCACAATCCTTGTCGATGATGAGAAGCTCGCCACACAGGGCCTTGAGATGCGGCTTGCGCCTTTTGAGGATGTTGAAATCGTCGCCACGTGCCTCAACGGGCGCGAAGCCATCCGTAAAATAAAGACGCTGAAGCCTGATCTTGTTTTCCTTGATATCCAGATGCCGGGCTTTGACGGCTTTTCCGTGGTGCAGGGCGTAATGGACATCGACCCGCCACTGTTCGTGTTTGTCACGGCCTATAGTGACCATGCCATCCGCGCCTTTGAGGCGCAGGCAGTTGATTATCTGATGAAGCCCGTTGAGCAGGACCGGTTGGCAGACACGATGGAGCGTGTTCGCGGTCGACTGGCCGACAAACGCACGGCAGAAGAGGTGGAGCGGCTGCGCAGCGTGATAAATGAAGTCGCGCCCGAAGCGGCAGAGGCACTGCCGGCAGCCGATGAGGAAATCACCACCAGCCGCTTTGAAAAATTGATCAATGTGAAGGATCGCGGCCAGATTTTCCGTGTCGATGTTGCCAGTATCGAACGGATTGATGCGGCAGGCGACTATATGTGCATCTATACCGCGGATAATTCGCTGATCCTGCGCGAGACGATGAAGGATCTGGAAAAACGCCTTGACCCGCGCACCTTTCAGCGTGTGCACCGCTCCACAATCGTCAATCTCGATCAGGTTCGGCAGGTAAAGCCGCACACAAATGGCGAATGCTTCCTCGTGCTGGAATCAGGAGCGCAGGTGAAGGTGTCCCGGTCCTACCGGGATGTTGTCGCGCGGTTTGTGCACTGACATGCCCGAACGCAAAACCGCCGCTGATTTCCACCCTTACATCCTCGAAATTTTCGACGGCTATGTCCATGGCAAGCTGAGCAAGCGCGAGTTCATGGCGGAGGCAGGGAAATTTGCCGCCGCAGGCGTCACGGGGGCAATGATCCTTGCCCAGCTTGCGCCTGACTATGCCCTGGCGCAGCAGGTCAAGCCCGATGATCCGGCGATCGTCACGGAGCGTGTGGCTGTGCCCAGTCCGCAAGGCCATGGCCAAATCAACGGCCTGCTTGCTCGTCCGGCCACGGTGACAGGGGGCAAATCGGGCAAGCTTCCGGCTGTTCTGGTCATCCACGAAAATCGCGGTCTGAACCCCTATATAGAGGATGTTGCCCGGCGCCTCGCTAAGGCAGGCTATCTTGCGCTGGCCCCCGACGGCCTGACGTCACTGGGCGGCTATCCGGGCAATGATGACCAAGGGCGCGAGATGCAGGCAAAGCTTGATGCCAAAAAGCTGTTTGAGGATTGGCGCGCATCCTTTGAATGGCTGCGCGATCATGACCGCTCGACGGCAAAGGTCGGCGCAGTCGGCTTTTGCTATGGCGGCGGCATCTGCAACGCGCTTGCCGTGGCTTGCCCCGATCTTGCAGCATCCGTGCCCTATTATGGCCGTCAGCCTCAGGCCAGCGAAGTGCCCGCCATCCGCACCCCGCTGATGATCCACTATGCGGAAAATGATGAGCGTATCAACGCGGGCTGGACAGCCTATCAGCGCGCGCTGGCCCAGCATGGCAAATATTACGAAACCTATTTCTATCCCGGAACCCAGCACGGCTTTCACAATGATTCAACGCCGCGCTATGACAAGGCGGCAGCGGAGTTATCGTGGGAACGCACGCTTGGGTTTTTTGGTAAATATTTGCGTTAACAGGGGCAATGGCGTTGCATTGAACCGCTCTGCGCTGGTCCCGTCTGGACGGTCAATCAACCCGAACTGGCGCTGGACCTGCTTCAAAAAAGCACGCTTTTCTGCACAAGTTGATAGTGAAATGCACATTTTCCAGCGCGAACTCTGTCCTCTGCATTTTGTGTCACCTGATGTCGCCTTTAAGGCGCGCTGGCGAATAATGGGCTGCGCCTTAGCTGGAGCGAAATAGTCACGATATCAAAGAGCGGACGCGGTCAAAAAAGATAAGAACATTACAGAAACAAAGGCGATTTGTCAACCAATGGTCCGCCTCGCCTGGAAGAAGGCCTTCAAAAATGCCCCCGCCTCGTCGGCCATGATCCCAGCGTATACATCTGGCCGGTGATGCACGGTAGGCTGGTCAAACAGTCTTGGACCATGCTCCACCGCTCCTCCCTTTGGATCGCTTGCCGCATAATAGAGCCGGGCGA
>CAZNEO010000011.1:51781-65164 GCA_964572205.1 uncultured Sphingorhabdus sp.
CCATGCTCCACCGCTCCTCCCTTTGGATCGCTTGCCGCATAATAGAGCCGGGCGATGCGGGCGTGGGCTATTGCGCCTGCGCACATCGCGCATGGCTCCAGCGTTACCCACAGGTCGCATCCGGTCAGCCTGTCGGAACCAAGGGCTGCGGCTGCCTCGCGCATGGCAATGATTTCTGCATGGGCAGTCGGGTCATGGCAGGCAATGGGCCGATTTGCGCCGCGACCGATGATTTTCCCGTCCTTGATGACCAGTGCCCCCACAGGCACTTCGCCATTTTCGGCGGCAGCCTTTGCCAGCGCCAGCGCCTCGGCCATTATGGCGCGTGCCGCTTCGAGCGACATTAGCCGCCGGCGAAGGATGCAGGGGCTGGGTCGATGGTCGTCAGCTTGCCTGCCTGCACCTCAAGCACCTCCATCATCCGTTCCGACTGGCCGTTGGCCATGAAACGAAAAGCACCGTCGATGCCAATAAAGCCCTCTGGATCGATAAGGCGCGCGGTGGGAAATGCTGTGCCGATCCGCCAGTTTTGCGCGACACGCACCACCAGCAGCACGGAGTCATAACCCAGGCTGGAAACGCGGATCGGCGCTTTGCCGAAACGGGCAGTATATTTGGCGGCATATTGGCGGTACATGCCGTCGGGCGCTGCGGCAAACCACGACCCGCGCAACGGCACACTGCCGGTCAGTGCAGTGATGCTGCCCCATAGGTCCGTGCCCAATATTTTCGCCGCCTTGACCCCGTTCTTGCGTAGTGCAGGCACAATCACGCCTGCGGCGCGGCCGCTGTCGGCGATAATCACGGCGTCCATGACACCCGCCGCTGCCAATTTCTTGGTCGCTGCCTCAATAGAGGCGGTGGATCCGTCAACCTCCTGAATGGAAACCAGCGTCCCGCCGGAAGCGCGAACCGAGTTGGTAATGTTTGAAAGGGCCCGCTGACCATAAACATCTTTTGAGACAATCCCGCCAAAACGCGCATGGCCATTGGCCCGGGCATGGCGAATGACGCGGTCAATCGACTGGTTGGGCAAATGCCCCATCAGGAAAACATTCTGCCCGGCAACGCCAATATCATTGGAAAAGCTGATGACCGGAACCCGCGCTGGCGCTGCGACATTGGCCACAGCGACAACATCATCGCTGCGCAGCGGCCCCAAAATTAGCTTGTTGCCATCGGCAATGGCGCGCCGGACAGCCGCATCGACGCCAAGTGCCGTATCATAGCTGGTCATGCGGATGTTGCTGTTGCGCGTATCCAGCAGGGCAAGCGTCGTGGCATTGGCAATCGATTCGCCGACTGCGGCATCCGGCCCGGTCAGCGGCAAAAGCAGCGCGACACGGTGGCGGTCATTATCACCGGCGACGACATTGGCCGGGTCAACGGCAACCGGAGGCGGCCGATCAGCCTGTCCCTTGGGCACGACCGTTGAACAGGCCGCGAGGAACAACATGGCCAGAAGTGCGCAAAGCCGCGCCGCCAGTGAATGCCCGTTTTGCCTGATTGCTTGCGGTGCAAGCGCGCTTGACTGTATGGCCATGTTCATGCCTTCGACCCCCAAAGATAATGCCGAACCAGGACCGCACGATGCGGCCACAGCATCTGAGTCGGGGCTTTACATTGTCGCAACCCCCATCGGCAACCTTGCTGATTTGTCACACAGGGCCATTGCCCTTTTGCGCGCGGCTGATCTGGTGGCGGTTGAGGACAGCCGGGTGACGGGTAAGTTGCTTCACCATCTTGGCATCAAAAAGCGCATGAGGCCCTATCATGACCATAGCAGCGAGCATCACCGGGCCATGCTGCTGGATGCCGCCCGTGATGGCATTGTTGTGCTGGTGTCGGATGCCGGAACGCCGCTGATTTCCGACCCCGGATATAAATTGGTGCGGGCGGCGCGCGATGCCGGGCTGATGGTTTCAACCGCGCCTGGGCCAAGTGCTGCGATCGCAGCCCTGTCGATTTCAGGGCTGCCCACGGACCGTTTCCTCTTTGCCGGTTTCCTGCCGTCACGCGCAAAGGCGCGGGCCGATATTCTGGCGGAATTGGCGGATGTAAAATCTACGCTGCTCTTTTATGAAAGCGGTCCCCGGCTGGGGGCTTCGCTGGCCGCCATGGCCGAGATGCTGGGCCCGCGCGAGGCCGCAGTGGCGCGCGAGCTGACCAAGAAATTTGAGGAAGTGGTGACGGGCAGCCTTGCTGAGCTTGCCGCGCGCTACGCCGCCGAAACACCAAAGGGCGAGATTGTCGTGATCGTAGGGCCACCGGCTGAGCGCGCAGCGGAAAGTGGTGATGTGGATGGCGCGCTGCGTGAAGCACTTTCCGCCATGCCTACTGCAAAGGCCGCTGGCCAGATTGCCAAGCGTTTTGGGCTGGAGCGCGCCGAGGTCTATGCCCGCGCGATGGCGATCAAGTCGGGCGGATGAACCGGCAGGCCGCAGAAAAACGGGGACGCAGGGGAGAGGTCGTTGCCGCATGGTGGCTACGCCTTCATGGTTGGCGTATTGTCGGCAAGCGGGTGCGCACGCCGCGCGGCGAAGTTGACCTGATCGCCCGGCGTGGCCGGACGCTTGCCTTTATTGAGGTAAAGGCGCGCACGAAAAGCGCCGACCTGTCGCTGGCCATCGACCATCACCGGCTGAAACGGGTCGCGGCGGCGGCGGACATTCTCTACCCCCGCTATGCCAAAGGTGTCGAAAATGTACGCATTGATGTGATTTTGGTTGCGCCATGGCGGCTGCCACACCATCTGGTGGGCGTCTGGCACGGGTGAAAGAGTGATAATGCGCATAGCCGTTCAAATGGACCCGTTGCAGGGCATCAATATCCATGGCGATTCCAGCTTTGCCTTGATGTTGTCGGCGCAGGCGCGCGGCTATGGCTTGTGGCATTATGATGTGGGCTCGCTCAGCCTTGATGCCGATGATCGGCTGACGGCATGGGCGCATCCTGTGCATGACCTGCAACGTGTCGAAGGCGCGCATTTTCGGCTCGGCGAGCCACAGCGGATCGATCTGGGCCGGGATGTCGATGTGGTGCTGATGCGCCAGGACCCCCCTTTTCATGTCGGCTATATCACGGCTACCCATTTGCTGGAGAGGATCAGCGGGGAAACATTGGTCGTCAACAACCCGGTCAGCGTCCGCAATGCTCCTGAAAAAATCATGGTGCTGGATTACCGGCGTTATATGCCGCCGACTTTGATCACCCGCAGCGCCGATGAAGTGCGCGATTTTCAGCGGACATATGGTGCAGTTGTTGTGAAGCCGCTGCACGGCAATGGCGGCAAGGCAATTTTCCGGATTGAGGCGGATGGCAGCAATTTGGGCGCTTTGTTTGAAGTGTTCAATTCAACCTGGCCGGAACCCCATATGGTGCAGCCCTTCCTTCCCGATGTGGCAAAAGGCGATAAACGGATAGTGCTCGTTGATGGCGAGGTCGCAGGTGCCATTAACCGGCGTCCGGGCGAGGGCGAATTCCGATCAAACCTTGCCGTTGGCGGCAGCGCGGAGACGACCAGCCTTACCCCGCGCGAACAGGAAATTTGCGCCGCGATGGGGCCAAGGCTGAAAGAATTGGGCCTGATCTTTGTCGGGATCGACGTCATCGGTGGTGAATGGCTAACCGAAATCAATGTCACGTCGCCGACTGGGATTGTTGCCATTGACCGGTTCAATGGCACCGATACCGCTGCCATGATCTGGGATGCGATTGCCGCGCGCCATGCCGTGGGCCTGTGCTGATGGAAAACTGGATTATCGACCTTGTCAATGCGGCGGGCTATTGGGGCGTGGCGCTGCTGATGCTGCTGGAAACGGTTTTCCCGCCCGTGCCCTCAGAAGTCATCATGACTGTTGCAGGCGTGTCTGCATCGCGGGGCCATATGACGCTGACCGGGACAATTGCGGCGGGAACGGCAGGGGCAATGCTGGGCAATTGGCTATGGTATTGGGTAGCGATCAAATTTGGCGAAGCGCGGCTGCATATCTTTATCGACAAATATAGCCGGTGGCTGACGCTTGACTGGGACGAGGTTGAACGCGGCGAGCAGCTGTTCCAGAGACATGGATCGATCATCGTCCTTCTGGCGCGGATGATCCCCACCCTGCGGTCGCTGATATCGATCCCTGCGGGCTTGTTTGGCATGTCGCTGCGCCGCTTCATTGTTTTTTCAACCATTGGCACAACCGGGTGGAGCGCCGCGCTTGCCGGTGCGGGCTATTTTCTAGGCTCGCAATTTGCCGATGTTGAAAAATGGCTGGGGCCGGTTTCCACAATTGTCGTGGCGGCGATTATCCTGACCTATCTGTGGCGTCTGCTGACTTGGAAACCCGCCGCAGAAAAGTGACGCAATGGCCTCTGTCTAGCCGCCCGCGCGGATCATATCCTCTATCGTGACAAATTTTTCCCGCGGCGCGTCGCTGCGTGCACGCGCTGTTTCGGCTTCCTCAATCTTTTTCCAGTCGCTGAATTTGACGACCTGCACGTTGCGCTGTTCCAACAGCCGGTCGAGGCCTGGACGGCCCTGCTTTCCAGCGCCCGCGCCGATGTCTGCGCTGATTTGGTCCACCACTGCAAAGCCATCCGGCTTGTTGGTCCCAATTGTGCCGGTCGGCCCCCGCCGCGCCCAGCCTACGCAATAAAGCCCGGGCAGGATACGCCCGTCATCATTGGCAAAACGGCCCCGTCCATGTTCATAGGGCACGCCCTCAATCGGGGGTGTGTGGTATCCGATGCAGGCAACCACCATTGAGGCCGGGATGGTGTAAGTCTCGCCAGTGCCGATGCTTTTCAGGCTGTCGTCCAGCATGGTTCTCTCGACAACCAGCCGCTCCACCTTGCCATTGCCCTCGATGCGCACGGGCGCTGCAAAAAAATCAAACTCGATGCGGATCGGCTTTTGGGCGTGGATTGCCTCCGGAATTGCGGCAAATTCGCGCAAATGGGTTACGGATTTGCGCATCCCCGGTTCAAGCAGCGCGTCGGCCTCGGCCTCTGGAAGGTCGCGGCCGTCGACTGCCGGGGAAGCGCGTTCCAGATGGCCCAGCTCGCCCAATTCTTTGGGCGTCATGGCGATCTGGTGCGGCCCGCGTCGGCCCAATATGACAATGCTTTCAGTCGCTGCTCCATCAAGCGCATCGAGCGCGTGGGCGACGATGTCTGATCCTGCAAATTCGGCGCGCGTTTTCGAACAGATGCGCGCCACGTCCAGCGCGACATTGCCGTTACCGATGACGACGATGTGCCGTCCATCGAGCGGCGGCGCGAGTGTGGCGAAATCGGGATGGCCATTATACCAGCCGACAAAGGCAGCGCTGCCAAACACGCCGGACAGGTCAGCTCCCGGAATATCCAGGCTGCGGTCATGGGGCGCACCGGTTGCCAGCACCACAGCGTCATACAGATCCTGCAACTCGTCAATCGAGACGTCCTTGCCGACCATGACATTGCCGACAAAACGCACATTGTCTGACAGAGCGGTCGCCTCATAACGACGCGACACAGCCTTTATCGACTGATGGTCTGGAGCGACGCCAAACCGGATCAGGCCAAAAGGAACAGGCAGCCTGTCAATAATGTCGATGCGGACATCCTGGCCAAAGGCCTTTTGTGCCGCCTCCGCGGTGTAATAGCCTGCCGGTCCAGACCCGATAATTGCGATATGCCGCAAGTGCGCTCTCCCCCTCGCCACATCCTTGATTGACACTTTATGCTTTCTGTTCGGGCTGGCAAGCATTGAAAATGCCAAAAAATGGGCCCTCTTGCGGTGCGGGGGGCAGGGCAAGAGGGCCATGTGGATGCCCGTCCTTGGGTCAGGGGGGTATGGACAGGCATCATATGCTCAGGCGGGTGGGGTCGCACCGTCCCGCGAGAGTAACTAACCAAGCAGATGCCGAAGAACGAAACCTGCAGGGGACCAAATCTTTCCGTCGTTCAGGACGGGTAACTATAGTCGGGGCAATTGTTGCGCGGCATCACTAAGGCCGACTCATCCCGCTCTCATCTGCTATCTAGATACAATATTTTACACTTATGTGTCAAAGCGGATTGACGCAGAAATTTGACCTTGGCGGCCAATCATGTTGGTCATTGGGCAACCCAACGATCCCGGGCAGCGCGAAGCGAGGCATATTTGGGGCTGTCATTGCCGACCTTTCGCAGCGCTAATGCCCTTAGGCGCGTGAGCAATCCCGGCGTCGCCAGCGTCGCTTCCCCCGAAAGCAGACTTGCCGCAAGCGCGCGATCATGGGGGTCGACGGGGTTTTCCGTCTCGCGCGCCAGCATCCCGATGGCATTCATCGCAACTGCGGCCATAAAGCGCGCGCGTCCCGCCGCTTGTGCCTTGACGTCCTGTTCGATCCACTGTCGGATCGCATGGAGCAATTCGCTATGCGACGGCTCACCGCTTGTGCGCTGAGGCGCAGGAGATTTCAGGTCAACCCGGCCACGCTCCTGCTCAGGTGCCTCGCCTTCCAGCAGCAGCAGCAGGTCAAGCTCATTTTCGCTTGTGCGGCGGCCGATGACTGCACGCTCAAGGCTGGAGTCAACTCCGCTGCGCCAGATATCGGCCATTTGCAGGCATCCAAGCGCCCACCACAATGTGCGATAGACCAGCCAGAAGTGAAAGCGGCCGCGGTCAACCGTCAAGCCGCTGGCGGCCTCATAGGCCGCGAAATAGCTTTCAAGATCGGTAAGGCCGAAGGCAGGCCGTTCAAAATGTCCAAAGCGCCAGACCGCCATGCAGCCATAGGCAAGATCTTCATGCGCGTCGCCCCAATGGGCGAGTTCCCAGTCGAGCACTGCGGCAAGGCCGTCTTTACCAACCATCAAATTGCCCATGCGAAAATCGCCATGGACCAGCACAGGGTCGGCCGGTGCGGGCAGATTATCCTCACACCAACGCAGCGCCAGCGCGATGATCGGGCGGTCACCGCCTGCAACATTGAAACGGTTTTTCAACTCGGCAAGGGCGACCCGCGTGTCGAGGTGGGGTATGGCGAGGTTTGTGTCTGGCTTTATTGCATGGATATGCGCAAGTTCGCGGGTGATATCGCCGATAAGTCCGCTAGGCGGATCGGCGAGGATGGCGGCAGGGTTAACCTCCGCCTCAACGCGCGCCATGATATAGCCCGTCCCCAGCCCGTCACCCGGTTCCAGCTCGGCAATAATTTCTGGTGCACGCACACCGCCTTGCCGCGCCGCGCGCACCAGGGCAGCCTCGACATCGTGACCAAAGCTGCGTCCGTCCATAAATGCCGCAGATGGGGCGCGGCGCAGCACATAGCCGCGTCCGCCATAGTCAAAGGAAGAGCTTTCCATATTGGCCCCGCCTGACAGGCGCAGCAGTGCCTTGATCTCATGACGGCTGTCCGTCGCACGCTGCATTACTCTGCCCAGCGCTTCGAGAAGTTCGGCTGTCATGACTGTGCCTGCCAATAGTCAAAGGCCCGCTGTTGATGGTGGGCAAGATAGTGGCGCGCCTCAGCACCTTCCCATGGGCCGTCATAGCCGATTCGTCCGACCCACCAGCCTTGACCGGGCAGCCGGTCGCTTTCGCGCACGACCAGTGGCGCCAGCGGCGGCTCACCGCGCAGCTCGGCCTCGGCATCGACTGCATATAATGTTTTGCACACCGCGCGCATTTTGGGCCGCGTGAACCGGAAGCCCAATGCCATCAGCAATTCGGAATAGCTGACTGCCCGCCCTTCACGCGCAGCGGCAACCAATATCGCGGTTATCCGGGGCACATCATGCAAGGCGCTGGTGTCGGCGCTGTCAATGTCCAGAAATTCTGCAAGGGCGCGGTCCATAGACCACTTGTTGCCCAAGCAGGCGGGCGGTTCAACCCTGCATTGATTGCGCCAGCACCATGGCGTTGCCGTATCGATCGTAAAGGGTCAGCTGCTTGTCGATCGCCAACTCGTCGACACCATCCCCCCGGTGGCCAATTATCATCGGTTGCCACAGGGCAAGATATTGGCGGGGGCTATCTGCGGCTAAGCGCCCGCCAGCCGTGCCAGATGCGCGCCGACGCTTGCAGCAAACAGGGCACCGCTATCGGGCGCGAAATGCAGGAACAGGCTTGGCTCGATCAGCTCAATTTCCATCAGTCGGAAAGCCCCGCGCGCATCGCGCACCATATCGACACGAGCATAGAGGATCGGGTAATTGTCGTTCAGTGCCTGCGCAGCTTCGAGCGCGGCGATGGCCAATGCCTTGGCATCATCGGGGGCCTCGACGGCACGCTCTTCGCCGCCAAATTGTTCCTGAACGCGGAAATCACCGGCAGCGGGATGCTTGCTGATTGCGTGGCTGAATTGCCTGTCAAAATAGAAAAGCGAAAATTCGCCTTCGCTGGCAATGGCCGGCAGAAAGGGCTGGATCAGCATCCGTTGTCCGTTGGCAGCAGCGGGCAAAGGATCGGACGGACCGATCAAATATGTGCCATCAGCCCCGCCCGATATCGCAGGCTTAATCACCAGTTGATCTGTGCTGAAGGATTGCCGCGCGGCATCGACTGCGCTCTCGGTCAATGCCTGCGGCAACAGGGTGGGCACAGTTGCCACTCCTGCATTGGCCAGCGCCAGCAAATAGGCCTTGTCACTATTCCAGCGCAGCACAGCGGCCGGATTGGCGACCGGCAGGTGCTCCAGACGGTCAAGCAGTGCAAACCATGCGGGACAATCGCGTTGATACCCCCAGGCAAGGATGGGAAGGATAAGATCAAAGTCATCAAGATTGCCGGGATCGGTCCATGGACAGTAAGTCAGGCTGCTGCCAAACAGCCTGTCAAAGGCAGCTTTGGGCCATGACCAGTCTTCATAATAACCCGGGGCCGGGGTCAAAATGGCGATGCGGTGCATGGAGACTTTCTGAGGGAATTCAGCTATAGCCATTATGGGCGCGAACAGCGCGCAGGCGCGATTATTGCTCACCTGCCATGCGCAGGATTTCATCCCACTCCGCCGCGCGCACCTTGCCAACCGAAAGGCGTGACAGGCGAACAAGGTCCATCTCGTCCAGCAGGGGATTTGCCTTGATTGCTTTCAAGGGGACCGGGCTGGCAAGCCTGCGAACCGGCTTCACCTTGACTGCTGGGAAACGCCCTTTTTCATCGCTTGGGTCGATGAACCATTCGGCGCTGATCTCTATTATTCCCACAACCTCGACGCCGATATTGCTGTGGTAGAAAAAGGCAAGGTCACCCACCTTCATCGCGCGCAGGTTGATGGCGGCCATATGGTTGCGCACGCCATCCCATGTCCCTTCTTGCTCGGCAACCAGATCGTCATAGCTGTAGACATCGGGCTCTGATTTCATCAGCCAATATTGCTTCGCCACGTCATGCTCCTTTTTGGCGCGTGCCTTTTCGCTGGAAAGCCCTTAGGTCAGGCTCTATCTGCATGTCCATGACTCAGATGCCCGATATCTCGCTGGAAAATGGCAGCGCGCAGGATATTGCCAACGCGCTTGGCAACAGTTTCAGGACCTATGGCTTTGCCAAGGTGACCGACCATGGCCTTGATCCGCAGCTTGTGAAAGAGGCGTGGCGACTCTCAAAAGAGCTGTTCGATCTGCCCGAGGCAGCCAAGCGGCGCAGTTATGATGCGGGCATTGCCGGTCAGCGCGGCTATACACCTTTCAAGACTGAAATTGCCAAGGGCGCGGCTTTTCATGACCTGAAGGAATTCTGGCATGTCGGGCGCAGCTTGCCGCCGGGCCATCCCGCCGAGGCGCATATGCTGACCAATATCTGGCCTGACGATGTGCCTGGCTTCCGCGAGGTTTATACACAGCTTTACGCCGATTTCGACGGGGTGGGCGCCCGGATATTATCCTATATCGCGCTTTATCTGGGGCTGGATGCGGGCTGGTTTGATGACAAGATCAACGTCGGCAATTCCATCCTGCGGCTTTTGCATTATCCGCCGATCGCCGGCGATAATGATGGCTGCATCCGCGCCGGCGCGCATGAGGATATCAACCTGATTACCCTGCTGCTGGGTGCCGAAGAGGCGGGCCTTCAGATTTTGCGCCCCGACGGCAGCTGGATGGATGTGTCCCCACCTGAAGGTGGCATCGCCGTCAATGTCGGCGATATGTTGCAGCGGCTGTGCAACCATGCGCTGCCATCGACGACGCACCGGGTTGTCAATCCCAGTGGGGAGCGGGCGCAGTATAGCCGCTATTCCATGCCCTTTTTCCTGCATCTGAATTCGGATTATCCGATCCAGACGCTGCCAACCTGCATAAGCGCCGACAATCCCAACCGCTATCCAGAGCCGATTTTAGCTGACGACTATCTGCGCGAACGGCTGATCGAAATAGGCTTGCTAAAGCCCTGACGAATTTACGTCGCGTAAAGGGCTGGTCGGCTATGGAAACCGGAGTGTAGCGCAACGCGGCTTCGGGATAGCGATGAACGAAAAGCTTAAACAAGGGTTGGAAAAACTCGCCTCTGCGGTCGGCTATGACAAGCAGCACATCACGCGCACCGTTGCCTATCGTGAAATCGACCAATGGCTTGATGCGCGCGGCACTGCCGGCCTTGACGCGCTGGAGATCAGCGCGGGCTGGAAATGGCGGCAGCGCGACTGGCGCAGTTTCAGCGAAATGAACTGGCCCGACTATGACATTTGCAACGATGTGCTCGACCGGCAGTTCGATATCATCATCGCTGACAATGTCTGGGAACATCTGCTTTATCCCTATCGCGCCGCGCGGCATGTCCATACGATGCTGAAACCAGGCGGCTGGTTTGTGAACATCACGCCGTTCCTTATCCGCTATCATCCCATCCCCACCGATTGCAGCCGCTGGACCGAATTGGGGATGAAGCATTTCCTGGAAGAGGCAGGTTTCGATCCCGCGCTGGTGCAGACTGGCAGCTGGGGGAATGCAGGCGCGGTCAAAGCCAATTTCAACCGCTGGGCGCGCACCGGATGGCAACGCCGCTTTGCCAATGATGAACGCTTTCCGGTGACAGTATGGGCGATGGCGCAAAAGACATGAGCGCAATGCCGCCGATCTGTATCACAGTTCTGGCGCATAATGAGGAAGCGCGGATTGCCGCCTGCCTCAACAGCCTGCCGCTGGGCGTTGCTGATGTTGCGATCCATGTTGTCGTGAACGGCTCGACCGACCGGACCGCCGATATCGCCCGTGGCATTGCCGATCGGGCTAGCAACATCATCGTGCATGACTGGGCAGAGGGCGGCAAGGCGCGCAGCTGGAACCGCTTTCTGTTCGGCACGCTGCCCGATTTTCACCAGGTGCATGTCTTTGTCGATGGCGATGCGGAAATCGCGCCGGGATCGGTAACGGCGCTTGCCGCGGCGCTTGCTGCCCAGCCGGACGCCAATGCCGCATCGGGCCTGCCGCTCAACGGCCGCAAAGTTGCCTTCTATCAGGAGGCGATCCGCCGGGATCATGGGTTGTTTGGTGATCTTTATGCGTTGTCGGGGGATTTTCTGCGCCGGATGAAAGCGCAAGGGATCCGTCTGCCCGACGATGTTGTGGGCGACGATGGCCTAGTCTGCGCCATGGCCAAGACCGATTTGGGCAGCGAGGCCAATTGGAACGATGCGCGGGTCACGGTTTGCGAAGGCGCAGGCTTTTTGTGCGCGCCGGTCAGGCTGCTGCGGCCCGCAAGCTGGGCGATGCAGTATAAACGGATGATCAGCTATAGCATTCGCCATTTCCAGAACGGGCTGATCACAAAAATCATGCGCGATACAGGGCCGGTCGGCCTGCCCGAACGGCTGGCGTCGCTTTATGCCGCTGGGCTGGCAACCGCGCGGCCACGCCCGGTGCTGCCGACATGGTGGTTTGACCGGCTGGCACTGGTCCGGATGCGGGCTCACGCCGGGCTTTGATCGGGGGGCCTGCGCCGCAGGACCAGATTGACCACTTCGTCAAATGTCCTGCGCGCCCCGAAAAACAGCAGGCCGCCATACAGCCCCGCACCCACTAGTGTCAGCAGCACAAGATGCAGCAAGGCTGGCATGTCATGCCAGATCCACAGCACAAGATAGCGATCAGCCAGCCAGACCGATGCAGCCATCACGGCCCCAGCGCCCAGCCCCGGGAGGACCGCGTTCGCCAGCGATGCAAGCGTGAAGCCGATATGCGGCCGCGCGAGCCAGATGGTATAGGCCAGCAACAGCGGAACCGAGATCAGCCAGCCCGCCGCCAGCCCCTCTGGCCCAAACCGCACTGCGGCCAGATAGGTAAGCGGCATGATCGCGGCTCCCGCGATGGTCATGCGCAGCGTCAATTTGGGCAGGCCAAGTGCGTTCAGCGCCGGGGCGAACAGGATTTGCAGCGTGAAAAGCGGCATGGCGAGCGCCAGAATGGCAACAATGGGCGCGGCGGGCAGCCATTTTGCCCCCAATATCGTTTCGACAAAGGGCGCAGCGGAAAGCGCCATCCCGAAATAAAGCGGAAAGGCGATCAGCATGATCAGCCGCACGGCCTTTAAAAAGCTGTAGGTCAATGCGCCGCGATTATCCTGCAGCCGGGCATAAGCGGGGAAGGCAACTTCATTCAGCGGCGGTACGAATTTCACCGCGAACAATTGCGTCACGAAAAGCGCCTGCGCATAGAGGCCAAGCTCTGCCGTCGTGAAATGGCCGCCTGCAATGAACAGGTCCGACTGGCTTTGCACAATGAAAAATGCCTGCCCGGCCAGCAAGGCAATGGCAAAGCCGAACATGTCGCGGGTGCCGCGAAAATCAAAACTGGGCATCACGAAAAACCGCGTGGAAAATGTCAGCAGCAAGGCGCGGCACCAGAACATCGCAATGGGCGCCGCCACCAATGTCCACACGCCATAGCCGCGCAGCGCCATGACCAGTGAAACCGCCGCTCCGACAATGGCCGTCACCAGGCTTATGATCGCGGGCCGCTTAAATTCCAGCTCGCGCGTCATCAGCGCCTCGGGCAGGATCAGGAAGGGCGTCGACAGGTAAATCAGCGCCTGCCAGCGCAGCATGTCTGCAACCACTGGCTCGCCATAATAGGCCGCCGCCAGCGGCGCTGCGACCGCCACCTGCACCGCCGCCAGCGCGCCATTGATCAGCAGCAACATGCCAAAAGCCTGGCGAACCCGCATCGGATCGACGCGATCCGACTGGATCAGCGAACTGACAAGGCCATAGCCGTTGAGGAAATTGAAAAAGACCAGAACGACCGAGGTCATGGCAAACAGGCCATAATCGGCAAAATCAAGGATGCGTACCACGGCCAGCGTGACGCCCCAGCTGATCATCTGCGCGACGATCTGCGTCCCCGAACGCCAGAATACCGCGCTGCGCACGCGGTTCCCGAAATCCGAAGGCATATCTGCGGCACTCACAACATTATCCTGCATGATATTGG
>CAZNEO010000012.1:0-64270 GCA_964572205.1 uncultured Sphingorhabdus sp.
TCGAGGTTTGAGGCCATTTTGCTCAGGGCTAGGAAGGAAGCCGCCGGGATATGAATATATCTCAAGGCTTGCTGACGACGCCATGGGCAAAATGGGTCAAATCCTTGCGGACGCCAAAATGGCTTCGATCTCGAAGCGAAATGCCCTTGCAGGCAGAATAACTGCCTGACTGCGTGCATTTCCCTCCGATATCTTTGCCATTTTGACGCCTCGAAGGGAGATTGAACAGGTCCTGACCCTAGACACAGGCTAAAGGTAACAATCCACCCCCGAAGCAAGAATATTCTGTTATCTTTTGTTGCCCTCGGGCCGGTTGAGGGTGTCGCGTTGCACAGCTGATGCTGCACAAGACAATCAGGATATTCAGCGCCGGCTCCGGCTGTCAAAGAGCGTAAGAACAATACGCGAACAAAATTATTTTGTCAATCCGCCCCATATGAAAAAGGGGCATGGCCATTGCCGGCCACGCCCCTTTGTTCATTCTAAAAAATGTGGATGCTTATTGACCCAGAGCCGCCTTAAGATCGGCGACCAGATCAAGCCGTTCCCATGGGAACATGTCGCCCACTGCCTTGCGACCAAAATGGCCATAGGCTGCGGTCTGGCGATAGATTGGCTTGTTAAGGCCCAGATGCGTGCGGATGCTGCGCGGGGTCAGGCCGCCCAGCTTTTCGATGCCCATAATGGCTTCTTCAATCTTGTCGTCGCCCACCGTGCCGGTTTCATGCGTATCGACATAAAGCGAGAGCGGCTTTGACACGCCAATGGCATAAGCCAGCTGAATGGTGCAGCGCGTGGCAAGGCCAGCGGCAACGATATTCTTGGCCAGATAGCGCGTGATATAGGCTGCCGAACGGTCGACCTTTGTCGGGTCCTTGCCCGAAAATGCGCCGCCGCCGTGGGGGGCCGCACCGCCATAGGTGTCGACAATGATCTTGCGGCCGGTAAGGCCAGCATCGCCATCGGGACCGCCAATTTCAAAGCTGCCGGTGGGGTTGATGTGATATTCGGTTTCGCGCAGCAGCACGGGCGGCAGCACCTCGGCAATCACGCGCTTTACATAGGCGTGCAGTTCGGCCTCCTTCTCGCCTTCGTCATAACCCGGCGCGTGCTGGGTCGAAACGACGATGGCGGTTGCGGCAACCGGCAGGCTGCCTTCGTAGCGCAGCGTGACCTGGCTCTTGGCATCAGGTTCAAGGAACGGCGCTGCGCCTGAATGACGGTCGGCGGCCATGCGCTCCAATATCTTGTGGCTGTAATCAAGCGTAGCAGGCATCAGGTCGGGGGTTTCGTCGGTGGCATAGCCGAACATGATCCCCTGATCGCCAGCACCTTCATCCTTGTTGCTACCGGCATCGACGCCTTGGGCGATGTGCGCTGACTGGCCGTGCAGGCGGTTGATGAACTCCAGCTTTTCCCAATGGAAACCGTCCTGCTCATAGCCGATTTCCTTGACTGTACGGCGGACGGTGGCCTCAATCTCTTCCTTGGCACCGGGAGCCCATTCGCCATTTTCATAGACGCCCTTGCAGCGAATTTCTCCGGCAAGCACGACCAGCTGCGTTGTAGTCAGCGTTTCGCAGGCGATGCGGGCTTCGGGGTCTTTGGACAGGAACAGGTCGACGATGGCGTCGGAAATCTGGTCCGAAACCTTGTCGGGATGGCCTTCGGAAACGGATTCAGAGGTAAACAGATAATTGGTGCGCATGGTTTTCCCAGTCAGTAAGCTGTGTCTGCGTATAAAGATTTCTTTATATCGTGGCGCGGCCCTTAGCGGGAAGCGCGCGTCCTTACAAGCGGGATAAATGCAAGCGCGATCAGCAGTGCAGCAAAACCGAGCGGCAGGCTATTGCCGAAACGGGCGAACAGGGTGGGGGCCTTGGCGACGGGCAGCACCGTATCAATGCGCCCGGCAATATGTGACGGCAGGCTTTCGACGACGCGTCCGTCTGCGTCGATTACCGCGCTGATCCCCGTGGGCGTCGCGCGCACGACCGGAAGCCCTTCCTCAATTGCGCGCAGGCGCGACATCGCCAGAAATTGCGGGGAACCCCAGCTGCCAAACCACGCATCGTTGGATGGGTTGAAAATGAAATCGGGCCGGTTCGCACGGTCCACAACCTTTCCGGAAAAGATGATTTCATAGCAGATTTGCATCCCCACCTTTGGCCTGTTCGCGCCGAGGTTCAGCGTTTGCGGGCCGGGGCCGTGCAGAAAATCGAGGACGCCGGGCACAAGCCGCGTTGCGCCCAGCGGCTCCAGCAGCCAGCGCAGCGCCAGATATTCGCCATAAGGCACCAGATGCGCCTTGTCATAGGTTGTGCGGATCGCGCCGCTCTTGTCGATGGCAAAGACTGAATTGTGCGCGCCGATGACTGCGCCATTGCTGTCGAACACCAACCGGTCAGCGCCGGTCAGCAAAATGTCATCGGGGCCAAGCAGCCGCGCCAGCAACGCCCGCGTCCCCGCCGCGCTCCCACCGGGCTGGTTCCGATAGGCATAGGGTGAATAGCCATCCTCCAGCCACCATGGGATGGCGGCCTCAGGCCACAGAAGCAGTCGGGGCTTGTCGTCTATCGGACGGCTGTGCTGCGCAAGGCGGGAGAAGTTGACGGCTTCATAGCCATCGACATGCTTGACGGTTTGGCTGATATTGGGCTGAACGATGGTGAGTTGGGCTTGCTGCCCCTTGCCGCGGAGCAGTTCCGGTTGCCTGCCCATCATTTCTAGCTGTGTGAAAACCAGGAATGACGCAAAGCAAAAAAATAGCAAACCGAGCATCAGGTAGGTGATCCAGCTCCCGTCACTCCAATGGCTAAGAATTTTTTGAATCCACGAACCGACGTAAAATGCGATGAAGCCAGCTAGCAACAGGATGACTCCCGATACGCCATATGTACCGAGGATTGTTGCCGATCCGGCCAGTTGTCCAAGGGAAACCATCAATACGCTCAACGGATTCCACGCGAAGCCGGTGAAGACCCAGGCCCGCAGCCATTCGGTGATGATCCAGCATCCGGCAAAGGCGAGGATGAAGGGCAGACTAAGCCCCGCCCCTTCAGGGGAGGGGGGGAGCCGCGAAGCGGCGGAGGGGTGAGGGTTGTCGTCCGGACGAAGCGCCTGATTGACAAGCCCCACCCCAACCCCTCCCCTGAAGGGGAAGGGCTTCTTCGCAATCCACCAAGCCCCCCACGCTGCAAGCGCCGGATACACCGCCAGATAGAGTGCAAGCAAAACGACCGCGATCCAGCCCAGCCAAGCTGGCATCGCGGCCTGATAGGTAAAGGCGGTTGCAATCCAGTTGTTGCCGATGCTGAAATGGCCGACGCCGAACAGCCAGCCGATCAGGAAGGCGCGCTTGCCGCTGTTGGCTGATGCGACAAGGTGCATCAGCAATGCGAGGCACATCAGCGTCAGCGGCCACAGATTCAGCGGCGCGAAGCCTGTCGCGGACATTCCGCCGGACAGCAGGGCAAGCCAATGGGGATAGCGGGAGACGAACGCGGCGATATTCTTCATCGCGCACAGCCTTGGCGGGGAGCAGGCCTAAATGCAATCGGGCACTTGTTGCTTGCCGTTCAGTCTGTGGATGCTAGCTATTGGCCATGACGATCGTCCGTATTCTAGCCTTGTTGCTGACGCCCGACCCGCCGCTGCCGCTGACAGACCTGCAAATGCGCGACATTGGCTGCGTCGCCGTCATTGGCATCATTGCTCATGAGCAACGCTCCGGCGGGGACGCGATAACCAGCTATCCCGACGTCCGCGAAACCGGCAAACGCTGGGCAGGCATTGTCGGCGACCGGGTGATGGAAGAAAGCGGCCAGCCGCGCGAGGTGGTTGCCTTGGCGATCAAGACGGCGGTTGAGGCTGAACAGGAAAAGGCGATGCGGGCAGCTAGCGCTGAGGCTGCAGCAGCGCATGTCAAAACCCGCTTTGACGAGTGTACGGCGATCATGGACGCGCAGTTGGCTGCCGCTGATACCGGTGTCCCCGTGACCGCCATTGACGACACTCCCTCCATGCTGGCCGCGGAAAAGGGCTGGAATACCGATGAGCCGGAGACACTTGCCCTATATCGCCAACAACTAGGGGAGGATTTGAAAAGCCCCCGTCGGATGATCTTTTGTGCAGGCTTGATTGGAGCGGCTCGATTGGAAATTGTCGAGCGTGAAGGCGAGAAAAGCCGCGATGCATTGGCCATGCAGCAACGCATGGATATCCTTTTGGAGAGAGCAAACACCCTGCCCAAGCCGGAAGAGACATTAGAGCCGAGCCGCGAAAGCCTAAAGCAAAGCCTGCAAAAAGAGGAAGAAAAGGAAGAGCAATTTTCCCGTTGCTTTCGCTTGAGCGAATCCCTTGCGCTGGCTCTCCCGCCCGAATGAGACCGACCCAATGACTCTGCGCCCCTTCCACCTCGCCTTTCCGGTCCATGACCTTGCTGCCGCGCGCGCCTTTTACCGCGACACACTCGGCTGCGGCGAGGGGCGATCATCGGACCATTGGATAGACTTTGATTTTTACGGGCATCAGATTGTTGCGCATCTCGACCCAATGATGGTCCCGCGCCCGATCCACAATGCCGTTGACGGCCATGATGTGCCCGTGCCGCATTTCGGCATCGTTCTGACCATGGATCAATGGCAGGCTTTGGCAGACCGACTCCGCGCAGCGGGCATTGTGTTCGGCATCGAACCGCATATTCGCTTTGCCGGACAAGTGGGCGAGCAGGCCACGATGTTCTTCACTGACCCAAGCGGCAATGCCTTGGAGTTCAAGGCATTTGCGGACGACAGCCAGTTGTTTGCGACCTAGCCGCAGCCGCTAGGTCCGCTCGAACACCTGCTCCATCGTGGTCACGCCGGAGCATTTGTCGCTGGCTTTCTCGCCGCCGCCGCCCGCCAGCATGGTGAAGGCGACAAAGCCGCCGACCACGGCTAGGATAAAGGCCGCGCTGACCCATGCCAGATATTTGTCGATGAAGGCCTTTATCGGCGCGCCGAATTTCCAGAACAGCAGGCCCACCAGCATGAACTGGAACGCGCGGCTCAGCACGCTGGACCAGATAAAGTCGAACAGCGGCATCTGAATGAAGCCCGCCGTCAGCGTCAGCAGCTTGAACGGGATCGGCGTTGCGCCCTTTATCAGGATGATCTCCGCACCAAATTCGCGCAGATAACAGGCAGCGGCCGGGAAGCTGTCCCACAGGCCCAGCGCCTTCAGCAGCGCAACCCCGATCGTCTCATAGGCGAAATAGCCGATGGCATAGCCAAACAGCCCGCCCAGCACCGAAGCGAGCGTGCAGATAAAGCCAAAACGCAAAGCCTTGTCCGGTCGTGCCAGACACATCAGGCCAAGCAGCGGATGCGGCGGGATCGGGAAGAAGCTTGATTCGATAAAGGAAAACAGGAACAGCCAGCGTTCCGCATGGCGGTGCCCTGCTTTGTCCATCATCCAGTCATACAGTCTGGTCAGCATGGGCGCGCTGCTTAGAGCAAAGCCGGGATATGGCAAGCGGCTAAGGCTTGACGACAGGCTCCGGGCGTGGGACGTTTGCCTTGCACGTTCAGCAAAATGGACGGCGGGCCGCTGAAGATCAACATGATGAGCAGGAGAGCGCCCATGACTGGCGGTTTGGCGATGGTATTGTCGGGCGGGGGCGCGCGCGGCGCGTTCCAGGTTGGCGTGATGGACGCGCTGATAAACGAGCGCGGCGTCAAATTTGACATTTTTGCGGGCGTCTCAACAGGCGCGATTCAGGCGCTGGGCGGGGCGATGAACGACATGCCGGGTCTGCTGCAGCAATGGACCAGCATCAAGGGCAATGGTGATATCTATAAGAAGCGCCCGCTTGGAGCGGCAGGCGCCGTCTTTGGTGCAGACTCGATGTTCGATGCCAAACCGATCCGTGAGCGGCTAAAGGCCTATGCCGATCCTGCGAAAATCAAGGCAGCAAAGCGTCAGTTGCGGATCAGCGCGGTGAACTTGCAATCCGGCCAACCTCGCGATTTTGATGAGAAAACCCCCGATCTTGGCGAATGGGTCTATGCGTCGTCCGCGCAGCCGCCTTTTTTCGAGCCTTTCAAGAAAAAGAATGCGGCAGGCGTCACCGAACAATGGGTCGATGGCGGCGTGCGGAATGTGACCCCCTTGTCGAGCGCGATGGCGTTGAAGCCCAAGGCGTTGCTCGTCGTGCTGGCACAGCCAACCGAGGCCGCGGCAAAGTCCAAGCAATTTGACAATCTGTATGAAGTGGCGCTGCGCTCGGTCGAGCTATTAAATGCCGAAGTGTCCACCAACGACATTGGCAATGCGATGCTGATCAACGACATGCTTGCCGCCCGCGAGGCGCAGTTTCGACGGATGACGGCGCTGGGCCTGACGCCGTCGCAGGTCGTCTCCGCGCTCTACCCGCTCGACGAACAACTCGCCCGCTACAACTTCGCCCCCATCCGCATCATTGCCCCCGATCCGGCGTTTCAGGGGGCCGAGGCGATGGATTTCAACCCGTCAAAGATCAAAGCCGCAATCGACCATGGCCGCGCTGCGGTGGCGGCGCAGTGGCCATCGCTTAAGTTGTTTCTGGGGGTTTGATTGTCGTTCCCATCACCCTGCCATAGGCCCAGCCGATCCCGATCAGCGCGATGCCGAGGCCGAGGAAGGACAGGATGCGCAGCACGCCTTCCAGCGCCGCAGCGTCGACCAGGAACACTTTGAGCGTGACAGCCGTCAACAGCGCCAGCCCGCTGAGCCGAAGCAACCGGGATTTGCCGAGCATGCCGCGCGTGAGCCACGCAATTGCCAGACCCAGCAGCGCGGCGGAATAGAGGTAATTTTCACCGGTGCCGATCTGCCCTCCGGACAGCAGCGTGCCCTGAACAGCCTGCCGCACGGTCACCAGCGTGGTTAGGATCATCGCACCAAGGCTGGCGATCCGCAGCGCCATGAGCTGGCGCGTCCCGCTGGCAAATGCGGCGATCAGCCACAGCCAGACTGCAACTGCTGCGAAATGGCCAGTGGCCAGATTGGCGAGCGGCACCGGGCCCACCATTTGCGGCCGTTCGACCGGATTGAGTAGCAAAAGGTCGAACCAGACAAAACGGAACAGCGCGGATGCAGCAAGCGCCATGCCGATGCTGCGCAATACCGGCCAGTCCGGCCTCTTTGCAGATTGCCACAGGGCCAGCCATCCTGCGGCAAACAATGCCTGGGTGAAGATGGCGCGCTCGGCAAAGCCGAGCCGGATGAAATCGCTTGGGCTCTGGATGGCAGCGGGCTGTTTGGCGAGCATCCAGACAAAAGCGAAGACACCGGTGCCGCCTGCGGTCAAAACGATGAGCCGCGTGCGGTCCCCGATCCAGAAGTGCCGCCGCCAGGCGAGGGCGAGGATCAGGACGGACGGGATCAGCGGTGAGCGGACAGCCTCGGCAAATGTCGGCAGGAAGGTATAGGCGCCGGTTTCTCCCAATAGCCCGGACATCAGGGCATTGATCAGCCCATATGCCTCGCCCGCGCCCCACGGGATGGCAATGGCAATTGGGGCTATGGCGCTGCCGCGTACGACGCGGTCCCCGCTAACTTTGGCCCACGCTGCGGCAACCAGCGCTGTCGCGGCGCACCAGGCAGGCATCCAGCCATCGGGAACCAGTAGCAAGCCTGCCATCAGCAGCATCAACACGGTGGCCGCACTGGCCAGCCGTTGCACAATCCCCGTTCGCCCATGCTGCTGCTCCTGCCAGGCGGCCCAGGCAGTGCTGGCGGCTACGGCCAACGCTGCGATCCCCCAGACACGGTCGGGATAGGCCGTGCTGCCGGGCAGCGAGGCGGCGAACCATGCCAGCACCGGCGCCCCAAGCGCGGCCATTGCCCACGCTGTCAGCGGCGCTTTCTGCTGCCGGATGGCCCAATGCCCGGTCCCCGCAAACACGGCGAGATAGGCAAATGTGATGGCCAGCGACGTCGCATCGCCGCCACGCTGTCCCCAATTTTCCGCCATCGGGATGATCGGCAGCAGCATGGCCGCCAGCTTGATTGCCGCCATTTTCGTCTCGCGCAAGGCAAGGATCACGGCAAGCAGCGACAGGGCTCCGTAAAAGGCCCACGCGACTGCGGAGAACTCCATGCGCGGCAAAAGCATGGTCAGTTGCACCAAGGCGAGGCCCATCGGGGCATAAGCGGCAAGGTCGCTCCAGCGGCTGCCGCTATCCTTGAACCGGCCGAGCGCGAAGACCGCTGCGACGCCGCAGATGAGGATGAACAGGCCAAGCCATGCCAACCCCTCTTGCGCGGTTGCCAGCATGGCAAAGCTCCAGATGGCACCGCCGCCACTCGCCAGAACCAGCAGCCACAACCAGCGCCGCCAGATTGCCAGACCGAACAGCGCGGCAATGAACACCGACAGATAGAGCAGCAGTGTCGGCAGGCTGGATGCCCCCAGACCCGCCACCCACGGCGCGGCAAATCCGCCCACAAGGCCCATCAGCGCAGTCGGTGGCCCGCGCCGCAGCGACAGGGCAAAGGCAATCGCCGTTACGACGATGACCAAGGCGAACGCCGTCATCACGCCGAAAAGCCCGTATATTTCGCTCGCCATATACAGCGTGCCGTACAGCGTTGCGACGCCTGCACCTGCAAGGCTCTGCCCCACGCGTGGGTCGGCAGTAAAGGCATCGCCGATCTTGGGCAGTTTCCCGCCCAACTCGCTCAAGGCAATCAGCGTCAGCGCAAACAGCGTTGCAATGACAGAGCGCGCCGCCGGGCCGAGCAGCCCCGCCTCAATGGTATAGCGGACTAGGAAAAAGCCGGCGAATACCAGCGCTATCCCGCCGATCCAAATCGGCAGCTTGCCGCCCACCAGATCCTCGAAACTTGCGCCTGCCAGCGGATTTTTGAAAGCGCGTTCAGGCTCGGGTGACAGTTCTTCCGGGACATAATCCGGCGTGGGTGGCGGCAGAGAGGAGGCGTCGCCGGTGACAACCGACGCTGTGCGACGCGCCGCGGCTTTGGCAGCAACCTTGAACGCGGGGACGGCTTCGCGTGCCGGTGCGGTCGGAGAGGCATCGCTTACCGCCATGTTCCTGACCAGGACGCGCTGGTAATCGGCATCCTCAAGCGCGTCGATGCGCTGCTGCAAATCCTTCATTTCCACGCGCATGCGAAGAACAAGGAAACCAAGCGCTACAATCGCAGCGAGCAGGATCAGAGTGTCCATTGTCCGGGGCTATGCCGCGAATCCCGGACGGCGCAAAGTCAAAACGCTGCAACGCCCGTAATTGCCCGGCCCAGGATGAGCGCATGGACATCGTGCGCGCCTTCATAGGTGTTGACGGTTTCCAGGTTCACCATGTGGCGGATGACCTGATATTCTTCGCTGATGCCATTGCCGCCGTGCATGTCGCGGGCCATGCGGGCGATGTCTAGCGCCTTGCCGACATTGTTGCGTTTGACGATCGAGATCATGTCAGGCGCAAGGCGGCCTTCGTCCATCAGGCGGCCGACGCGCAAACTGGCTTGGAGGCCAAGCGCAATGTCGGTCATCATGTCGGCGAGTTTTTTCTGGTAAAGCTGGTTTGCGGCCAGTGGCTTGCCGAACTGGTGCCGGTCAAGCCCATATTGCCGTGTCGCGTGCATACAAAATTCCGCAGCGCCCAGTGCGCCCCAGCTGATGCCATAGCGCGCGCGGTTTAGGCAGCCAAATGGGCCTTTCAGCCCCTGCACTTCGGGCAGCAGCGCGTCTTCGCCAACCTCGACATTGTCCATCATGATCATGCCAGTGGTCGAGGCGCGCAAGCTAAGCTTGCCTTCGATCTTGGGTGCGCTCAGCCCCTTCATGCCCTTTTCCAGCACAAAGCCGCGAATGCCGCCGCCATGTGCTTCGCTTTTTGCCCAGACGACGAAGACATCGGCGAAGGGCGCGTTTGAAATCCATGTCTTGCTGCCATTCAGCACATAACCGCTGTCAGTTTTTTTGGCGGTGGTGCGCATCCCTGCAGGGTCGCTGCCTGCGTCGGGCTCGGTCAGGCCGAAACAGCCGATCAGCGTGCCTGCCGCCAGTCCGGGCAGATATTTGCGGCGTTGTTCCTCCGACCCATAGGCATGGATGGGATACATAACGAGACTGGATTGCACCGAAGCCATCGAGCGATAGCCCGAATCCACCCGCTCAATCTCACGCGCGATCAGGCCATAGGCAACATAGCCCGCGCCTGCGCCGCCATAATTTTCAGGGATTGTCGCGCCGAGCAGGCCTGCCTGTCCCATCAGCGGGAACAGTTCCGGTGCATCGATTTCGTTGGCAAAGGCCTTGATAACGCGCGGCTGCAACTCGCTCTGCGCAAAGCCGTGCGCGGCATCGCGGATCATGCGTTCTTCTTCCGTCAGCTGGTCCGCCAGGCTGAAGGGATCGGACCAGTCGAAAGGGGCGAGTGCGGCCATTTTTGTCTCCAATATCTGCTGTGCTGGCCGCTAGCCTTTTCCGCTTCAGGAAACAAGTTTCACTGGAAACCGTCATGCTGAACTTGTTTCAGCATCCATCGTGCAGCTATGGCGGAACTTTAAAGGTGGAATGGACCCTGGAGCCGAAGGCGTGCATAGCACAAACAAGTTCAGGGTGACGTCTTGGGGGAACTAAACGTGAGCGTGCAAACTCAAGTCGACAATATTCTGAAACGACTGGATTGTGAAATCCCTACTGGCGACCTACCGGTCCACAGCCCCATCGACGGCAGCAAGATTGGTTCGGTGCAGACGGCTTCCTCACGCGACATCAGCGCAGCCGCCGCGAACGCGCTTGAGGCCTTCTATCAATGGCGCACCATCCCTGCACCGCGCCGGGGGGAGTTGGTCCGGCTGTTCGGCAATGCGCTGCGCCAGCATAAGGACGAGCTGGCGCGCCTTGTTACCATCGAGTGCGGTAAGCCGATCAGCGAAGGCCTAGGCGAAGTGCAGGAGATGATCGACATTTGCGATTTCGCGGTTGGGCTGTCGCGCCAATTGCATGGTCTAACCATTGCCAGCGAGCGCCCCGGCCACCGGATGATGGAACAATGGCATCCGTTGGGGCCGACACTGATCATCAGCGCGTTCAACTTTCCAGTCGCGGTCTGGGCGTGGAATGCGGCGCTTGCGCTGGTGTGCGGGAACAGCATTGTCTGGAAACCGTCGGAGAAAACGCCGCTGACTGCCCATGCGGTGCAGGCTTTGTTTGATGGCGTGGCGCGGGGGTTTGAGGATGCGCCTGCGCATTTGTCACAAGTTGTGCAGGGCGGGTCAAAAGTGGGCGAGGAATTGGTCGATGATGAATGCTTCCGTCTGATTTCAGCGACTGGCAGCACCGCTATGGGTCGTAGTGTTGCTGCGGCGCGCGCGCCCCGTTTTACCCGGCTGATCCTTGAGCTTGGAGGCAACAACGGTGCTATCGTGAGCGACAAGGCGGACCTAGATTTGGCGCTGCGCGGCGTGCTGTTTTCGGCTGTCGGGACGAGCGGGCAGCGGTGTACATCACTGAGGCGGCTGTTCGTGCATGAGGACATTTATGAAGATTTCGTCGCAAAACTTAAGGTGGCTACGACGAGCATCTCGATTGGAGATCCCCTAGATTCTTCCAATCTGGCCGGACCGTTGATCGACGAGGATGCGTTTGTGCAGATGCAAGCGGCGCTGAACGAGGCGCGCGACATGGGCGCTTTTATCCACGGCGGCGAACGGATCAAGCAGGCAGGAGTGTATGTTCGCCCAGCCATTGTGGAAATGCCCACGCATAGCGGACCATGTTGGCGGGAGACCTTCGCACCGATCCTCTATGTGTTCCGCTATTCCGATCTCGACAAAGCGATCATGCGCCACAACGCTGTCGGCGCCGGCCTTTCCTCCTCCATTTTCTCGAACGACATGCGCGAGTGTGAGCTGTTCCTCTCCGCCGTCGGCAGCGATTGCGGCATTGCCAATGTCAATATCGGCACATCTGGCGCAGAGATTGGCGGGGCCTTTGGCGGCGAAAAGGAAACCGGCGGCGGGCGTGAGAGTGGTTCGGACGCATGGAAGGCCTATATGCGCCGCGCCACCAATACAGTGAATTACAGCACAGAGCTGCCCCTGGCGCAGGGGGTGCGGTTTGAGATTTAGGGCGCAATTTCCTTCCTAAGGATGATGTATCCGTATGCACGCCCATTGCCTTTTTGGCCTCTGCTTCTAAGGGTTGCGGCGGCTGAATGAAGGAAGTGCGTCCCGTGACTGTTGCTGCTGACAAGCTATTGCTCTTTGGCGCGACGGGTGACCTTGCGCAACGTATGCTGCTCCCCTCGCTGTGCGCGCTCCATGCGGACGGGCTGGTGTCGGAAAATCTGGAAATTGTCGGCACTGCGCGGTCAGAGCATGATGACGACAGCTACCGGACCTTCGCCCGCGAAGCATTGGAAAAATTCCTGCCTGATGATCGCAAGCCTGCCATTGACGGCTTTTTGAAACGGCTCGGCTATCAGCCGCTCGACGCCTCAAAGCCTCAGGGGTTCGCCGCGCTTTCCAGCAAGGTGTCGTGCAGCGACAATGGCCTGGCCATTTTCCTGTCCACTGCGCCCTCGCTGTTTGAACCGACCATCGCCGGGTTGGCGGCCAGTGGTCTTGCCTGCGACAATACGCGCATTGGCCTTGAAAAGCCGCTGGGGACCGATCTGGAATCGAGCCGCCACATCAATGACGCAGTCGCCAGCGCCTTTCCCGAAAACCGCATTTTCCGTATCGACCATTATCTGGGCAAGGAAACGGTGCAGAACCTGCTGGCGCTGCGCTTTGCCAATATATTGTTCGAGCCGCTGTGGAACGCGGACCATATCGAGCATGTGCAGATCACTGTTTCGGAGACCGTTGGCCTTGAAGGGCGGGTCAGCTTTTATGACGGCGCGGGTGCGCTGCGCGACATGGTGCAGAACCATATGCTGCAATTGCTGGCGCTGGTGGCGATGGAGCCGCCGTCCAGTTTCGACGCCACCGCCGTGCGCGACGAAAAGGTGAAGGTGCTGCGTTGCCTGCGCAAGGTTGCCGAGGGCGACAGCGTGACTGGTCAGTATCGCGCCGGGGCCATTAGCGGCGCGGCAGTGCCCGGCTATGATGAAGAGCTAGGTCAAGACAGTGCGACGGAAACCTTTGTTGCGATCAAGGCGCATGTCGACAACTGGCGGTGGAAAGGCGTGCCTTTCTACCTGCGCACTGGCAAGCGGCTACCCGAACGCAAGACCGAAATCGTCATCCAGTTCAAAGCTGTGCCGCATTCCATCTTTGCGGGCAAAGGCGCGCAGACGCAGCCCAACCGGCTGGTAATTGGTATCCAGCCGCGCGAGAATATCGGCCTGTCTGTCATGGCAAAAGTACCCGGACTCGACCGCGGCGGTATCCGCCTGCGCGAAGTGCCGCTGGATATCTCCATGCCTGATGCCTTTGCCGGGCCGAAAAAGCGCATTGCCTATGAACGGCTGCTGCTCGACCTGATCGAAGGCGACCAGACGCTGTTTGTGCGCCGCGACGAGGTGGAGGCGCAGTGGGACTGGATCGATGCGATCCGGTCCGGCTGGGCAGACAGCGGACTGACGCCGAAAAATTACACTGCCGGAAGCTGGGGCCCCTCAGCGGCGATCGCCCTGGCAGAGCGCGACGGGGTGACGTGGCATGAGTGATTGGGCATGAATAGCGCGATTGAACGCGTAACTGCGCGCATCATCGAAAAGTCGCGGCCGACACGGCAGCGCTATCTCGACATGATCGCGCGCGAGGGCGACAAGGGTGTCAACCGTGCCAGCATGTCATGCGGCAATCTGGCGCATGGCTTTGCCGCTTCGGGTGAGGACAAGCCGTTGATCCGCAGCGGCAATGCCATGAACATCGGCATTGTTACGGCTTTCAACGACATGCTGTCCGCGCATCAGCCCTATGGCCGCTATCCCGAACAGATCAAATTGTTCGCCCGCGAAGTAGGGGCGACCGCGCAGGTTGCTGGCGGTGTCCCTGCCATGTGCGACGGGGTGACGCAGGGGCAGCAGGGCATGGAACTCTCGCTGTTCAGCCGCGATACCATCGCGCTCTCAACCGCTGTGGCGCTGAGCCATGCGATGTTTGAAGGCGCGCTAATGCTGGGCATATGCGACAAGATCGTGCCCGGTTTGCTGATTGGCGGTTTGCGCTTTGGCCATTTGCCGATGATCCTTGTGCCTGCTGGGCCCATGCCATCAGGCCTTGCCAACAAGGAAAAGCAGCGCGTGCGTCAGCTTTATGCCGAGGGGAAGGTCGGGCGAGCCGAACTGCTGGAGGCGGAGGCGGCGTCCTATCATGGTGCGGGCACTTGCACCTTTTATGGCACGGCAAACAGCAACCAGATGATGATGGAGGTCATGGGCCTGCACATGCCGGGTAGTGCCTTCATCAATCCGGGGACAAAATTGCGCACCGAGCTTACGCGCGCGGCAACGCATCGGATCGCGGCGATTGGGAAAGAGGGCGATTATCGCCCGCTTGGGCTTTGCATCGATGAAAAGGCGATTGTGAATGCCTGCATTGGCTTGCTGGCAACCGGCGGGTCGACCAACCATGCCATCCATTTGCCCGCGATTGCCCGTGCGGCAGGGATCATGCTCGACTGGCAGGATCTGGACGAATTGTCCGCTGCTGTGCCGCTGATTGCCCGGGTCTATCCCAACGGCTCGGGCGATGTGAACCATTTCCATGCGGCGGGCGGCATGGGCTTTGTGATCCGTGAACTGCTGGATGCAGGGCTGCTCCACCGCGACATCATGACCGTGGCAGGCGATGACCTGACGGCATATGGGCAGGAACCCGCGCTTGATGGCGACACGCTGGTCTGGCGGGAGGCGCCGGCGGTATCAGGCGATGACAGCATGTTGCGTCCGCCATCCAATCCGTTCCTGCCCGATGGCGGGATGCGGCTGGTGCAGGGAAATTTGGGGCGCGGCACGTTTAAGACCAGCGCAGTCGACCCATCGCGCTGGACCATAGAGGCCCCGGCGCGCGTATTTCATGCGCAGGAAGACGTGCTCGCTGCGTTTAAGGCTGGTGAGCTTGACCGCGACGTTGTGGTGGTTGTGCGCTTTCAGGGGCCTCGTGCCAATGGAATGCCCGAACTGCATAAGCTCACCCCGCCGCTCGGCGTGTTGCAGGACAAGGGGTTTAAGGTCGCGCTCGTCACTGATGGCCGGATGTCAGGGGCGTCGGGCAAGGTTCCCGCTGCTATCCATGTCACGCCCGAGGCGCTGGGCGGCGGGCCGCTTGCCTTTGTCGAGGATGGCGACGTGATCCGGTTGTGCGGTCATGACGGTGTGCTGGAGGTGAAGGCAGATCTTTCGGCTCGCGTCGCAGCCGAACGTCCGGCGGTGGAAGATGGCCTTGGCCGCGAACTGTTCGCCATGATGCGGGTTCACGCCGATGGCGCGGAACAAGGCGGTTCGGCAATGCTGGCAGGGGCAGGGTTATGACGCAGCTGGTAGCCATTGACATCGGCGGAACGCACGCTCGCTTTGCGCTTGCCGAAGTTGCCGATGGACGGGTCACCCATCTGGGCGAACCGATCACCATGAAGACTGCGGAACATGCAAGTTTTCAAACTGCGTGGGAGGCGTTTGACGCCATGCTCGATCATCCCATCCCGCGCGCGGTATCCATTGCCATTGCCGGACCGGTTACTGGCGATATCATCAAATTCACGAACAATCCGTGGATCATCCGTCCTGCGCTCATCAAGGAACGGCTTGGCGTTGATGCCTACACGCTGGTCAATGATTTTGGCGCAGTGGGCCATGCTGTGGGGCAGGCAGGGGCGGAGCATTTTACCCATTTGTGCGGGCCGGACGTTGCCCTTACCAATGAAGGCACGATCAGCATCGTGGGCCCGGGCACTGGCCTTGGCGTCGCCCATATTTATCGCTATCCCGGCGGCTATCATGTCTCGCCGACCGAAGGCGGGCATTATGATTTTGCGCCTCTCGACACGATAGAGGATGCCATCCTCGCGCGGATGCGCAAGCGGTTCAACCGGGTTTCTGTGGAGCGGATCGTCTCCGGTCCGGGGCTGGTCGACATCTATGAAACCCTTGCCCAGATTGAGGGGCGTGCGATCCAGCAGGTCGATGACAAGACATTATGGGCGCTTGGCATGTCGGGCGAAGACAGCTTGGCGAGCGCAGCCATCGACCGATTCTGCATGTCGCTGGGCAGTGTTGCGGGCGACATTGCGCTGGTGCAGGGCGGCTTTGGTGGCGTTGTGATCGCAGGCGGACTTGGCCTTCGTATAAAGGACACGCTGCTACGATCAGGCTTTGCCGAACGCTTTCGCGCCAAGGGACGCTTTGAAAAGCTGATGGCATCGATCCCCGTCAAACTGATCACCCATCCGCAACCCGGCCTGTTCGGGGCAGCGGCTGCCTTTGCAAAGGACCATGCGGCATGAGCGCCATTGGAAATATCATGCGGACAGCGCCGGTGATTCCCGTTTTGGTCATAGAGGATGCGGCCCATGCCCAGCCGATAGCCAAGGCGCTCGTCGCTGGCGGCCTGCGCGTGCTGGAGGTTACGTTGCGCACGGCAGCGGCGCTCGATGTGATTGCGGAAATGAAAAAGGTGGAAGGCGCCATTGTCGGCGCTGGCACGGTGCTGAACGAAGCCGATTTGCGCGCTTCTATCGACGCAGGGGCGGAATTTATCGTGTCGCCCGGCCTGACTGAACCCTTGGGCAAAGCGGCAGTGGCAAGTGGCATCCCCTTCCTCCCCGGCACCGCCAATGCGGGCGACATCATGCGCGGGCTGGATTTGGGCCTGACCCATTTCAAATTCTTCCCGGCAGAGGCATCGGGCGGGATTGCCGCGCTGAAAGCAATTGCAGCACCCTTTGGCATGGCAAAATTTTGTCCGACCGGCGGGATCAGTCTGTCAACCGCGCCCGATTGGCTAGGGCTTGAGCCTGTACTGTGCGTTGGCGGCAGCTGGGTGGTCGGCAAAGGCGCGCCCGATGGCGTAGCGATAGAGGCCGCGGCGCGTCAGGCAGCAGCGCTGCGACAATGACCAGCGTTGCGGACCTGAACGCGCGGTTGCAGGAACTGCACGCGCTGACCCGCGAAACGCCACTCTACAATCCTGTTTTTCAGCTCAGTACGGATATTTCGCGCAAGATCGAGGGTGGTGAACTGCTGCTCGCCGATGTGGCAAAACTCGTCGCCGAACTTGAATGCGAGGCATTGCAAAGCCGCGCGGCAAAATTGCACCGGCTGGTCGCGCCGCTTGCGCCGGATGAAAATGACGCATCCGTTTTGGCCTTGGTCAAAACAGCGGATTTCGATGCCTTTGCCGAACGCTGGGCGCATCCGCTTCAACATATTGTGTTTACCGCTCACCCCACTTTCCTGCTCAACCGGGCGCAGAGCGATGCCGTGGCCGACGCTGCGAGCAAGGGGGATTTGAGCCAATCGCTGGTCTGTGCGGCTGACCATGGCCGTGACCATGTGACACTGGACTATGAACATGCCGAAGCGGCAGCCGCGATTGCCAATGCAGCAGCGGCACGTGACCGACTGGTCCAGCAACTGTTTATCCGGGCAGCTGCCCAATGGCCGGACCGTTGGCGTAACCTCAGGCCAATGCCCTACCGCTTCGCAACCTGGGTCGGTTACGATATGGATGGGCGGACGGACATTGGCTGGCACACCAGCCTGTATTTCCGCCTCACGGAAAAGGCGATGCGGCTGGACAGCTATGCCGCATCGCTCGCGGATGTAGGCACGTTGCCCGATATTACCGCGATGCTTGCGCGCGCGGCGGGCCATGCCCGCGCCATGGCGGAATTGTTGCGCGAATGCCCCGATGATGCGGCTGAACTATCATCGGTTGCCAACCGCATCGCGGCGGACAACCCGGACAAGCTGCTTTCCCTGGGTCCCGTCATTGCACAGCTTGAGGCGGCGGCTGACGATGCAAATGACACAGTGGCACGGGCGCTGCTTGTTCTTGCCTCTGCGATGCGCGCAGATGGGCTGGGGATGGGCTGGATCCATTTTCGCGTCAACGCCTCGCAACTGCAAAATGCGATCCGCCGCCGGATTGATCCCGACCAGAAACTTGACCTTGCCAGCCGGACCGCAACGCTGCGGCTGCGCAAGTTGATTGAGACCGTGAAGCCACTGCGCAGCAATTTTGCTGCCTTGTCGATTGAGGATACGACTGCGCTGCGCGTATTCCTGTCGATGGCGCAAATTTTGAAACATATCGATGCCGACGCGCCCATCCGGATGCTGATCGCGGAAACCGAAGAACCGCAGACTGTGCTGGCCGCGCTCTATTTTGCGAAACTGTTTGGCATAGAGGACAAGGTTGATGTCTCGCCCTTGTTTGAAACCGAAAGTGCGATGGAGCATGGCGGACGTTTCCTTGACGCGCTGCTCGCCGAACCGGTTTACCAGGCCTATGCCCGCGCGCGGGGACGGGTATCGATCCAGACAGGCTTTAGCGATGCCGGGCGGTTTGTCGGGCAATTGCCCGCAGCGCTTGCCATCGAACGGTTGCAGGGCCGCCTTGCACGGATGATGGCCAAGCATGGCCTGACCGATGTTGCCGCGCTGATTTTCAATACGCATGGCGAATCGATGGGGCGCGGCGCGCACCCTGCTGACTTTGCCGACCGGCTGACCTATCCCCTTAGCATATGGGCACGGCAGCAATTTGCCGCACAATCGATCCGGCTGGAGCCGGAGGTCAGCTTTCAGGGCGGCGACGGCTATTTGTTTTTTCGCAACGCACAGCTTGCCTATGCCAGCCTGACCCGGATTGCCGAGGTGGAGATTGGCGAGCTGCCCCGCGACGAGGATCCATTTTACAGCCACACGGACATCAGCCTTGATTTTTATCGCGGTATCCGCCGCGTGCAGCGCGACTTCCTTGCCTCCACCACCTATGCGCGCTCGCTGACGGCGTTCGGGCTGGGACTGCTGAACGAGACAGGGTCGCGCAAGTCGCGGCGGCAATTTGATGTGGCGGCCAACCGGGCGATGTCCTTGCGGCAAATCCGGGCCATCCCGCACAATGCGATATTGCAGCAGCTTGGCTATCCTGTGAACCTGATCGCCGGCGCAGGCACCGCGGCGGGTGAAGATGCAGAAAGCGTCGCTGAACTGATTAACACGTCGCATCGCGGGCAACAGATCATCCGCATCTTGCGCGCGTCGAACCGGCTGGCAAGCATCAAGTCGGTTGCGGCCTATGGTGAACTGTTCAATTCGGCCTATTGGGCCAGTCGCCCCTATCGCGGGACGGAGGCGTTCCTCGAGCCCCCCTGCCTTGCGCTGGCAGAGCGGCTGACCACCGATGACCGCAACAGCGCCTTTCGCACGTTGACCTCGCGGCTACGGGTCGATGCGCTGAAACTCCATCGCCTGTTAAAGGCTGTGGACGATGAGGGCGAGGCGGATGGCCGCGAAGATTTGCGCCGCGCTCTCGGCGTGTTGCAGGCATTGCGGCTTGCGCTGATGCAGCATCTGTTTTTGCTTGCCGTTCAGGTCCCGCCCTTTTCACGCTCCAATGATATCAGCCGCGATGATGTGCTCGAAATGGTCTTTGCGCTGAACATCGATGATGCACTCGCGCAATTTCGCCGCGCCTTTCCCGTGTCCGCCCCCACCATCGACGATTTCGATGTTACCGAACCAACCGATTATCCCGATGGCGGCGAGCAAGCCTATGCGGGCATTCATGCCCATTTCATAGAGCCCATGGCGCAGGCCCATATGTTGATCCTGCGTATCGGCACGGCCATCGCCAACCATTTCGGCGCGCATGGGTGAGGCTTAGCTCGGCTCCTGCACCCGCAGCATTGCCAGCGCCGCCATAGACATAACCACTGCGGCAAAGGCCATGGTCCAGATTGGCTCGGTGGGGAAAAAGGCCTTAAGGATACTTCCCATTACCGTAGCCACCAGCAATTGCGGCACGACGATGAAGACGTTGAACAGCCCCATATAAATACCCAGTTTGGACTGCGGCAGCGCGCTGGCCAGAATGGCATAAGGCATGGCGAGGATTGATGCCCATGCAATACCAAGACCGATTTCCGACAGGATGAGCAGGCTGGGGTCGCGCACGAACAGAAAACTTGCAAAGCCTGCGGACCCCGCCAGCAGGCAAGTCATGTGCGTCTTCACCTTGCCGATGCGCTTTGCCAGCCAGGGCAGGATCAACAATGCGCCAACAGCAGCCACCGCGTTTTGGATTGCAAAAAGCCGCCCCACCCAGTTTGCTCCTTCACCATAGGCTGTGCTGGCAACATCAGTGGTGCCAAAGGCATATTGGGTGACAACCGGCGTTGTGTATATCCACATGATGAAAAGCGCCGACCAGCTGAAAAACTGCGCAAGCGCCAGCCGTTTCATCAGAGCGGGCATTCCCGAAAAGTCGCCTACAATGTGGCTCAACACATTGTCCTCGCGCCCCGATTTGGCAAGGCTGATGGCAACAAGGCTGGCAACGCCATAGCCCGCCAATAGCGAGCCAAGCAGATAGACTTCCTTTTCCAGGCCAAGCGGCGCGACGATTGCGGCGACCAATCCGCCCGCGACGATCCATGCCAGCGACGTGCCCGTTCCCCGAGCGGCCAACGCGCGCAATGTGCCGCTGTTGCCATGGTCAGGCGCGCCCTCAAAGGCAGCCATTTCGGCTGGGCTATATTCCTTGGTGGTCAATACCGTCCAGCCCACGGCCAGCAGCATCGCCGCACCGCCGATCCAGAAGCTATATTTGACCGTGTCGGGGATAGAGCCTTCCGGCGCTGTGTTCGACACATTGAGGTGAGCGAACAGGTCGGGCAGCAAAGACCCGGCAACCGCGCCAACGCCGATCAGGGCAGTTTGCACGGCATAACCCGACGTATGCTGGTCCTTGCGCAGCATATCTCCCACAAAAGCGCGGAACGGCTCCATCGCAATGTTGATGCTCGCATCGAGTATCCACAGCATCACTGCGGCAAAGAGCAGCACATGGGCAAGCGGCATGATGAACAATGACAAGGCCGCCAGAATGGCACCTGCAAGGAAATAGGGTCGCCGCCGTCCCAGACGCCCCAGCCAGGTCCGGTCGCTGAAATGCCCGATCAGCGGCTGGACTAATAGCCCGGTCAGCGGCGCTGCCACCCATAAAGCAGGCAGATCATCAAGGCTGGCACCCAGCGCCTGGAAAATGCGTGACATGTTGCCGTTTTGCAGCGCAAATCCCATCTGGATGCCCAGAAAGCCAAAGCTGATATTGATCAGGCTGCCAAAACTTTTCCGCGGTTTTTCCATTTGTGCCTCTCCCCAAGCCTATATTTTGGCCAAGAGTGGCAGAGAAGATGGCGGCCTTCAATCTGGCAATGACTGAATACGAATGTAGGCTTTAATGCGCCCCGCAGCTTTTCCGCACAATCAGCTTCGCGGGCAGTGCAGCGGTGTTCGCATCCTCATTCCTGATCCGGCGGATCAGCGCATCCACCAGCATTTCCCCTGCCAGTTTGAAATCCTGCTGGATGGTGGTCAGCGGTGGTCGGGTCAGGCTGGCGGCGGGCAAGTCGTCGAACCCGACAATAGCAATATCGTCCGGCACATCCATACCATGTTCGGCCAGCGCCCGCATGGCCCCAATGGCAATCATGTCACTTGCAGCGAAAATCGCGTCAAACTTCACGCCGCGGGCGATCAGGGCGTTGACTGCATCATGGCCTGATTGCTCGGTGATGATGGCATCGGCCTGGCGCGCTTCTGCGGTCTTTATTCCGGCGCTGCGCTGCGCTTCGCAAAAGCCGCGATAACGATCAAAAAATTCCGGATAATGTTCATTGGCATGGCCCAGAAAGGCGATGTGGCGACGTCCCTGTGCGATCAGATGCTGGGTCGCGTCATAGCCGCCGCGAAAATTGTCACAGCCAATGACTGTTCCGAGGCTGCTTTCGTTGACATGGCCCCAGCGGACGAAATGCGTGCCCTGCTCGATCAGCTGGTCCAGCTTTGCGCGATAGGGTTCAAAATCGCCATGGCCGAGCAGGATAATGCCATCGGCCTTGCGGCTCTCTTCAAATTCGACATGCCAGTTTGAGGCCATGTGCTGCATCGAAATCAGCAAGTCATAGCCGCGGAGCGCGCAGGTGCGCACAATCGATCCCAACATCGACAGGAAAAAAGGGTTGATCCCGGTCTCATCTGGCGTCGGGTCTTCGTAAAACAACAAGGCAAGCGTGTTCGTTTCGCGCTTGCGCAGCGAGGATGCGTTTTTATCGACGGTGTAATTCAGCTGCTGTGCAATTGCCTGCACGCGGAGCCGGGTTTTTTCGGAAACAGTCGGGCTGCCGCTCAATGCGCGCGACACAGTAGGCTGGGAAACGCCAGCAAGTTGGGCAATGTCGAACGAGGTCGGTTTTCTGGTCATGCTGCGTTTTTGCTGCACCTTGGACAGGCTGGCCCCTGCAATATAATGACTGTGCCTTTCGCGCAACATACGCACCGCATTCTTTTTGAATACGTATGTGGATTTCTGTCTGACTTATGCTGGCAACGCTATGCACCACCATCGACGCTTTTCCAAATTCGGAAAATCGCGCGGTCCGGGCAACGATCCGGAACATATTGCTGGGGAGCATGTCATGAAGGTATCCAATTCCACCCGCATGTCGGTGAGCGCGCTGGCGCTCGGCATTGCGATGTTTGCCGCTGCGCCGTCTTTTGCGCAGGATGCAGATGCGGCGACTGAAGAAGAGGCAGCTGAAGAGGAAGGTATCCTTGTTACCGGCTTCCGTGCCAGCCTTGAAAACGCCGTCAACGAAAAGAAGAATGCTGACCAGATCCTGGAATCGGTCTCGGCGGAAGACATTGGTAAGTTGCCCGACGCCTCGATCGGTGAATCGATCGCGCGCCTGCCTGGCGTCACTTCGCAGCGCCTTAGTGGCCGGGCCAACGTCATTGCCATTCGTGGCTTTGGTCCCGATTTCTCGCAGACCCTTTTGAACGGGCGGGAGCAGACATCAACCGGCGACAACCGCGCGGTTGAGTTTGATCAATATCCCTCGGAAGTCGTGAATCAGGTCGTTGTCTATAAATCGCCGACCGCTTCGCTGGTTGGTCAGGGCCTTGTCGGCACGATTGACATCCGCACAGTGCGTCCGCTGGATTATGGCAAGTCTGTCTTCGCCATTGGCGGCAAGGGTGCTTATGCTGATCTTGGCGCGCTGAACGCGGGTTCAAAAAAATATGGCTACCGCGCAAACGCAACCTTTGTTGATCAGTTCGCTGATGATACCATCGGCATTGCACTGGCTGCATCCTATGTTGACGAGCCCTATCAGGTGCAGGAATTCAACGCATGGGGCTATGCTGGCGGCGGTACAGCGGCCAACCCGTTTGTGATCGGTGGGTCGAAGTCCTTTGTGACCTCGACGCAGCTGAAGCGGCTGGGTCTCAACGGAACGCTGCAATATGCGTTTGACGACAATACCGACCTTACCTTTGATGCCTTCTATTCAAACTTCGACGATGACCAGTCAAAGCGCGGCATAGAGCTTCCGCTTGGCTTTGGCGCGTTTGGTACGACCTTCAATCCGGCAACTGCGACGATTGAAAATGGTGCGGCACGCGCGGGTACTTTCAACAATGTCCGCGGTGTCATCCGCAACGACATTTTCCAGCGCAAGGCCGACCTCTATTCCTTCGGCGCAAACCTGAAGCATGAAGGCGACGATGGCTGGAATGTCTTCGGCGATATCGGCTGGTCGAAAACCGACCGCAACGAGCTGAGCCTTGAAAGCTATGCTGGAACCGGCTTTAACGGAGATGACACCGGCAATGGCGCTGCTGCAACCATCGGTTTCCAGTCCGGCCCGACCGGCACCGTTTTCAGTCCGAATCTTGATTATCGCAATCCGGCGACGATTTTCCTGACTGACCCGCTCGGCTGGGGTGGCGGTACCGTGCCTCAGGCCGGTTACTATAATGACCGCATCATCACCGATGAGCTTTGGCAGTTCCGCGGCGAAGTGGAGCGCGAATTTGAAGGTAGCTTCATTGAATCGGTGCAAGTCGGCTTCAACTATACCAACCGCCGCAAGCAGCTGAACGTTAACGAGGCATTCATTCGCTTGCCGGGTGGCGCGCTGCAGCGGACATTGCCCGCGCAATATCAGCTGCGCCCGACAAACCTCGCTTATCTGGGTCTGGGTCCGATCCTGAGCTATGATGCCCGTGATCTGATCGCCGATGGCATTTTGGTGCTTGAACCGCGCGTTGCAACTGGGCCTGGTGCAGCAACCGATGTGCTCGCCAAAAACTACCGTGTCGGCGAAGATATTCTGACCGGCTATGTTCAGGCGAATATCGAGCAGGAATTGGGTGCAGGCACGCTGACCGGTAACTTCGGTGTGCAAGTGATCAACACGGACCAGAGCAGCAACGGTTTGGTGTTCGCGCCAGCTGGACCGACGGCCGTTGAACTGGGTGACAATTATTGGGACGTGCTGCCTAGCCTCAACTTGTCGATGCGCTTTAACAGCGATTTTGTGGTCCGCTTTGCTGCGGCTCGTGAAATTCAGCGCCCGCGTCTTGACGATCTGCGCGTCTCCATCGGCTATGGCATCGATTCCTCGGTGCCCGGCGGTATCATTCGCGGCGGCGGCGGTAATCCGTTCCTGCGGCCTTATCGCGCCAATGCGTTCGACCTGAACTTTGAGAAATATTTCGGCAATTCAGGGGTCATCTCGGCGCAGCTGTTCTACAAGGATATCAAGCAGTTCATCTTTGGTGGACGGTTCCTGTTCGATTATTCGGGCTTCCCGGCACCGGCCGGTGCTGCGGGCTTCCCTGCGCTTCCGGCTATTGGTACGCTCGATGCTCCGGTCAACACCGGTGGCGGCAAGCTTTATGGTGGTGAAATTGCCCTGACATTGCCGTTCAGCAACTTTGCCGAAGCGCTTGATGGCTTTGGCGTGACGGGTGGCGTTGGTTATACCAAGTCCAAGGTGCGCGATGCAGGTGGCAATATTTCTGCAATCCCAGGCTATTCGAAGTGGGTGGCCAACGCGACGGCCTATTTCGAAAAATGGGGCTTCAACGCGCGCGGGTCGATCCGTTACCGTTCCAAGTTCCTTGGCGACTTCACTGGCTTTGGTGGTTCGCCGACGCGCCGGAACGCGCTGGGTGAAACGATTGTCGATGCACAGATCGGCTATGACTTCCAGGAAGGAAGCGCATTGCACGGGCTGTCGCTCTATGTGCAGGGCCAGAACCTGACGGACGAGCGTTTTGCATCGGTCGGCGGTAGCGGCAACGCGCTGGAGGTGATCGACTATCAAATCTACGGTCGCCGCTTCCTTGCCGGATTTACCTTCAAGTTCTAAAGACTTGAGGCCTATGAACCCTGCCCTTTCGGGTCGCAAGGGCGGGGCTCAATGCAACTTAACAAGGCCAATTTCATGGCGGTAGGCGCAGAACAGCAGACCATCGTCATCGTCGGGGGCGGCAGCGCAGGCTGGATGACGGCTGCGGCGCTGTCGCGCTTCCTGACGCGCGGCTGGTCGATCAAGCTGATCGAATCTGACGAAATCGGCACAGTCGGCGTCGGCGAAGCCACCATTCCCGGTATCCGCATATTCAATGCCGCCCTTGGCATTGACGAGGATGAGTTTATCCGCGCGACGCAAGGGTCGTTCAAACTGGGCATAGAGTTTGATGGCTGGCTGCGAGCGGGGGAGCGCTATATTCATGCCTTTGGCCAGGTTGGCCGCGATTTGGGGCTGATTGCCTTTCACCATTATTGGCTGCGCGCCCGGGCGAACGGGGCGAATGAGGGGCTGGGGGATTATTCTCTCAGCGCCAGTGCGGCGATGGCCAATCGATTCATGCGCGGCAATCCGACGCCCAATGCGCCTCTGGGGCCACTCACCTATGCCTATCATTTCGACGCCGGGCATTACGCGGCCTTTCTGCGCCGGCAGGCGGAGGGACGCGGCGTTGTTCGTGTGGAGGGCAAAATAGAGCAGGTTCGCCGCAATGGTGAAAGCGGTGATGTGGCGGCAGTCGTGCTGGAAAATGGCAACGAAATTGCAGGTGACCTGTTCGTTGATTGCTCCGGCTTTCGCGGCCTCCTAATCGAAGAGGCGCTGGAAACAGGCTATGTCGACTGGACGCATTGGCTTCCCTGCGACCGTGCGCTTGCCATTCCCTGCGCCAGCGTATCGCCGCTGACCCCTTACACCCGTTCGTCCGCACGTGCTGCGGGCTGGCAATGGCGCATCCCGTTGCAGCATCGCACTGGCAACGGCCATGTCTATTGCAGCGCCTATGTCAGCGATGATGAGGCCGCCTCTATCCTGCTCTCCAATCTGGACGGTGCGGCGCTTGGCGATCCTCGTCCGATCCGGTTCCAGACCGGAATACGGCGCAAATTCTGGAACCATAATGTCGTGGCGCTTGGCCTTGCCAGCGGCTTTATGGAGCCGTTGGAATCAACCAGCATCCATCTCGTTCAGTCCGGGATTGAACGACTGCTGAAATTTTTGCCCAATGGCCCCGTCGCGGCGGTTGATAGGGATGCGTATAATCGGCAAACTGCCTTTGAATATGAACGCATTCGTGATTTCATCATCATGCACTATCATCTCAATGAGCGTGATGAACCTTTTTGGCAGGCATGTCGGACAATGGCGATCCCCGACAGCCTCAGTGAAAAATTGCGGCTTTTCCGTGCAAATGGCCGAATTTTTCGGGAAAGTGATGAGCTGTTTACCGAATTGGGCTGGTTGCAGGTGATGGTGGGGCAGGGGCTGTTGCCTGCGGGCTATCATCCGTTTGCAGACCAGTTGTCTGATGCCGACCTTGCCGGGTTCCTGTCGGCGACCCGGCAGATCGTTCAGGGCAGCGTTGCCGTTATGCCGTTACATGAGGAATTTATCGCGCGCCACAGCGCAGCAGGAGTGCACTGATGCTGAAGAAAATGATCCTGTCGCTTGCCTTGTCAGCGGCCGTTGCCGCGCCTCTTGCTGCCCAGTCCTACCGCGATCGGCCGCCAGAGGACGAGATCATCTATTTCGTCCTGCCTGACCGTTTTGCCAACGGTGATCCCAAAAACGATACCGGTGGGATCAAAGGCGACAAGATGAAGCATGGCTTTGATCCCACACATAAGGGATTCTACCAGGGCGGAGATTTGAAAGGGCTGACGGAGAAGCTCGACTATCTTCAGACAATGGGGATCACGGCAATCTGGTTTGCACCGATTTTCAAAAACAAGCCTGTGCAGGGCGGCCCGGGACAGGAAAGTGCGGGTTACCACGGTTACTGGATCACGGATTTCACATCTGTTGATCCACATTTCGGCACCAACGCAGAGTTCAAGGCCTTCGTTGATGCTGCCCATGCGCGCGGCATGAAGGTGTATATGGACATTGTCGTCAATCACACGGCAGACGTCATTCAATATCGTGATTGCCCCGGCGATTGTGCCTATCGCAGCATTGCAGACTACCCCTGGTCGCGCAAAGGCGGGGTAAATGGCACGCCGATCAACGAGGGCTTTTTAGGGGATAGCGTCCAGACCGAGGAAAATTTCGCTAAGCTGACTGACATGAATTTTGCCTATCAGCCATTTGTGCCGGATGCGGAAAAAAATGTGAAGGTGCCCGCGTGGCTCAACGACATCCGCTACTACCACAATCGTGGTAACAGCTATTGGAAGGGCGAAAGTGTCGTCTATGGTGACTTTGTCGGATTGGACGATGTTGCGACCGAAAATCCTGATGTTGTTCGCGGATTTATCGATGTGTTTGGCAAATGGATCGATGATTTCGGCGTGGACGGTTTCCGCATCGACACGTCAAAGCATGTCAATTCCGAATTCTGGCAGGCCTTTATCCCTGCGATGGAAGCACGTGCAAAGGCACGTGGCATTGATAATTTCCACATTTTTGCCGAGGTCATGGTCGATGGCACGGATACCGCGACGTTGGCGCGTTATAACCGGACCGATCTTTACCACACGCTGGATTTTGCCTTTACTTGGGCGGTGGTCGATGCGCTGAGCGGCAAAAACGGGCCAGAGGCGTTGAGCCGTCTGATGGCCAATGATGTGCTTTACCGCGATGGCCCGGATTCCGCAAAGCGGATGCCCACATTTCTGGGCAATCACGACATTGCCCGCTTTTCAACCAATCTGCGTCGCCGGATGCCTGACATAACGCAGGAAGAGCTTTTGCAGCGTGTGCAATTGGGACATGCCTTGATGTTCACGATGCGTGGCGTTCCGACTATCTATTCGGGTGACGAACAGGGCTTTGTTGGCGATGGCGGCGATCAGGATGCGCGCGAAACGCATTTCGCCTCAAAAGTAAAACTCTATCTCGACAATGACCTGATCGGCACCGATCGCACTCATGCTGTGGATAATTATGCGCAGGACCATCCGATCTATCAGCATATTGCCGAGCTATCGACGATCAGGAGCAAATCTCCTGCCTTGCGCCGCGGAAAAACCATTGTGCGCAATCATGGCGAAAAGCCCGGCCTGTTTGCATTCAGCCGGATTGATGCCGAAAGCAGCGAAGAGATGATCATTGCGGCGAACACAAGCACCGAAGCCATCACTGCAAATTTCGAATTGGACCCGAAGATTTCCAGTTTTTCAAAAGTGCGCGGCGATTGCCCTGTGCTGAACGCACCCGGCTCAGCCTCAGTAACACTCCAGCCACTATCCTATGTCATCTGCACTGCCCGATGAGTAAAATGCAAAACATCCTCCCCAAGACAGGCAGTGCCCACCCATGGTGGCGCGGTGCGACCATTTATCAGGTCTATCCGCGCAGCTATGCCGACAGCAATGGCGACGGTATCGGCGATTTGCCCGGGATCACCGCAAAGCTCGACTATGTCGCCTCATTGGGTGTCGACGCAGTGTGGATATCGCCCTTCTATCAATCGCCGATGAAAGATTTCGGCTATGATGTGTCGGATTACTGCGCCGTAGATCCGATTTTCGGCACATTGGCCGATTTCGATGCGCTGGTGGAAAAGGCACATAGTCTTGGCCTTAGGGTGATGACTGACCTTGTCTTTTCGCACACCTCTGACCAGCATCCATGGTTTTCTGAAAGCCGGGCTGACCGCAACAATAGCCGGGCGGACTGGTATGTCTGGGCCGACGCAAAGCCGGACGGTTCGCCGCCCAACAACTGGGCCTCGGTCTTCCACGGTCCGGCATGGACATGGGATGCACGGCGTGGCCAATATTATATGCACAATTTCTTGAAAGAGCAGCCGCAGCTCAATGTGCACAAGGCCGAAGTGCAGGATGCCTTGCTTAACATAGCGCGTTTTTGGCTTGATCGCGGCGTCGATGGTTTTCGCGTCGATGCGATCAATTTTGCGATGCACGATCCGCTGCTGCGCGACAATCCGCCCGCGCCTCCCGGATCGGGGCCGCGCACGCGGCCGTTTGATTTCCAGCAGAAGCTGCACAATCAGTCGCACCCGGACATCCCCAAATTCATTGCCCGGTTCCGCGCGCTGACGGATCTGTATGACGACCGGTTTACTGTCGCGGAGGTTGGCGGCCCCAATCCCGATAGCGAGATGAAGGCGTTCACGGCTGGCGAGGCGCATTTTAACAGCGCCTATGGCTTTGATTTTCTTTATGCTGACGAATTGACACCGGCGCTTGTGAAAAAGGCGCTGGAAAACTGGCCTGATCTTGACGGTATTGGCTGGCCTAGCTGGGCGCTTGCCAACCATGATGCCCCCCGCTGGACCTCGCGCTGGGCACCTGCTGATGCCCGCGATGCTTATATACGCATGGTCATGCTGTTATTTGTTGCGATGCGTGGCAATATCATCCTTTGGCAGGGCGAAGAGCTTGGCCTGACGCAGGTCGATATCCCCTTTGATAAATTGCAGGATCCTGAGGCCATCGCCAATTGGCCCCTGACGCTAAGTCGTGACGGCGCGCGCACGCCGATGCCATGGACAACGCAGGATGAACATGGCGGTTTTTCAGCGGTTGAACCCTGGCTGCCCATCGGTTCCGACAATGCCCAGCGCGCTGCCGATCGGCAGGAAGGCGATCCTCAATCCACCCTGCATTTGACTCGCCGCTTGCTCGCATTCCGGAATGCCAATGAAGCATTGCTGCTGGGTGACCTGATGGTAACCGACGCGAATGAAGCGCTGCTGGTCTTTGAACGGCGTAGTCATGGCCAGCATGTTGTTTGTGCGTTCAATTTCACCGATGCCGCCATCAGCTGGAAACCGGCCCAATCAGACCGCTGGCGCGTTGTGGAGGCGGTTAATGGAGCTGCGCCATGGAGCCTGCCTGCATATGGTGCGCTGATCGCTGAACGTATTGCCTGAGGAGAATGACATGTTGAAGAATTCAACGCTTGCCATCGCTGCTGCTGGATTATTGGCCGCCGCTCCGCAGGCAATGGCCGCTCCTCTTGCCAGCGCGACGTCGCCGGACGGCACTATCAGCGTTGCCGTGACCAGCGATGGCGATGGCCGCGTCAGCTATAGCGTGGCACGCAAAGGCAAAACCATTGTCGCGCCTTCAAAACTTGGCTTTCTGTTTACCGATGTTGCCAAAATTGACCGCCGCATCACGGTGACCGGGCAAGAGGTCAAGGATTTTGACGAGACATGGACCCAGCCATGGGGCGAATGGGCCACGATCCGCAACCAGCACCGCGAACTGAAAGTGCATTTGAAAGAAAGCACTGCGCTGGCCCGTGTCTTTACTGTCACTTTCCGCATCTTCAACGACGGCGTTGGCTTTCGCTATGAGTTTCCGGAGCAGCCGAACATGGCCGAAACCCGGATTGCCGACGAATTGACGGAGTTTGCCTTTGCACAGGATGCAACGGCGTGGTGGAAACCGGCGTTCCTGTGGAACCGCGAGGAATATCTGTACAACAAAACGCCTCTCTCAGCCGTTGCCAACGCCGACACGCCAGTAACGCTGAAAATGGCGGACGGCACGCATGTCGCCCTGCACGAAGCAGCGCTGGTCGACTATTCGGGCATGGCTGTTGCGCGCACCGAGGGCAATACATTGCGTGCGGCGCTGCATCCCGGCGCCGGCGAGGCCAAGGTGCAGAAAAAAGGTGCATGGCAAACGCCGTGGCGCACGCTGATCATCGCCGATGATGCTGCGGGTCTGTATCATAGCTCGTTGATGCTGAACCTGAATGAGCCCAACAAGCTGGGCGATGTCAGCTACATCAAACCGGGCAAATTTGCCGGTGTGTGGTGGAACATGATCAAGAATGAATGGACATGGGCGCGCGGCCCCCGTCACGGCGCGACAAATGAAAATGTAAAGCGCTACATCGACTTTGCCTCAGCCAACAAAATTCCGCACTTGCTGGTGGAAGGCTGGAATGTTGGCTGGGATGGCGACTGGTTCGGCAACGGTCATGATATGGACTTCGCGCAGCCCACCGAGGATTTCGATGTCAAAATGCTGGTCGAATATGCTCGCAAGAAAGGCGTGCGGCTGATCGGCCATCATGAAACCGGGGGGGCAGCTACCCATTATGAAAACCAGTTTGACAAGGCGTTCAAATTTGCCGCCGATCATAATTATATGGTCGTCAAAACCGGTTATGTGACCGACGCCGCGCAGATGGAGCGCGAAGACCCCGATGGCAAAAAATACCGCGAATGGCATCAGAGCCAGTGGATGGTAAATCATCAGCTGCGCGTGCTTGAGGTCGCGGCGAAGTATAAAATCGGCATTGATGCGCATGAACCTGTGAAGGGCACAGGCCTGCACCGCACCTATCCTAATTATGTCGCGCGTGAAGGGATGCGCGGCATGGAATATAATGCCTGGATCGGTGGCAAAAATCCGCCCGAGCATGAGGCGAATGTCGTCTTCACCCGGATGCTGGAAGGGCCGATGGATTTCACCCCCGGCATATTGAGCCTTAAAGGCGAAAAGGACAGCGACATTTTGTCAACCATTGCCAAGCAGTTGGCGCTGTATGTTGTCATTTATTCGCCGGTGCAGATGGTCGCTGATACGCCCGAAAACTACGCCAAATATCCCAAGGAAATGAAGTTCATCCGCGATGTGCCGACCGATTGGCAGGAAACCCGCGTGCTGAATGGTGAGGTTGGCGACTATGTAACCATTGCACGCAAGGAGCGCGGCGGTGAGGGCTGGTATATCGGCGGTGTGGGCGATGAAGGCGAGCGCACAGTATCGTTCAAACTCGATTTTCTAACAGCCGGAAAAAAATATAAGGCCGAAATCTACCGTGATGGTGATGATGCAGATTATCGCACTGAAAAGCGGCACTCGATCCTGATCGAGCAAAAGGACATGACCAGCGCTGACAGCCTTACCGTGCGTATGGCGCCGGGCGGCGGCTTTGCCATACGGCTCGTTCCGGCCAAATGAGAAGGCTGCTAGCCCTGTTGCTATTGCTGTGGGGGCTATCTGCGGCCCATGCACAGCAACAGGGGCGGTTCGACGAATTGCAGGTCGCGGCATCAGGGGCAATGCCCCAAGTTGGCGTGACCATCTGGCTTCCCCCCGGTTATGACGGCGGCAAACGGCGTTATCCGGTCATATATATGCACGATGCGCAGAACCTGTTTTTTCCCGAAAGGTCGAACTTCAACAAGATATGGGCAGCAGACAAATCGGCGCTGCGGCTGATTGCGGCAAAGAAGCTGTCGCCCTTTATCATTGTCGGGATTAATCAGCCGGGAGAGGCGCGCTATGCCCAATATTTCCCGCAAGGTCTTTATGGCGCAGCCTCGTCTGATCTGCGTGCGCACATTGACACGGTGGCGAAACAGCCGTTGTACGGCGATGCCTATCTGCGCTGGATTACCGGCACGCTTAAGCCGATGATTGACCAAGCCTATCGGACGAAGAAAGGCCGCGATCACACTGCGATTGCAGGATCGAGCATGGGCGGGCTTATCAGCTGCTATGCCTTTACCCGCTATCCCAAGGTTTTTGGCCGGGCCGCCTGTGTTTCCACGCATTGGCCGCTGGGCGATCCCACGGTGACCGCAGTGCATAAAGACGAGATAGTCACATTATGGGCAGATGAGTTTGCGCGTGGGCTTGGAAAGCCGAAGGGCCGCCGTCTGTGGATGGATCATGGCGACCAGACGCTGGATGCCTATTATCCGCCCTATCAGGCAGCAATAACGCCAAAGGTTGCCGCGCTTGGTTGGGTCGAAGGCGAAGACTTTATTGCCCGAGCCTATCCGGGAACAGCGCATGAGGAAAATGCCTGGGCCGCGCGGATGGACGATATTTTCGGCTGGACGCTGGCAGGCTGGTGATGGAGGAATGCCGCCAGCATTTTGTTATATTGGGCGGCGGCACCGCGGGCTGGATGACCGCTTGCCTGCTCGCAAAGGTCTGGCCACAGCATAATGTCACCGTCGTTGAATCGCCTGAGGTCGGCATCATTGGCGTAGGCGAAGGATCAACGCCGCAACTGCGCGCCTTTTTTCGAACCCTCGGTCTGTCCGAGGGCGATTGGATGCCAAAGTGCAACGCTACCTATAAAAACGGGATCAGCTTTAAAGGCTGGTCAGAGCGTCCGGGCTTTGAAAGCTATTATCATCCCTTTGCCACCGAGCTTGATCATCGCACGCTGCCCGATTTCGCTTACAACACGCGCGCGAGGCGGACAGGGCGCGATGTCTGGGCGCATCCTGACCGATTTTTTCTGCCCGCGCATCTTTCGGCAAACAGCCTTGGCCCCGTTGCTGCAGAGAGTTTTCCGTTTGATGTCAGCTATGGCTATCATTTCGACGCCTATCTGGTTGGAGCGGTGCTCCGCGATCATGCCAAGACGTTGGGAGTGTCGCATCTTGAGCGGCATGTGGAGACAGTCGATGTCAGCGAAACCGGGCTGGTGACTGCGCTGCTGGCGCGTGATGGGGAACGGATTGGGGGCGACTGGTTCATCGATTGCAGCGGCTTTCGTGGTTCGATTATCCAGCAAGCGCTGGGCGAGCGCTTCATCCCCTTTGCCCACAATTTGTTCAACGACAGCGCAGTCGTAATGCCAACGCCAGCCGACCCGCACCGCATCAACCCGCATACCAGCGCGACGGCGCTTTCAGCGGGCTGGGCGTGGGACATCCCGCTGACCAACCGCACCGGCAATGGCTATGTCTATTCGTCGCGTTATCTCGACAGCGATGCAGCTGAGACTGAGCTGCGAACCCATTTGGGAATGCTGGATAGCCCTGTTGAGGCCCGCCATTTGTCGATGAAGGTCGGCAGGGTCGACCAAAGCTGGGTGGGCAACTGCCTTGCCGTTGGGCTATCGCAAGGGTTTATTGAGCCTTTGGAGGCGACAGCGCTGCATATTGTGCAGGCAACGGTTGAAGGCTTTATCGCCGCGCTGGAACAAGATGGCTTTGGGGTGGCCAAACGCGATGATTTTAACCGGCACATTGCCGCGCGCTATGAGGGCATACGCGACTATATTGTTTGCCATTATCGCGTGAACCGGCGCACCGACACGCAATATTGGCGCGATAATGCCGCGAACAACAATTTGTCGGACACGCTGAAAGCTGTGATGACAAGCTGGTTCCGGGGAGAGGATTTGGGCGCCACCATTGCCGAGCTCGACATCGGAAAATATTATAGCAGCCTGTCTTGGCATTGCCTGTTGGCAGGTTATGGCACTTTTCCGGATGACGCCAAAATCCTGCCACCCGGCGCGGATATTGTGCCAGTCGATATGGCGACGATTGACGATTTCCAAAGGCGATGTGCATTGAATTTCATGGATCACAAAGCATTGCTTGACGTGATGCACGGCAGCGAACAGAAGCAGGCAGCATAAGGGGGAGAAGCATTCATGGCGATGGCACCAACACAGGGAAGCGCGACACCGACCGGGCAGGCAACGGAAGGCAAAGCACGTTTTGTGCTGTTGCTGGTTTTTGCCGTGTTTTTCATTCTGGGCGGTGTCACCAACATCATTGACGTGATCCTGCCCAAGCTGAAGGGGCTATATGATCTCAACCATATGCAGGCAAACCTGATCAACTTTGCCTTTTTTACAGCCTATGCGCTGTTTTCGATCCCCTCCGGTATTATCATGAGCAAGCTTGGCTATATCAGGGGCTTTGTGCTGGGCTTTTCCATGATTGCCCTCGCTTCGCTTATGTTCATTCCGGCGGCGAACAGCGGCATTTACGCATCATTCCTGGGGGCAATGTTCCTGATCGGCGCGGGAATCACGCTGCTGCAGGTGGGCATGAACCCCGTGACAATGGCTTTGGGGCCGAGTAAAACGGCGCATAGCCGCCTGATGTTCGGGCAGATGTTTAACTCCATTGGTGTTGTTATCATGGTGGCAGGCGGCGCGCAGCTGTTGCTTGGTAAAGGCTCAGGCGTCGATCCTGCAACTTTGTCTGGTGAGGCATTGACAGCCTATCGCATTTCCGAAGCGCAGGAGATCAGCCAGGCCTATGTCGGCCTCGCCATTGTGATGACATTGATTGCCGTGCTTTTCTGGTTCTGGCGGTCCGCACTTGACGGGCAAAAGGCGCAAGAGATTAAGACAGAGGGCACATTGGCGCTTTTCCTGTCCAACCGTCGGCTGCAATTTGGCGCGCTGTGCATCTTCACCTATGTCGGTGCGGAAGTGGCGATTGGCAGCAACCTGATTTCCTATCTCGGCGATCCCGGCAAGATGGGCCTGACGCAGGATCAGGCCAAATGGTATGTGCCGCTTTACTGGAGCAGTGCCTTCATTGGCCGTTTCGTGGGAGCCTTCCTGCTTCGTGTGGTAGCGCCTGCCAAGGTGCTGTTGACCTTTGCTTCGATTGCGCTGGCGTTGGTGCTGACCTCCGCCTTTACATCGGGGGCGATATCCGGTTGGACGTTGGTGCTGGTCGGGCTGTTCAATTCGGTCATGTTCCCAACCATTTTCAGCCTGACCACACAGGGCATGACGGATGAAGCGCCGCAGGCATCGGGGATTATGTGCACCGCGATTGTGGGCGGCGCGATTGTGCCCGTCCTCTTCGGTGCGGTCGCCGATGCGGGCGGTCTTGCGCTAGCGCTGGCGGTGCCAGCGGTCTGTTATGCGATCATCGCCAGCTATGGCGTATGGAACAGCCGTAACGAAGTCGGCTAATTCCCCGAATTTGGACATTGCAATCGATTGTTGCAAAGTCATCCAAGGCCGCTACACAGGTCCCTAAGGGACCGGCGCAATGCTGGCGATGGAGGATGACATGGCACAATCGATGGCAATAGGCGGTGCTGCTGCCGCTTCTGGCGGCACAAAGCCGCATTTGTCGCTGTGGCGCATTATAGAAATGAACCTGGGCTTCCTGGGTCTGCAATTCAGCTTTGGATTGCAGCAGGGAAATATGGCGCCCATCTATTCCTATCTCGGTGCGGAAGAAGCATCTCTGCCCATTCTGCAATTGGCGGGACCAGTCACGGGATTGATCGTCCAGCCAATCATCGGCGCGATGAGTGACCGGACCAATTCGCGCTGGGGCAGACGCACGCCCTATTTTGTCATCGGCGCAATCCTGTGCACGCTGGGGCTATTCTTCATGCCGCTGTCGCAATCGATCCTGATGGCAGCGAGCCTTTTGTGGATCCTGGACGCTGGCAACAACATCACGATGGAGCCTTACCGCGCCTATGTGTCTGATCGGCTGAATCAGGAGCAGCATAATGTCGGTTTCTTAACGCAAAGCGCCTTTACCGGATTGGCGCAATGCATGGCGCTTGGGACGCCCGCGCTGCTCATCGGATTGTTTGGCATCAGCCGCGATGAGATTGGTGCAAACAACATTCCCGTAACCGTCAACATCGTATTCACAATCGGCGCTGTGCTGTCGCTTTCGACGATCCTTTGGTCGATTATCCGTGTGCCCGAGTTGCCGCTGACGGAGGTGCAAAAGGAGGAGATCAACCGCCAGCCCAAAACCGTTGGCGCCACGATGAAGGAAATCTGGGACGCGATCCGGGAGATGCCGACACCTATGCGCAAACTTGGCATCATGATGCTTTTCCAATGGTATGCGATGGGAACCTATTGGACCTATGTGACCTACTCGATTGCCCGGTCGGTTCACAACACGACTGAGCCAGTGAGCGATGGGTTCCGGCAGGCCGTTGTCGATAATGGCATGATGGGGGCTTTCTATAACGCGGTCGCGTTTTTCGCGGCGCTTCTCATGATGCCGCTGATCCGCAAAATCGGCCCGCGCTATGTCCACGCTGGCGCGCTTGTCGCTGGAGGGATTGCCATGCTGCTAATCCCGCAAGTTACCGCAGCTGCTTGGCTCTTCCCGGCCGCGATCGGGGTCGGCATATGCTGGGGCAGCATCATGGGCACGCCCTATGTCATGCTCGCACGCAGCATTCCGGCAAAGCGGACCGGCGTATATATGGGTATCTTCAATATGATGATCGTGATCCCCATGCTGCTCAATGCCATGACCTGGTGGATCATCTATGACGATACCGAGTTTGCCCCGCTGAAATATCTGGGGCTTGGCGATTTGAAGTTTACGGGACTTAATTTGCTTGGCGGCGACGCGCGAAATGCGCTGATGCTGGCAGGCGTTTTGCTGATTTGTGCGGCGCTTGCAGTTTTGCGCGTTCGTGACAATGAAGCGGAGGCATGACATCCACCGTTCGACTCGATAGCACAGCCTGCACGGCAATACTCGAAACCAGCGAAAGCGAAGCGCCGCTCTGGCGTTATTGGGGGCCGCGTTTGCCCGATGGTTTCAAGCTGGAGCCGCTGCGCGCATCGCGGCCTACGCCCAGCTTCAGTCTGGACTTTGACCAGCCGCTATCGCTCTTTCCCGGCCTTGGCGTTGGCTGGTTTGGCGAGAGTGCGCTGCTCGCGCATCGCGAGGGGCAAGACTGGACCTTTCAGGCGACGGGTTGCGCAGTGGAACAGGCTGGGCAGGCAGCAACGATTAGGCTCAGAGACGATGTCGCCAAGATTGGCGTGACGATTGCACTTCACCTTGATGCAGAGAGCAATGTTCTGACCCTTTCAACCGAGCTAACCAACAACGGTGATACAGTGCTAGACGTGCAATGGCTGGCGGCTGGCGTCATCCCGCTGCCGTCCCAAGCACGCGAGGTCCATTCCTTTGGTGGGCGGCACAATGATGAATTTATTCCCGTCGTGGATCAACTCACCCGGAGCACATGGCGGCGGGAGAACCGGCGCGGGCTGACGTCGCATAGCTGCTTCCCGGGTGCCGTCGTCGACGCCGATGGCGCGACCTACGGCGCGCAACTCGCCTGGTCGGGCAATCATGCGCAAAGCATCGAATGGATCGATGATGGGCGTTTCCAGTGGCAGATGGGCGACTGGCTCGCACCCGGCGAAGTCCGGCTCGCAGCCGGGGAGAGCATCACGACGCCGGAAATGCTCGCGACTTGCGGAATCGACGCCAATGCCGTAGCGCAGAATTTTCATGCGGCCATTCGGCACCGTATCGACTGGCCCGGCGGCGCGATGAAACCTCGCCCGGTGCATCTGAACACCTGGGAAGGTTTTTACTTCAACCATGATGAGGCGGCGCTGATCGAGTTGGCCGATGCCGCAGCAGCCATCGGTATCGAACGCTTTGTTCTCGACGATGGCTGGTTTCATGGGCGCAACAATGACACCAGTTCGCTGGGCGATTGGTGGACCGACAGCGTCAAATATCCCAATGGCCTGAGGCCGCTTGCGGATCATGTCACCAGTCTTGGCATGGAATTCGGCCTGTGGGTCGAACCGGAGATGGTCAACCCTGACAGCGAGCTTTATCGCGCGCATCCCGACTGGGCGTTGGCGACACCGGGACGTCCGACAATCACCGCGCGCAACCAGTTGGTGCTCGACATGGCAAGACCGGAGGTTGGCAATTACCTGTTCGAGAAGATTGCCGCTCTGTTGGACGCGCTGCCAATTGGCTATCTGAAATGGGATCATAATCGTGACCTTACCACCACAGGCACGAGGCCGCGCTACCGCCGACAGGTGCACGCCGCGTACGTCTTGATGGCGCGGTTGCGTGCAGCTTTCCCACATGTCGAGATTGAGGCGTGCGCGGGTGGCGGCGGACGGATTGATGCTGGCGTCATTCGCCATACCCATCGTTTCTGGACCAGCGACAATATCGATGCGGTCAGCCGTGTTTCGATCCAGCGCGGCTTTTTGCAATTCATGCCGCCCGAACTGATGGGCGCGCATGTCGGTGCCTCGCCCGCCCATGCGACCGGGCGAAAACAGTCGATGGATTTCCGCGCTGGCGTCGCGCTTCCCGGGCATTTCGGTGTCGAACTCGACGTGCGCAAACTAGACGACAAGGACCGCGAACGCCTCGCCCACTGGATCGCAACCTATAAAGGACATCGCAACCGACTGCATCGTGGCAAGGTCTGGCAGGAGGAGGCAGGCGATGGCCTGTTCTGGCAGGCGCATGGCGACGCCGACGATTTGCTGCTTTTCCTTTACCGTGTCGCCCCGCAAAGCTGGGCATATGCGCCAGCGGTGCGGCTGCCGATGCTCGATCCGACGCGGCGCTACCGGGTCGATGGTATCGAGCATGACGGCGCGTGGCTGATCACGCACGGCCTGCCCACACAAGTGATGAAAGCCGAACGGTTCCAGCTGATTGAGGTCGAGTCATTATGAGCTTCGACCCCGCCGAACATCCGCACCGCCGTTATAATCCCCTCCGCGACGAGTGGATTTTGGTCTCCCCGCACCGGGCGAAGCGGCCTTGGCAAGGGCAGGAGGATGCCCCGGACAATGCCGACAGGCCGTCCTATGATGCCGACTGCTATCTCTGCCCCGGCAACCGCCGCGTAACGGGCGACCTCAACCCCGCCTATGCGGGCACGCACGTCTTTGCCAACGACTTTGCGGCACTACTTCCAGATTCGCCGCAGCCTTTGGATGATGACCCACTTTTCCGCGCGGCGGCGGCGCGAGGGGAAAGCCATGTGGTCTGCTTCTCGCCCGATCATGCCAAAACGCTGCCCGAACTTTCTTTGGCCGCAATCGAGGGTGTGATTGAGACATGGGCAAATTATGTTGCCAATCTGGGTAGCCGTTACGCCCATGTGCAGGTCTTTGAAAATAAGGGTGCTGTGATGGGGTGCTCCAACCCGCATCCGCACGGCCAAATTTGGGCCACCGATTATGTGCCGCACGAAGTGGCGGTCGAGGATCGCACCCAGGCAGCCATGCCCGGAATGCTGCTCGAGGTGGCGCGGCGTGAGGCAGACGGACCGCGCGTGGTGGTGCAGACCGATCATTGGTTGGCGATTGTTCCCTATTGGGCAAGCTGGCCGTTTGAAACCCTGCTGTTGCCGCGTTTTGCAGTCCAACGTTTGCCGGACCTGGGGATGCCAGAAAAAGCCGATCTTGCCGTTGCGCTTAAGCAACTCACGATCCGCTATGACAATTTGTTTCAGACCAGCTTTCCCTATTCCATGGGCTGGCACGGCGCGCCCTTTATCGATGGGACGACGGAGCATTGGCAGCTTCATGCCCATTTTTATCCGCCGCTTCTCCGTTCGGCCAGCGTGCGCAAGTTCATGGTGGGCTATGAAATGCTCGCAGAGGCGCAGCGTGATCTAACGCCAGAGCAGGCGGCGGAACGTTTGCGCGCCGTTTCACCGCTCCATTATCGTGAAGCGCCATGATCGACCACCTGACAACGCTGTTCAAAAAAACCTATGGTGCAGCGCCTGCCTTGATTGCGCGCGCGCCTGGGCGGGTCAACCTGATTGGCGAACATACCGACTATAATGACGGCTTTGTTCTGCCTTGCGCGATTTCGCGCCAGACTATGGTGGCAGTCCGGCCGCGGCCTGACCGGCGCGTCAATATCGTTGCTGGCGATCTGCAGGATGCGACCACCAGCTTTACACTGGATGTGGCCATTCATCCCGACAATTCCGCCCCCTGGTCGAACTATGTTCGCGGAATGGCGCACATGCTGATTGCCGAGGGATTGCCACTTCCCGGTGTTGACATGGCAATAATGGGCGACATGCCGCAGGGTGCAGGGCTGTCGTCATCGGCAGCGCTGGAAAACGCAGCAGGCCTCGCTTTCGCGGCGATAGCAGGCCAGTCGGCATTTGATCGCACGCGGCTGGCCTTGCTGGGGCAGCGCACGGAGCATGAATTTGCCGGATGCAAATGCGGCATCATGGACCAACTGGTCAGTGCGCAGGCAGAGGCGGGTGCGGCATTGCTTATCGATTGCCGCAGCCTTGAAACACAGCCGGTTATGATCCCAGCCGATGCCGCCATCCTGATTGTTCATTCGGGCATTAGCCGTGGGCTGGTTGACGGGGAATATAATGCCCGGCGTGCACAATGTGAGGCCGCTGCGGCCTATTACGCTGTGCCTGCCCTGCGCGACTTGTCCGATTTACCCAGCTTTGTAGACGCGGATAGGGCCGCTCTGGATGAGACGACGTGGCGACGGGCACGGCATGTGGTCAGCGAAAATGCACGGACGCTTGGCGCTGCCGCCGCGCTGCGTGAATGCGATTATGCGCTCCTTGGCCAGCTTATGGCGCAGTCCCATGCCTCAATGCGCGAAGATTTTGAAATCACCTTGCCTGCCATTGACCGGCTCGTTGGCATTCTTGCCGACGCCATCGGGGATTATGGCGGGGCGCGAATGACAGGCGGCGGATTTGGCGGTGCTGTCGTTGCCCTATTCGATCGGCAGAAACAGGAGGATGCGATCAATGCCGTCATGCGGCATTACCGCGATCCCAAAGGCGCGCCACCCATCATCATGATCGAGCAAGCGGCTGCCGGGGCCAGCCTTCTGTAAGCAAATTGCAATCGATTGTCGTTTTTGCTGGAAAATCGTAAAAGCTGCGTTATTGGCAACTTTGGGTAGGAGTTGCACATTGAACATTATGTCATCAACGATCAGCATGTCTCGCTGGACTGCGGAGCATGTCGCACATCTCGGCGAAGGCAAAATTCCTCAGCTTTCTGCGATTTCGGCGAAGGATGCTGTTCCCGCTATTCCGGGGCTTATGCTTTGGGACATGTGGCCCGTGCAATATTTTGACGGACAGACCGTCAGGATCAGCGGCGGCGAGCTGTGGGTGATTATGAGCGCTTCGCGCGAACTTCATCCCGATGCGCGGCATGATGTCGCGCGCCTGCGCCTTGCGCTTTATCGGGATGGAATTTGGCATGATAAAGGCGACCTGCTGCCCATCGGGCTTAACCCAGGCGCGCGCGAATGGGCGGGATCGACAATATATGATCCGATCAGCGAAACGGTGACATTATTCTACACCGCAACCGGACGGCGCGGTGAGGCTGAACGGTCCTATGAACAGCGCCTTTTTCAGACGCGGGGGATTCTGGTGGTCAGTGGCGAGAGTATTTCGGTCGCCGACTGGTCGGAGCCTTTTGAGAATGTCGTAAGCGACGACGAGCATTATGTCGTCGCACGCGAGGCGCAGGGGCGTCCTGGCTTTATCAAGGCGTTCCGCGATCCGTTTCACTTCCGTGACCCTGCTGATGGCCGGGATTACCTGCTATTCACAGCATCGCTGAAGCAATCGGTGAGCGAATTTAACGGCGCGATTGGCATTGCGCGGGCGTCTGACGCCAAGCTGAGTGAATGGCAGCTTTTGCCACCGCTTCTGTCCGCCGACGGGCTGAACAATGAATTGGAAAGGCCAGTGCTGCGGGTTGATGGCGGGAACTATTATATTTTCTGGTCGACGCAGCGCCGCACTTTCGCGCCCGATGGGCCCGCCGGGCCAAATGGCCTTTATGGCATGGTGTCTGCCACGCTTTTCGGGGATTACAAGCCGCTGAATGGCACCGGGCTGGTGGCCGCAAACCCGCTTCATGAACCGCTGCAAAGCTACAGCTGGTGGGTGACGCACGACCTTGAGGTTGCAGGCTTTGTTGATCATTGGGGCCTAAAGGGCCGCAGCCTTGAGGCACATCCTGATCTGGTGATCAGCCAGTTTGGCGGCACGCCAGCGCCTCGCTTCCGCATTGCGCTTGATGGCGAGACGGCGCACATCGTGCGACCATGAATCGCTATGGATTGGTAGAGGCCGGCGGCACAAAATTTGTGCTGGGTGTTGCAACGGACAAGGACAATATCGAGGCCGAGGCCCGGATTGAAACCACCACGCCCACAGAAACGCTTGGCGCAATGCTGGATTGGTTTGGGCAGCAGGGACGTCTTGATGGTTTTGGCATAGCCAGCTTTGGGCCGTTGATCCTTGATAAAGGCGCGGCTGATTGGGGGCATATTGGCAAAACCCCCAAGCCGCATTGGACCGGGGCCGACATGACCGGGCCATTGGCCAAACGCTTTAACGCCCAGGTCGCTATCGATACAGATGTGAATGGCGCGGCGCTTGCTGAATCGCTATGGGGTGCGGGGCAGGGGCACGCGTCCGTACTCTATTTCACCATTGGCACTGGCGTGGGGGGCGGGGCAGTGATCGATGGACGGATCGTGCAGGGATTGTCACATCCGGAAATGGGCCATATCCGTTTTCCGCGTCATCCGGCTGACAAGGATTTTGCAGGCCATTGCCCGTTCCATGGTGATTGTCTTGAGGGGCTATGCGCAGGCCCGGCAATCAAGGCGCGCTGGGGCGCTTCCCTGTCGGAATTGCCCCTTGACCATATTGCGCATGATATCATCGCTTTTTACCTGGCGCAGACGGTTGTGACGATGCAGGCGATTTTTGCGCCCGGTAAGATCATCCTTGGCGGCGGGGTTATGGCAACGGCGGGATTGCTCGACAGGGTCGTTGCGCAGGCTGCCGTGCTCGGCGGCAGGTATTTTGCAGGCGATGTCACGGATATTGTCGCGTTGCCCGGGCTTGGTGACCGGGCGGGGTTGCTCGGCGCGCTGGCATTGGTGCAATCGGCCTCAGGTTGAATTGCGCACCACGAGTTCGGGCTGCAAGATGACGGACTGCGTTTCTTCGCCGGCAATGCGGCGCAACAGCATGTCGACCAATGTATGTGCGCCAGTCGTCAAATCCTGCCGGATTGTTGAAAGCTGCGGGAATGTGTGTTCCGAAAGCGCGAGGCCGTCATAGCCAACAACCTTGATATCGTCAGGAACCGAAAGCTCCAGCTCAGCAAGCACGCGTAGCGTGGTCATGGCGATAATGTCTGCGGCGGCAACGATGCCTTGGGGCCGGTTTTCGGCCGCACCCAGAAAGGCAGCAATGTCGGGATGCGCGGTTTCTGAAATCAGTTTGGCTGGAAAAACGCGAATGTCGCTATCCAGCCCGGCTTCGCGCAGCGCGTGGCGGCAGCCATCAAGCCGCAGGCGAAACTCCATCGCTCCGGGGTCGCCAAAAAAGGCAATGTGGCGGCAGCCGCGCTCGATCAAATGCCGCGTCGCCATCGCACCGCCAGTATGGTTGTCTGATCCGACCGAGCAATGTGTCTGCCCAGCGCTGTATCCGCCCCAAACAACAAGGGGCTTGTAGCGGGCGGAGACCTTGTCAAGCACCGCTTCCTGGTTGGATTGGCCAATAACAATGACGCCGTCGACGCGGCCGGAGTCGACAAAGCGGTCCAACCATTCGCCATCGGTGGGGATCACGCGTGACAGGACAAGATCATAGCCTTTTTCCGTCAACTCATCGGCAAGCAAACCCAGCATGGTAATGAAAAAGGGGTCGGAAATATGTTGTCCGGGATCATGGCCCAAAGGGATGACGACGCCGATCGCGCCGGTTTTCTGAATGCGCAGGTTGCGCGCCATGACATTGGGGCGGAAATCATGTTCGCGGGCCAAGGCTTTGATCCGCTCGCGCGTTTTCTGGCTGATCAATCCGGTATCGGATAAGGCCCGGGAAACCGTTCCCGGCGAAACCCCGGCAATTTTGGCCAAATCGCCAATATTCCTGATCCGAATTTTCTCAGTCACAATATTGCCCCTTAACGAACAAATTAGGGATATGACAATTTTGGTCCACCAGAAAATGCCGTTGCTTGCCGAATTTCATATATTTGTCGCATTTAGCATCGTTGGGGCGTCAAATTGCGCGGGAAGGGCATTTTTGGCAAAAAGCATTTGCAATTGCAATCGATTGCGATAAAGGTGCAATCGATTGTCTGGCCAGTGAGCAGACAACGCGGTTTAGGAACGCCCGAAAAGCGGGCATTTAGGGGAGGTCCCATGAAGAAGAACGAACTCAAAAGCTTTGCATCGCTTGGCGCCATTGCGATGCTTGGGCTGCTGGCTGTGCCAGCTGCGGCGCAGGATGCGGCCGCAGCAGAGGATGAGGCCGTTGACGAATATGACGGTCTTGATGCCATCGTCGTCACTGCATCGGGGCGCGACCGCACGCAGATCGAAAGCTCGATTTCGGTCACCAGCATCGATGCCCAGCTGATCGAGGATTTCCAGCCGAGCAGCGAAGCCGAAATCTTCAAGCTTCTTCCGGGTATTCAGGTTCCAGGCACATCGGGTCCGGGCGGTAACTCCAATATCGCCGTGCGCGGTTTGCCAGTAGCCACCGGCGGTGCGCCGTTCGTGCAGTTGCAGGAGGATGGCCTGCCCGTCGTGCTGTTCGGTGACATCCAGTTCGGTAACAACGACTATTTCACCAAGTTCGACCCAACCGTCGCCAATATCGAAGCCGTTCGCGGCGGATCGGCAACGACCTTCGCCTCGCAGGCTCCGGGTGCAGTCATCAACTATATCTCCAACACTGGGGAGAAGGCTGGCGGCTATATCGAGCTGCAACAGGGCATTGATTTTGACCAGTCGCAGATCAACTTCCGCTATGGATCACCGATTGGCGATGGCACGTTTTTCCACATTGGCGGTTTCTACAAGACTGGCAAGGGCCCGCTTAATGCCGGATATCGGCTGAGCGACAGCATTCAGGCGAAGGCCAACTTCACCAAGGAATTTGCCGACGGCAAGGGCCTGATCCGCGTCTTCCTGAAGATTGCCGACACGCAAGAGCCCAACTATACCGGTGCACCTGCGCTGGCCACGATTAGCGGCGGCAAAGTCAGCAATGTGCGCCCTTTCCCCGGCTTTGACGGGCGCAAGGACACCAATTACTCGCGCCTCAACAAGGATTTCCTGATTTATAATCTGGATAACCAGCTTGAGCGTGTCGATATGGACGGCATTCGCACCAACCAGAAATCGGTCGGCCTGCAGTTTGAATATGAGTTTTCGGACAATTTCCGGGTCACCAACAACTTCCGCGGTTCGGATATCAGCGGCAGCTTTTCCTCGCCCTTCCTTGGCATCGCAACGCGCGCCAGCATCATTGGTTCGACCGTAAACGGACGCACGGTGCAGGCCATCCGTTATGCCAGCGGCCCCAATGCCGGCCAGCTCTATACCGGCACCTATGTCGACAATAACGTCAACGTAAGGACCAACATCCGCGAGCTTGGCAGTCTGGTCAATGACCTGACATTGACAGGCACGTTTGAGACCGGTTTTGCCGAAATCACCGCACGCGGCGGCTTTTTCTACATGGACCAAAACATTGCGATGGACTGGCACGTCAACCGGTCGCTCCGCGAACTGTCGGGGAACAGCCCGTCGCAGCTCGACCTGTTCGATAGCGCCACTATGACCGGTGTTGCCAACCGCATCACCAACGAAGGCATTGCGGGCTATAATGACAATTGGGGCAGCTGCTGCTCGCGCAATTATGACCTGAGCTATGTGAACACAGCGCCCTATGCGCAGCTTGTTCTCGACAATGACAATTTCAACATCGACGGCAGCGTCCGGTTTGAAACAGTCAAGGCTGAAGGCGCAGTGATTGGCGGCGGCACCTCAGTCAACGTGCTGTCCGGCGGCGTCCTGATCCCGGCGTTGCGTGCAAACGGCGTGTTTGAAAGGCTGGATTATAAGCGTAGCTACACCAGCTGGACGGCAGGTGCGCTTTGGAAGGCAAGCGGCGATCTGTCGATCTTTGCCCGCGCATCGAGGGGTGGCCGGTTCAACAGCGACCGCCAGACATTGTCCGGCAAATTCCGTCCCGATGGCAGCCTCTGCACCCGTGCGCAGGCAACCGCGCTGCTTTGCACCGACGGTGTCACGCCTTCGGTTGATTTTGTGAACCAGTATGAAATTGGTGTCAAAAATCGCGGCGCGCTGGGCAGCGGACGTTACACGGTTGAGCTGACCCTGCTGAAGGGTGATTTTAAGCGCAGCGATTTTGAACCCACCACAACAGGTATCTGCCCCGGCGGCGGCTGCGTGATTGACAATGAGTTCAAGACACAAGGTGCTGAGTTTTACGCGACCATGCGTTTCGGCGGATTCAGCTTCATCGCCAACGCAACCTATACAAAGGCAAAGCAGAAATTCACGTCGACACGTAATGGCACGCAAGTGGCAGGTTCGGCAAATTTTGCTAGGGCGCTGAACATCCCTGACCTCAGCTACTCGCTGTCGGGCAATTATGACTTTGCCGACATTGCGTCGATTGGTGTGACCGCAGTCGGACAATCCAGCACTTTTGACGGTGCGCTGGAATATCCGGGCAAAACATTGTTCAACACGAACCTGAAAGTCATGCCGCTTAACAATGTCGAGCTGGGCATTAATGTCTATAACCTGTTCAACACTTATGATGTCCGTGGCAACGGCACCGGCACCTTTGGCGGCGGTATAACCGGCACACCGGCTATCGGACGCACATTGACAGGTTCGGTACGCTTCAGCTTCTAAAGTCTAAGGGGGATCCTTGCCGGTGGGCTCCGGCAAGGTCCGAGGGTCAGGTTTTGATCCTATCTCGGGGAGATTGCGGGTGGGTTGCACCAGCGCAGTCTTCCCCTTTTTTTATTTTGGGGTAACAGGCGATCATGGATCACGACGCTTCACATGAACGGGCCATTCGGACCATCGCCATCATTGGCGGCGGCACTGCTGGGTGGATGTCCGCAGCGGCGCTGGCCAATATATTGGGCCGGAACTGCAAGATCATTTTGGTCGAATCCGAAGATATCGGCACGGTGGGCGTAGGCGAGGCGACTGTTCCGCCGATCCGGACCTTTAACGCCATGCTGGGCATTGACGAGCGTGACTTTGTGAAGGCCACCAAGGGGTCGTTCAAATTAGGAATCGAATTCGTCAATTGGGGAGCGCAGGGGAACCGCTATTTCCATCCCTTTGGCACGCATGGGAAACCGTTCGATATCTTGTCGGTGCATCAATATTGGCTTCAGGCTCGGGCGGCAGGCGATACGTCCCATTTCGACGAACATTCAATGGCTTGGGCCATGGCGCGCGAAAACCGCTTCAACCGGCCAAATCCCGATGAGCGCAATGTGCTCTCCACCTTTGACTATGCCTATCATTTCGATGCCGGGCTTTATGCGCGTTATTTACGCACCTATTCTGAGGAACGCGGTGTTGTACGCGCTGAAGGTAAAGTGGCGTCGGTGCAGCAAAATGGCGAGACCGGCTTTGTTACGGGCGTCACTATGGAGGATGGTCGCACAATTGAGGCGGAGCTGTTCATCGATTGCTCCGGTTTCCGTGGTCTATTGATCGAAGGTGTGCTGCAGACGGGTTATGAAGAATGGACGCACTGGCTGCCCTGCGACCGCGCCGTTGCCATCCCCTGCGCCAAGGCCGGGGATTTCACGCCCTATACCCGTTCCACCGCGCATGATGCGGGCTGGCAATGGCGCATCCCGTTGCAGCACCGCACGGGCAATGGCTATGTCTATTGTTCGCAGCATAAATCGCAGGATGCCGCGCTCGAAACGCTGCTGGCAAATCTTGATGGCGAGGCGTTGGCCGAGCCCAATCATCTGCGCTTTGTCACCGGGCGCCGGAAAAAACACTGGAACAAAAATGTCATTGCGATCGGGTTGGCCAGCGGTTTTTTGGAACCGTTGGAATCGACAAGCATTCACCTGATACAGGCAGGTATTTCAAAGCTGCTGGCGTTGTTTCCGGACCGGAATTTCGACCCGCTGCTAATCGATGAATATAATCATGTGGCGCAAACCGAGGTCGAGCGTATCCGCGATTTCATCATCTTGCATTATAAGCTGACAAGCCGTGACGACAGCGAATTGTGGCGCTATTGCGCTGCCATGGATATTCCCGACACGTTGCAGCACAAGATTGACCATTTTCGTAGCTATGGCCGCCATGTGCCGCGCGACATGGACCTTTTCGGCGCGCCAAGCTGGTATGCGGTGCAGATTGGGCAGGGGAATATCCCTGTGGCTGCGGATCCGATTGGCGCCTATCGGGACATTGGCAAGGGCCGCGAGTGGCTGGCCAAGTTGCGCAATGCCATGGCCGCAGGGGCCATGCAGCAGCCAACGCATCAGGCCTTTATCGACCAGCATTGCAAGGCCCCGGCTGCTTGAGCACCGTTGACGAAAATTTGCGCCGTGCCTCTGCCTTCCGCGAGGCGCAGGTCATGGATTTTGCCTATGAGGCGATTTGCGAGGCAGCAGGCGAGGCCCCGGATGACCCGATGGTGGCATTTGGTCTGGCGCAAATATCCTTTGAAACATGGCGTCCGGCAGCTGCGCTGTTTGCGCGGGCACGCGCGCTGATCCCCGACAATAGCGACCTTGTGCGCAACCATGCCATGGCCTTGGCAGCCGAAGGGGAAGGCGCAGCAGCCGAAGCGGTGCTGGAGGATGCGATTGCACACAATCCTGCATGGCTGGAGGGGCATCGCGTGCTGGCGGCGCAGCGCTATACCGATGGCGATGCGGTGGATTTTGACCGCAGCTATGCCGCCGCAGTCAAGGCGCAACCGGATAATGGTGCACTGCGCATGATGTGGTTTCAACAACATGCGACCTTGAAAAATTGGGAGCGTGCAGGCGCGATTCTGGCTGATGCGCGGGCTGCTATGCCGCAGCATCGCGGGCTGCAGCTTGCCGAACTGTTCCTGGCGAGCGAATCAGGGGCTGCGCGCGATGATGCCAATCTGTTTGGCGATTATGCGGACAAGGGGGACCCCGGACTTGACCTGTGTCAGGTGCGCCACCATTTGCGGCGCGGCGATGCGCCGCGGGCAGAAGCCATTGCCCTGCGCCACAGCGGCGGCCCGGCGGCGCGCATGTTCTGGCCCTATCTCTCGCTCTGTTGGCGGCTGACGGGCAATGGCCAAGTGCAGTGGCTGGATGGCGATCCGCTGCTGGCGACACAAATTGACCTTGAATTTGGCGAGGGGCAGCTGGCTGAACTGGCCGACGTGCTGCGCGGCCTGCACCGGATGAAGGCACCCTATCCCGAACAGTCGGTGCGCGGCGGCACGCAAACCGACCGGCAGCTATTCTTTCATCCGCACCCGGCCATTCAGGGCGCGCGCGCGACGATCAACGAAGCGATTGGCCATTATATCGCGGCGCTGCCTGCTCGCGACGAGGGGCATCCGCTGCTCGGCCAGCCGCGCAATGCGCCCATCCGCTATGAAGGCAGCTGGTCAGTGCGGCTATCAGGGGCAGGCCATCATAGCAGCCATACCCATGCGCTCGGCTGGATCAGCTCTGCCTTTTATGTTGCCTTGCCCGATGGCGATGACAAAGGGCAGCTTGTGCTTGGCGCGCCGCCGCCCGAGCTGGAATTGCCCCTTACCCCCTATGCGCGGGTGGAGCCCAAAGCGGCGCGGCTTGCGCTTTTCCCGTCGACCATGTGGCATGCGACAGAGCCCTTTACGGCGGGAGAGCGGTTGACCATTGCCTTTGACGTAAAGCTGCCGGTTTAGCGCGCCAGGCTCTTTGCCACGGCTTCGCCCATGCCGATGGCTTTCACCATCACGGCGCCCTCAATCTGGATCAGCAGCCGGGCGGCGTCACGCGCGCGCTCTGCGTCATTGGGCGCGGCAAGCTGCATTTGCCCCCATTGCAGAAAGCCAGCACCAATCGCTGCTGCAATCGGTGCATAAAGGGGGTCGCCACGCGCTGCCCGGCTGGCGAGTTCCAGCCACACGCACATGTAGGGCCAGAATTCCTCCTCCAGCACCAAGGCCGTCATGCGCGGGGACAATTGGTCCAGCGGCAGTGGCTGCGGAGCAGCGCGAGCCATCAATATCGCCGTCATCCTCTCGGCAATGCGCTGCAATGTCGCGCCGATAATCTCCGCCTTGTCGGCAAAATAATAGAGCAGCATCCGGTCGCTTGTGCCTGCTGCCTTGCCCAGCGGGCGCAGACTGGCCGCGATCAGCCCGTGCGCCAGCACATGGTCGGCCAAGCGGTCAACAATCGCTGCCCTTCGCTGCTGGGCTTTATCCTGCTCCATCACCACGCCTATAACTGTACTTCTTGCTTGTAGCGAACGCTACATTGTTGTAGCATATGCTACATGACGATAGGATGAAAGGATTTCGCATGACAAAATTCTGGCAAAACTGGCTGCTGGGCTGGTCGCTGTTCGTTGTGGCGTTCGGTGCCGTGCTGGCCGCTGGTGCTTTTGAGGCAAGCGATGGCATGACGCGCGCGATATTCACGCTATTTGGCCGCCCGATGCCCGACGCGCCTGATGCGCTGCATCGCTTTGCCGTTGGCCTGATGGGCGCAGTCACGATGGGATGGGGGCTGACCTATCTTTTTGCCTTTCGTGCATTGTTCGCTCTGGAACCGGCGCAGGCAGCCCCGCTGTGGCGCTTTGCCGTGGTGGCCAGCCTCATCTGGTATCTGGTCGACTCCGCCATATCCTGCGCGACTGGGTATAGCATGAACGCCGTGTCCAACACGCTGGTGATCGCCGGACTGCTGCTCCCCGTGCTGAAAAGCGGGGTGTTGCGCGGTTAGCGTTTTGCTGCCGGCTGGGGCTAAAGCCTAGGCATTCAGCCCCAGCCCGTCGAGATAGGGGGAAGAGAACAACGTCCGCTCCGCCGCGTCGGGCAATAATTGTTTGCGAACCATGTTCCACCGGTCGACAGCACCACCAAAATTGGCGCGGACGCGCGCCTTGGTAAGGTGGTTCGTCTTTCCCCAGTGCATGGTATAGGGCATCCCCGCTGCGTCAAAACGCTGCGCGACCAGCTTGATCAGCTTGTGCGTTGCCTTGGTATCCACGCCGTCAATGTCAAAGATGCAAGTCGGATCGAACCGGATGAAGGATAGGATGCCGGGGGATTTTTGCGCATAGCGGCAGGTGAAAACCACCGGCGCGCTTTTATGCTCTTCAAAGGCGGCGCGGGCAATGTCGAGCGCCCGTGTAACCTGCGCAATGGGAATGGCAAAGCCGCAACTGGCAACGCCTTCACGCGCACTGGTGAAGGTATATTCCTCCCCCGGTGTGCTCCATTCGGCCGGCGTGTCGGCGCGGACGCGCAGCTCAATTGCCATCAGCTTGCTGACAATCAGGTCGCGGAGACCCGGTATCGTCTGCGTTGCGGTTGCGATCATGCGCGGCACATTCGTGCCCGGCTCGCTTGCCGTTAGCTGGCTGTAATCGGGCACATAGTCCGGCGGGCAGGTTTCCTTGTAACGCACCGTTGCATAGATGATATGCGGGCGGCGCGGGTCCATGATCGTCTGGAAAAAATAGGGTCGCCGATTGGGGTCGGGGATACCCGATCCCGTGAAATCCAGCGTGTTCATCGCCTTGGCAATCTGCCCCGGCGGAATGTGCGACAGCGAACTGTTAAGGAGGTAGCGCCCTGTGGTTTTCATCGCCACGGCATGGACGACGCCCAAAGCGCCCAGGCTGACAATCGCGGCCTCAAACTTTGCGTCGTCGCGCACAAGCGTCGCGCCCAATTTGGTGGCAAAGTCACTGCTGAAGGTTGGCTCGCTTGCCCGCTCAATCCACAAATTCTGCTTGGCGGTCAAAATCTGGATACCGGCAACCTGGCTTTCCATGCCGCCGACATCGATGGCGGAACCGTGGACGCCTGTGCCCAGCGCACCACCGATGGTCTGGCCATTGCTTGCGCCAGAGGTGCGGAGCGCCCGGCGACGCTGCGGTGTTTCCAGCATCTCGTTGATCCGGGAAATTTTCGCCCCGCATTGCACCAGCACCAGCTCCTCTGCGGCACTGCGGCAGGCAGGATCAAGGTCGGAAAGGCTTACAGCAAAGCGCCAATCAATCTGGCTGGTTTCCAGAACCCAGCCTTTTTCGACCACGGGAATATCGGAAAAGGACCAGCGCGAACCGCAGGCACGCAGCCGCACGCCCGCCTTTAATGCGCGGTTGATAATAGCCTGAATGCGCAGCGCCGTTGCGCGCATTCCCGCCATGCTTGGCTGTGTCGGGCTTTCATTCTTGATGGTCAGCCTTTTTGCGATGGCAACCTTCACATTTTCATGATGGTTGATCCATTTGACATTGTTCTGTTCGCTGATGTGGGGATCGGCAGGCATTGCTATGGCTCCCCTTAATTGCCGGTATTGCCGGGTTCGGACGGCACATTGCCGCATACATATTCGATGGTGGTTGGCATGTAGAAGCCAAGGGTGATGACGCTGAGCAGCGCCTGTCCCAGATTCTGCTTCACCCGTACCTCGTCAATGATGTTGGAATCGCAATCGGCCACGTTGCGCTTTTGTGATGCGCCCCATCCGATGGCTGCACTGTCCACGGTAGTCGGCGGCGGCCCCGGATTGGGTTGCTTCACCACAAGCCGGTGTTCGGCGCACCCGCCAAGCAAAAGGGCGGTTCCCAACAGAATCACAGGCAATAGTTTTACAGATCGCATGGCACATTCCCCCTTCCGCCTTTGCTCAGGCAGTCGATAGTCAGTCAGGATTATCGTTATTGTCGGGTGCGGCCCGTGACCTGTGTCACAGCTTATGCGCTGTTGCGCAAGTGGATTCAGAAATCGACAAGCTCATAATGGGCAGGGGGCTTAATCCCTTCCATCCGCTCAGACAAAAGCGGACGAAAGCTGGGACGGCTTTTGAATTTGCTATACCAGCCTTTGGCCAGTTCATGCCCTGACCAATCGATCCCGCCCAGATAATCCGCAACCGAAATCTGGGCCGCAGCGGCCATGTCGGCCATGCTCATCGTGCCGCCTGCAATCCAGGGCCGATGGTCGATCAGATAATCGACATAATCCAGATGGCTGTCGGCAAGCCGCATCGCCTCACGCAGGACTGTGCTGCTCGGCGGCTGGCGATGGACAATGCGTTTCTGCATCTTTTCATGCAGCAGCGGCGCAGTGACATTGCCGTAAAATTCCTGATCGAACCATGCGACAAGGCGGCGGATCTCGGCGCGATAGGCAGAAGAACCGCTGATCAGCGGCATCTTGTCGCTCACTTCCTCAATATATTCGGAGATTGCGACGGAATCGCACAGGGTCAGCCCGCGTTCCTCAACCTGCATGACCGGCGTGCGCGCGGCTGGGTTCATGTGCAGAAATTCGTCGCGCCGCTCCCAGGGATTTTCCCGTTTCAGGCTATAGGCGATGCCCTTTTCGCCCATTTGCAGGCGGACTTTGCGCGAAAAGGGGCAAAGGGGATATTGCAACAGATGCCACATTCGTGCGCTGTTAGGGCGCTTTGCGATGCCGGGCAATCAGTGAATTGTGCCAATGCTGCTTTCCAGGCTCAGCATGATGACAAGCCGTTCGATCTGGCGCCACCGGCAATAGCCGAGATGATTGCCGATCGTGCGGCTTGCCTCTGCCCGTTCGGCAGCCTCCAGCCCCGCAGCCGCACCATAATGCACCATCAGCTGTTGCGCTTCGGTGACGTCACGCGGTTCGACATATAGCGGCAAGTGCATGAAAGGCCTTTTTATAATTGTGATGCAGGCAGGGCCGGGGGTGCCAGCGCTGCCTGCGAACCCGGCTTTACCGAACGGGAGTGGAAGAAGCCTCACGGCAATTGGTTACCGGTGCATTAGGGGTAATATCGGGGGAGCAGACCCTGCATATGGGCTTGCACCATCGCCGATTTACGCCGAAAGGATCATGCTATGAATGATCCCCAATCCACCCCGGAACCGCGCCATCCCAGCAAAGGCTATGCTGGCGGCTTTTTCATTTTCCTTGGCCTGTTGGCAGGCGCCATATTGGGCGTTGCCTATGGCCATGCCTCATTGGGAATGGTGCTGGGCTTTGCCGTGGGCAGCGCCATAGCAACGGCCATATGGCTGCTTGACCGGCGGCGGGGATAAGGAGAGGCAGATGGGCAAGCATATCCGCAATGTTGCGATTTTGGTGGTCATCGCGCTGATCGGCATTGGCTGGTTCATGTCGCGCCCCGATGTGGCGCGCGTCCCAGTTGAAAAACTGACTGGCCCGACGCCGGAAATTGGCGCGCCGCGCGAACAGAAAATTCCCACTGTGAAAGTGGCAGAGGCTGACCCGTGGAAGGCAGGCGAGGCCCCGGTTGCTGCCGACGGTCTTGTTGTCGAGCGCTTTGCCGAAAAACTTGATCATCCCCGCAATCTTTACGTCCTGCCCAATGGCGATCTGCTGGTGGCGGAAACCAATGCGCCGCCGGGGCATATGGGCGATGGGCTGACGGGGCGTATTGCCCGCTGGCTGATGTCAAAGGGCGGCGCGAAAACCCCATCGGCGAACCGCATCACCTTGCTGCGCGATACCGATGGCGATGGCAAGCCGGAGTTGAAAAGCGCGCTGCTTGAAGGGTTGAATTCCCCCTTTGGTATGGCGTTGGTCGGCGACACGCTTTATGTCGCCAACACCGACGCGGTGCTGGCCTTTCCCTATAAAGAGGGTGACACAAAGATCACGGCCAAGGGCGAAAAGATTTTCGCGCTCAACGCAAAGCTGCCCAACAACCATTGGACGCGCAATATCGTTGCCAGTGCCGATGGCAAAAAACTGTATATCGCGGTGGGATCGAACAGCAATATTGCCGAAAATGGCATGGAGCTGGAACGCGGCCGGGCGCAGGTGATTGAGCTCGACCTTGCAACGCGCAAGGGAAAAACCTTCACCAGCGGCCTGCGCAATCCTGTGGGTCTTGCCTGGGACAGCAACGGCACGCTTTGGACCACAGTGAACGAACGGGACATGCTTGGCTCTGACCTTGTGCCCGATTATCTTGCGCGGGTTGATATTGCCGCCGACTATGGCTGGCCGTGGCATTATTGGCGCTATATCGACTATCGGGTCGAGCCGGGTAAGCCCGAAAAGCGCCAATATGAACGGCGCCCCGACTATGCGCTTGGACCGCATGGCGCGCCGCTTGGTCTTGCCTTTGCGGATAGCGCAAAATTGGGCGGTCCCTTTGCCACAGGCGCGTTCATCGCCCGGCATGGCTCGTGGAACCGAGTGCCGATGCTGGGCTATGATGTTATTTTCGTGCGCTTTGAAAATGGCAGACCCGTGGGCCAGCCGCTGACAGTGCTCAATGGCTTCCTTGACAAGGATAGCAAGGCGCAGGGCCGCCCGGCGATGCTTGCCGTGGCGAAGGACGGGTCGCTGCTTGTCTCCGACGATGTCGGCAACATAATCTGGCGCGTGCGGGCGAAGGGTTAGCGCGTCTCATGCGTTAGGGTCAGGACCTATTAAATCTCCCTTCGAGGCGTCAAAATGGCAAAGATATCGAAGCAAAAGGGCCGTAGTCAGGCAGTTATTCTGCCTGCAAGGCCGTTTTGCTTTGAGATCGAAGCCATTTTGGCGTCCGCAAGGATTTGACCCATTTTGCCCATGGCGTCGTCAGAAAGCCTTGAGATATATTCATATCCCGGCGGATTCCTTCCTAGCCCTGAGCAAAATGGCCTCAAACCTCGAAGGGATATTTAACAGGTCCTGACCCTAGGGGAGAATAGTCCCCGGCGGGGGACATGCGCAAGGAGGCCCCCTTTGTGATCCGCGATTTTGCCATTGCCGCCAATCGTTTTGGCATGGGTGTCCGTCCTGACCGCACGCCACCGCGCAATGCCGCTGACTGGCTGCTTGGCCAAATGGATCATTTTGACCCATCGCCGCCAGCAATTGCCGCATTGCCGGGTCGATCGGTCTTGATCGAACCACTTCAGCAACTGCGCGCGCTGCAGGCGCAGAAAAAGGTGGCGGCGGACGATTCTGTGGCGATGGCGCAGCAGGTTTTGGGGAACTATCGCAAATCGCTGCGTGATCATTATGCCGCCGCCGTCGCTGCGCGATTGCAGGTTGCCGTGGCCAGCGAACAGGATTTTGCCGAGCGGCTGGTCTATTTCTGGTCAAACCATTTTGCCATTTCAACCGACAAGGCCGTCATAACGCCGCTGGCTGGCAATTTTGAATTTGCCGCGATCCGCCCGCATATTTTTGGCAGCTTTGGCGATTTGCTGAAAGCCGCGGTCAAGCATCCGGCGATGCTGCTCTACCTCGATCAGGCGCAATCCATAGGCCCCGACAGCCCGCTTGCACAGCGCGTCAGGAAACGCCGCGACACCGAAATTGGCCTCAACGAAAATCTGGCCCGCGAGATATTGGAACTGCACACATTGGGCGTCCGTTCGGGCTATGGTCAGGACGATGTCACCGAATTTGCCCGCGCCCTTACCGGGCATAGCGTCACCGGGCTTGCGCGCGGCCCGCTGAAAAAACTGGTTGATGGCGACACAGCAGCGGGCGAGGCGATCTTTGTCGATGCCATTCACCAGCCCGGCGTGCGCCAGGTGATGGTGCGTCGCTATGCCGGGCAGGGCGAGGCGCAGGCTGATGCAATCCTGTCGGACCTTGCCGTCCATCCGGCAACCGCGCGCCACATTGCGACAAAGCTGGCAACGCATTTCGCCGCGGACGACCCGCCGCCCGCGCTTGTCTCCCGACTGGAAAAGGCCTTTCTGGAAACAGGCGGCGATTTAAAGGCCTTGTACCGCATATTGATCACGGCCCCCGAAATAACCGGAGGCGCAGCAGCGAAGTTCAAGACGCCATGGGAATGGACGGTATCGGCATTGCGTGCGATCACGGTCCCGGCGCTACCGGGTAATGCGCAGGCCGCTGCTGGCTTGTTGAACCAGATGGGGCAGGCGGTCTGGCGTCCCGGTTCACCCGCCGGATTTGGCGATGTTGCCAAGGATTGGGCTGGCCCGGCAGCGCTGATGCGCCGGGTGGAAACCGCAGGCCGCCTTGCCCGGCTGGCCTCTGGCGCGGTTGATGCGCGCCAGCTTGGCTTGCAAATCCTGCCCGGCGGCCTGTCACTGGCGACGGCGGAGCAGATCGCCCGGGCCGAAAGCCCGGCACAGGGGCTGGCGCTGCTGCTCGTCGCGCCGGAATTTCTGCGGAGATAATGCCATGATCACACGCCGTTCCCTGCTTGCCTCCGGTTTTGCAGCCGGACTTGCCCTGCCGCATATGGCCTGGGCCAGCGCCGATACCGATCGCCGGTTCATTTTCATCCTGCAACGCGGCGCTGCCGACGGGTTGTCCATCCTCGCCCCGGTCGGTGACCCGGCCTATGCCGGCTTGCGCGGTGCGCTGGTCGATGAAGGCGGGGCAAAGCTCGACAGCCTTTTTTCCCTGCACCCCGCCATGCCCCAATGTGCCGCGCTGTTTGGGCAAAAGCAGGCGATGTTCGCCCACGCTGTTGCGTCAGCCTATCGGGAACGGTCGCATTTCGACGGCCAGAACATGTTGGAGACAGGAGCCTCGCGCCCCTATGGCCGGGATGATGGCTGGATGAACCGGTTGCTGACACTCTTGCCGGGGGGAGAACGGCGGGCGCTTTCGCTGACCGCAGCAGTGCCCACCATATTGCGCGGCAGCATGGAGGCAGGCAGCTACGCGCCCTCAAGACTGCCGGACGCCGACAGCGGCCTGATGGAACGGGTCGCAATGCTCTATGCCGAAGATGCGCAGCTTGCCCCGCTTTGGGCCAGCGCGGTCGAAACGGAGATGATGGCAGGTGATGCCGACCCTGTTACGCGCGGCGGTGCAGCAGCCGGAAAGCTGGCTGCACGGCTGATGGCCGGGCCGACGGGCGCGCGCGTCATGCTGGTGGAATCAAATGGCTGGGACACGCATGTGAATCAGCAGGGGCGGATTGCCGGATTGTTAAAGGATGTCGATGCCATGATAGCCGCGCTGCGGACCGACCTTGGCCCCAGCTGGGCCAGCACGCTGGTGCTGGTTGCGACCGAATTTGGCCGCACTGCGGCGGTTAATGGGACAAGGGGGACCGACCATGGCACGGCATCGGCGGTGATGATGTTCGGCGGTGGTCTGGCGGGCGGCGGACAGGTGCTTGCCGATTGGCCGGGGCTTGGCGCAAGCCAGCTTTATGAAGGTCGTGACCTGAAACCGACAATGCGGATTGAACGGCTGCTATCGGATATGTTGGCTGCGCATTATGGCATTGAGCCGGAAAAAGCCCGGCGCACGCTGTTTCCCGATTTCGCCTAAGTTGAAAAATCGCCATCGCGCCAATCGAGCACTGGCCAGCCCCGTTCGGCCGCCAGCCGCGCCAGTGGCGGATGCGGGTTGGTGGCAAAGGGCTCGTCGGCAAAGGACAGCAAAGGCGCGTCTGAGATATGGTCTGAATAGGCGCGGATATGGCATTGCGCCCGCTCCAGTCCCTGCGCCGCCATCCACGCCTCTATCCGGCTCAGCTTTGCCGCATCATAGCAGTTATGCCCGTCGATCCGCGCCAGCACATGGCCGCTGCTGTTGGTGGCCAGCTCTGTGGCAATGACATGGTCAAAACCAAGGCGCGCGGCGATGGCCTCCACATATAGGCGGTAGGATGCGGTGGCGATGACATGGATATAGCCGGATTTTTTCTCTTCCTCGATCCGGTGGCGAACCTCGGCATAGACATTTTTGCCCAATACCAGATCGGCGTGCCGCTCCAGATGGCGGGCGAATTTATCCCGCCGCACCTTGCCGCCTATCAGCAGTTTCTGGCTGAACTGCTTCAGCGCCTTTCGGTCCCATATTTCAAAGAAAAACAGCAACAGCCCCCATAGCAGCAGCGGCGCAAGCAGCAGCCGCCACGGCGACTTGTGCCAGGCCATGTGGATCAGAAAGCCATTATAGGTTGCGCGGCGCGTGACCGTTTTGTCCATGTCATAAATGGCGATGTGCTGCTTCATGGGCGTTCCATGAAGGGTGCGGAAATTTCCGGCCTTACGCGTGTCAGCCGCCGGCTTTTCTGGTCGATCATCGCCCAGCTTGTATTCGCGCTAACGATTGTCTTGCCATCTGCATTCACAAAATCGACGCGGCGGTCGAATGTTGCGCCCCTTGGCTGGGCCTCGATCCAGGTCCGTCCTGTCACAGTCTCGCCCGCGCTTATATTGCCCCGATAGTCGATCTCATGCCGGGTGACGACCCAGATATAGCTTTCGACATGCTCCGGTGCGGCAACGGCCATCCAGTGCGCCGTTGCCATATCCTGTATCCAGCGCACCCAGACTGCGTTGTTCACATGGCCCAGCTCGTCAATGTCCGCTGGTTCGGCTGTAAATGGCAGAGTGAATGGAGTCATTGGCGCACCAAAGGCTGGTCCAAGGCAGCGTTAGCCAAGGGTGGAGTAAACGCTCAACAGCGCATAGCCCGACAGCCCCAGCAAGGTCAGCAGCGTAATCAAGGTGCCAACCATCCGCCCCTTTTCAAATGTGCCGCCATCCATGCCCAATCCATGGGCCAGTCGGCCGAATATATAAAGGATGCCAACATACCATAGCCATGTCCCGCCATGGCCGCTTGCCTCCAGCGCCGCGATCAGGACCAGCACGAACGGCGCGCTTTCCACAAAATTGGCATGGGCGCGCATTCGGCGAATCAAAAACTCATCGCCGCCGTCGCCAATCGATATCTTGCCTTTGGTCCGCGCCCGGCCGCAGCGGATCATCAGCCAGATGTTGACCAGTGCAGCGCCTGCGGCGATGGTGAGTGTGATGGGTAGCGAAAGCATGGCGGGGACCTCCCTTTTGAAATTTTTCCCGCTGCTACCAGCCATCTCCAAACTTGCAAAGCGGAGAAAAATCGCTATTAGCCGCCCCTCATCCGCAGCTTTGGGGTGTTTTGCCGTCGTTTCTGGCTTTGCTTGCCAGCGTCGACGCTTTTCGCTAAGGCTGTAGAAATAAACGATTTTTGAAATGGAACAGGTGCCGAGATGGCTGTCCCCAAGAGAAAAACTACGCCGTCAAAGCGCGGTATGCGTCGCAGCCATGATTCGCTGAAGGTTGAGGCATTCCAGGAATGTTCAAACTGTGGCGAGCTGAAGCGTCCGCACCATGTCTGCAACGCCTGCGGCCACTATAATGGTCGCGAAATCCTGGCCGTAGCCTGATCGTTCGTCCCAACAGGGAGAAATGCCTGTGACAGAACGCCCGCGTATCGCCATTGATGCGATGGGCGGCGATGAAGGCGTGCGCGTGATGATCGCGGGCGCGGCCTTGGCACGGCATCGTCACGAGCATTTCAAATTCCTGCTCGTTGGCGATGAGGCGCAGATCAAATCGGCGCTGGAGAAGCACCCCAATCTCGCCGCCGCGTCAGAGATATTGCACACCGACGAAGTTGTCAGCGGCGATGACAAGCCCAGCCAGGCGCTGCGCAAATCGCGCAACAGTTCCATGGGGCTGGCGATCAACGCAGTAAAGGCTGGCAATGCTGCTGCTGCTGTAAGCGCGGGCAACACCGGCGCGCTGATGGCCATGGCCAAGCTGGCACTGCGTACCATGCCCGGCATAGACCGGCCCGCGCTCGCAGCCTTGCTGCCGACGCTTTCCGATACCGATGTCGTGATGCTGGATCTGGGCGCGAACACCGAATGCGATGCGCGCAATCTGGTGCAATTTTCCGTGATGGGGGCTGCCTATAGCCGGATCATCTTTGGCTTTGAAAAGCCGCGCGTGCGCTTGCTCAACATCGGCACAGAAGAGTTGAAGGGCACGGACAGTCTGCGCTTTGCCGCACAGCATTTGCGCGACAGCCCCGAGCTCCATATGGATTTTCAGGGCTTTATTGAGGCTGACAAGATAAATCGCGGCGAATGCGACGTTGTTGTCTGTGACGGCTTTTCCGGCAATATCGCGCTGAAATCCATTGAAGGCGCTGCACGCTTTGTCACCGATCTGCTGCGCCGTGCCTTTACCAGCTCGATCCGGTCCAAATTTGGTTTCCTTGTCTCGCGCCCTGCAACGGAGCTGTTGAAGCATCATCTTGATCCCAACAACCATAATGGCGCAGTGTTCTTGGGCCTGAATGGCGTGGTCGTCAAAAGCCATGGCAGCGCCAGTGTGAAGGGCGTCGCCAACGCAGTAGAAGTGGCTGCGCGCTTGGTCGAGGATGATATCACCGCCCGCATCGCGCAGGATATTGAGCAGATTTCGCACAAGGATGTGATTGAGGGATGAGTGAAACTGCCCTTCGCGCTGTGATCAAGGGCACAGGATCGGCGCTCCCCGCCCGGCGGGTTTCCAATGCTGAGCTTGCGGCTCAGGTTGATACAAGCGACGAATGGATTACCGAGCGGACGGGGATAAAATTCCGCCACATCGCCGGCCCCGATGAAACCACGGCAACACTCGGCGCGGATGCAGCGCGAAAGGCGCTGGACGCGGCCGGCATGACGCCTGCCGATATTGACCTGATCATTGTTGCCACGGCAACGCCCGATCAAACCTTCCCGGCCAGCGCCACCAAAGTGCAGCATATGCTGGGCTGTAATGGCGGCGTCGCCTTTGACGTTGCGGCGGTCTGTTCGGGCTTTCTCTACGCCTTTTCCGTGGCGGAGAGCATGATCCGCGCAGGTTCGGCCAAAAATGCCCTTGTCATCGGTTCCGAAACTTTCAGCCGCATTCTCGATTGGGAAGACAGGGCGACCTGCGTTTTGTTCGGCGATGGCGCAGGCGCAGTGGTGCTGTCAGCAGAAATGGGCGCTGCCGGCGTGCTGGCAACGCGGCTTCACGCCGATGGCCAGCATAACCAGTTGCTTTATGTCGATGGCGGTCCTTCGACCACTGGCACAGTCGGGAAATTGCGGATGCAGGGCCGCGAAGTTTTTCGCCATGCCGTCACCAACCTGACCAATGTATTGCACGAGGTGCTGGATGCCGCAGGCGTCGATCCCCATGCCGTCGACTGGATCGTCCCGCACCAGGCAAATCGCCGCATCATCGATGCCACCGCAAAAAAGTTGGGGCTGCCTGCCGAGCGCGTGGTGCTGACCGTTGACCAACATGCAAACACATCGGCAGCCTCTGTGCCACTGGCGCTGGATGTGGCCGTGCGAGACGGACGGATAAAGTCAGGCGATCTGGTTGTGTTGGAGGCGATGGGTGGCGGCTTTACCTGGGGGGCGTCGCTGGTGCGCATGTAAACGGCGAATCAGTTTTTCATTGCCAAATCCGGGAAATATGCGACAAAACGCGCCGACGCAGGATCGATATGGGAGTGTGGGCTATGGCTGATGCAGGCACTTTGACACGCGCAGACATTGCAGAGACAATTAACCGGCAAATCGGGCTTTCTCGTGCGGATGCCGCGACGATGATCGATTCCATCCTGAACCATATGATCGACGCCGTCGTGGCGGGCGAGAATGTCAAGATTTCCGGTTTCGGCACTTTTGTGCTGCGCGACAAGGGACAGCGCATTGGCCGTAATCCCAAAACCGGGATTGAAGTGCCAATCACGCCGCGTCGCGTGCTGACTTTCCGCGCCAGCCAAGGGCTTCGTGCCAAGGTGAAATGATGGAAAAGGCTGAAGGCGCCTTTCTTACCATCGGCGAAATGGCAAAGCGGATCGGCGTCAAGACGCACATCCTGCGCTATTGGGAGGAGCAGTTCCCCATGCTTCGTCCGTTGACACGGGCGGGCGGACGCAGGCTTTACCGGCCATCGGATGTCGTGCTGGTCGAACAGATCAACAATTTGCTTCACCGGCAGCATTATACGATTCGCGGTGCAGTTGCTTTCCTGAACAAGGGCAGCGTGCCAGACGCGCCTGACACCGCTCCCGCCGCCTCTGTCGCCATTGCCACAACGACTGCCGGCAACGCAGACTTGGCGTCCTTGCGCGGCGATTTGCTGGCGTTGAGAAACCGGTTGGCCGACGCACTTGCTGCGGCCTAGGCGGCCGGCCGCGCTGAATAGCTCACACGAAGCCACGAAGCCACGAAGAAGAGCTTTTCGGCGAAGCCGAATATCATGGCATGGCTGTGTCGAAGAGAGCGTTTCGCCGCCGGAATGTAACCCAGCAATAACAATCCTCTTCGTGCTTTGACCTGCGGTCGCCTGCGGCCCCGTGTCTTCGTGTGAGCCAACCAAGACAATATTGATACGCAGCGACGCACAATAATTTCCTACATTTGCGGATAAATGGAAATGAGGGGAAAAAAGAGGGA
>CAZNEO010000013.1:0-60545 GCA_964572205.1 uncultured Sphingorhabdus sp.
GCCGCTGGCGCGATTTTTCATTGCCGCCAAGCGCGGCTTCGGCAACCTTGGCCCAAAGCTCGTCCTTCAGCGCGCGGTTGTGCGCTGTGCGGGCCTGTGTGGCGGGGTCTTCGGCATTATAGCTGGTCGGCAGGACAGGGGCAGTCATGGCGCGACTATAGCGTCCGCCACGCGCTTGGGAATACGCAACTTTATTACGTCAGCCCGGCATTGCCTTCACGCTGCAAGCCGCCGATTTGCCGTCGGTCTATTTGATCGCTGCCAACGGTGCGTCGTAATAGACCTGCGCGCCCGGCCCCAACGGCAGGTCAAAGGCAACCCAGCTCACTGTCATGGTCAGCCCAACTGCCATGAAACACAAAGCATAAGGCAGCATCAGCGCAAGCAGCGAACCCACCCCCAGTGATTTATCATAGCGCCTCGCAAAAGCGAGGATCAGCGGGAAATAGCTCATCAGCGGTGTCATGATATTGGTATAGCTATCGCCCATGCGATAGGCGGCTGTTGTCATTTCCGGGCTGATACCAAGCAGCATGAATTTGGGCACGACAACGGGCGCCATCGCACTCCATTTCGCCGCTGCCGAACCGATGAACAGGTCGAGGAAAGACGAGACAAACTGCACACCAGCCAGCAGCAGCGGCGCAGGCACATTCATGGCCTGCAACACGGTTGCGCCGTCAATGGCGAAAATCGGCCCCAGCCGCGACCAATTGAACATCGCCACAAAATGTGCGGCGAAGAAAACGAAGACGAGATAGGGGGCAAGCATCTTCACCCCCTCCTGCATCATCGCAATAACATCTTTGGAATCCTTCACTGTTCCGGTCGCGCGGCCAAAGGCAATGCCAGACGCCAGGAACAGGATGAAAAACCCGGCGACCAATCCTGCATAAAATGGCTGGAGGCTGGCAGGGCCGTCCTTCGTCTCATCAATCAACGGGGAGTAACCGGGCCAAAGCGCCAGCGCTGTAAAGGCTGCGGCAACGAGCAACGCCGCAAGACCTGCCGCGCGCAGGCCGCGCCGCTCCTCTGGCGTCACTTCGGATCGTGCGAGCTCAGCCTTCAGCTCATCGTCAGGCTCGCTGCCCCATTTGCCGAGACGCGGCTCCACGATCCGGTCGGTGATAAACCAGATGATCGGCGTGAAGATAACGACGATGGACAGGATGAACCACCAGTTGCCCAGCGGATTCATCGTCCAATTGGGATCAATGATCCGCGCTGCCTCCTGCGTAAAACCGAACAACAGCACATCCATTTGCCCTGGCGTGATATTGCCTGCAAAGCCCCCGGAAACGCCCGCGAAGGCCGCTGCTAGCCCCGCCAGCGGATGCCGACCGACGCTTGCGTAGAGGATCGCAGCCAGCGGAATGAACACCACATAAGCGGCATCGGACGCGTGATGGCTTACCATACCGATCACAGCGACAATGGGGGTCAAGATTGCATGTGGCGCCTTGCGCAGGCTGGCGCGGATCAGAGCCGAGAACATGCCCGACCGCTCCGCCACCGCCGCGCCCAGGATCAGCGTCAGCACCAGGCCCAAGGGCGCAAAGCCAGTGAAGGTCTTGGGCATTTCGGTGATCAGCCGGGCGATATTCTCTTCGCTGAACAGGCTGGTCGCTGTGTAGGTCAGCGTTCCGTCCTTTAACTCGCCCCATTGCGGCGCTTCCTTGCCAGTATAGGCAAGCGATGCCGACCAGCCCATTGCTTGCCCCACAGCAGACAGCAGCATCAGGAAGAGGATAAGCCAGACGAAAATCATCGCCGGTTCGGGCAGCTTGTTGCCGACCCGTTCGACAAAACCAAGGAAGCCAGTCTGGCGGGGCAAGGAAGCAGCAGATGTCATTTAACGACCCATAGCAAATTGGCCTGCGTCCCCTAGGCAGGCGTTTACCTTAGTCCCCGAAGCAACTCGACTAGCTGAAACGATTGCGCAGGTCCAGTAGGGCCAACGCAGCTTTGGCGGCTTCGCCACCCTTGTCCTTTTGGCTGGGGTCAGCGCGGACGATGGCTTGCTCTTCGTTCTCGACTGTCAGGATGCCATTGCCAATCGCCAGCCCATCCATGGTCAGCGCCATGATGCCGCGCGCGCTTTCACCTGCGACGATTTCAAAATGGTATGTTTCGCCGCGAATGACGACACCAATGGCGACATAGCCGTCATATTGATCGCTCTCCGCTGCCAGCGATATTGCACCCGGTATCTCCAGCGCACCCGGGACAGTCAGGACCTCAACCTCATGTCCCGCTGCCTTCAGCGCGGCACGCGCGCCAGCAACCAGCATATCGTTCAAATGATCGTAAAAGCGTGCTTCGACTATCAGAAATTTCGCCACGTCATTCCCCCTTCGTGCCTGGTATCGGCTGCTCGCCTACGATGGAAAGGCCATAGCCATCAAGCCCCACCATCGTGTGATGTGTGTTGGTAAGCAGGATCATGTCATGCACCCCAAGTTCGGTCAGGATTTGCGCGCCGCCCCCATAGTCGCGCATTGCCTCCACCTCTGGCGCACCGGCTGCCTTGCCCTGCGCGCGCAGCTCCATGAAGCGGCTTACCACGCCCTGCATCGGTTTGTTGATGACCACAACCACGCCAGCGCCTTCCTCGGCAATCGCCTGCATCGAATTGGCAAGCAGGCCAGAACGCTCATGCTCTTCGCCGAACACATCGACGAACATGCTCATGGTGTGCATCCGCACCAATGTCGGCTTATTGGGGTCAATCCGTCCTTTTTGCAGCGCTATCGTCTCCTGCCCGGTGGCTTTGTTGAAAAAGGTCATCGCCGTCCACTCGCCGCCCCAACGGCTGGTGAACTTCATCTCGGCACGCTTTTCGACCAGATGGTCATGCTTGCGGCGATAGGCAATCAGATCGCGGATCGTCCCCATTTTCAGGCCATGGAGTCGGGCGAATGCGACAAGATCGTCCATCCGCGCCATTGTGCCATCATCCTTCATAATCTCGCAGATGACGCCAGAGGGGTTAAGGCCGGCAAGGCGGCTGATGTCGACTGCGGCTTCGGTATGGCCTGCCCGAACAAGCACCCCGCCTTCGCGCGCGGTCAGCGGAAAGACATGGCCGGGCGAGACGATGTCAGCGGGGCCTTTTGATGCGTCAATGGCAACGGATACCGTGCGCGCCCGGTCGGCTGCACTGATCCCGGTGGTCACGCCTTCGCGGGCCTCGATCGAGACGGTAAAGGCAGTCTGCATACTCTCCCGATTATTCTGCGCCATAGGGGCAAGGCCCAGTTGGTCGCAGCGCTCCTTCGTCATCGAGAGGCAGATCAGCCCGCGACCATGGGTCGCCATGAAGTTGATCGCATCGGGCGTCGCCATTTGCGCAGGGATGATCAGGTCGCCCTCATTCTCCCGGTCTTCGTCATCGACCAATATATACATGCGGCCATTGCGCGCTTCCTCGATAATCTCCTCAATCGGGACAAGCGCCGGACTGTCATCATTGGCAAAGAGATAGGTTTCCAGCTTGCGCAGCGTATCGGCGGTCGGGTTCCAGTCGGGCTGGTCGAGGTCGCGCAACGTATTGGCATGAAGACCCGCAGCGCGGGCCAGGCCGGACCGGGAAAGGCCGCCGTCATTGACAAGACTGCGGAGCTTTTCGATGAGCTGGGTTGACATGATATGATCCAAAGCTGACAAAGATGACACCAAAAACGGCATCTGCATTGGTCAGTTTCACATTACAGTGTGATTGTCAAAGACAATATCACATCGAACTGTAGATCAGGCGCTCAGTCCCGCAAGGCCCCAACCAGCGTTTTCAACAAATAATCACGCAGCGCCTTATCCTCCGTCAGGCCGATGGCGCGGTCGGCGGCAAGCCGTGCATCCTGCGTCCTTGCAAGCGCAAGCATTACATGGGCACGCATCACCCAATAGGGTTGATGGCTGTGGATCCGATCCTGTGGCAAGTCATCAAGGACCGCGAGCGCAGCATCCGGATCGCCCAGTTTCAGGAGCACGCCCGCATGGCCAATCAGCGCGCCAAGGCTGGGATAATGCCGCACCAGCATCGTGTATAATGTCATGAGCGCGGCATAGTTGGTTGCGCCGAAAAAGGGGCGCTGGACATGAACCGACTGGATGGCGGCCTCGGTCTGGTAGCGCCCGAAAACGCCCGCTTTTGAGGCTTCCATAAGCAACGCCTCCGCCTCCACAATCATGCCCTGCGACCATAGCTTTGCGTCTTGTTCATCAAGCGGCACAAAAGCACCATCGGGCGAACGCCGCGCATCGCGCCGTGCCTCGCAATAAAGCATCAGGGCCAGCAATCCCTTTGCCTCTGGATCATCGGGCAAGAGCGAAACCAGCAAGCGCCCCAGAAAAATCGCCTCGCCTGTCAGGTCGATTGCGCCATTATCTCCGCCCGGCACAATGTCCCATGCCTGGCCAAAGGCAGCGTAAATGGCGTCGAGAACGAATGTCAGACGCTCCGGCATTGCGTCGACATCCGGCACTTCAAACCGGACGCCAGCATCGCGGATTTTGGCTTTGGCGCGGACAAGCCGTTGCCCCATGGTGGTAGGTGATGTCAGAAAGGCATTGGCAATGGTCGCGGCGTCAAGCCCCAGCACAATCTGCATCATCAGCGGCGTCCTGATCGCGCCATCAATGGCCGGGTGCGCGCAAACAAAGAGCAATTTCAGCCGTTCGTCCGGATAATCGCCGGGGCTGTCAATGAGCGACGCAAAGTGCCTTTCCAAATCCAAGGCGGCGTTGCTGCGGACCTGATCATGGCGATACTGATTGTTCATCCGGTTCCTCGCGGCAGTCATCAACCATGCGTCGGGATTGGCCGGGACACCCGTTTGAGGCCAGCTTTTCAAGGCTGCGACGAAAGCGTCAGAAAGCGCATCCTCGGCGGCCGCAAGATCACGGCTACGCGATGCCAGCAAAGCCAACAGCCGCCCATAGGAAGCGCGCGCCGCATTTTCGGCAACACGGCGCGCGTCCATGTTCAGGCCATGCCTTCCGGCGGATGCATCACAGGCCGAACCTCGACCGAACCTGTCGAAGCCGCAGGCGACCGGGCGGCCCATTCAAGCGCCGTATCCAGATCAGGCACTTCAATAACGAAATAGCCCGCCAACTGCTCCTTGCTGTCGGCAAAGGGACCGTCATGGATTGTCCGCTTGCCGTCGCGCACACGCACAGTCGTGGCTGTGTGCGGCGGCTCCAAACCATCGCCATTCACAACAATGCCGGATTCCATCATCGCGCCGATATAGGCATTCCAGCCGCCCCAATATTCCTCGCTTCCCTCGCCGCCCTTTTGCTTCACAAAGTCGGCGTCGGTTTCGTTCAAAATCAACATATATTGCATGGGTGTTGTCCTATCCATTCCAACAGGTTGCGGCACATTTTGTCCCGCTGTCATGATGACAATCGGCATCAGTGCGTTTCGACATTTCGTGCGATCACAGGAGAAAATTTTTTGCGTAGATGCTCAACCCGCATCATTGTGAGGCCACATCAAATCCGAGACTCGTTTCGCAAACCACCAGATCAATTAACGCATCGTCGGCCGTTACCTGCTTATCCAGAATCAGCATCGCCAGCCCATGAACCAGCGACCATGCACGCAGCATGACGGTATAGCGGTCCTCAACCGACGCATCGGCAGCCAGCACTTGCGAAACGCTGTGTTCAAGCAGCGATGCGGCCGATCCGGGCGGCGCTGTGCCATAGGGATGGATATCGGCGCGTGTCGTGACAAATATCAACCGGAACAGCGCAGGATTTGCCAGCGCAAACCGGACATAGGCCCGGCCCAGCGCGGCAAAGCGGCCCTGCCCTGCGGCTTCGGCAGCCAGTCGCTGCTCCTCGGCCAACATCGCATAGCCGGCTTGCGCGAGCGCCGCCAATAGGGATGCCTTGTCCGGGAAATGGCGATAGAGCGCCGTGGCGCTAACCCCGACATTGCGGGCGATTTCGCGGAGCGACAGCGCGTCCGCCTCCCGCGTTTGCAGCAACCGCAGCCCTTCCTCAACCACGGCAGTGCGCAGGTCGCCATGATGATAGCTTTTGATGTTGACACTGTTAGCATTCGGAGCCATGTTATCACTGTAAACATAACCGAGTCGTTTGGCAAGCAGGAGCAAAACCATGGCCAGTGCCGTCGAAAATTTGATCCGCGGAACCGTTACCAAGGGCGTGACGACCATCGCAAATTTCAACCGCGAACGGATGAAGGCTGATAAGCCAAACCCATATCTTACTGGCATCCACGAACCCATGAACGCCGAGCTGACCCTAGAAACGCTTACCGTCTCGGGCGAAATTCCGCCCGAGTTGGACGGGCGTTATATCCGTATCGGCCCCAATCCGGCGGGCGAAACCAACCATGCTGCCTATCACTGGTTCACAGGCGACGGCATGGTGCATGGCGTGCGGCTGAAAGACGGCAAGGCGCTTTGGTATCGCAACCGCTGGATCAAGAGCACTCGCGTCACCGAAACGCTGGGCCTGCCCACAACCCCCGGCCTGCGCAACGGCCCGCGCGATACGGTCAACACCAATGTGCTGGGCCATGCCGGAGAAACATGGGCGATTGTCGAGGCCGGCGGCTATCCGGTGCGGATAAATGAAGAGCTGGAAACCATTGCCTTCGACCCCTTTGGCGGCACGCTGAAGGGGAGCTTTACAGCGCATCCCCATCTCGACCCCGAAACAGGTGAGATGCATGCAATTTGTTACGAAGCGACCGACGCCAACACCATCCGCCATGTCGTGGTCGATGCGAACGGCAAGGTCCGCCGCGAAGAACCGATCCGTGTTGCCGATGGCCCCTCCATCCACGACTGCATGATTACCAAAAACTATGTGATTATTCTCGACCTGCCGGTCACTTTTTCGATGAAGACCATGATTGCTGGGCACCCCTTCCCCTACACATGGAACCCGACGCACAAGGCGCGCGTCGGCTTGTTGCCGAAGGACGGCGGCAATGAGGATGTCATTTGGTGCGATGTCGCGCCTTGCTATGTCTTCCACCCGTGCAACGCATTCGAGACTGAGGACGGCAAAGTCATTCTGGATGTTTGCGCGCATGACACCATGTTTGCCGAGAGCAGGATTGGCCCTGACAGCGCAGCAGTGCCATTTGAACGCTGGACCATTGATCCTGTAGCGCGCACCACGCAGCGTGTCGTGGTGGATGCGGACAGCCAGGAATTTCCACGCCCCAATGAGGCGCTGATCGGCAAGCCCTATCGCTATGCCTATGCCATGTCGCTGCCCGATGGCTTTGATGCGGCATCGCCTGCCCAGTCCAAACTGTACAAGCATGATCTGCACGCAGCCAGCCGCCAGGTCCATGACTTCGGATCAGGCCGCGTCCCCGGCGAATTCGTCTTTGTGCCCAGGGCGAGCGCAAAGGCCGAGGATGATGGCTGGCTGATGGGCTATGTCGTCGACATGGACAAGCAGACCACCGATTTGGTGATCCTGAATGCCGATGATTTTGAAGGGCCGGCGCAGGCTACCGTCCACATCCCCCACCGCATCCCGCCGGGCTTTCATGGCAATTGGGTGGCTGCCTGAAGAACGGGAACCGTCGCTATTTTTTCAGCCGCTCTTCGCCGGGCCAGAATTTCAGGGACGGCGTGGGCTGACTGAGAGTTTCAATACGCGCGGGTCGGTGGAGCGCATAGGCGGCCACGACGCCGCTGATCGCGCCAAATAAATGCGATTCGAACGAGATGTAGGATTGTGTCGGCAGCACGCCATAAACCATGCCGCCGTAAAAGAAAACGACTCCGGTTGCGATCACGATGCTAAAGAAACTGCGCTCAAACCAGGCGAGTGCGATCGCCAGGCTCCACAGTCCGAATATCCAGCCGCTTGCGCCAATATGTGTCGTGCCGCCGCGTGCGAATAGCCAGACGAGCATACCGGTCATCAGGATGATCAATGCGCTCGCTTTTAGAAAATAACGTGGCCCCTTAATCAGGCACAGGAAAGCCAGCAGCGCGAAAACGGGCAGGTTGCTGCCAAGGTGCGACAGGTTGCTGTGCAAGAAAGGCCCTGCAGCAATGCCCAACAATCCGCCGAAATCGCGTGGCCAGATGCCATAGGCCCTGAGATCGGCTGGCAATATCCAATCCAGCGCAAAAATGCCGATCATCACGCCGCACAGGATCGCCACCAGCTTCGCGGCACCAAAAGCATCTTCCTTGCTGCGCATTGTGCCTCCGTTGCTAAGGGCAGGACAGGTTCCCAATCCCACTGTATTATAGGGGCAACACGCTTTAGGCAAGTAGGAGCCGGATGACCCGCCGAAAAATCGTTACGGCTGCTTCCGTCAGGACCTGACCGGGTTGGCGACGACAGCGCCCATCCGACTCCCGGGCGGGCATATGGCGGGCATGGCGGCGAAATGCAAGGGCGAACGGGCTGGCAGAATTAACCCGCTGCTATGAACATCTTGGCTGGTTAACCCGCGCTATCCATATCCATGCACAGGCGATTCACCCTGCCGCTTTAGTCCGTGCTTAATATAGCAGGAGTCGCCGCCATGGATGTTTACATGCTGGAGAAGGAGCCGGTCGCCTATAGCGAGGCCGCGATCGAGGACCGCAGTGCGCCGCGCATCAAGCTGGATATCCCCGCCGTGCTGCGACCATCAGGTGTCACGGGCTTTGGCGTCAGGGTGATCAACCTGTCGCTGTCGGGTTTTGCCTGCGAAGCGACCACAGGAATGCCAAAGGGTGCACGCTGCTGGCTTGCTCTGCCGGGGCTTGCGCCGCTTCAGGCCGAGGTGGTCTGGAACGATGGCATCACCGTTGGCTGCGCCTTTGCCAATGTCCTCAATCAGTCGATCCTTGATGCAATCATGAAGCGCTTTGAGGTGGTCGAACCATCAGCCTGAACTGCTAAGGCGTAGCTTCCGCGTCGATTGCCTGCTGCACCTGCCGGTAAAAGGCCTGCCGCGCCTCTGCTGACACTTCATGCGTCGCGCTTGGCCAGTTGCTGTTGGAGGCAATCACCAGCTTGCGTTTCGGATCAATGAAAATGCCCTGTCCGAAAATACCCTGCGCAGCATAAGTGCCGTCGTCATAGGTCCACCACTGATAGCCATAGCCGCGGCCCGCCACGCCAATGTCGGCATTTTTGACCGTGCCTGCGGCGATCCAGCCATCGGGCAAGACCGGCTTTCCACCAGCAATGCCGCCACCCAGCATGAATTGCCCAACGCGGGCCATGTCGCGCGTAGCGGCCTGAATGCAGCAACCGCTGATTTCATGGCCCGTCGCGCCAAGCAGCCAGCTTGCATCCTGCTCCATGCCGAAGGGCGCCCAGATTTTCTCAGACAAATAGTCGGACAGCTTCTTGCCTGTCGCCTTGCTGACCAGCACGCCAATCAAATTGGTTTCGCCAGTTTTATAGACCCATTTTGTCCCGGCCGGAGCCTCACGGGGCAATGTGCGCATGTAACTTACAGTGACGTCAACGCCGGGCTCCGCCTTATGCTCGTTAAAGCGGGCGACATCTGAATTGGGATCTTCATAATCCTCATTCCATTTGACGCCTGACGTCATTGTCAGCAGCTGGGAGATCGACACATTATCATAGGCCGACCCCTTTAATTCGGGGATATAGTCGGTGACCTTGTCATCGATGCTTTTGATATGGCCATCGCGGATCGCCGCCCCGACCAGCGTCGAGGTCAAGGATTTGGCGACGGAAAAACTGGTCCAGCGGCCATTGCCATCAAAACCAAGGCCATAATTTTCCAGGCGGATTTTGCCATCATGGACAACCACCAAAGCGGCTGTCCGCTGCGCCTTCATATAGGCATCAAGCCCCGCAATTTTCAGCTCTGGCCCCTTCGGCAGCGGGTAGACGCTTTCGCCTGCCTCAATGACATTGCTTTTTGCGAGTATGGGCATCCGGTCCATCGCCCGAAAGGCCGCGCTACGCTCCGCATCATTCCAGAACAGCACATCGCGGCTGGTGGGCATGTTGGACGCAAGGTTGCGCATGTCCTTGTCAAGGCTGAACCAGCCGATTCCGGCGGCGGCAACCAGTGCGATCAGCGCGCCCAAAATCCATTTTTTCATCCTACCCGCTCCCCTCAATTTTTATGCTTTACCCTCTGCTGCAAAGTCGAACCGCAAATCGACGGTAAAGTCAATTCAGTGCGCTGAGCCCGACCGTGGCTGCGACCCGGTTATAAAAGTCATGGGCGCCGCAAGGTGACCTGTGCGACATTGATCCCGCCGCCGCGAAAGCCGCCCTCACAATACATCAGATAATAGCGCCAAAGCGCAACGAACTTTGCCTCAAATCCGGCAGGCAAGCGCCCTTCCTCCACCGCTGCGTCGAAATTGTCGCGCCAGATGCGAAGCGTTTCGGCATAATGCATGCCATAATCCTGCTGATCCTGCCACAGCAGTCCGCGCGCCTCGGCAAGCGCCCGAAATCGGCGCTCAGACAGCAGCATCCCACCGGGAAATATATAGCGCTGGATGAAATCCTGTCCGGCGGCATAGGCATCAAAAACATCATCCTCGATCCGGATATATTGCAATGCGGCCCGCCCGTCGGGCTTTAGCGCAGCGGCGATCGTGTCGAGATAAGCAGGCCAATAATGCTGGCCAACCGCCTCAACCATCTCGACGCTGACAATCGCATCATATTGCCCATTGATATCCCGATAATCGGTCAGGGTAATACGGGCATCCTCCTTGCCGGAAAGCCGCGCATCCGCATGGCTTTTTTGCTGCGGCGACAGGGTAATACCATGATAGCGAATTGCGGCACGGGCCAATGCCGCCTCGGCAAGGCTTCCCCAACCACAGCCTATTTCAAGCAGTTGGTCGCCATTTTTAAGCTGAAGTCTGGATAGCAATACGTCCAGCTTGCGCGCCTGCGCCTGCTCCAGCGCCTCTTCTGCATCAACCGGATTTTGGAAGATCGCCGCCGAGTAAGTCATTCCGGAATCAAGCCATGCGGCGTAAAAATCATTGCCCAGATCATAATGGGCCTCAATATTCTCGCGGGCCTTTCGCCGGTTATTTCGCCGAAACCAATGCGCTGCGCGGCCAAGCCATCGGGCAAGCCCGCTAGGCCGCGCTACTTCGCCAAGGGCCACGCGATTTCGCATGAAAAGGTCAAACAGCGGCACCGGGTCTGGGCTGCTCCAGTCGCCCGCAGCCCAGCCTTCATACCATCCGACTGACCCACCCTTCACCAGCCGCAGCAAGGCGCGCCATCGATGCAGTTGGACAATGGCAACCGGCCCTTCGCCGCGTCCACCCAGCAACCGCACCCGGCCATCGGGCAAATGCCCCTCAATCATGCCATGATTGATGCCGCTATCAATCCGGTCAAGGATACGGTGGAAAAAACGCGCCTCCGCCGCGCCGCGTGCACCAACAAAAAAGCCGCCCCCTGCCCCGGGCAAAATGGCCTTGCGGGTCAGGTGGCGGCCTCGTTTGTCATCTGGCGCGTTCATCGCGCCAGTTTAAACCGTGGCGACTATTTCTTCAACGCATCGCGGATTTCGGTGAGCAGATCGACTTCGGTCGGGCCAGCCTGGGCCACCTTGGTTTGCAAAACCTTGTTCACCCAACGCACAAGCATGAAAATCACAAAGGCGAAAATCACGAAATTGATGATTGCGGTAATGAACGCGCCATAACCCAGCATCGGCACGCCGCCAGCCTTAAGCGCCGCATAGTTTCCGGCGGCTGCTGCCTCCTGCAATTTCTGCGGGACAGCACCCAGAATGAAAAAGCGATTGGAAAAATCGACGCCACCAAAAACAGCAGACACCAAGGGCATCAGCACATCTTCGGTCAGCGACTTGGTAATGGTGGCAAATGCGCCGCCGATCATCACACCAACGGCAAGATCAAGCACATTGCCGCCCGCGATAAACGCCTTGAAATCACTCCACATAAAAACACTCCCCCAAACTGAGCGTTGCAATCAGATTTCAATCTTGCCGTAAAATCTGAACCCTGTCGAGAGTAGCGATTGAAGTTTACAAGTTACCGTCCTATCTGGACAATACACAATGATGGCGATGGAGTTATGCCGATGCGTTCCGATTTTGCGAAATTCCTGATGGTGCCAGTGGCGGCTGCAACATTGGCCGGGTGCGGTATCAACAGCGTTCCCACCGCCGAGGAAAATGCCAAGGCAAAATGGGCTGATGTCGAAAGCGCCTATCAGCGCCGCGCCGACCTTGTCCCCAATCTGGTTGCAACGGTAAAGGCCGCAGCGGCATCCGAAACGCAGATCTTGACGCAAGTGACTGAGGCGCGCTCGCGGGCAACATCGATCAACGTCACGACGGACGACCTGTCCGACCCGGAAACCTTTCGCAAGTTTGAGGAAGGCCAGAATCAGCTGACAGCCGCGCTCGGCCAGTTGCGCACGGTCGTGGAAAATTATCCCCAATTGCAAAGCCAGCAGGGTTTTCGTGACCTGAATGTCGAACTGGCCGGAACCGAAAACCGCATCAACACCGCACGGATGCGCTATAATGAGGCGGTGCAGGCCTATAACACCACCATCCGCACCTTTCCCGACATCATTGGCGCAAAGGTGATCCACGGTGCCAAGCCGATGACGCCATTCCGCGCGGCGGCCGGCGCAGAAAAAGCGCCGGAAGTGAAGTTCTAGGCCAAAGGAGATGCGGGACCGCCCGCCGATGAAAAGGCTGCCATGATCAGGCTTTGGGCCGTTCCGCTTGCGCTGTCGCTCCTTTTGTGGAGCGCCTTTGCCCATGCCGCCATGCCGCCGCGTCCTGACGGGCCGGTTTATGACGGCGCGAATATTATCCCCGATGCCACCGAGGCAGAAATTGATGGCAAGCTGCGCGCGCTGAGCGCCGAAACCGGCAAGACGCTGATTGTCGCAACTGTGCCTTCGCTCAACGACCGGGCGATTGAGGACTATGCCGTTGAGCTGTTCGAAACATGGGGCATAGGCGATGCAGAAAAGGACGAAGGTGCGCTGATCCTGGTTGCGCCCAATGAACGGCGCACGCGCATAGAGGTGGGACTGGGATCAGAGGGAATTTTGCCCGATGCGCTTGCTGGGCGCATTATCGACCAGCAAATGATCCCCCGGTTCAAGGAAGGCGATTATGGCACCGGTATTTCCGCCGCTGCCGATGCGGTCAGCGAACAGTTGAAACGTGAGCCGACGGATGCCCGGGCCGTCGCCGCTGCCGCCGAGCGTGCCGAAGCCCAAAGCGGCGATAATGGCGAAGCCGGGATGGTGATCTTCTGGCTGTTCATATTCCTGTTTTTCATTCTGCCCATCATCCTGTCCTTCGCACGGGGTGGAAGGAAATATCGCGGAAAAAGGCGGCGCGATGATGATGATGACGATGATGATTGGGGCGGCCCGCCGGTTATCATCTGGGGCAGTGGCGGTTCGTCCTGGGGTGGTTCGTCTGGTTCCAGCTGGGGCGGCGGCTTTGGCGGGGGCGGTTTTGGCGGTTTCGGCGGGGGCATCTCCGGCGGCGGCGGCGCATCCGGTGGCTGGTAAAGGGGGAGGATGGTAAGCATGGCCTTGCGTAAAATTTCCCATGTCAGCGAAGCTGATCACCAGTTGGTCAGCGCCGCGGTTGCCGAGGCTGAGCTTCACACCAGCGGCGAAATTGTGACCATCGTTACCGACATGTCAGACGATTATGACGATATCGCCCTGATCTGGGCCAGCATTGTTGCCTTTGTCGCGCTGTCGGTCGTTGCGTTCGTTCCGGATTTTTACCGTAATCTTGCCCACGACCTGCTGGGTGGATGGGATCACAACTGGACTGCGGGCGAGTATTTGGCGCTGCTGTTTCTGTTCCTCGGGGCAAAATGGCTGGGCACATGGCTGCTGCTGAAATGGCGGCCGCTGCGTCTGGCGCTGACGCCGAAGCACATAAAGCAACGCCGTGTGCGGGCACGCGCGGTGGAATTGTTCAAGGTGGGCACAGAAAGCAAGACCGTGGGGCGCACGGGGGTATTGCTATATTTGTCGATGCGCGAACATCGTGCAGAGATCGTCGCCGACCAATCCATCGCCGACAAGGTCGCGCCCGAAATCTGGGGCGATGCCATGCTGGCGCTGCTCAAAAAAGTGCGAAAGGCAGAGCCCGGTGCAGGCATGGCCGAGGCCGTTCGGCAAATGGGCGTCGTGCTGGCGGAACATTTTCCCAAAGGCAGCGAAAACCCCAATGAACTTCCCGACCGCTTGATCGAGATTTGATGATGGACGCCGAGCCTGAAGAGATCATGTGGCAGGGCCGCTTTGTTACGGCCAAGCGGCGCGGGAAATGGGAATATGTGGCGCGCAGCCGGGGAATCCGGGCCGCTGTGATCCTCGCGGTGGAGGATGGGCATGTTCTGCTTGTGGAACAATATCGTGTGCCGCTGGGCAAGAGCTGTATCGAATTGCCCGCAGGTCTGATCGGTGATGAAACCGAAGGCGAAGACCCGCTGGAAGCCGCAGGGCGCGAGTTGGAGGAAGAAACCGGCTATCGCGCAGCAAGGCTGGAAAGCCTGGGTGAATATTATTCCTCACCCGGCATGGTCAGCGAAAGCTTTACCTTGGTACGCGCATCGGCGCTGACCAAAGTTGGCGACGGCGGCGGCGTAGCGGGCGAAGGGATTACGCCGCACCGAGTGGCGTTGGCCGACTTGCAAGACTTTCTAGGGGTAAAGCGAGCGGAAGGCTGCGGCGTCGACGTGCGCCTGCTCATCCTGCTGGGCGCAGATTATCTGAAATTATCCGCATAAGCCTGTAGTTTCAGCACCTTCGGCGCTGCTTCGATCACGGTATAGCCAATCCCGTTTTTCTCCGCATAGGCCTTGGCCGCCTCAAGCGTCGCAAATTTCAGGTTTAGCTGCCGCTTTGTATCGGCAGAACCAGCCCAGCCCATAAGCGGATCAGGGCGCTGCGGGGTGCTTGGTTCAAACTCCAAAATCCACTGGCCCGTGCCATAACGGCCCGACTGCATGGCATTTTTCGATTTCTGGATGATGCGTGCTTGGGTCATGCTCGCCCTTTCCTAAATTTGCCGCCGCGCATCAAGCCTAAATCCCCTGCTTCTTTTTCGTCTTCAGGCTGGCGGCGGCCGCCGCTGGATCGTCGGGCCAATGATGTTTGGGATAGCGTCCGCGCATTTCCTTGGCGACATCGGCCCAGCTGCCCTTCCAGAAACCGGGCAAATCGCGTGTTGTCTGGATCGGACGACCAGCAGGGGAGGTCAGTGACAATATCAACGGCGTGTGGTCGGGGCCGATGACCGGATGTTCGGCGAGGCCGAACAACGCCTGCACCCGCAGTTCGACCGTCGGCCCGGCCTCTGCCGCATAATCAATGGCATGCGTTGTTCCGGCTGGCGAAGTGAATTGGGCCGGGGCGAGCCGGTCGATACGCTGCTTTTCTTCCCAGCCCATGAGGCCAAGCAACGCGTCATGCAGAGCCGCCCCGCCAATGTCGGAGAGCCGCCGTTTCCCGCCGAGCAGCGCAGGCAACCAGCTGTCCAGCAACGCCATCAGCGCCGCGTCGGTCAATAGCGAAATGCCAGCCCAGCCTGCGCGCTCCCGCAATCGGAGCGCGCTTTCCGGCCATGGCAGCAGATCAAGACCATAGGTGCGCACACCTTGCAGCAAGGCATCGGCAATGGCCGCAGGATCGGGTGTCGCGCTTTGCCCCTTTGACAAAGTGATCGCGCCCAGCCGCCGTCCGGTTTCGGCACGAACGCTGCCCGTGTCGCGATCGAACTGAACATGCGTGCCACTCATTATCCGGTCGGCAAAGAGGCTTTCAACCTCGGCAAATGCAATGGCGCTGGCCGAGAGGATACGTGCGCCCGATGCTGCGCCCTGTATATCGGCAACGGCAAGCCATTCCTGCCGTGCCAACGGATGGGCTGGATCAAGCCGATAGCCCCTGCCCCCAACGCTAAGCCAGTTTTCCCCTGAAGCATCGCGCCGTTTGGCGATGCGGTCGGGATAGGCAAGTGCAATGGCGGCACTTACGCTAGCCTCCTCCCCTGACGGAGAGAGATGAGCAAGCTTGGCCCATCGCTTTGCCAAGGCCCTTGCCGCCTGCGCACGCTGCCCCCGCTCGCTGCGCCAGCGCTCCAGCCGCCGCTCCACATCGATCTCGTTGCCGCCCAGCCCCCTTTCGGAAAGCAGCACCGCGACGTCCGCTGCAAGCTCGCCAATGCCATGCTGCGTTGACGCCAGCAGCATGTGCGCCAGGCGCGGTGGCAGCGGTAGGCGCGCCATCGCCCTGCCATGCGCCGTTGGGCGCCCGCTATCGTCAAGCGCGCCGAGCTGCGACAGGCGTGCTGCTGCTTCCTCCAGCGCGGCTTTGGGGGGCGGGTCAAGCCAGCGCAAAGTGGCGGGATCGCCAACCCCCCATAAGGCGCAGTCGAGCAATAGCGGCGACAGGTCAGCCTCCAATATCTCGGGCGGATCAAAGGGCGGCATCCCGGCAGTTGCCGCCTCTTCCCAAAGGCGATAGGCAACCCCTGGCCCCTGTCGGGCGGCACGGCCGGCCCGTTGCGTCGCTGCGGCTTGGCTGGCCCTTTCCGTCACCAGCCGCGCTGAACCCGCTATCCGGTCATAACGCGCCCGCCGGGCAAGCCCGCTATCAACCACGATATGAACGCCATCAATGGTCAGGCTGGTTTCGGCAATGGCGGTGGCAAGGATAATCTTGCGCGTCTCGCCCTTTCTGATGGCTGCACGCTGCTCTGCCGGGTCGAGACTGCCATGCAGGCGATGCACCTGCGCTGCGACCCCCGAAAGCCGCTCTGCCGTGCGTTCAATCTCCGCAACGCCGGGCAGAAAGGCAAGGATATCCCCATCCGCTTCGACCAGTGCACGGCGGATCGCAGCAGCCATGTCTTCCTCAATCCGCACCTCTGCCCTACGGCCAACATGCCGCACAATCAGCGGATGCGAACGCCCTTCGCTGGTCAGCACGGGAGCATCCATCAACGCGGCGAACCGTCCACCGTCAAGCGTCGCTGACATCGCCACCAACCGCAAATCAGGACGCAAGCCGCTTTGCACATCAAGCGCAAGCGCAAGACCAAAGTCACTGTCAAGACTACGCTCATGCACTTCGTCAAACAGCACGGCGGAAACGCCAGTCAGTTCAGGATCATCCTGTATCCGGCTGCGGAATATGCCCTCGGTAAGGACTAGGATGCGGGTGGCTCCTGATTGCCTGCTGTCCATCCGGGTCGCATAGCCAATGCTGCCGCCCACTGCTTCTCCGGCTAGCTCGGCCATCCGTTCCGCAGCCGCACGCGCGGCAAGCCGTCGGGGTGAAAGCAGCAATATCTGCCCGTTGCACCAAGGCTCAGCCAGCAGCGCAGGGGCAATAGCGGTGGTTTTTCCAGCGCCGGGCGGTGCAATCAACACGGCGCGGGAGCATTCGCGCAGGGCGCTTTTCAACTCGGCAAGGACTGCTTCGACAGGTAAGGTCACGCAAGGTCAATAGGCGCGTGCAATCGCAAACTCCACAGCCTCGACCATCGCTGCCTTGGCCGTGCCTTGCGGGAAAGTGCCAAGTGCATCAATGGCGCGCTGGCCATAATGGCGGGCGCGTTCGATGGTGTCGTCTATCGCATTGTGCCGCAGCAAAAGGCCAATTGCGTGATCAAGATCGGCATCGCTGGCCTTGTGCCCCAGCATCGCGTCGCGCCAGAATGCGCGTTCCTCCGTATCGCCCCGGCTGTGCGCCAAAATGATGGGCAGGGTCACTTTGCCGTCGCGGAAATCATCGCCGCGCGCCTTGCCCATGGTCGCCCCGTCTGATGCATAATCGATGGCATCATCGACGAGTTGGAACGCAATTCCCAGATTGCGGCCATAGGCATCAAGCGCCATTTCCGTTGCCTCATCCCGCTCGGCAACAACGGCGGCTATGCGGCAGGCAGCCGCGAACAGTGCCGCTGTTTTTGATCCGATAATGTCGAGATATTTCTCTTCGCTGGTGGTAATTTGCCGCTGCGCCGTCAATTGGCTGACTTCCCCCTCGGCAATGACCGCGCTCGCATGGCTCAATATCTTGAGCACTTTTAGCGACCCATCCTCGACCATCAATTCAAAGGATCGGCTGAACAGGAAATCGCCCACCAGCACCGCTGCAGGATTGCCGAAAATCAAGTTTGCCGCCGTCTTGCCGCGCCGCATCTCACTGCCGTCCACAACATCGTCATGCAGCAGGGTTGCGGTGTGGATAAACTCCACTGCCGCCGCCAGCTTGTGATGCCGGTCCCCCGGATAATCGAGCAGCCGCGCGCTCGCCAGCGTCAGCATCGGCCGCATCCGCTTTCCCCCGCCTGCGATAAGATGGCCGGCAAGTTCGGGGATGAGCGGGATTTCGCTTTGCATCCGATCGAGGATGACGGCGTTTACTCGGTTCATCTCAGGCGCAACCAGCGCCATGATCGGGTCAAGCGACGGGACGGCCCGCCCACCAATTTTATGTATCGTTGCAGTCATTTCCCCCTTGCTGTGGCAATCCCCCTGCCGGGTTGCAAGTGCAAAAGGGGCAAAACCGCTTGTCGCAAAGGCAAAGTGACGGCTAGGACGCCAGCATGGCTGATGATACCCTTGCCCGTTATCGCGATTCCATCGACAATATCGATGCCGCGCTTGTGTTCATGCTGGCCGAGCGTTTCAAGGTGACGCAGGCGGTTGGCGAATATAAGGCAAGCGCGAATTTGCCCCCTGCCGATCCGGGACGCGAAGAGCGGCAAATCGAAAGGTTGCGGCAATTGGCAAAGGACGCCAAGCTGGACCCCGACTTTACCGAAAAATTCCTCCGCTTCATCATTGATGAGGTTATCCGCCATCACCAGCGGATCAGTGCCTCGAAATAGGTGGGAAATTTACCGGCTGGTAACGTCGCCTTCCTAGACCGAAGCAGATGATTATCGTGCTAGGTTTCCTGAAGGTCCAGCCAGAGGATTTCGCCCAATATAAGCGGCGGATTGTGCTGCACAGCGCGCGCGTTCAAATGCTTGACGGCTGCCTGCAATATAGCATGAGTGAGGATCCCGGCGTCCCAGGCCTGATATGGGTGTCGGAACGCTGGCGGGACAAGGCAGCACAGGCAGCGCATATGGCAGGCGAACATATGGGTGAGTTTAACCAGTTCATGAAGCATATGCCGCTTATCGCAGCGCATATTGCAAGCTATGAGGTCGACGGCGAAGGCCAGTGGCTGATGCGGGTCGGGAGCGACAAGGTCAGTTGATTGCCTTGGGCAGTTTCAACCGAACCAGCAGTCCCCCCATATCTTCGCTTTCATCGAGTTCGACCGAACCATTATAGATTTCGGCAACATCGCGGACGATTGCCATGCCAAGGCCAGTGCCGGGCTTGCTGGTGTCCAGCCGAACACCGCGATCAAAGATGCGCAGCCGCTCCTGTTCCGGGATGCCGCGGCCGTCATCCTCAATCTGGATTTCGACCATATCCTTCTGGTCCTCCACTGTCACGAACACGCTGCCGCCGCCATATTTCGCCGCGTTTTCGACGAGGTTGCCTAGCATTTCGTCCAGATCCTGCCTTTCGACCCGCACCGCAAGATCCTTTGCGCCGGCCATATCAAGCCGGACATGGCTATAGAGCCGCCCGACGGCGCGCTCGACAGATTCCAGGCTGGGCCACACGTCCGAACGGCTGTGGCTGTGCCCCCTGCGGCCAACGGCGCGGGCGCGGGCGAGGTGATGATCCACCTGCCGCCGCATTGTTGTCGCCTCGCGGATAACCGTGTCGGCAAGATCGGGCCCCTGCGCGGTCGCGCTGTTCATGATCACGGTCAATGGAGTTTTCAGGGCATGGGCCAGGTTACCGGCATGACGGCGCGCTTCTTCTGCCTGCATTTCATTATGATCGATCAGCGCGTTCAATTCCTTCACCATTGGCATGACCTCCAATGGCAAGGCATCCTCTTGTATCCGGCTTTGTCGTCCGCTGCGCATATTGGCTATTTCACGGCGCACATCGCGCAGCGGCCACAGACCGTACAAGGTCTGCAAGGCGGCAAGCACAATCAGCCCCAATGCCAGCAGCAGAAAACTGGTTATCAAAACCGTCCGCAGAGTGGAAATTTGCGCATTCAGTCCATCCAGATTCTGCGCCACTAGGAAGGTCCATGGCGTGTCGGAATCGGGCAGCGTTACCGTGCGCGTCACCACCCGCAGCGGCTCGTCAGCAAATTGATTGCTGTTGTAATAATAGGGTTTTTTGTGCGCGGCCGTGGGCAATGTCAGTCGCCTGTCCCACAGCGAACGTGAAGGGAAATCCTCCTGCCCCGGGCCACTGATCTGGTAATAAATGCCGCTGTTGGTTTCCAGAAAGCGCTGATCGCCAAGCGGGCGGTTCAAGCGCACTTCGCCATCGGGACCAATTTCTGCCGATGCCACCATGGCAGTCAGCACATATTGCATCTGGTCGTCGAAATTGTCGGACACTGCATCGGAAAGCACTCGGTCAAGCGCGATGCCCCCGCCGATCAGCAGCAGCGTGATCCACCCCGCCGCAATCACGATCATCCGGCGGCTTAACGATCCGGTACCGTGCGGAACCTTGCCCTTTTCAACCGTCTGTTCTGGAACAATATCCGCCTCTGCCATAGGCTCAGCCGCGCGGCTCTTCCAGGCTGTAGCCAAGGCCGCGGATGGTCGAGATCACGTCTTGCCCCAATTTCTTGCGGATGCGCGTGACGAATACCTCAATCGTGTTGGAATCACGATCAAAGTCCTGATCGTAAATATGCTCGATCAATTCAGTACGGCTGACGACCTTACCCTTGTGGTGCATCAGATAGCTCAAAAGCTTATATTCCTGTGCAGTCAGCTTCACAGGCTCGCCCGCCAACGTCACCCGGCCCGAGCGTGTGTCCAGCCGCACATCACCTGCCGTTAGTTCAGAGGATGCATTGCCCGACGCGCGGCGGATCAGCGCCCTGAGCCGCGCAATCAGCTCCTCTGTCTGAAATGGCTTGGCGAGATAATCGTCGGCCCCTGCGTCAAGCCCTGCAACCTTATCCGACCAACTGTCACGTGCCGTCAGCACCAGCACGGGAAACTTCTTGCCCTCTTTGCGCCAGCGGTCGAGCACCGTCAGCCCGTCCATAGTCGGCAGGCCGAGATCAAGCACGACTGCGTCGTAATTTTCGTTCGATCCCATGAAATGCCCGTCCTCTCCATCATTGGACAGGTCGACGGCATAGCCGGCGCCTTCGAGCGTGTTTTTCAGCTGCTGGCCCAGCGTGGGTTCGTCTTCAACGATCAGGATGCGCATTTTTGCCCCTTTATTCTTGTCTATGGCGTGGGTTACCGCAGCCGCGATACCAGAAAGCCCCGCATCCGCAAATTGGGATGTATCGGCAATTAACGCCCAACTTTAGCGTTTGCGCAAAATCTGCCCGGTGCGGGCGTCGACATCGACAAATATCACCCGGCCGTCATCGACGAATTTCAGGCGATAGATTTTACTGTCCTGGTCATATTCCGGCCCGAGATATTCTTTGCCCCGCATGGTGGGCAATACAATTGCCTCGATCTGCCGCAGCGAAAGCACTTTGCCCTCGCCCATCTGCTTGCGCGCGCCTTGCTGGTCCGCCTTCGGGATAAAGGCGTGCGCGGGCGCTGCCAGCGTGGGCAGCGCGGCCAAAGCAAGGGTGAGGGTGAGCAGGAACTTCATTCCACGCGCTTTAAGGGCTAAGCTTTGAACGGAAACTGAATGTCGCCGTAAGCTTATGGCAACCATATTGAAGCCCGATCATGGCACCATTTCAAACAGGAAATTGGCGTAGACGGTCTCGGTCACACGGCCGGATTCGATAAAGGCGTCAACAATCGCAATTTTTGCGCCGGACGCTGCATCGCCAGCTGCTGCGGCGGCGGCATCGATCGCCGCTACACCTTCATAAGCAGCCGCAGCATAGGCCATATCGCCTGCATTCTCATTGATGGTCAGCAAGCGAACCGATTTGAAGCCAGCCTTGCGCGCGTAGCTCAGCGCCCGCCGCTCGGCATTGTCAAAGGCCTTTTCCCGGGCCTTGTCCCGCAGCGCTTCATTGTCCTCCAGTCCGAAAAAGGGACCCCGCACACTGTTCGCCCCCGCAGCGGTCAGATCAGCCAGCAATTTGCCGATTTTGGGCAAGTCGCGCATTGTGATCGTCAGGCTGTTCGACGCCACATAGCCGTCCAGTGTCTCGCCGCCATCGGCAGAATAATTATAATTTGGGCGCACATTCACGCCTGCTGTTTGCAAATCGACCGCGCCAATGCCGGCTTCCTTCGCAACCATTACGATTTTGGTAAAGTCGCGGTTGTTCTTTGCCGCCGCTGCTTCAGACGAAGGATCATTGGTGATGAGGCCAACGGTGATGACGGCCTTGTCGGGTGCAGCTTCCGCAGTGCCCTCAACGCCAATTGCCACAGTTGGGCTTTTTGCCGACGGTGCCTGAACCTGCGCCATTGCTGCCCCTCCATTCATGCCCATTGCTGCCAGCGCTAGCGCCGCTGCCGCGAATATAGATGTGCGTTTCATATGCCCTCTCCCTTGCCTTAACTTAAATAGCCGTCTGGCGCGCAAAGGCCATGTAAATTTCCCGCATGACGCGCGTAACCGGGCCTACTGTGCCATCGCCAATCTGAACGCCGTCGATACGGGTAACCGGCATGATAAAGGCAGACGCGGCGCTGTTCATGGCCTCGGCAGCCGTCCGGGCCTCTTCGGGCTTGAACCGACGCACTTCGATGCGGACACCTTCGCGCGCCGCCAGCTCCTTCAGCGCAGCCTGCGTGATCCCATGCAGCGCCTCGTCATCCAGCGGGTGTGTGACAAGCACCCCGTCAGCCGTCACGATATGGGCATTCTGGGACGTCCCCTCCGTCACAAAGCCATCGCGCACCAGCCAGGCATCGTCGGCCCCATGCGCCTTTGCCTCCATCTTCATCAACGAGGCATAGAGCAGCTGCGTCGTCTTAACCCGCGCCATGCCCCAGCGTTTGTCGGGCAAGGTCACGACCGAAATCCCGCTTTCCGCCTCTGGCCGGTCGATCAATGCCATGACCTGCGTAAAGGCCGTGATAGTGGGTGCCAGATCAGCGGGCGGCGCGGCAAAATTGCGGTCGCCGGGATTGCCACGCGTCACCTGAAGATAGACAACACCCTCATCCAGCGCGTTGCGCGCCACCAGCTCACGGTGCATCGCCAGCAGATCATCGCGCGTCGGCACATGGACCATGCCAAGCGCCGCCATCGACCGGGCAAGGCGCGCGACATGCCGGTCGAAATCGACCAGCTTGCCATCCAGCACTGAGCAGACCTCATAAACTGAATCCGAAAAAAGAAAGCCCCGGTCAAAGATTGAGACCTGCGCCTCATTTTCGGGGAGATATTTGCCGTTGAGATAGACTTTGCGCATGGAGTATTTCTGACCGTTGAAGCAAAACTGCAGCCCAGAGACCCGAGCTTGACGAAGGGACTACGGGCGTCGCTTAGATTGTGCGCTACCTTGTACGACGTGCTTCGACAAGCTCAGCGCTACAGTATTTTTCTGCCGCGGCGCATTAACGCGGCTACCCCCTTGCCCTGCCCCCTTCCACCCCCTATCCGCGCCTGCACCATGTCCGCACCCCCTATCCTGTCTTATGAAGAGCTTGCCCTGCAACAGGGCGCAGGCTGGCTGTTCCGTGATATCGACCTGCATATCGGCCCGCGCGACCGGCTGGCGCTGATCGGGCGCAATGGGGCAGGCAAGACCACCTTGATGCGCCTGATTGCCGGGCGGCAAGAGGCCGACAAAGGCAAGCGGACAGTCGTGCCCGGCACAAATATCGTCATGCTGGAACAGGACCCGGATTTCAGCGCGCACCAGACCCTGCTTGATTTCTGCCTGAAAACTCCGGCCCCGCCCGAACATGAAATTCAGGCGATTGCCGACCAGATCGGCATTGACCTAAGGCGTGAGGCAGCGACTGCCAGCGGTGGGGAAAAACGCCGCGCCGCCATTTGCCGGGCGCTTGCCAGCGAACCCGACCTGCTGCTGCTGGACGAGCCGACCAACCATCTCGACCTTGCCGCCATTGAGTGGCTTGAGGCGTGGCTGACGCGGTATAAGGGCGCATTCATGGTCATCAGCCATGACCGCACCTTTTTGACGCGGCTGACGCGGCAGACATTCTGGCTTGACCGGGGAAGCCTGAGACGCAACGAAATCGGCTTTGGCGGCTATGAGGCATGGATGGAACGCGTCTATGCCGAAGAGGCGCGCGCCGCCGAAAAGCTGGACGCCAAGCTGAAAATCGAGGCGCACTGGCTGGAACGCGGTGTCACAGCGCGGCGCAAGCGCAACCAGGGCCGTCTTGCCAAATTGTGGGAAATGCGGGCGCAGCGTGCAGCCATGCTGGGGCCGCAGGGCGCCGCAAAGCTGGCAGCGGCAACCGATGAATCCAAAACCAAAACCGTCATCGCAGCCGAGGGCGTTGGCAAGGCCTTTGGTGATCGGCGCATCATCCGCGATTTTACGCTGCGTATCCAGCGGGGCGACCGAATTGGCATAGTCGGCGCAAATGGCACGGGCAAAACGACGCTGATCCGGATGCTGACCGGCGAAACCCGCCCGGATGAGGGCAGCATCACGCTTTCGCCGACACTGACTGGCATTGTAATCGACCAGCAGCGCAAATTGATGCAGCCTGAAAAGCGGGTGCGCGACGTTTTGGCGGATGGCAGCGACTGGATCGATGTGCGGGGCGTGCGCAAGCATATTCAGGGCTATTTGAAAGAGTTCCTGTTCGACCCCAATCTGGTCGAGGCGCGGATCGGAACGCTGTCGGGCGGCGAACGGTCGCGCCTGCTTTTGGCCCGCGAATTTGCCCGCGAGGCCAATCTGCTGGTGCTGGACGAGCCGACCAACGACCTTGATCTTGAAACGCTTGACCTGTTGCAGGAAGTGATCGCCGATTATGAAGGCACTGTCCTGATCGTCAGCCATGACCGCGATTTTCTGGACCGCACCGTCACGCTGACGCTGGGGCTGGATGGATCGGGCAAGGTCGATATCATCGCAGGTGGCTATGCCGATTGGGAGGCGAAGCGGGATCGCAGGCCGGTTGCAAAAAATGGCGGAAAACCTGCCAAGGTTACAGGTTTTCAGTCGCAAATCGCGGCCCCTTCTTCGCCGCAAAAGCCTGCCAAGCTAAGTTACAAGGACCAGCGGGATTATGATCTGCTGCCCGACCGCATTACCCAAATCGAGGCCGAAATGACAAAGGCAGAGGCCGAATTGTCCGACGCATCGCTCTACACCCGCAATCCGGCACGGTTCACGCAACTGACCGGCGAGATTGACCGCCTGCGCGCGGAAAAGGCCGCCGCCGAGGACCGCTGGCTGGAACTTGCGGAAATGGCCGAGGGGTTGGCGCAATAATGTCGGCCGCATGATCGCGGCTCATCCCGGCACGCGGTAATAATCCGCCAGCCGGTCGAGCGCGATGCGCAGCACCAGCTTTCCTGAACGGGCAGGCCAGCCCATGGCCTTTTCCGCAACCGGAACGCTTTCCCCGGCGCAGATCACGCGCCATGCCACATCAGACAAGTCGCGCCCCAATGTCGCAAGGCCGCCGTCAAAACGCTGCTTTGCCGCCAGCGCCCGGTCCGTGGGATGAAAGGCCGCCGGGGCAGCGCGCCTGCCGCGTGACACGGGCATATGTTCCCATAGCATGGTGGTGCGCGCGCCAAGCCCGGCCACCTCATAATCGCGGCGCAACTTTTCCCCCGCCAGCAACTGCCGGTCGTCAAGATGGCCATAATTGTGCAGCCAGGCCAGCGGGCTTTCAGACAGGTTTATGGTGACGGTGCGGCGTGGCCTTTTTGTCCCGCTATTGGCCGGATCGGGCAACGCCCGTTCGACCAGCAGGCGCGGATCGTTATGACCAGACGGTTTGCGGGGCATGTCTTGTCTCCATCAAAATAACGAATCGGGTAAAAACTGCTTGCCAAAAGCGACATGTTGTAGGACAGATAAAAAACCTATTTGGTTGGAGAATTTTTCATGCTCAGCCGTGTCCGTGAAGTGCGCAAGGCAAAGCGCCTGACCCTGCTTGATGTCGCCGAACGCTGCGTGCCGCCTACGACGGCGCAAACCATAGGGCGGCTGGAGACCGGCACGCGCACCTTGTCGCTGGTTTGGCTGAACCGCATTGCAGGCGCGCTGGGCGTTGATCCCAGCGAGCTGGTGCATTTGCCCGACCAGCAGGAATTGCCCGTCGCGGCCCATCTGGGCGTCGACGGCGCGCAGGCGCCAACGCGCAACGAAAGTTTCATTGCCCCGCGCCTTTTGGGAGAGATGGTGGGCGTGCGCGTGACCGACAGTATCGGCGATTATCGCCGGGGGGACGAGGTCTGGCTGGAACGGCTGGAACCGGCGCATTTTGCCGACGCACTCAATTGCGATGTGCTTGTGCCCCGTCCTGCCGGGCGTTTCCTTTTCGGTCGCCTGCTGGGCCGCGAGGATGGCAAGCTGCACCTCCTCCCGCTGGCAGCAGGCGCGCGGCAACAGGTCGTTGCCGACCCCGCATGGATAGGCAGAGCCGCCAAGCTGGTGCGCTCGCTTTGAACGCGCCGCATCGCACACAGCGCAGCCCATTATTGGCGGAGGATAGGGCTTGAGGATATTGTCCCTCTCCACCCTGCACCCATCGGCAGCTGCGCCCAATCTGGGGCGTTTTGTGCAATTGTCGCTGGATGCGGCGGACGCCACTGGCGGCGCGGACATTATCCGCATTTGCCCTAATGGCCTGCCGCCATGGCCGCTGGGGCACCTGCACCCGCGCTACCGCAATTTTGCCGCGCTGCCAGAAGTTGATGGGCAGAAGCTTGATGGGCAGAAGCTTGATGGGCCAGATATGGGCGGAACAATTTACCGCCCGCGCTTCACCCTGTTTCCAAAATTGAACCCGGCGCGCAATGCCCGTGCCGTTGCGCAAGCGGTGCTGCCACTTGCGCGGAGGCTCCATGCAGAGCGGCCTTTCGACCTGGTCGATGCGCAGTTTTTCTGGCCCGATGGTCCTGCCGCGATGATGGTTGCGGATGCACTGGACCTTCCCTTTTCGGTCAAGGCGCGCGGGGCCGATGTGCATTATTGGCCGAAGGTCAAAGGCTGCGGACCCCTAATCCGCGATGCTGCGCGCAAAGCCGCCGGGCTGCTTGCCGTATCAGAAGCCATCAAATCCGATTGCGTAGCACTCGGCGCTGATCCGACTAGGGTGATGGTGCATCGCACCGGCATCGACCGCAGCCTGTTCACGCTCGCCACCGCGCCGCGCGCTGACCTGCGTCAGCGGATTGACTTGCCGCTGGACGGGGCCTTGCTGCTGTCCGTCGGTGCGCTGATCCCCCGCAAGGGACAGGTCTTCGCTATCGAGGCGCTGGCACAGATCGCTGATGCCCGGCTGGCGATTATTGGCGCTGGCGACGACATGGCGATGCTGCGCGCGCGGGCGCAGGAATTGGGCATTGCTGGGCGCGTCCATTTCCTTGGCTCCCTGCCGCATTGCGACATTGCCCGCCATGTGCAGGCCGCCGACATCTGCGTTCTGCCATCCTCGAGCGAAGGGATCGCCAATGCCTGGATCGAGGCGCTTGCCTGCGGCACACCGCTGGTCATCACCGATGTCGGCGGCGCGCGCGAGGTTTTGACAAGCGAGGCGGGCGGCCGCGTCGTCCCGCGTCAGGCAGCGGCGATCGCGGCGGCCTGCCGCGATCTGCTCGCTGCTCCGCCAGCGCGCGAGGCCGTAGCTGCTGTTGTTGCCGACTATAGCTGGGAACGAAACGGCAGGACGCTGATCGACTATTGGCGCACACTGATCTGAGCCAACCGCCACTGCCTTGCCTGTGAGGATGATCGTTTAGACCACGCCCTCCACGTCCTTGTTCGCTTTCATCTCCTTTGCGCCCTCATCGGGCACAAAGCTGTCCTGCGTGACTTTCAGCCAGATCAGGATGGGCGCTGCCTGATAGATGGACGAATAGCTGCCAACGAAAATGCCGAATGCCATCGCCACGCTAAAGCCAAAGATCACATCCGGGCCGAAAAGCACCAGAACGACAAGCGGCGTCAGGATGGTCAGGCTGGTCATCACCGTGCGCGACAGCGTTTCATTCACTGACAGGTCAAGCAGGGCCGAAATATCCATCTTCCGATATTTTTTCAGATTTTCCCGGATACGGTCATAGATGATGATATTGTCGTTGAGCGAATAGCCAATGATCGTCAGCAACGCGGCGATGGTGTTCAAATCAAATTCCATCCGCGTCAGCGAAAACAGGCCAAAGGTCAGTGTCACGTCATGGACCAGCGCCCAGATCGCCCCCACACCAAATTGCCATTCAAAACGGAACCAGATGTAAAGGCCAATGCCGATTGAGGCCGCCAACAATGCGAAAAGCCCGTCGGAAAACAGCTCGCTTGACACTTTGCCCGAAACGGAATCGACCCCGTCAATCCGCACTTTGGGATGTTTTTTCTGAATTTCGGCAACGATGGCCCGCGCCATCTGATCCGATTTTTCAGGATTGGCCTCTGCCCCGGCGGGCAGTTTCATGCGGATTGAAACCTGATTTTCCGCGCCAAAGCGCTGGATCGTCGGGTCGCCATAGCCCAGCGCGCCGACCGTCTGGCGCAATTCTTCCACCGGTGCGACCTTTTCGCCGACGAAGGTGGTACGGATCATCTGCCCGCCAATGAAATCGACGCCATAGTTCAGCCCACGTGTCGCCATCAGCGCGACTGAGCCAATCATCAGCAGGATCGAAATGGCAAAGGCAATGTTCCGCCATTTCAAAAAGCCGATATTGGTGTTGTCGGGAACGAGTTTGAGGAGTTTCATGAGTCCCAATTCCCCTAAATGTTGATTTCGGTCGGGCGGTTGCGTTTCAGCCAGCCGACCACCCACATGCGCGTCAGCGTGACAGCGGTGAACACCGAGGTGACAATGCCGATCATAAGCACGACGGCAAAACCGCGAATGGGCCCCGAACCGATGAAAAAGAGCAGGACCGCGGCAATGACATTGGTGACGTTCGCGTCAAAAATTGCGCGGCTCGCCTCCGAATAGCCATGCTCAACCGCCTGCGCGACCTTTCGCCCGCGTCGTCGTTCCTCGCGGATACGTTCGTTGATGATCACGTTGGCGTCCACTGCCGCACCGATGGTCAGCACAAAGCCTGCAATACCCGGCAGCGTCAGCGTGGCATTGGCCAGCGCCATGACGGCAAGGATCATGGCGACGTTGATGATCAGCGCATAGCTTGAATAAATGCCGAACCGGCCATAGGCCAGCAGCATCCACGCAAGCACGCCTGCCGTGCCGATCATCGCGGCAATCATCCCGCGCCGGATTGAATCGGCGCCAAGGTCTGGCCCGACCGAGCGCTCCTCTACGATTTTCAGATCAACGGGCAAGGCACCGCTGTTCAGCGCAATGGCCAGCTGATTGGCGCTTTCGACCGTGAAGCTGCCCGAAATCTGGGACGTGCCGCCAAGGATCGGTTCGTTGATTTGCGGCGCGGAAATGACCTGACCATCCAGAATGATCGCAAACAGCTTACCCACATTGGCCTGCGTCATCCGGGCGAATTTCTGCCCGCCTTCGCTGTTGAAGGTGATGACGACCACCGGCTCGTTGGTCTGCTGGTCAAAGCTTTGCTGCGCACCGGTCAGTTGATCGCCCTGAATGCCGCCAAGACGCCGCACGGCAATATAGGGGATGCCTGTGGGGTTGGTGGGATAGGGCAATGCCTGACTGCCGACCCGCGCCTTGCCAGCCAGCGTATCATCCGGGTTTGCGGCCTCATCGACCAGTTTGAACTCCAGTTTCGCAGTCTTGCCAATCAGCTCCTTCAGCGCCTCTGGATCATCCAGGCCCGGAACCTGCACAACGATGCGATCCTCGCCCTGCCGGATGATTGTCGGCTCCAGCGTGCCGAGCGCGTTGATGCGGCGGTCGATCACATCCTTCGCTGAATCCATGGCCCGGTTCAGCGCATCGGTCTGCCCCGATCCTGCCGGCACAAGCGTGACGCGGTTGCCATCGGTTATCTCGATATTCCAGTCGCGGCCGCCCTGGTTATTGGCGACCACCGGTTCCAGCGCACGGCGCGCGGCATCGATGCGGCCCGTGTCTGTGACAATAAAGCTCAACTGCCCGCCGCTGCGCGACACGCCCTCTATGGCAATGCGCGGTTCGGCGCGGTTCATGGCCGTGCGAACGCTGTCTTCCAAGCTTTCCAGCCGGTCACGCGCAAGCTGCGCCCGGTCCGCCTCCAACAATATGTGGCTGCCACCCGCAAGGTCGAGGCCGAGGTTGATTTTCTGCACCGGCACCCAGTCGGGCAGCTGCTCCAGATAGCGTTCGGGAACGAAGCTGGGAATGGCAAGGATGAAACCCAAAGCAATCAGGATGTTGAGCATCCATATGCGCCAGCGGGGAAAATCGAGCATAATTACGTCTTTCGACAATCAGGACCGGCGAAAAAGCCCTGCCCAATTTAAAGAGGGACAGTCCCTATTTAAAATTTCAATCGTTGGCGGGTTTGGCGGTGCGGCTGACGACATCGGCCAGCATCGACTTGATTGCCTTTACCCGGACATTCGGGGCAATTTCCACCTCGACATGGTCGTCGGCAACCTTGGTCACCTTGCCCATCAGGCCGCCGCCGGTGACGACCTCGTCATTTTTCTGCACGGCGTTCAACTTTGCCTCATGCTCCTTGGCCCGCTTTTGCTGGGGACGGATCAGCAGAAAGTAAAATACCACAAAGATCAGCAGCAACGGCACAATCTGCACGAAAAATGCAGCCCCGCCGCCCGCGCCACCCGCCGCTGCGGCCAAAATTATCATCATGTCCATTATATCTACGTCCCCGGAATTCTGTCTGTCACCGATATAGGTTCGGTGCATGGCTTTACCAAGGGCGCGCCGTTATCATGCGCCACGGCGTGGTGCAACGGATAAGGAAAATAGCCGCCTTTCCCGCTTGCTTTTCGCCTATCCCCCCCATATAGGCGCGCCTTCGGCAGGCCTAGATGCCGCGCCAAAGGTCGGGACGTAGCGCAGCCTGGTAGCGCATCACACTGGGGGTGTGGGGGTCGGAGGTTCGAATCCTCTCGTCCCGACCAATTTTTTCAATAACTTAAGATGTCTGTTGCAAGCTCTCTTTAAGGTTGAAAAGCGCCATGGTGCAATCATGGTGCAGTATTTTGTAACTTCCTTATAGCAATGCAGCAAACTGCTGGCTCGATCATGAAACCACTAGGCTCAGGACTCCTTGATCACAACCAGTAGCGGATGGTTGCGGTGATGGAGATGGCGGACATGAAAGTTTGCGCGCATCGGTCGCAGCGTGTTGCAACGCGCCGCCAGTCCCTGATGCGACCGGAAAGGTCTCGATCTTGTGGCGCTGGCGGTATGTGGGCTGGCAAGGCGATTTCGGCAAGTTGATCCATTCCAAAGGAACAACGCTATCCGATATTGCCGACCATGCCGTCAAATCAGACTCCCCGCACCTGCCCCGCTCCGACCGGCAGACATTCACTTTTGGGCGCAGATGCGTGCCATCGCCTTTGATGACAAGCATAGCGCCTTGACTTGGCATACCGAATCGTGTCAATTGGTCTTACCAACTAATAATTTGGTCAGTCTACTGATTGCGCGGTTTGGGAGGATTGCCATGTTACATAAATATGCACTGCTGGCTGGTGCCAGCATAATGATGATGTCGGCCAGTGCGTTCGCTCAGGATTCTAGTCAAGGATCTGACGCTCCAGACTCAGATTCTGCAGGCATCGAGGAAATTGTCGTTACTGCGCAAAAGCGCGAACAGAATATCCTTGATGTGCCTGTGGCAATTTCGGCCATCGGTCAGGACAGTTTGCAGGCTGCTCAGGTCGACAGCTTCACCGAGCTGACCACTGTTTCGCCATCACTGACAATCACCACCAGCGGCAACCGCAACCAGAACCCGGTCTATTTGCGCGGCATTGGTACGTTTAGCTTCTCGACAGCTGCCGAACCAGCAGTTCTGGTAATGGTCGACGATGTCCCATTACTGTTGCCCGGTCAGGCGATCGGCAATTTTGCCGACGTTGAGCGCATCGAAGTGCTGCGCGGACCGCAAGGCACGCTGTTTGGTAAAAGCGCTTCGGCGGGTGTCATTAGCATCGTTTCGCAGGCACCCTCTAACGAATTTACCGGCCGGGTCGAAGCCAGCATCACCGACGATGAGGAATCCCGCATCCAGGCATCGCTCTCCGGCCCAATCGGCGAGAATGGCGGTTTTCGTCTGTCGGGTTTTCGCAACAATTTTAATGGCTATCTACGGAATCTCCATACCGGCAATCTGGTCGGCGAAGACGAGTCTTGGGGTCTGCGCGGACGCTTCGATTACAGCTTCGGCAAGGTCGACATGAAGCTGACGGCCGACTATGGGGAGTTTTTCGACAATGGCGGAGACAACACCTACCGCCGGATCGACAGCACTCGGGCGGATGGCACACCGGCCAACGCGGCGCTGCGGGTCAGGCTCGCGGGCATCACGCCGGGGCCAACCAACCGTAACCTCAGGATCAATAACGAGGCAATTAATGACTCCAAGCAATTGCTGCTGTCGAGCCGGATCAATATCGACCTCGGCTTTGCTGATCTGACATCGATCACCAGCTACCAGAGCTGGAAATATGTGGCCCAGAATGATCAGGACTTGCAGCCTGTCCCGGACATCTTTCAGGATTCCACTTATGATACCCGCACCGTGACGCAGGAACTTCGGCTGACGTCGCCCGCCGACGGAAAATTTGACTACATTTTCGGTTTCTATTTTGCCGATGGCGATACTGATCGCAGCTTCGTGCGTATCGCAACCGCTCCACCATTGCGGCAAAACTGGAACTCCAACGCCGGTATCCGCAACTATGCGGCTTTTACCCAGCTTGGTTATGATCTTTCCCCCAACACATTGATATCACTCGGCGCACGGCTTAACCGTGAAGAGATTTCAGTCGAATTTGAAGACCGGCGGACAACACCCTCGGCGATCTTCCGTGGCAAGGATGGTGAGACGGCCCTCACGGGCAAGCTCTCTCTGCAGCACTTTTTTGACAATGGCATGATGGCGTTCGCCTCGGTCGCAACAGGCTATAAGGGACAGGCCTACGACGTCTCCTCGGGCTTCATCCAGCGCCGCGCTGACAATCCAATCAGCTCGGAAAGCAGCATCGCCTATGAAATCGGTTTGAAAGGTAAGGCCTTCGACAACAAGGCGCAATTCCAGCTTGTAGGCTTTTGGACCGACTATGACGATTATCAGGCTCAGGGTATCAACACCGAGCTGCTGGCACCGCAATTCGAGCTGGTCAATGTCGGAAAGCTCCGCACGCGCGGCGTTGAGTTTGAAACCACATTCTACCCAACCGACGGACTAACTATGTTCGCCTCGGCAGCCTATGTCGATGCGCGCATCACCGAATTCCCGAATGCGCAATGCTATTTCGGGCAGACGGTGGCCCAAGGTTGCGTGCGAAATGCGACAACTGGTCTATTCTCGCAGGATCTCGCCGGATCGCAGCTCAACAATTCGCCAGACTTCAAGTTCAACCTCGGATTCAATTACGAGACACCTCTGTCCTCGAATGTCGAATTGGCATTCAACGGCAACTATACGTGGCAAAGCGACGTTCGTTTCGATCTTACCGGCAACCCGCGAACCACCCAGGGAGCCTATGGTCTTGCCAATGCCGCAATCGGGCTGCAAAGCCCCAACGACACTTGGCACGTCAGTGTCTTCGTCAACAACCTGTTCGACCAAGACTATGTGACGCAGATTATTGACGACACCTCAACTCGTGTTGATCCCTTCATCCTCCTGCAACAGGTCCCGCGCAACGCAAGCCGTTTCTTCGGCGTCCGCGTTCGTCTGGGTTTCTGAGGCAGGGTTCCCCTGAGCACCGCCAGCCCTTAAACGGGTTGGCGGTGATTTTTCTTTCGACTGTTTGAGCGAGAATAGAGGGATGCCATCATTTTCAGCACGCTCTGTAGGTGAAATCCTGACTTCATTGTCCGCGGTGGCACTGGTGGCAAGCGCAACACCGGTATTTGCGCAAGCGGCAAGGACCGTGACGCAGCTTGACCAGGGATGGCGCTACTTTGATGGCGATGCCGCAGGTGCGGAAGCGGCAGATTTTGCGGACCTAGATTGGCAAAGCGTTTCCGTTCCGCACAGCTGGAACCGGGTTGGCTATTATCACCATGATCTCGGCGGCACGAACCGCAGGGAGAATGTAAACAAGCGTCAAGGGGCCGGTTGGTACCGGCTGCGTTTCGCAACACCGGCAGCCAGTTCAGGCAAACGGCACTGGCTGGAATTCGACGCAGCAAGCCGGGTGGCAAAGGTCTGGCTCAACGGCAAGTATCTTGGTGAGCATGAGGGCGGCTTCGCTAGCTTTCGCTTTGACGCTACAGCAGCAATGAGCGCTTTTGGCGACAATGTGCTGGTTGTTCGCGTTGACAATAGCTCGCCCCAGGCAAAAGGCAGTAAAACCGCGGACATACTGCCGTTGACCGGTGATTTTTTCGTGCATGGCGGGCTCTACCGACCGGTTCGGCTGGTAACGACTGCACCGCTTCATATTGATCTAGGTGACTTTGGTGGACCCGGTCTGCGAGCGACTACGGTTTCTGCCGATACTGGGCAGGCGACCATCGACATAGCTGTCAGGGTCACCAATACCGACCAAAAGCCCGCACGGGCCTCGATCAAATATATGCTTGTCGACCACAGCGGTCACGAGGTCGCATCTGCCCTGTCCCCAATCGCTCTGGAGCCTGGCAAACAGGGTGAAGTTGCCACAAAACTGTCGGTGATTAGTCCACGACTATGGCAGGGCGTTGACGATCCCTATCTTTATACCCTGATTGTTCAGGTCGTTGGGCCAGATGGCAAAGTGATCGACGAACAGCGTCAATCCTATGGCATCCGGACAATGGCTTTCGATCCAGCAAAAGGTTTCTTGCTGAACGGCCGCAGCTACCGCCTTCGCGGTGTTGGCTATCATCAGGATCGGGACGGCAAGGGTTGGGCAATCTCACGCGCCGATGTGGAGGAAGATGTCGCCACAATCCGGGAAATGGGGGCGAATTCGATCCGCCTAACGCATTACCAACATGGTTCGGATATTCATGAAATTGCTGATCGGACGGGGATCATTCTGTGGGATGAAATTCCGCTGGTCAGTGCCTGGACCCGCGACGGCAAGCTAGAACCGACTGCCGCCCTTGTGGCCAATGCCAAGCAGCAAATGTTGGAACTGATCCGCCAGAATCAGAACCATGCATCATCGGCGATCTGGGGGCTTGCCAATGAAGTGGACTTTGGCAATTCCCTGCCGGCATTTTTGACTGGAGGTTCGGATGGCAAAGAACTTGATCCGATACCATTGCTCAAGGAACTGCAATCGCTGACAAAGACGGCTGATCCCCACCGTCCGACTGCCATTGCAACATGCTGCGAAGGAAGGCTTTTTGCGTCTTCTGTCGAGATTCCGATTACAGCACCTGCGGCCGACCTTGGCGGAGCCAACCGTTACTTTGGTTGGTATTATGGCGAACCAAATGATCTGGGACCTCATCTTGATGGATTGCGGCAGAAACGACCTGAACAACCGCTTTCGGTGACAGAATATGGCGCAGGCGGCGCGCTTACCATCCATACCGACAACGTCCGCGGGGGACCGGTAGATTCGCGTGGAGGGCCAGCGCAGCCTGAAGAATATCTAAGTTATATTCATGAGACCGCGTTGGCGCAGATCGATGCCAGACCATGGCTTTATGCAACCTGGCTTTGGAACTCTTTCGATTTCGCGACTACTGTGCGAACAGAAGGCGATGCACAGGATATCAATACAAAGGGTCTAGTGGCATATGATCACAAGACCCGCAAAGACGCCTTTTACTTCTACAAGGCAAACTGGAATCCCGCGCCAATGGTGCACATCACTGGCAAGCGTTACACGAAGCGGGCTTATCCTGTGGCGGATATCAAGGTCTACAGCAACAGTGCGACGACAGACCTGCTGCTGAATGGCCGGTCCCTCGGCACCAAGCAGGATTGCCCTCAGCGGATTTGCGTGTGGCAGGCCGTCCCACTTGACGAAGGTGTCAACACGCTCGTCGCAAGAGGGAAGCATGCAGATGGGATAGTCGAGGATAAGGCGTCCTGGGAACTTGCGCCAGAAACGGCACGTCACTTCATTATTGATGCCGGCGCAATAATGGTTAGCACCAGCAATAATCGCGTTATTGGCTCGGACAACTGGTTCACTGGCGGAACTTCGGCTTCGCACGATACGCAGGCTGGTTATGGGCGACCAGCAGTTCTAGCCGACATTCCGGGAACAACCGTGCGAACTGCGCTGGCTAGTTATCGCACCGGTACATTTTCCTATCGCATCCCGGTAAAGGATGGTTCCTATCGTGTCACTTTATGGTTCGCCACAGCTGCGGACCGGAAACCCGGAAGTTTCGATGTCAAAAGTGGCAAACGGGTGTTGTTGCGAAAATTCCAGTCGACAATCCCTGCGACAGCAGTCGCGGCAGAATCAAAAAGCTTTACCATCAAAGCCAAGGGCACGCTTGCTCTCGATTTTGTCGCAGGGACTGCCGACGCTCATGTTTCAATGATCGAGGTTGAGCGGCTTCGTTGATCGCCCAATAGAGTCGCGGAGCAGTTCAAATGCGCAGAATTCCATTGCGGTGGTGGATTATCGGGCTGGTGACGCTCGGCACGATCCTTAACTATCTTGCCCGCTCTACATTGTCGGTTGCAGCGCCCACGCTCAAAGACGAATTCGGCATGGATACCGAGCAGTATAGCTGGGTCGTGCTGGCGTTTCAGGCGAGCTATACGATCATGCAGACCGTGGCCGGCGGCATACTCGATGCGCTCGGCACACGGCTTGGCTTCTTCCTCTTTGCTGTCGGCTGGGCCTTTTCGAACATGGCGCATGCCTTTTCGACCGGCGTGTGGAGCCTCGCCTTTTTCCGCTGTCTGTTGGGCGCCACCGAAGCGGCAGCGATTCCAGCCGGGGCCAAGACCGTCTCCGAATGGTTTCCGCCCAAGGAAAAGCCCTTGGCGACCAGCCTGTTCCAGATGGGCACCAGCGTCGGCAACATGATCGCGCCCCCGCTAGTGGCCTTTTGCATACTCTATTGGGGCTGGGAGTCCGGCTTTATCATCACAGGCGCATTAAGCCTTGTCTGGGCTTTCATCTGGTATTGGGGCTATCGGACACCAGCCGAACATCCAAAGCTGGGTGATGCCGAACGCGCCTATATCGAACAGGGCCGGGCCGACGATGTGCAGGGCAAGCCTGCAACCCGCATGGAGGTGCTCAAATCGCGCAGCTTCTGGGCCATTGCGGTGCCGCGCTTCCTCGCCGAACCCGCATGGCAGACCTTTAACTTCTTCATCCCGCTTTACCTTGTCGCGGTTTGGAAGCTCGACCTGAAGAGCATCGCGCTCTGGGCCTGGCTTCCCTTCCTTGCGGCCGATTTTGGCAGCCTCGCAGCAGGTCTGCTCCCCGGCTGGCTGCAGAAGTGCGGGGCGAGTTTGCTCGCCTCGCGCAAGATTACCATGACCATCGGTGCACTGTGCATGGTCGGTCCCGCCTGCATCGGCCTGGCCGGATCGCCCGAACTTGCCATCGCATTGTTCTGTATCGGTGGCTTTGCACACCAGATGCTCAACGGCGCGCTGATCACATTGTGCACCGACGTGTTCGACAGCAAGACGGTGGGCACCGCGAGCGGTATGGCAGGCACGATCGCCTGGACCGGCGGAATGCTCTTCACTTTCCTGATCGGCCAAAGCGCCGACACCTATGGCTATAACCCGCTGTTCGTGGCGCTGGCTGCGCTGGATCTGGTGGGGGCCGCGGTGTTGTGGTGGTTGCTTAGGGGGAGGAAGCGCAAACTCGCTTGACCAATCGCCTGTTTCGTGTTCTTTTTTGCTCAAAGCTTACAGCGGCTGACCTGTCGTCAAGTCAAACGGCTGTCCTATCTAAGAATCGTGCGCTGAACTCTATCTTCGGCCGCTGTTTAAATGACGTCCTGCGGCTTACGATGGAGGTTTCCATGCGTTTGAGCTTGTCTAATTCTGATATTTCATCGATCAAACATCATCTGGGGAAGGCTTTCCCGTCCGTCAGCCCATCAAAGCGCATCGAAGCTGCTGCGAAGGGACTAGGGTACAACAGCTACGCAGCAATGCGTAAGCAGCTTTCGATCGCTCCAAGTTGTGTAGCGCCGAATGAGACCGTCTTTTTGAAATCGCTCGGCTTAGAATCCGCGAACGACAACGATGGCAGGGGCTTTTCGAGGTCAATGGCGAAAGTTGTTGTCGAAAGAATTTTGAACGAACATCAAAGTTTGACCCCGAGAGGCTTTGATCACTCTGGGATCGTCTACGACTCAGATCGGTCATTAACCTTTCAAGGGCGGCAACTGGAGTTTGAATACCGGCGAAAAGAAGCGATGCATGACCGATCAATGGACGAGTTCGAGTTGGCAATGATTTATCTCGAAATGCAGGGGCGTCGGAAAACCATAAATCACAATTTTAGTAGCTACGGATTGAAACATCGGGCTGAAGGTCTTTCTCGTCGCGAAGGGAAGCATACTCATCTCGGAAATTATGTTTCAAACGGCATGTTCATAGTTGCTGCATTAGCGAGCGGGTTCCAAGTGCAGCAAATCGGTCGAACCTACAATGCGTGTTTCAACATCTCCAGTCGGACTATCCGATCAACTGCAGATGGTCCCGTAACGACCCGGCATCAGCAACAAGCTGTGGTTGATTGGGCCATGGAGAGCATCAGACGACAGGGCTAGATATAGGCGGAATCGCCCCCGACCGCATCACACACCAGCCCGCGAGTCGGTGCCCGGCGATCACAGCATCCGCAACTGACGCCCCATCCATCCGCGCGGCGAGATAGCCGCCGTTGAAGGCATCGCCTGCGCCGCTTGTGTCGACAGGGTGCAAGACTTCGGGTGTCGGGAGTATATCGCCATTGGGAAGCCAAGCGCCGTCAGCGCCCAGTTTAACGATGGTTTCAGCGCAGCCTAGCTTGCTCCAATGCGCGGCCACGGCTTCAGCGCTGGCTTCGCCCGACAGCAGGGTTTCATCCTCCAGTGTAGGCAATCCAATATCAGCGCAGGCGATGGCGGCATCGCGCGCCCCTTGGGCTTCTTCTACACTGCCCCACAATCGGGGGCGGTAGTTGCCGTCGAAGGCGACTTTGCCTCCACGCGCGCGGGCACGGCGGCACAGGGCGAAGAGCTGCTCCCAGGCTTCAGGTGGCAATATGGCCAGCGTGATCAGCGAATAAGCGATGAGGTCTGCGTGCTCGGCAATCACCAGCGCAGACTCGATACCGGGGATTGCGAACATCTCGCGCGCTGCGCTGGTTTCGCGCCAATAGGCGAAGCTACGCTCACCGCGATCATCGGTCGATATCGCATATAGGCCAGTTGCGCGTGTCGGGTGATCGAGGACCAGCGAGGTATCTATGCTTTCTGCCGCCCATTCAGACTTCAGTTTTGCGCTGAATGGATCATGGCCGAGCGCTGTCAGATAGGCAACGTCATACCCCGCCCGCGCGAGGTAGATCGCGGTGTTAAGCGTGTCGCCACCATAGCCAAGCCGCCAGTCCGCTCCCTTTCGGGAAAGCTCTAGCATCGCCTCACCGATACAGACGATGCGCTTTCGATTTTTGACCAATTACCAATTCCACATCGTGCCATCTTCGAGCCGCGCGACGGGCAGATAGGCCGGCTTGTAAGGGTATTTGGCGGCCAGTTCCTCGTCGATATCGACACCGTGTCCCGGGGTTTCGCCGCAGAACAATTCGCCTTTGTCGAAACGATAATCATGCGGGAATACCGCGTCGGTCTCTTCGGTGTGGCGCATATATTCCTGGATTCCGAAATTGGGGACCCAGGTATCGAAATGGAGTGCGGTGCCCATCGTGACCGGCGACAGGTCGGTTGCGCCGTGGCAGCCGGTGCGAACCTGATAAAGACTCGCCAGATCAGCAATGCGGCGCAGATGCGTGACGCCGCCTGCGCCAACGATGGTGCAGCGGATATAGTCGATCAACTGGTTCTGGATCAGATCCTTGCAGTCCCAGATGGTGTTAAAAATCTCGCCGACAGCTAGCGGAGTTACCGTGTGCTGGCGGACCAGCTTGAATGCCTCCTGATTTTCTGCCGGGGTGCAATCTTCCAGCCAGAACAGCTGGTAAGGCTCAAGCATCTTGCCCAGATTTGCCGCCTCTTGCGGGGTATAGCGGTGGTGTCCGTCGTGCAGCAGATGATGGTCAAAGCCATAGGCATCGCGCAGCTTTTCGAACATCTTGGGCACATAATTAAGTGCCTTGCGCGTATCCCAGCCTGTAACACTGGGGAGGGCCGCATCGGCCGGTTCGTAATAAAGCTTGCCTCGGCCGACGCCATAAGCGTCCTTGATGCCGGGGACCCCCGTCTGTGCGCGGATCGCCTTATAGCCCATGTCGATATAGTGGCCGACGGCATCAACGGTTTCCGCGATGTTGCTGCCATTGGCATGGCCATAGACCATGACGCCGTCACGGCTACGACCGCCGAGCAACTGGTAAAGCGGCATGCCTGCCATCTTCGCTTTGATATCCCATAGGGCAACATCGACGGCGGCAATGGCGCGCATCGTAACCGGCCCGCGCCGCCAATAAGCACCGCGGTAGAGATATTGCCAGATATCCTCAATCCGGCGCGGGTCCATGCCGATCAGGCACGGCACCACATGATCTTCAAGATAGGATACGACCGATAGTTCACGGCCATTGAGCGTCGCATCGCCGATGCCGTAGACGCCCTGATCGGTAGTTACCTTCAGCGTCACAAAATTGCGCCCGGGGCATGTGACGATGACTTTCGCTGCGGTGATCTTCATGGCGCTATCGAATTCCCCAATCTCGCGCTAAAATGCAGAATTTATACTTGACCATCGGCCTTTGGCCTGTCAAGTTCAAACTTATTGGTAAGGCCAAAATATGATAAATCAGGATCGCCTCTATCAGGAGCTCGCGCGTAAGCTCCTCAACGAACTTGCAACCGGCAAATATGCGGTGGGCGACCGGCTGCCGGCTGAACGCGAATTATCTGCCGAATATGATGTCAGCCGTCCGACGGTACGCGAAGCCATAATCGCGCTCGAAGTGCAAGGGCTTGTCGAGGTCAAGGTGGGATCGGGTGCCTATGTGAAACGGCTGCCCGGCAAGGAAGACATTCCCGGCTTCAACGTCACCGCCTTTGAGTTGACCGAGGCGCGCCTGCTTTTCGAAAGCGAAGCGGCGGCCCTCGCAGCGACACAAATAAGCGAAGAAGAGATTGAGGAGTTGGCCAAGCGTGTCGAGGATATTGCGCTTGAGAACCAGACCGAGGGCGGAACCGAAGAGGCCGACCGTGAATTCCACCTCGCCATCGCCCGCGCCACCCGCAACACTGCGGTCTATCAGACCATCGAAGAATTATGGAAACTGCGCCGCACATCACCCGAAAGCGCGCTACTGCACGCCAAGGCCCGTTTTGCAAAAATCAAGCCCGTAGTCGACGAACATAGCGCGATACTGGAAGCCTTGCGCAATCGCGACCCTAAAGCCGCCCGCGCGGCGATGCGCACGCACCTCTCGTCGGTGCTCGACAGTCTGCTCTTTGCCACTGAAGAAAAGGCCATTGAGGAAGCCCGCAAGGCGGCAGCGGCGAAACGAAATCGTTATTCGAACGTAATATGAGCCTCCCCCTCGCTCTCCACCCCGACCGCTTGTTTCCGTCCGATAGCAAAACCCGGTCTGTAGCCCTGCGGCTCTATGCGGAGGTAGCAGCGCTGCCGATCATTAGTCCGCATGGGCATACCGACCCCGAATGGTGGGCAACGGACGCCCCCTTCGGCAATGCGGCGGAGTTGCTGCTGCATCCCGACCATTATGTCTTTCGTATGCTCTATTCGCAGGGCGTACCGCTCGAAGCGCTCGGCATTGGAAACCCGGATGCCGACCCGCGAGAAAGCTGGCGTCTGTTTGCCGAACGCTATCATCTGTTTCGCGGGACGCCCTCGCGGATGTGGCTCGACTGGGTGTTTGCGGAGAGTTTCGGCATTGACGTGCTGCTCGGCGCAGGCACATCTGACCATTATTATGACGTGATCACGGACAAGCTGGCGACCGCCGCTTTCCGCCCTCGCGCACTGTTCGAGCGCTATAATATCGAAGTCATCGCAACCACCGAGAATCCACTCGACGATCTGCGCCATCATAAAGAGATCCGCGAGAGTGGCTGGGGTGGTCGGGTAATTACCGCTTATCGCCCCGATCCGGTGGTCGATCCGGAATTTGAGGGTTTTCTCGATAATCTGAAGACATTGTCCGATCTGACCGGCGAAGATTGTTTCAGCTGGCGGGGCTATCTCGCCGCACATCGCAATCGCCGGGCCTTCTTTGCCACGATGGGTGCAACTTCGACTGACCATGGCCACCCCACCGCGCGCACGGCTGACCTGTCGCCAGCCGAAGCGGAGGCTTTGTTTGCACGCGTTACCAAAGCAGATGTGTCCGCCGAAGATGCCGAACTATTCCGCGCGCAAATGCTCACGGAAATGGCGGGGATGAGCATCGAGGACGGTTTGGTGATGCAGCTTCATCCCGGCGTCTATCGCAACCACAATCCAGCCATCTTCGACCGTTTCGGGCGCGACAAGGGCGCGGACATCCCGCTGCCGTGCGAATATGTCCACGCGCTGCGCCCGCTGCTCTCCAAATATGGCAATCATCCCGATTTCAGCTTCATCGTCTTCACGCTGGACGAGACGAGCTATGCGCGCGAACTGGCCCCACTGGCCGGCCACTATCCCGCGATGAAGCTTGGCCCAGCATGGTGGTTCAACGACAGCCCCGAAGGCATGCGCCGCTTCCGTGAGATGACGACCGAGACCGCCGGCTTTTACAACACCGTCGGCTTCAACGATGATACACGTGCCTTCCTGTCGATACCCGCCCGCCATGATGTTGCGCGGCGGATGGACTGCAGCTGGCTGGCGCAACTGGTCGTCGAACACCGGATGGAGGAATGGGAGGCTGCCGAACTGGCCGTCGACCTCAGCTACAATCTGGCGAAGGCGGCATATAAGCTGTGAGACTGTCAGCTGCCCATCTTGGCGCGCTCCCTGCAAGCGTCGCCCGCCCCGGCTATGACCGTGAAGGGCGAGGGAGCGGCATTGTCCATTTCGGGATCGGCGCGTTCCACCGCGCGCATATGGCTGCCTTTACCGACGATGCGATGGCCGCCGTCCAAGGCGACTGGCATATCCTTGGTGTTTCGCTGCGCTCGCCTGCGGTTCGTGACCAGATGCGTCCACAGGACGGGCTTTACACACTGGTCGAGCGAAGCGCTGCCGGGAGTAAGGCGCGGATTATCGGGGCTGTCGCCGACGTAATCGTTGCCTCGGAGGAACGCGAGCGGTTGGTTGCAACGCTCGCCGCACCCACCACCCATATCGCCAGCTTTACCATCACCGAAAAGGGCTATTGCCGTGCGCCCGACGGTTCGCTTGACCTTGCGCTCGCCAATGACCGCTCGGCTTACGCCTATCTGGCCGAGGCTTTTGCTCGTCGCAAGGAAGCCGGACTATCCGGCCTGACGCTGCTCAGTTGCGACAATCTGGCGGGCAATGGTGCGCAACTCGAACGGTTGATGCGCGAATATCTCTCCATTCATGCCCCGGAGCTGGTCGGCTGGTTTCAGGCCGAATGCGCCTGCCCCTCAACGATGGTCGATCGGATCGTTCCGGCGACAACCGATGGAGACCGGCAACAGATCGAAGCGCTCATCGGAATGCGCGACGAAGCCGCAGTGGTCACCGAACCGTTTAGTCAATGGGTGATCGAAAACAGGTTCGCAGGCCCGCGTCCCGATTGGGAAGCGCATGGCGCACAGATCACCTCTGACGTTCATGCCTATGAAGCTGCCAAGTTGCGGATGCTCAATGGTGCCCATTCCGCGCTTGCCTATCTCGGGCTGCAGCGCGGGCATGAATTTGTCCATCAGGCGATTGGCGATCCCGAACTTGCCTCGTTGATTGACCGCCTGATGCGCGACGAGGCAGCACCGAGCCTGACACCCGCGCCGGGCCAAAACCTCAACACTTATGCCAATGCCCTGATCGAGCGCTTCAAAAACCCCGCGCTCAACCATCGGCTGATCCAGATCGCCATGGATGGCAGCCAGAAAATTCCGCAACGATGGTTGGAAACGCTTGCCTTTCACCAGAAGCAAGGGCGGCAATGTCCGGCCATATTGACAGCGCTCGCCGCGTGGCTCCTCCATGTTCGCGGCGATAACGGCCCCGTAGACGATCCACTGGCGGGTGCGCTCAAAGCCAAATGGGATAACGCGGGAGTGGAAGGCATCTGCGCGGCATTGTTTGATAGCAATGGTCCAATGGCCAGCGACTGGCCCCCAAGCGCCGCAGACCGGGACTTCATTGTTTCAGCTTTGAATTGACGGAGGCGAGGATGCGCAAAGCATTGACCGGGTTGCTGGTGGCTGTTTTTACGACACCCTTGCTGGCGGCACCCGCACAGCCCGAATTGGGCGCGCGCGCAAAGCCAATCATCACAGCCAAAGGGCTGCGCTTCAAAGACCTTAACGCCAACGGTCTTCTGGACGCTTACGAAGACTGGCGCCTTCCAGCCGAGAAGCGCGCAACTGATCTGGTCCACCGCATGACCCTCGCTGAGAAAGCGGGCATGATGCTGATCGCAACCAATAATCCCGATTGTGGCGGCGGTATATCGGAACGCGGACGTGACCTGATCGATACACAGAAAATGACCCGCTTCATTTTGCGCGCAAAGGTGACCACCCAAGCCCCCGATTGCAGCATCAAGCTGACCGGCTTTGCCCTGCGCGGCGGCTATGCCCAGACGCCAAGCCAAATGGCTGGCTTCACCAACGCCGTTCAGGAGCGTCTCGAAGCCGGGCGACTGGGCATCCCCGGCCTGTTCAAGGACAACGCGCGCAACCATGTCGAAACCAACCCGATGTTCGGCATCGCAGCAGGTGCTGGGGCCTTCACTGAATTCCCCAAAGAAGCGGGTCTTGCCGCAGCTGCACTAGGTGCCGGCGCGCCGGTGACTCCCGATGGTGCGATCCCCGCAAATCTCAAAGGCGATATGCGTATCATCCGCGATTTCACCGGAGTGATGGCGGAGGAATGGAAGGCCATCGGCCTGCGCAGCATGTATGGCTATATGGCGGACCTGACCACCGAGCCTCGCTGGGCCCGCGCGCACGAAACCTTCACGGAAGACGCCGATCTGATGACGGACATCGTCCGCGAACTCGTGCGTGGCCTGCAAGGGCCGGTTCGCAAAGACGGGACATCGCTCTCGCCAAAATCGGCAGTCGCCTTAACGCTCAAACATTTCCCGGGCGGCGGGCCGCAGGAAATGGGTTGGGACCCGCATTACACTTTTGGCAAGAACCAGATCTACACCGACCCGAGCGGAAAATATGGTTTCGGCTACCATCTGAAACCCTTTAGGGCGGCAATTGAAGGCGGTGTTTCGTCGATCATGCCCTATTACGGCGTGCCAATTGGCGTGACCTATCAGGGTGTCAAATATGATGAATTCGGCATGGCCTTTTCAAAGCAGATCGTCACCGATCTGCTGCGCAAGAAACTGGGCTTCAAGGGCTATGTCAATTCGGACAGCGGCGTCATCGAAACGCGCGGTTGGGGGCTGGAAAGCTATCGTACCAATCCGGCAACCGGCAAACCATTCGGCCCCGCAGACCGCACCGCGATTGCAATCAAAAGCGGCACTGATGTGTTGTCGGAATTTAGCGTTAACAAAACCATTACCGATCTGGTGTCGGCAGGCTTGCTCGATGAACGCAAGCATATCGACCCGGCGGTGACGCGCCTGTTGGTTGAACAGTTTCAGCTTGGCCTGTTCGAAAATCCTTATGTCAATGCCGACGCCGCCGCTTCAAAAATTGGCAAGCCGGAGAACCGCGCGCTTGGCCTCGATATTCAGCGAAAATCGATCGTGCTGTTGCAAAATCGAAATGCGCTGCTTCCCCTGAAGGCTGGTAGCAAAGTCTATACATTGGGCTTTAAAGCAAATGATTTCACTGGCCGCGGCATCATGGTCACCGATGGCAATGTCGAAAAACGCCCGCCCGTTCCCAACGATACCGATGCTATTCTGATAAAAATAATGATCAATAATGCGGGTGCGCGCACGTATCGGTCGAATGATGCTGGTACAGGTGGAAAAGCCGTTGCGCCCGAATTCCCCTTGGTCGATCCGCGGACTGGAATGCGCCAGTCGACATGGGGTTCGCAAGACCCGTGCGTTTACGAGCCGGAAAAGCCGAGCCTTGCGGAAAGCGCCGACGGCTGCCTCGACAGCGGCATGATTTTCGGCGGCGCCTTTCCGTGGGAGTCCAACCTGCTAGCTTTGTCCGACATCGCCAATGCCCAAAGCTGGTCGATGACCCCATCGCTTTCCCACATCCAGGCCGCAATGCGCGAAGCGGGAAATCCCGGAAAGGTCGTGATTTCGGTCTACTTCCGTCACCCCTTTGTCCTCGATGACGAAAGCGGGGTGAAAGAAGCAGGTGCGCTCATCGCCAATTTCGGAGTGAGTGACCAAGCCTTGCTCGATGTCATTTTCGGGGTTGCAGCACCTGGCGGGCGCCTTCCCTTTGCACTGCCAAGGTCAAGGGACCCGATAACCAGTCAGCATTCTGATGCGCCTGGCTATACCGAAACAGCCGATGGGGCGTTGTTTCCCTACGGATATGGTATCGGATATCAAAACGCCTCCCGCTAATCATTCCCTAGCGTCATATTTTGGGGGTCACTTCATGGCATTTGCTGCTCCTTGGCCACCGCATGTAATTGCGCCCGCAACCAGATCAACCCGGCATCTTTTTCACGTGTCGAGTGATACTGGATCATTTCACGCATTGGCTGAATGTCAAACGGTGCTGGCACGATCGCAAGTCGTAAGTCAGCAGCTAAGAGACATGCCAGTCTTTCATGCATCAGAGCGATTCGATTGGTTCCGGGCAAAAGCCAAGGCACCTGGATGAACGATGGCACTTCAATTTCGACCCGGCGTTCGATACCCAGATCTCGTATGATTTGCTCTGCATAGGTCTGCCGTCCTTCAATATGGACCGCGACATGGCCGCATTGTGAAAACAAATGCCGGTCCATTTTTTCCAGCATCCTGTTTCGAACGCAACCAACGATAACATATCGTTCTTCAAACAGCAGTTCCCGTGGTTGATCCGGGTTGGTGAACTGTTCGGGCGTAAGAAAGAGATCGAGTTCGCCCTGACTCAACATCAATGGCGAAACTGCGCGTGGCGACGAAAGCTTCATCGAAACTCCGGGCGCTATCGAACCAAGCCGTTTTGCCAGCGGTGCAATAACGACCGTTGCTATGTAATCGGATGCCGCAATGTGAAAGCACCGGTTCGATATCAGCGGATCGAATGTTGTTCCGGTGGCGAGCAGTCCTCGCACCTGCTGGATAACAGCCCTTACTTCAGGCGCCAGCATCAGGCTCGTCGGCGTAGGAATCATTCTCTTGCCATCCTGAACGAGAATGTCGTCGTTCAGGCTTTCACGAAGCCGCTTCAACGCAGCGCTCATTGCCGATTGCGTCACCCCCAAACGCCTGGCTGCACCGGTTACGCTGCCTTCTGACACCAATGTGTCAAAGGCAACAAGCAGGTTTAGGTCAAATTTTTCAAGCCGCATATATGAACCATATTTGTTATTATAGACAAAATCAATAAATTTGACTGCTAGATTACCGGCTGCAAAACGCGTCCCGAGAATCAAAAAAATTTAAACCCGGAGGATGTCATGAAAAGATATATGCTATTCAGAGGAGGATGTGCGTTTGGCGCAATTTCACTGGCAACAATAAGCCCGGCCGCGTTCGCACAGGATGTGCCAGCTGAAGAGAATGAATCAGGTGGCCTGGAAGAAATCATTGTAACGGCCCAGCGAAAGCCTGAATCGCTCCAAGACACAGCCATTCCGATAAATGTGGCAACGGCCGAAGATCTGACGCGTGCAGGCGTCGCCGATTCCACGGCCCTCAACCGTATCGCGCCAGCGTTGTACGTTACGCAAGGCGGCGGCGCAAATACCGGGTTTTTCGTGAGGGGTGTCGGCAACTTCACCAATAACGGCTATACAAATCCGGCGGTCGCATTCAACGTTGATGGTGTTTATATCGGTCGTCCTTCATCCACCATTGTGTCGTTTCTCGACGTTGGTGCAGTGGAAGTGCTTAAAGGGCCGCAAGGGACATTATACGGGCGCAATGCCACCGGCGGAGCAATCAATGTATTGCCAAAGCGACCCGAGCTTGGCGAAACCAGTGCTCGCCTGTCGGCCTCTTACGGAAATTATGACGCAGTCATGCTGGAGGGCGCTGTCAACTTACCCATCGGAGACGATGGTGCCATACGCATCGCAAGTTTGATTAATCGACGTGATGGTTACAATGCCGATGGCACGGACGATGCGCGGGATTTTGCCATACGTGGTCAGTTATATGTTGAGCCAAGCGATAATTTTAACATTCGCTTATCAGTCGATTATGCTACCCAGACTGGTATAGGGGCCGGGACGACAATTCTTGGCAACTATAACCTGGCTCCTCCGCCACAAGTTGGACGTTTGAGCCTACCTGTTCCCGGGTGGAACCTTAATCCGGCGCCAGCTAATGTGTCTGCTCCAAATACCGGTCTTCACACGCCGGCATCGCTCGCCTTCACCAGCAACATCTTTGCCGCACCGTTATTTTCATCTTTTTCCGGTTATGCCTATCCATTCCGCGACGACAGCTATTTTGGCACCAATGCCGAAATCAACTTTGATTTGGGTGCAGTCGATCTGGTCGTCATTCCTGCATATAGACGCTCCGAATTGGACAATCAGTTCAATGGCCCCCCATTCAAGGCGGCGATCAATCAGGACACGGCGGAACAGTTTAGTCTGGAAGGTCGGCTCTCTGGTACGATCGGCCCGGTTGATTGGCTGGCGGGTGCTTTCTATTTTGATGAGAGGGTGAAAGGGGTCAACTCCTTCAACCAGTTCAGCACCGTTACACATAACAGATTTGATTCCTCGACAGAGTCATTGGCAATTTTCGGCCGAGCAACGTTCAACCTATCAGACTCATTGCGACTTGTGGGCGGCCTTCGTTACACCGATGAAAACCGATCTATCGACGCGTTTGCGACCTCGACAGCGGGTGTTTGCCGAAGTGTTGCCAGTCCGCCGCGTTGCAATCATGTGCCGACAATTCCGGTTGGTCTGACATTGCAGGATTCATTGGCGCAATTGCCGGGGAGCCTGTTTCCGGTACCGGGCCGTAATCCGTCGGTAAACTTCAACCCTTCAGGCACAAATGGGGTTGGCCAGGCATTCCCCTACGGCCCGCTGAATTTCTTTGCCCCGGCAGTATTCGGGCCGGGCGCCTTGATCGTAATTACACCAAACCGCATTCAACAAAGCGCGGGCGATAGTGAGATAACCTATCGGGCGGCAATCGAATATGATCTGACGTCCGATAATCTCCTTTATGCGAGTTTCGAGAACGGCTTCCGTGCGGGTGGTTTCAATGTTGCTCGGGGCCGTGAAACCTATGATCCGGAATATATCGACGCTTACACCCTCGGTATGAAGAACCGTTTCATGAACAACCGGCTTGAGATCAATCTGGAACTCTTCCTGTGGAAATATCGTGGGCAGCAATTGTCGGCTCTGGGCGTTGACTCAGATGGCAACAACGCGTTCTTCACGCGCAATGTGGGGCGTTCAACGAACAAAGGCGCAGAAATCGACTTCCAATTTCTTGCGACCGACACAACCCGTCTAAGGGGCGGTGTCCAATATCTTGATGCCACCTATGACCAGTTTTCGTTCAACCAGCGGGACCTGTCGGCAGCGTCAGATCCGCCAAATTTCTTACTCCCGGTAACGGGCTGCCGTTCGACACAGGTACTCGCCCCTGTTAGGTCTTTCGATGTCGATTGTTCGGGGAAGCAAGCACTGAATTCGCCTAAATGGAGCGCTAATTTTGGCATCGAACAAGTTCTGGAACTGGGCGACTACAAGATTACCGGAACAGTGGACGGGCGTTACCGCAGCGGGCGAGAAGTCAGTTTTGCTTACATCCCGGCTGGTCGCATTGGTGGAGACATCAATGTTGATGCATCTCTTGAATTGGCAGGACCAGACGATCGTTGGTCAATCAACGCGTTTGTCCGCAACCTGACCAATGAGCGCGTGCTGAGCGTGGTTCAAGTTGGTGCTGGGAACATTGTCGGTGGGGTGCACCAGCCGCCAAGAACCTATGGCTTGCGGGCAACCGTCAACTTTTGAGGGGGGTAACACAATGCGTCGACTATGGCTGAGTGCAGTTGGCGCATTGGTCGCCACTGCCCTTCCGTTGAACGCTGCGGCTCAAAAGGTTGAGCAATCTGTCGCTCCGCGTAATGCTGATGACCGCGGCAACTGGATTACGCTTGGAACTCGCGCTGGGCCGATAGGGATTCCAAGCAGGTCCCAGCCTGCCAACCTATTGACCTTTAATGGAAACCGATTTTTAGTGGATGCTGGTGATGGCACAATCGGCCAATTGGCACGCGCTGGAGTTCGTCCGGCGGAATTGGATGGCATCTTTATCAGCCATCTCCACTTTGATCACACGGGTGGGCTGGCAGCCATATTAGGGCTGAGATTTCAGACTTCGGCAGCCGGTCCGATCAAAATTTATGGTCCGCCGGGAACACAAGAGATGGTCGCCGGTTTGGTTGCGTCGATGCTGCCCGGTGCGACGGCCGGCTATGGCGTTCCCGGCGCACCGTTCGACGATCCCAGAGATGATGTCGAGGTGGTTGAGCTAAGGGACGGCAGCCAGGTAGATGTTGACGGAGTGCCTGTTCAGGTTCGCAACAACACCCATTACAGCTTTGCAGCTGGGAGTCCCAACGAAGGAAAATTTGAATCGCTGTCTTATCGGTTCAATTTGCCGGGGCGTTCAATTGTTTACACGGGCGATACGGGGCCGAGTTCCGCTGTTGAGGAACTGGCACGTGATGCCGATCTGCTGATCGCTGAAATGATGGATGTCGACATGGTCATCGCGTCGGTCCGCGAATTGAACAAGGGCATGCCCGATGACCGCGTGGGGGCGATGGAAACGCATCTTCGCCAGCATCATCTGTTGCCCCGCGATGTCGGCGAGATGGCCGCACGGGCCCGTGTGAAAGGATTGGTAATCACCCATTTTGCGGGTGCCGAGCCGAATTCACCGCGGCATTTTGAATATCTTCGGATGATAGCCGCCCATTTCGTGGGCCCGGTTGTCATCAGCCGTGACATGGATGTTTTCTGATTATGCTGACACTCAACACTCTCGTAATCGGTGGCGGAATTGGGGGACTTACCGCAGCCATAGCGCTGAGGCAAAAAGGACATCGGGTAACGGTTATCGAACGGGATCCGGACTGGTCGGTCTATGGCGTGGGGATCATCCAGCAATCCAATGTCATCAGAGCAATGGCCAGCCTTGATTTGTTGGACGACTATTTGGCTGCTGGCGTGCCATTCGACTTCATCGCCATCCACAGTCCGGATGGCACCAAAGTAGCAGAGGTGCCGGCACCTCGGCTAGCAGAAGGTTATCCCGCCAATGTCGGCATCGGAAGACCAGCGCTACACAAGGTATTGGGAGACCGAACCAAAGCATCCGGTGCCGAGGTTCGTCTTGGTGTTGTGGCCAATAAAATCGAGGATAGGGGCCACTGTGTTCGCGTTACCCTGTCCGACGGCGAAGTCGCCGAGTATGACATCGTCGTGGGGGCGGATGGCGTATATTCAGACACACGGCGCAAGATCATGCCCGATGCGCCTCAGCCCGAATTTACAGGGCAATCGGTATGGCGGTACAATTTCAAGCGTCCCGCGGATTTGAATGCCCTTCATGTCTATAATGGTCCGATAGGTATCGGTTTGGTACCGATCAGCGTCGAATTGATGTACATGTATATCACTACGCCTGAGCCTGATCGGCCGCATTATCTTACCAATGGCATAGCATCCACCATGCGGGCGAAACTGGCGATGGCCGCCCCGCAAATCAAGGCGTTGGCCGGTGCAATCACCGATGACGAAGGCGTGGTCTATCGCCCTCTTGAGCAAATGATGCTCTATGGTGATTGGCACAATGGACGCGTCGTCCTGCTTGGCGATGCCGTCCATGCGACAACGCCGCACCTCGGCCAAGGGGCAGGCATGGCTATCGAGGATAGCCTGGTTCTGGCTGACGAACTGTCGCGCCATGAAACACCAGAGGCCGCGTTTCGCGCCTATCGCGATCGTCGGTTCGATCGATGCAAGTACATCGTCGAAAAGTCGCTGGCCATTTGTCACGGTCAGCTAGGCAAAGGTCCACCGGTCGACAATGCAGAAGCGACCAAGGAAATGTTCAAAATTGTGGCTCAGCCAATCTGACTAGATTTGCGATGCAGAAAACATGCCCAAACAACCAAAACCAAAGAAAGAAGAGGCCCTCCCATGAGCCGCATTACCGAAATCCGTTATATCGGCTACGGCGTCGATGAATTCGATGTCGAGCGGAAATTCTACGTCGATGACTGGGGCCTTTTAGAGGTAGCAGCCACGGACGATACTGTTTGGTTTAAAACGCATGGGCATGATGAGCACCATGTTGTGCGTATTCACAAAAGCGATACCAATTGTGTGGAGGTAATTGCACTTGCTGCGGACAGCGCCTCTGATGTTCATGACCTTTATGCCAGGGTCCAGGGCGCGGGTTGCAAAATCATTCATGAACCAAGGGATATCGACGCGCCGGGTGGCGGCTTTGGGTTTCGCTTCTTTTCGCCCGATGGCCTACCATATGAGATTAGCAGCGACGTAGCACGGGGAGACAAACGACCAATGGAGCGGTGGGAGGGCATCCCAGTCAAAATCAGCCACATTGTGCTGCACTCGCCCGATCACCAGGCCATGGTCAAATTCTTTACCGATGTTTTGGGCATGAAGGTCTCCGACTGGCTCGGCGATTTCATGTGCTTTTTGCGGTGCAATGATGCCCATCATCGGATCGCGGTGCTGCCTGGTCCGCCTTGCCTCAACCATGTCGCCTTTGACATGTTGACCGTCGATGACATGATGCGCGGGTTAAGCCGCCTACGTAAGCGGGGCACAGATGTACGCTGGGGACCTGGTCGCCACACCGCTGGCAATAACACCTTCAGTTATTTTACCACACCTGCAGGTTTTGCGGTCGAATATACGTCAGAACTTGAGGAAGTTGATTTCGAAAATCATCAGGCTACGGTTCACGAACCTGCCCCGCATGTTATGGATCAATGGGGTGTGGGCGTCGGCGGTCCGCAGACTATGCCACATCCTGCGCCCGATCCTCGCCTCTTTCATGCAGCGGAGCTCTAATCGATGGCGCTGTTTGAATATTTTCCGAACTATATCTGGAATCTTTCCGTCGCCATTGCAATGGAGAGCGGCGGCCAAATCGGTGAAATTATCGATATGTGCCAGCCGATACGGGACGCAGCAAACAACGGCGCGGACGCAGGTACGCCGCAATTCATGCAGCAATGGGCCGCAATGGGTGAAAAATTGCTGGAACTGGCTTCAGAGGATGAGGCTAAGGGACGCAACTTCTCGGCTTCCAACAAGCTGGAACGGGCCTCTCTCTATCTGTTCACCGCCGAACGGATGCAGGCGCATGGCAGTGCGGGCCGCAAAGATACATTTTTAAAGGCGCGCGCGGCTTTTGACCGGTCAAGCGAACTGGGTAAAATCAACCGGCGGCGGATTGAAATCCCCCTTGCCGAAGGAACCATGCCCGCATTGTGGACCGAAGCACGCGGTGACGGCCCGAAGGGCGCGGTGGTGTTCTGCAATGGATTGGATAGCAACAAGGAATTGCTTTATTGGACCCGCCTTCCCGAAGAATTGGCGCGCAGGGGGATTTCCACTTTATGCGTCGACCAGCCGGGTTCGGGCGAAGCCTTGCGCTTGCAAGATCTGCCAGTTGACCCCCATTCCGAAAGCTGGGCCTCGAAAGCCGTCGATTGGCTAGAAGCTCAACCGCGCGTTGATGCCTCGAAAATCGGCATGACGGGCATTTCGCTGGGCGGGCATTTTGCACCGCGCGCCGTCGCCTACGAACCACGCTTTGCCAGTGGCGCGGTATGGGGAGCCAATCATAACTGGCGCGAGGTGCAGGATAAACGCCTGCAGCGCGAAGGTGAGAACCCCGTGCCGCATTATTGGCAACATGTCATGTGGGCCTTCGGCGCCAGCGACATGGAGGACTTCCTTGCAAAGTCTACTGAAATGAATCTCAACGGACACATGGATCGGATCAAAGTGCCGTTTTTGGTTACCCATGGAGCTAACGACCGGCAGATTAGCCCAAATTATGCCGACGACCTTTATGAGCAATTGACCCATTCACCGCGGCGCGAGAAAGTCATCTTCACCGCCCGCGAAGGCGGCGTCGAGCATGTTGGTGCAGATAATATGGCCTATGGCCGCGACCTTATCTCAGACTGGTTCGCCGAAACGCTTGGCGGCGTAACGCAATGAGCAATGCTCATCACCGCGCCGACGTCGTCGGATCGATGCTTCGCCCCGACTATTTGATTGAGGCACGGGGCAGACTGCGCGCAGGAGAACTGTCTCCCGACGACTATGCAGGCATTGCCGATCGTGCCGTGGATGAAGCGCTGCGCATACAGGAGGCGGCAGGAGTCGACATTGTCACCGACGGTGAAATGCGCCGCAACATCTTCTTCGATTTTCTCATTGGCGGGCTCAACGGCCTGTCGATGCTGCCAAGCGATCCTGTGCGCTTCCACAGCCATGATGAAGAAACTGCGATGGAGGTTTCGATCCCCTTTACGGTAACGGAGCGCATTTCGGCCCGCGATTGTCCCGGTGTCTCGGAATACCGTTACGCTTCTGCTCGCACCAGCAAGCCGGTCAAGGTCACGCTGCCTAGCCCCGGCCTGCTGACCGGAATGTGGAACGAAAAGTCACGCGCCGCCTACCCCGATCCTTTCCTGCTCATGGAGGATGCAGCAGAGGTAGTGGCGGCATGGATGCAGCAATTGGCCGCTGCCGGGTGCCGTTACATCCAGATCGATGCGCCGGAGCTCAACGAGGTCTATGTCGATGCCAGCGTGCGTGAGGATCATGCACGGCGCGGTATCGACCCAGAACGGTTCCTCAAGGTCGGAACCGCGCTGATCAAGGCGCTGGGTGACATCGACTTACCGGGCGTGACCAAGGCGCTGCACATCTGCAAAGGCAACGGCACGCAAAGCTGGATCGCCGAAGGTGGGTATGAAGCCACGGCAAAGGGCCTCTTGGCGACCGCAACCGGATATGACGCGTTTCTGATGGAGTTTGACGACCAGCGTTCTGGCGGCTTTGAGCCGCTTCGCGATGTGCCAGATGACAAGTTGATCGTGCTGGGCCTTATTTCAACCAAGTGGACCCGCATGGAAGAGGTGACCGAACTCAAGACACGGATTCACGAGGCTGCTCGTTTTCATCCGCTCGACCGGCTCGCCTTGTCGCCGCAATGTGGCTTTGCCTCGGCTGCCGAAACGGCAACGGGCCGCCGGATCACTGACGAGGTTCAGCTGCACAAGCTCACCCGTGTCGCAGAGGTGGCCCGCGAGGTTTGGGGATGAGCGCGCTGCCCAAAGCATGGCTCGAAGAATGCTGGTACCAATTCGGCTGGGGTGAGGAAGTCTGCTGCGGGAAGCCGCTTGTACGCAAGATTCTCGATCTGCCTATTCTGATGTGGCGAGACGAGGACGACGCTCTGTCCGCCGTCCTTGATATGTGCCCGCACCGGTTCGCTCCGCTCTCCGCAGGCCAAGTCGCGGGCGGCGTGATCACTTGCGGGTATCACGGCCTCGCCTTCAAGGGTGATGGCAGCTGCGCCGCCAACCCCTATGGCCCTGTGACCTCCGCTATTAGAGTGCGCAGCTTCAAGGTCATGGAGCGCCATGGCGCGATCTGGGTGTGGATGGGCAAGGGTGCCCCTGATCCCGATGCCCTGCCCGACCTTTCGTTCATCGACGAAACGCCCGAAGCGGCGCGGATTCAAGGCTATATACCAACCGATGCGGATTACCGGCTGGTGATCGACAACATCATGGACCTGAGCCACGCGGATTACCTTCATCCGACCACCCTCGGCGGGATGATGGTGCAATCGCGCGCCTCTTCCGCGACGCAAGACGACCGAGTGGTGGCGAGCTGGGAAGCGCGGGATTGCGACCCGCCCGCCGCTTTTCGTTCTTCCATTCCCGATGGAGAGAAAGCCGATGTGACGATCAGTGTCGAATGGCTGCCGCCTTCACTCATCAAACTGTCGGTCTGTGCCGTTCCCACAGGTGTGACGCCGACGCCGCAGGACATAGGAATAACGCTACACAACATGACCCCGGCCGATGATGGATTTACGCATTACTTTTTTTGTTCGACCCGTCGGTTTCTGACCGAGGATCGCGAATTCACCGATTTCCTACGTCAACAGCTGCTTCAAGCCTTCATAAATGAGGACAAGCCCATGCTCGAGCGACAGCATGAACGTGTAGCGCTTGCACAGCGGATTGGCGCCAGCCCGATCCTGCTAGCTTGTGATGCCGGTGCGGTTCGGTTCCGGCGCAAACTCAAAGCACTGATTACCGAGGAACACATATGAAATATGTCGCTGAAACCCTTGTTAAAACTGATAACGCATCCAAATATGCGACCCAGCTTGGAAAGCACTGGGCGCATAATCTTACCGTGCAGCAAGACGGCGACTCCTTTCATATTACCTTTCCCAAGGACGCGCGCGGTGCCTGTTGGCCCGGTAATGCCATTGCAACGCTAAAGCCACAGGACGGCGGCTTGTTGTGCCGGATCGAAGCTACGGCCGATGGGCAGCGTGAGGGGCTCAAGACTGCAATTGCGCGGCACGTCAATCGCTTTGCATTTCGAGAGGTGCCGATGACCTTTAACTGGATCGGCAGTGAACAATGACAATTTCTAACGCAAATGCCCGCCAAGGCATTGTAATTTTGGCCGCATCGGTGATGCCGATCATGGCAATTGTATCGCTGGTTCCGGTGCTTCCTTTACTCCAACGCGAATTTGGGACTATAGGCGGAACCGAATTTCTAGTGCCAATGGCACTTACCGTTCCGGCACTATGCGTAGCATTGTTTTCGCCGATTGCGGGTTGGATTTCGGATCGAGTTGGCCGAAAAAACCTGCTGGTCGGCTCGCTCATGCTCTACGCATTATTTGGAACAATACCGTTGTTCCTGGATAACCTGTTCGAAATAATTGCTGCACGTATCGCGCTTGGTATTGTCGAAGCGATAATCATGACGGTCGCTACAACATTGATAGGCGATTATTTCGAGGACGATGCTCGGGAAAAATGGATCGCGTTGCAAGTCGCCGTTGGTGGCATCGCTGCGACGGTTCTCATCGCTCTTGGTGGAATTTTAGGTGATGCATTCGGTTCACGCGGGCCATTCCTTCTCTACGGATTAGCGGTTCCGGTGGCGATTGCCGCAGCGTTTTTGTTGTTCGAACCGTTAAAAAAGGCGAAGTCGGACAAGGGCGCCAATGCGCATTTCCCCTATGCGAAAGTCGTTCCTTTGGTTCTGATTACATTGGCAGTTGGGATCATTTTCTACACCGTCAATGTCAAGCTGGGTCCAATACTGGAGCTGTCAGGCACAATCTCACCAGGAACAATTGGCATAATCGGGGCGCTTTGCAATCTGGCTATTGGGACAGGTTCGTTCATTTTCCACAGGCTGAAACACCAAACCGGTCCCCGTTTATTGTCGCTTGGGTTGGTCGCCGCCGCAATCGGCTACGGCGGCCTTGCTTTAAGCACTAGCTTTGCATTGATTTCATGTTTTGCAGTTGTCGCAAGCCTCGGGGCCGGGCTGATGTTATCCAATATGGCGAGTTGGACTATGGCGCAGCTTCCGCCGGAAGTGCGCGGACGCGGAATGGGATTATGGACTGGGGCCTTTTTCTTGGCCCAGTTTCTCGCGCCCCTCGTCATTACAGCCATATCAATCGCGAGTGCCGGTATGGCGCAAGCCTTGCAGATTTACGGCATTGTCATTGGGATGGGTGCAATCTGGGCGCTGATACATGCCAAAACCCGGCCAGGCGCCAATCAAATTTAGAAAAAGGACAAAATGATGAACGACCAACCCGTACGGCGCATAGTGACCGGGCACGATGCCAAAGGCCAGGCGATTATCCAGGAAGATGGCATTGTGCCCCGTATTCAGCGGATTGGCGGCGAAACCGGACCAATGTTCTATGAAGTGTGGAACACACGCGCGACCCCTGCCCCAATCGACTCAGCTTCGGGCGAACCCCCTGAAGACGGCATCATTCTGGCGCCGCCGAAAAACGGAACACGCATTCGCGTGTTGGATATTCCACCTGATGATCCCAGTTTTGCCGAAATGACACCGGAACAGGCACGCGCCCATTTTGCCGAAATTGGCGCTGCCGATGCGTCGTCATTCGATGCGCAAAAGTCACGTCATGCCCATATGCATCGTACCGAAACAATTGATTACGGCATCGTATTGGAAGGCGAAATCGTGCTGATCATGGACGAGGGCGAGACTACGGTGCGCGCCGGCGATATCGTGGTCCAGCGCGGCACCAACCACGGATGGGCGAACCGCACCGACAAAAATTGCCGGATTGCATTTGTCCTGATCGATGGTGTTTTTGAGCCCAATCTCAAATAGCCGTGCGGATTGTCGTAACTGGCGCTGGCGGTTTTGTTGGCAGGTCGTTGTTGCCGCTTTTGACGGATGAGCATGAGGTTATCGCTATCGATCAATGCCTGTCCGGAGCGGCAGGCATTGAAGGTGACATTGCCGATGAAGCGGTCGTCCGCAAAGTATTTGCCGGTGGATGCGATGCTGTCATTCATCTGGCAACTATTCCGGGGGGATTAGCTGAACAAGAGCCCAGGCTGGCAAAACGCGTGAATATCGACGCGACCATGTCTCTGCTTTCTGCGGCGGCCGAGGCCGGATCAAGACCCAAGTTCATTTTCGCAAGCAGCATAGCCGTATATGGCGATCCCTTGCCCCATCTTGTTGATGATGACACCCCAATCGCTCCCAAAATGCTATATGGCTCCCATAAGGCGATGATGGAAATGTGGATCGAGACGCAAAGCCGAAGAGGCGCGGTTCAAGGAATATCCTTGCGTCTGCCGGGCATAGTGGCACGGCCAAAGGCTAACACAAAAATGAAGTCCGCCTTTATGAGCGACGTGTTTCACGCCTTGAAAAATGGAGAGGAATATTGCGTCCCGGTTTCAGCCGACGCAACCATGTGGCTCATGTCAGCGCAGCAAGTGGCGAAAAATATCAAGCATGCGCTCTTTGTCTCTGATTCCGCACTTTCGATCAATTTACCGGCATTGCGCGTAAGATTTGCTGATTTAGTCCATCAATTGGCCCGCCAGCTGGGCCAATCCCCTGCCATTATAAGATATGACAGCGATCCTGCATTCGAAGCGGCTTTCGGTGCCCAGCCTGCCTTATCAACACGAATGGCAGACTCGCTTGGCTTTTGCCATGACGGGTCTCTCGACATGTTGGTGGCATCGGCGCTCTCTACCATAGAATAAGGAAAAAGATATGCGACTGGCGACACTTCAAAATGGTTCGCCTGACGGCCGTCTGGTGGTTGTATCGCCCGATGGTCAATTTTATCAGGATGCTTCGCAAATAGCCCCCACACTCCAGAATGCGATCGAAAATTGGCGATCTTGTGCGCCTGAATTGCAACGGCTGGCAGAAGCGTTGGTGCAAGGCCAGGGTCTGCCTCTTGCACCGGACACATTTTGCGCCCCGCTACCGCGCGCGTGGCAATGGCTTGATGGCTCCGCATTTGCGACGCATGGGGAACTGATGCAAATCGCCTTCGGTCAAGATCCTATCGAAAGCGAACGACCGCTGATGTACCAGGGTCTGTCAGACAAATTCTATGGCCCAACCGATGATATTCGGCTTCCTGCTGTCGAAGACGGCATTGATTTTGAGGGGGAGTTCGGCGTTATCGTTGATTTCGTTCCAATGGGAACGTCTGCCCGGGACGCGATGCAGCACATCAAGCTCATAATTCAGATCAATGACTGGTCATTGCGGGCAATCGCACCCATTGAAATGAAAACCGGCTTTGGTTGGGTGCAAGCAAAGCCGGCCTGTTCGG
>CAZNEO010000014.1:0-56453 GCA_964572205.1 uncultured Sphingorhabdus sp.
GCGCGGTCAGGCTGTAGCGCTCAACCATGTAAAAGCCCGGCGCCGTATCGCCATCTTTGCCCTTCAACGGGGCATAGATGCGCGACGCAATGGAGGTGGTCACAGGCTTTACCCAGTCGGTGTCGCCGGATGAGCGCAGCACCTCGATATCGCTCGGCAGCCCATTGGCGTTCACCCAGAAACCGATGTCGACCCAGCGATCCTCCAAATTGCCCTGGCTTTTCGCCAGCACATTGCCCTCTTTCTGGTCAAAGCCATCGGTGTCCGGTTTTTTGATGGGCTGGGAAGAAAGCAATATTGGCCGGTTAACACCGCCCAGATCGGCAAAACGCTTCACAATGGCTGCGGTCGATTCCGCATTGCCGCTGTCGCGGTCAATGCGGGCAAGGGTGACTTCCGCGATCATTCCAAAATCTTCTGCACCGGCCATTGGCTTTTCGGCGATTTCGCGCAGCCCGGCTATTGCCTTTTTCATGTCAGCAGCGGAATCGACCTTGTCGCCCATCTCATATTCCAGCAGCAAGCGGCGCAAATTGGCGAAGGTCGCAACCCGGCCATGGCCCGCAGCCGTGGCGTCCTTCGCCACATTTTCATAAATGCGCAGCGCCTCTTTGGGATAGCCCAGCTTCGCCCGGCTGTCGCCGACTTCGATTTGGGCAACCATCACGCGGGCATCATTTGAAGGAAGCGCCTCGCGCAGCGTATCGCGCATGTCCAGCACCGAAAGCCGGAACAGGTCGCCTTCGCCCAAATGTTCGGCAATGCGGCTGGAGGCGCGGAAAAGGTCGGATACCTCAATGGGATATTCTTTGCCATGCTTGCGATTGCGGCCAACCGTTTTGCTCAGCGTGGAACGCGCATCGCGATAGTCGCCTGTGATAAACTGGTTTTCGGCATGAGCCAGGGCCGCGCGAATTTCTTCATCGGGGGGGCAGCCACGGGCAATGCAATCTTGCCATGCCTTTTCCGTATCCTTGAGCGATTGCCCGACCACGACGATTTCGCGGTCCTGCTCAGCCCCGGCAAAGGCGACCGAAGCGGTTGACGCTGCAAGCGCAATCAAGATGGTGGAAATGGCTTTATGCATGACCCAAATACTCCCCAAAAAACAGGCACGCCATATTCGTGCGCCGACCCCGCCGATATGTGCGCCCACATTGACAGTTACAATCATCGCGTCGACAAAGAGCTGGACATTGTCGGCCAATGACAATGCTGTGGGGATAGAGGAGAGATTCACAATGCGCGATGTCGCCGACTTGCTGACATTTGACGAATTTATCAGCCATTGGGCTCAGGAACGCCCCGACCGCCCGGCCTTACGCGAGGCAGAGCGAAGCTACAGCTATGGCCAATTGGAGCAATGGACCGCGAATATTGTCAGCTGGCTGACCGGTACAGGCCTGAAAAAGGGGGATCGCATCGCCTGGATCGGCAAGAATAGCGACCTGTATTTCACGCTGTTTTATGGCGCGGCGCGTATGGGCGTTGTTATGGTGCCAGTGGGATGGCGACTTGCGCCTGCCGAATGGGCCTTTATCGTCAATGATACACAGGCAAGGCTGCTGGTCACCGGAGCCGGATTTGACGAAGTTGCTGGGCAGCTTTCGGGCCAGTTGCCGCTGGTCGAGCGCATCGTCACCGAAAGCAGCGCCCGGGCAGAAATCGCAGCATCGGTCCGCGTGCCCTTTGATCCTGCCGGGCCGGATGATGCCGTGCTGCAACTTTACACGTCGGGGACGACGGGCAATCCCAAGGGCGCGGTTCTGTCCAACCGCAACCTTTTTGGCCTGCGCCGCAACAGCGATGATGCCGACATGCCCTATACCAAATGGGATGATGACGAGGTGGTGCTGATCGCCATGCCCTGTGCGCATATTGGCGGAACAGGCCTTGGCATCATGGCGGTTGGATCGGGGCTGCCGGGCTATATCCTTCCTGAATTCACACCCGACGGCTTTTTCGATGCCGTTGAGCAGGCAGGGGTTACGCGCCTGTTCATTGTGCCAGCGGCGCTGCACATATTGTTGCAGCATCCGCGCTGCGCCACGGTTGATTTCGGGAGGCTGAAATATATTCTTTACGGTGCCGCGCCAATTCCGCTGGAGCTGCTGCGCCAGTGCATCGCCATGTTCAAATGCGAGTTCATTCAGGCCTATGGGATGACCGAAACGACGGGAACAATCTGCATGTTGCCGCCTGAGGATCATGATCCGGCGGGAAATGAACGGATGCGCAGCGCAGGCAAACCATTGCCGGGCGTGGAGATCAAGGTCGTGGATGATGCCGGCAACCCATTGGCGACAGGCGAGGTCGGCGAGGTTTGGACGCGATCATCGAACAATATGCTGGGCTATTGGAATTTGCCCGACGCGACCGAACGGACCATGGCGGACGGCGGCTGGATAAAGACCGGCGATGCAGGCTATCTCGATCAGGATGGTTATCTCTACATCCACGACCGCGTGAAGGACATGATCATTTCGGGCGGCGAAAATGTCTATCCTGCCGAGGTTGAAAGTGCGATTTTTGGCCATCCGGATGTGCTGGAGGTCGCGGTCATTGGCGTGCCTGACAGCAAATGGGGCGAAACGGTAAAGGCTGTTTGCGTGCCAAAGCCCGGCGCAATGATCGACCCTGATTCCGTCATTGCCTGGGCGCGGCAGCGGATTGCAGGATTTAAGGTGCCGCGGTCCGTTGACGTGATCGCCGCGCTGCCGCGCAACGCCTCTGGCAAGATATTGCGCAAGGATTTGCGCGCTCCCTATTGGGAGGGCTATGACCGGCAGGTCAACTAGGCGTCAATAAAGCGCGCCCCGGTTGACATCTTCTGGCCCATTGACTGACCTCGCAAAAAATGGCGCTTTTCTACGGAAGTTGATAGTGAAATGCACATATTCACGCGGGCAGGATTGGGGCGTATAACTATACAAAGTTGCACGCATATTGCGATTTTCGTGTCACCCTCTGTCACCATAGGGCCACATATATCGGACGTGGTCCGGCGCTTCAGGTAACGGAACAACAATATCAAAGAGCGAAGTGAAAATCAGAACATAATAGCAACATATGCCAATTTGTCAAGCGAGTCGCGCCTCGACCCAGTCGCAGGCTTGGGCCATTGCCGCGGCTTTTCCAAACTGATAGATATGTAAAAAAGGTCGCTTTCGATTGTTCCTTTGCAAAGGGCAGATATGGAAAGCAGTGACGACATCCAAAACGTCGATTGGGTCAAAAACCGGCGGCTATTGCTTGATCCCTATATCGAGCATAGCAATGAAAGCCGCGAATTTACCCGCGCCGAAACCCCCGAGCCGATAGGACTGGCCTTTTCAGGCGGCGGTATCCGCAGCGCGACCATATCGCTGGGTATCACCCAATTGCTGATCCGGAGAAACCGCTTCTCTGCCTTTGACTATGTGTCCACTGCATCGGGCGGCGGCTATTTCGGCAGTTTCCTGCGCAGCCTGTTCCTGCCGCAATCGGCGAAGGGCCGCCAGCAGCCGGGGGCGGGCGGACTTCCCGAAGAGGAAGTGCGCGAACAATTTTATTTCGCGCATCGGGTGCTGGGGGCTGGGCCGAAAAAAGGCAATGTACCCTTGCCCAATGGCGCGGCGGCGGCGGACGAAGGGGAGGCGATATCCCATAGCGAGGAGGACAGTGGGCCGGGATTTTTCCTAAGGCTGGTCGGCGCGGTTGTGGGGCATGGTCAGGCAACAGCCGGGCAAGCGGCGGCTGCACCAAATGGCACGGGCGAACGCAATCCGATCTGGTGGTTGCGCGAAAATGGCCGTTACCTAGCGCCCAATGGTGCCACCGATTATCTGATGGCCTTGTCCTATATCGCCCGCAACTGGACCGCGACGCTCTATGTCATTGCGCTTGCCATGGTTGGGGCATTTGTCGCGGTGCAGGCGGGGCTTTTGCAAATCTCGGCGATATTGGGGAAGGCCTATGTCCATCCTGTGACGCCCGAACATCCCTTTCTCAGCCCATTTCTGGTGGTTCCGGCCCTTTTTTTCCTGCTCAGCATGGGCATTGGCGTGGGCTATTGGATGACCGAAGGGATGCGTTACAACCCAAGCGACGACGGCGAAGCCCGGCGCAGTTTTTGGCAGACATGGACAGCAACGGCGCTGGCCTTTGGCATTGCGCTCTATCTTGCGCTTGCGCCCGACGCGACACTTTTGCAGGCACTTTATGATCGATTGCGCGGCTGGGTAGGGATTTTGCCCGAAACCTATTTCACCGCTGTGGCGGACATGGCGGATTTGCCCCGCCGCCTTGTCTATGCCGGAACCGGCATATTGGGCATGGCCCTTGCATCCTCCTTTTTCGCCTATTTTGCCGATGGGGATAAGGATAATCCAACTTCGCCCGTGCGCCGCCGACTGACCCGCTGGTCAACGGCGTTCAATCAGGCCGCTATCTGGTTTCTTGCCATTGCTACCATTGATACCGTGGCGTTGATGCTTCGGGCGGATATGCTGATTTGGTCGCCTTCTGATGGCTTGCAGGGGCTTTGGGCGCTGGCAATATATCCGGCCATTGCCTTTGCGATCAAGAAACTGCCTGAATGGTTTTCAGGTTCGGGCAGCGGTATTGGCAGCTGGATTGCCAAACATGCCAGCACAGCCGCCATTTTCGGTTCGCTGCTGCTCTATGCTTCGCTCGCCGTGTTTGCCGACCTTGCCGTGCATATGGCCATATGGGAAGGCGCAGCGTGGGAGGGCGGCACGCCTGACTGGCCGGTTTTCGTGCTTTTTGCCATCATTGTCTTTGGACTGATCGTGATGACTGGGGTGTCGAGCGGCTTTGCCAATCTTTCCTCGCTGCACGCCCTGTATAGCTCGCGCCTGACCCGTGCCTATCTTGGCGCAAGCAATCGGGAACGGATGCGCAGCACCAACATTGATATTTCCGATGGGCATAAAAAGGACTTCATCGACGCGCAGATTTACCAGCAGGCCGATATCCCGGCGCCGTTGCACATCATCAACCTGACGCTCAACCAGACACGCGGGTCGAATGAGCTGGTGCGCCGCGACCGCAAGGGGCGGCGCTTTGCCATCGGACCGGATGGCATCAGCGTCGATGGCGCGATCAACAGCTGGATCGACCTGAACCGCGAAGGGGCGGAAAAGTTCAGCGTTGGCCAGCTGGCGGCGATATCGGGCGCAGCGGCCTCATCGGCCATGGGCAGGATGACCAGCCTTGGCGCTGCCCTTGGCCTGACCTTTGCGAATATCCGGCTGGGCTATTGGTGGGATCGTGGGAATAAGGCGCTGAAAACCGGGGAGGAGGGGCTGGCCCCGCTGCCCGCGCGCTGGCCACGGCTGATTGAGACGTTCATTTACCTTTATAATGAAATGACCTCCCGCTTTTCGCTTGATTACCGGCATTATTATCTTTCGGACGGTGGTCATTCGGAAAATAGCGGCGCGCTTGAGCTGTTGCGCAAGCGCTGCAAATTCATCCTCGTCGCTGACAATGGGCAGGATGGCGAGTTTCTGTTTTCAGACTTGGAAATTTTCATCCGCACCGCGCGGATCGACCTTGGCTTTGAAATTTCGGTCGCCAGCCAAGACGACACCGTCGATTATGTTGGGCCAAAGACAGGCAAATATTTCTTCAATACGCTGGGCGGCGGATGGCGCCGGACGTTGAAGGATTATGACGGCCCTGCCTTTGCGCTGCTGTTAAAGGCGCGGCCGATCAGCGATAAGAAAGCGGGCGGCAAGGGCAAGGAGGATGATTTTGCGGCACATATCATCTGGCTGAAGCCGCGGATTTTTGAGGGGATTTCAACCGATATTGCATCCTATGCCGCGCAGAATCCGCCCTTTCCGCACCAAACCACGATCGACCAGTTTTTCGACGAGGCGCAATGGGAAAGTTACCGCAGGCTTGGCTATGAAATGGCAAGCTGCCTGTTCCGTGATAACAAGGCGATCACGGATGTTCCGGTCATGACACTTAAGGACCCGGACAGCGTCAAGCCAATTGCGATGCAGGCCAAGGCGGTGGGGCAGCCGGTTTAGCGCCCGACGCTGAAATAGTCGAACCCTGCCTTGGCCGCTTCGTCGGGGCGGTAGATATTGCGCAGATCAACCAGAACGTCCCCGTCCATGCCTTCCTTCAGCTTGGCAAGGTCGAGCGCGCGATAGGCATCCCATTCGGTGACGATGGCAACCGCGCTTGCGCCTTGTGCTGCGGCATAGGCGCTTTCGGCCATGTTGATATCGGGCATGATCCGGGCTGCTTCTTCCATCCCTTCCGGATCATGCGCAGCCACAACGGCACCTGCATCCAAAAGTGTCTGGACGATTGCGATTGACGGCGCGTCGCGCATGTCATCGGTATTGGGCTTAAAGGTCAGGCCCAATATGGCGACCTTCTTCCCGCGGGCATCGCCACCAAGCGCGTTGACAATCTTGCGCCCCATGGCGCGCTTGCGCAGATCATTGGCCTGCACCACGGCCTCGACGATACGGACAGGCGTATCATTGTCCTGTGCAGTCTTCAGCAGCGCAAGCGTATCTTTGGGGAAGCAACTGCCGCCATAGCCGGGACCTGCATGAAGGAATTTCGATCCGATCCGGTTATCAAGGCCAATGCCGCGCGACACGTCCTGCACATCGGCACCCAGTTTCTCACACAAATCGGCCATTTCGTTGATGAACGTGATCTTCGTCGCCAAAAAGGCATTGGCCGCATATTTGATCAGTTCGGACGAGCGGCGGCTGGTGAAGAGGATCGGCGATTCATTGAGGAAAAGCGGACGGTATATTCCGCGCATGATTTCCCGCGCCCATTCAACATCGGTGCCGACAACGATGCGATCCGGCCGTTTGAAATCGCCGATGGCAGCACCCTCGCGCAAAAATTCCGGGTTGGACACCACTTCAAAGGTCAGTGCAGGATTGGTTTCCCCGATGATCCTCTGCACCTCATCGCCTGTGCCTACGGGAACTGTGGATTTGGTGACGACCACAGTCTTGTCATCGATGGAATGGGCCAGTTCTTCGGCAGCGGCATAGACATAGCTAAGGTCAGCATGACCATCGCCCCGACGCGATGGCGTGCCGACGGCGATGAAGACGGCCTGGCAGCCTCGTACCGATTCAGCAAGGTCGGTTGAAAAGCGCAGGCGGCCGGCATCGACATTGGTTTTGACCAGCGCGTCAAGGCCGGGCTCGTAAATTGGCATGATATTGGCGTTCAGCCGGTCAATCTTGCTGACGTCCTTGTCGATGCACACGACATCATGGCCGAAATCGGCAAAACATGCGCCAGAGACAAGGCCGACATAGCCCGAACCGATCATTGCAATTTTCATCTGGCTGCCCGTTTACTGATGGATTTGGCCGGGGCTATTAGGGCTTGCGCCAAAAGGTCGCAAGGCCGACATGTAATTTGCGGCGAATAATGTTGCTGCTACGGCAATTTGGCAAAAAAGCGGCTGGTTCAGCCGCCCGCTATCGTCTAGCAGGCGCACATATCGCTAATTGGGGAATTACAATGAAAAAGACCGCCATCATGCTGATCGCTCTTGCGGCACTTGGCGGCTGCGGCGGCGCAAAGCCGCTTGGCGGCGCGTCGGATATCCAGGTGCTAGCCGGCACAGAGCTGCCGCCGCCGGACCGGGCCGACCTTATGTCGGAAGCGCGGCCCTATCTGATCGGGCCATTCGACAAGCTGACCATTGATGTGTTCGGCATTGACGAGCTGAGCGAAAAAGAAGTGCAGACCGATGCCAGCGGCCGGATGTCCTTCCCCTTAGCCGGCATTATTGAAGCCGCTGGCCGCACGCCTGCAGAGGTTGAGGAAGAGCTGGAGGCGCGGCTGCGCACCCGCTATGTGCGCGACCCGCAGGTCACCGTAAACCTTAAAGAAACGGTGAGCCAAGTGATTACCGTCGATGGTCAGGTGCGCCAGCCGGGGCTTTACCCTGTCATCGGCAAAATGACGCTGATGCGCGCCGTTGCGACCGCACAGGGCACATCCGAATTTGCCAAGCTGGATGACGTGGTGATTTTCCGCACCGTCAAGGGGCAGGACCTTGCCGCGCTCTATAATCTTGAGGCGATACGGCGGGGCAATTATGCCGACCCGGAGGTGTTCGCCAATGATGTTGTCATCGTCGGCGACTCAAAGGCACGCCGCCTGTTCAAGGATGCGCTGCAGCTTGTCCCGCTGCTGACCACCCCGATCGTCGTGGCGTTGCAAGGAAACTGATCTTTTTGCGCTTTACCCGCGAAATTTTCTGTGGGAGAGACCGGTATCCATGAAAGAGCGTTACACCCTCGCACTGCTTATTCGACTTACGCGCCCTTAGGCGCGCGACGTTGTCTGGCCGCGTGCCGGACACCCGCCTAAGGGTTTTGCCACCATCCTGATGACCGCAAGGACAATGATCTTTGCCCGCACTATGGCAGTGATTGACAATGATGCTTGATGATCCATCCCGGAAATACCGGCCTTTTCCGCAAATTCATTTGCCCGACCGGCAATGGCCGGACCGCACAATAGACAAGGCGCCGCGCTGGCTTTCCACTGACCTGCGCGACGGCAACCAGGCGCTGATTGACCCCATGGGGGCGGAGAAGAAGAGCCGGTTTTTCGACCTGTTGGTAAAGGTGGGGCTGAAAGAGATAGAGGTTGGATTTCCATCCTCCGGTGCGACCGATTTCGACTTCATCCGCGGACTGGTCGACAGCGGACGGGTTCCAAATGACGTTGTCATCCAGTCACTGACTCAGTCCCGCCGCGACCTTATTGAAAAGACATTTGAGGCCATGGCCGGTGCGCCCAAGGCCATTGTCCACCTTTACAATGCGGTTTCGCCCGCATGGCGCAATATCGTCTTTGGCCTTGATCAGGCAGGGGTAAAGGCGATTGCCATTGAAGGCGCGCAAATTCTGGCAGAGCAGGCGACGAAATATCCGCAGACCGACTGGCATTTTGAATATTCGCCTGAGACATTTTCAACGGCAGAAATTGATTTCAGCATAGAGGTATGCGCTGCGGTCATGGATGTGCTGCAACCCAGCCGCGAAAAGCCGATCATCTTCAACCTGCCAGCGACCGTTGAGGCTGCCTTGCCCAATATTTATGCCGACCAGATAGAATATTTCGGGCGGAATATCCCCAACCGCGAGGCAGTGGTCATCAGCCTGCACACGCATAATGATCGCGGCACTGGCATTGCGGCAACGGAACTTGGCCTTTTGGCGGGGGCTGACCGGGTCGAGGGTTGCCTGTTCGGCAATGGCGAGCGCACCGGCAATGTCGATCTGGTTACCGTGGCGCTGAACATGTATACGCAAGGGGTCAATCCCGGCCTTGATTTCAGCGATATCGATGCCGTGATCCAGACAGTTGAATATTGCAATCAACTGCCCATCCATCCCCGCCATCCCTATGCCGGCGAGCTGGTCTTCACGGCCTTTTCGGGGTCGCATCAGGATGCGATCAAAAAAGGCTTTGCGCATCAGGCGCGGCGCAATGATGAGCTTTGGGAAGTGCCCTATCTTCCTATTGACCCGGCCGACCTTGGCCGCACCTATGAAGCGGTCATCCGGGTCAATTCGCAAAGCGGCAAAGGCGGCGTGGCATGGGTGTTGGAGCAGGATTATGGCCTGAAATTGCCAAAGCGGATGCAGGCCAATTTCTCGGCAACGGTTCAGGAACTGTCAGACAGCAGCGGGCGCGAGCTGATGAGCGCGGATATCTGGCAAGCCTTTGAAAGCCGCTATTGGCTGAAAGGCGATGGCCGGTTTCGCCTGATCGATTTTCAGGAAAGCCAAAGTCAGAAGCAGCTGGATGAACGCATCTTTGCAGGTACAATCCGGATTGATGGCATCGACCAAACTGTCAGTGGCCGGGGCAATGGCCTGATCTCTGCACTGGCTCGCGCACTTGAGCCGTCGCTGGGCGGGCCGCTGGACATCATCGACTATTCCGAACATGCCATCGGCCATGGCACCGATGCCCGCGCCGCCGCCTATGTGGAATGCCGCGTTGGCGACGGGCCAGTGCAATTTGGCGTTGGCATCAGCCAGGATGTTGCAACCGCCAGCGTGCGCGCGATCCTGAGCGCAGTGAACAATGCTGGGCGATCACCAGAATAGGCAAATCATAGGCTTGCGGACAAATGCCTAAGGGCCATATGCTGTATAGGACAGAAAGGCGGGCAGGGAGTAGTTTTCACTACCGACAATAAGAGTCGAAGAGTGGAAAGCTGGTCCCATGAATAAGCCTGAAATGGTGTTTCCCATCGCACATGTTCATTATTTCGATGAAATCGACGAAAGCGGCAAAGTCGTTGTTCCCGATCAGGTGCTGGAGGCGATCAAGACGCTGATCCGCTGGACCGGCGACGACCCGGCCCGCGAAGGACTGGTCGATACGCCGCGCCGCGTCGGCCGCGCCTGGCGTGAATATTGCCAGGGCTATGCCGAGGATCCGGCGGTTCACCTGTCGCGCACATTTGAAGAGGTTGGCGGCTATCATGAGTTGGTGCTGCTAAAGGACATTCCCTTTCAGTCGCATTGCGAGCACCATATGGCGCCGATCATCGGCAAGGCATCTATTGCCTATATGCCAACGGACCGCGTTGTCGGCATCTCAAAACTGGCTCGCGTGCTGCACGGCTTTGCACAACGGTTGCAGGTTCAGGAGCGGTTGACGGCAGAGGTTGCCAACTGCATCTGGGACAATCTGAAACCGGAAGGTGTGGCCGTTGTCATTGAGGCACAGCATGGCTGCATGACGGGGCGCGGTGTTAAGGTGCATGGCGTCAACATGGTCACTTCCAAATTGCTCGGCTGCTTTCTGGAAGACGAACGCAGCCGCAAGGAAGTGATGAGCCTTATGGGCCGTTAGCCCTTTCCCCTTGTGCGCGTTGCCGGTAAGGCATTGACGCGAAAAGGGGAGAAGCGTGTCGGATCAGCATATTCGCGCTGACATATTGGTGGAACGGCTGGCGGTTGGCACGCTGGACCGGGTTCTCAACCTTGTCTTTGCAAGGCCGGTGCAAGTGGTGCCGTTGCTGTTCCTGCTGGTCTCGCTGCTTGGCGCAGCTGGCCTGTCCATGCCGGGCGCGACCGAGGCGGGCGTGCGCACGCCCTTTGTCGATGCCTGGTTCACTGCGATATCGGCGCTGTGCGTCACTGGCCTTTCGACGCTGGATGTGCCCAACCACTGGTCCGCGCTGGGCGAATTGCAGATCATGCTACTGATCCAGCTTGGCGGGCTTGGCATCATGAGCGCGTCGGTGCTGCTGGTGGCGATGTTCAGCCGCACCATGGGCTTTGGCATCCGGCGCGGACTCGCGGCGGAAAATAGCGGCATTACGCCCGGCAATGTCCGCCCGCTGCTTAAACTCATCCTGGGCTTTACGCTGGCCTTTGAGGCTGCCGTGGCGCTGTGGCTGTGCCTCTGGCTGTGGCTTGGCCATGGTCAGGGGCTGGGCGAGGCAGCATGGAATGGGCTGTTCCACGCTGTGTCAGCCTTCAACAACGCCGGGTTTGCCCTTTGGAGCGACAATCTGATGGGCTTTGCGGGCGACTGGCTGTTCCTCTCGCCAATCATGCTTGCCATCATTGCGGGCGGCATTGGTTATCCGGTCTATCGGGACCTTTGGACCCAGCGCGGCTGGCGCAGGATTTCGCTGCACGGCCGGTTGACACTTTACGGCTATGCCTTTTTGCTGGTGACTGGCGCGCTGCTGTTCCTCATTCTGGAATGGCATAATCCGGCGACGATGGGAGCGATGACGCCCGACGAGCATCTCCTCAACAGCCTGTTTCAATCGGTGACGGCGCGCACCGCCGGGTTCAACACCGTCAATATCGGCGCGCTGACTGACCAGTCATTGATGCTGACCTCTATCCTGATGTTCATCGGCGGCGGCAGTGCCGGAACGGCAGGCGGGGTAAAGGTCGGCACGGTGATGATCGTGCTGCTGATCATCTGGTCGGAGATCCGCGGCAATGACGATGTCGAGATTTTCGGGCGGCGCATTGGCGAACATAATCAGCGCAGGGCGATATCGGTGATTGCGCTGGCCGCTGTGCTGGTGCTTGGCTGCGGCTATCTGCTGGTGGCGCTGTCGCCTCAGATGGAGCCGCGCGATGCGATGTTTGAGGCTGTTTCCGCCTTTGCCACCACGGGCCTTTCGACGGGCGTGACGGCGCAGTTCACCGATGCAGGCAAATATCTGCTGATTTTCCTGATGTTCATTGGCAGGGTGGGGCCGATTACGCTGTTTGCCGCACTGGCGGCGCAGCGCAAATATCAGTTTTACCAATATCCCAAGGAGGATGTGATCGTTGGCTAGGCAAAAGAACAAGGCAGCGGACAAGAAAACCGTTGCAGTCATTGGCCTTGGCCGGTTTGGCGAAGCGGTTGCGCTACGGCTGGTCGAGCTGGGGCATGAGGTGATTGGCGTCGATGAAAGCCCGGCGATCGTGCAGAAACTGGCCGATGACCTGCCGCATGTCGTGCGCGCCGATTCCTCCGAGGCAGAGGCCCTGCTGGCGCTGGGCATTAACGAGGTTGATTATGCCGTGGTCGCCATCGGCGCTGATCTGGAGGCAAGCATGTTGACTGTGCTGGCGCTGACCGAAATCGGCGTGACCGAAATCTGGGCCAAGGCATCGTCCAAACGCCATGGCGTGATCCTGGAGCGACTGGGCGTGACGCGGGTTGTTTATCCCGAGGCGGATATGGGGATCGCGCTGGCGCACCAGCTTTGCGCCGCCTGAGTGGGCCACCGAAAAAGCCCGGATTTCTGCCTAAGTTGATAGTGAAATGCACATATTTTCTCGGTTCGCAGTGGCCCTTTGGTAAGGCTAGAGCTTGTCCTGGTTGAATAAACCGTAGTGTTGAGCTTGTCGAAGCACGCTTCTCGGGATGGCGCTACATCTGCAAGCCGCCCTTCAACAGGCTCAGGGCTGCGGTGACAAACCAACATAAGGTCACCACATAGTAAATTGACAAAAATGCCGGATCAACGACTCTGACTGCCCCCTTTGTCAACTTATGCACCAACCCTCCGCAATCAGCGCATCATGTGCGTGGAAAGATATTCAGTGCCGCCGCCGACGCGAGCAGGCTTTCAAAGAGCGACCAGAACAATAAAAGAACAACCTTGAAATTGCAAGCTCTCAAGCGCAGTCGATATCCGGTTCAGGCAACAAATCCACCCCTGCAGCCGCCAGTGCACGGAAATTGCGCAGGAGGTAGTCCACTGTCCGGTTGCTCATTTCAATGCGGGCGTCGTCCCCGGTCCATGTGGGATTGAGGATATAGCCGCCCTGTTTTTTCAGCAGAGCGCCTTCTCCCATCATAAACTCCATATGGCGTCGCACGGTGGCATAGGGCATCGCATAGGTTGTCGCCAGCGACCTGATCTTTACCGGACGGCGTTGTTCGGCCGTCAACACCAGATTTCCATAGACGCGCGACAATTCCGGGCAGCCCATAATATCGCGGCCATTTTCGTAAATCAGCGTGCCGTGCAGGATCAATTCGAACCAGTGGGTGTGCGGGTTATTCTCCAACGCGACCAGGCCGATATCCAGCGACGCCTTTATGACCGGACCCAACTGGTCATCTGCGCGGTCCTGTGCGTTCGGTATATCGACCCCCCAGTCGGAAAGTGTCGCGGCAAGGTTTAAAAACAAATCTGCCGTGGATTGATAATAGGCAATGATGTCCGCCTCGCGCTCCGCTGACGGCGAGAGGATAATGCCGTCGTCGCTGCGTGCGCAAATGCCCTCGTCTATCATGCCATGAATATGGCGGCGGACAGTTTCAAACGGGCGTGACAGCGATGCTGCCAGCGAATTGATGCTGAATGCGCGGTGCTGGGCAGGGCGTTTGATCCCGTCGGCGGTTGCCCAGTCGGCACAGGCAAGCCGGGAGACCAGCGTAAAGATGATCGCGCGGTCAAGGTCGCGGGGAAAGACGCGCAGCGCGTTTTTCAGACTGTTCTTTTGAAATTCGATCAGTCGCCATGTGATGTAACGATAGGGCAATGCCGCTGTCTCGACTGTCATGACCATCTGCTATCAGGCCATCAACTTTCGGCAAAGTCCAAAAATGTTCAAAATGAGTAATATGCCCCTATGTGCGGAGGCTCAAATGTTCACTTTGAGTAGTTGGCCCGATTGCGAAACGAGCGCCAAATCGCTTTTTCACGCGCTGCACCGGGGCAGCGTTTTTGCAACCCCGATCATCGAAAAAAGGGGGCGTTATGAAAAACCGCAAATTTACAAACACATTGGCTGCAATGTTTGTCGGCGCAGCGCTCATCGCAGCACCTGCACTGGCCGAGGGGCAGAATAAGGAACCGGTCGACAAGCCGAAATCCTCTGTTGGTTGCCCCAGCGGGTGGAGCAGCACCATGAACAATGAAACCGACACCAAGCGGTGCTTCCCGCAGGGCAGCCTGTCGCCAAAGATTTACGGCAAGAAGGAAAGCGAAAGCTGCGCATCGGGCTATTATGAAGTGTACGGCGTGTGGTGCTCCACCAAGCGTCCATAAGCGCATATCCCGGGCGTGAGGGGGCACAAGTGATGCGTATGAAGCAACGGACATTTATCGCCGCTGTGATCGGAACGGTAGTGGCAATTGCCGCAGGTTTTTCGATTGCTGCATCGGCGCAGGGAACCAATCGCGTCCAGCTGGTCAGCATGATGAACCAGCAATGCCCGACTGGCTATCTGCGCGGCCAAAAATGGGATGGGCAGCGCGATGGCCAGGGCGGTTTTGCGCAAGGCGATCCGCAGCTTTGCTATCCGGCCAGCGACAATCCTCCAAGCGTCTATCAGGCGATATCGAGCGGCGGCACCTGCATCGCGCCCTATGTGCCGGACACACAATCCGACTGGTGCACCAATCGCGTGCCGCACAGCAGCAAAGCCAAATAATCTAATTGTGAACAGGAAGAACTATGCTCAGAAAAATTTTTACGATGTGGGTGCTCGCATTTGCATCATTCGCTAGCCTCGCTGTCCCTGCGCCAGCCTATGCGCAGGGTCAGAACACATCCCCGATCGAGCGCTTGCCAGCAGTGGGCTGTCCAGACGAATGGCGTACTGCATGGACATTGAAAAACGAAGACAATACAAAATGCTATCCGCAAAGTAGCTCTGCTCCATTGGTGTATGTCAATAAAGGCAACCAGCCATGCGCAGAGGGCTATCGCCCTCAAAGGGGATATTGCACGACCAAACCTGCAGGCGACGGTGTCTCCGCCGCTGACAAGCTTGTTTCCTATGGCACGATCACCAAGGCGAATAAACTCGACCGTTGCCCGCTGGGCTATTTTTCCAAATCCGACATGACGGTTTGCACCACACGCTTGTCGCCCGCGCCGCAGTCGCGCAACAAGAAGGGCGCGTGCAACAGCAATGAGATTGACGAGTGGGGCCTGTATTGCACAGCCAATGCAAGCAGCATCACCCGGGAACAGGCGGTGATGGAGGCGGACCGCGATTTCAATGCAATCTACTCCGCCAATGGGGCCCAATATCCCAACCAAGGCAACGACACCGACAACTACCCGTCGATGGTCGCTGCCTACGGGCCAAAGGGTGGCAAGCAGGCGCAGACAGGCGCATCGACCGACTCCTCGGACAACACGCAAGCCGCGCAATGTGACGCTGGCGGCGATGGTTCTGACACTGGTGCTGCCATCGGTGGCGCAGTTGCCGGCGAAGGTGGGGCTGTGCTCGGCTCGGTCCTTGGCGGTCTTGGTAAGAAGAAGAAAAAGAAAAAGGGCTGTTGAACCTGTGCCCGGCACCGCGACCCATCGCCGGGCAAAGGGGAAACCCGGGTGCGCACCCACGGGCGCGCACCCGGCAAATTTTTTGAAGGATGCGGGGTAAGATATGCGGGTGGTTCAGGCAGCGTTCGCGCTATCGGCAATGCTATTCAGCACCGCAACGCTGGCTGCGCCGCTGACGGCGGACAAGATGCTGCTATCGTCAACTCCGGCGGCTGATGCGGTAACCGATGCCCCGGTCGAAGCGGTATCGCTGACCTTCGCCGAAAAGGCGGAGTTGCTCAGCGTCACGCTCGCCGCGCCGGACGGCATGGAGCAGGAAGTGTTTCAGCAAAGCTTTGAACCGGGTTCGCCCAAGAAAACGGGCAAGGCGTTTGAATTTGCCCTCGACAACGCAGCGACCATGCCGGGGCGGTATACGCTGTCCTATCTTCTGACTTCCGGCACATTCAAATCGCTCAACGGCTTTGTCCATTTTGAAATCGCCGGTGCGGCGGCAGCCGACGTGCCCGTGAGCGACACAGTTGCGCCTGACCTCATTGAAATGCAGCCTGCCGAAATGGCGACCGTGGCAGGACCGGTTGCCGATGTGCTGATGCGCTTTGGCAGCAAGGTGCGATTGATCGAGGTGGTCCTGATTGCGCCCGACCAGACGCGCTACGGCCTTGTCGGGCCGCAGGAGGCCGAAAGCGCAGAGGAAGCCAGCATATTCGTGCTTCCCTTCGCCGACCCTGTGTCGATGCCGGGAACATGGCTGGTCGATTACACGGTCCACCAGCGCCACGAGGCGGGCCAATGGCTGCAAACCTCCGCCTTTGCCAGCTTCATCATTGCTGAGCCGCAATAGGGCAGCGCCGGGGAAACAATCCGCCGGTAACAAAAAAGCCGCCCCAATCTTGCGACGGGGCGGCTTTTTTGTTTTTTGTGCGAAGGTAAGGCTTAGTTGGCCTCTTCTTCGCCAGCATCAGCCGACAGGCCTTCGGCGGCCTTGGCGGCTTCCTGGTCAGCCTTCAGCTTTTCGATCCGCGCAGCTTCAGCCGCATCGGCTTCGTCAGCGGCGGCTTCGCGGGCTTCAGCCATTTCGATGGCTTGTGCCGCCAGTTCAGCCTGTTCGTCCTCGAACATCTGATCGATGACATTGACGCCGGATTTCTGCAATTCGGCTTCGTCATCGCTGCGCGCGACGTTGACGGTGATGGTCACCGACACTTCTGGATGCAGCACGACTTTCACGTCGAACACGCCCAGCGTCTTGATCGGCCGTTCCAGCACGATCATCGCCTTGGTCACCTTGGCATTGTCGGCATTCAGGCCATCAACAATGTCCTTGACCGAAACCGAGCCGTAAAGCTGGCCGGTGTTGGACGCAGCGCGGATCAGGACGATCTGCTTGCCCTCAACGGTGGTCGCATGGGCCTGTGCGTCGCTGCGACGGGCGGCATTGTCGGATTCGATTTTCGCGCGATTTGCCTCGAACACCTTGCGGTTGGCTTCGTTGGCGCGCAGCGCTTTCTTGTTGGGCAGCAGGAAGTTACGGGCATAGCCGTCCTTCACGGTGACAACATCACCGATTGCGCCCAGTTTTTCTACGCGTTCCAGCAGGATGATTTCCATGGGGGCGCTCCTTATTTCACGATATAGGGCATAAGGCCCAGATGACGGGCGCGCTTGATTGCCTGGCTCAGCTCACGCTGTTTCTTGCCCGACACGGCGGTGATGCGCGACGGCACGATCTTGCCGCGTTCAGAGATATAGCCCTGAAGCAAGCGGACATCCTTATAGTCGATGCGCGGAGCGTCCTTGCCCGAAAAGGGGCAGGATTTGCGGCGGCGGAAAAAGGGACGGGCCATGGCTTAATTCTCCTGCTCGGCACGGGGCGCGCGGGGTGCGCGCTCAGGGCGGTCACCAAAACCGCCGCGTTCGCTGCGTTCACCACGCTCGGCGCGGTCCTGCTTGCGCATCATCACCGACGGGCCCTTTTCATGGGCGTCGACGCGGACAGTCATGTAACGGATCACGTCTTCGTTCATGCGCGTGACGCGCTCCAGCTCGGCAACGGCAGCACCCGATGCGTCAAGATCGAGCATCACGAAATGCGCCTTGCGGTTCTTCTGGATTTTATAGGCGAGGCTGCGAAGGCCCCAAGTTTCGGTCTTTACAACCTTGCCCTGATTCTCTTCGACAATCTTTGTGGCTGCTTCAGCCAGCGCATCAACCTGGGCCTGTGACAGGTCCTGACGCGCCAAAAAAACATGCTCGTACAACGGCATGGGCGTTTTCCTTGTCCTTACCGATCGCTGACGCCGCTACCATAGCGAACGCCCCTCCGGCTTTCTTGATATCGCACGGCAAGCCGCTGCGAAGGCGCGCGCCTAGGCGGAATAAGCGCGCTTTGCAAGCGAAAAGCGCCGCTTTGCGCTAGTTTAGCCAGCAGGCGGGGCCACGGTTACCGGGCCAATTTCCTTAAGGCAGGCTTTGATCGGGGCAAGGTCCTCTGCGCTGGTTGGCGGGTTGGCGGCAAGCTCGCTCAGCGATTTGCCTTGCGTCAGCTTGTCGACTGCGCAGTTGCAGACCTTATCAAGGTCAACATTGACGCCTTCGGGCACTTGCCCCTCCGCTGTCGCAGCGCAACTGGCCACGAGCGATTGGCGCATACTGGCCTTCAACTGCTCATCGACCGCAGAGCCATCGCCACAGCCGGACAAGACCATCAGCAACGCTGGCGAAAGTGCAATGACCGCACGATGTCTCACAGGCAAAGCTCCCTTAGGCCGCCAGCTTGCGCAGCACATAATGCAGGATGCCGCCGTTCAGGAAATATTCCAGCTCATTGGCGGTATCGATGCGGCAAAGCGCGTCAAAGGTGAAGCTGCTGCCATCCTTGCGGCTGACCTTGACGGTCACATGCTGGCGCGGCTTCAGGCTGGAAACACCTGTGATGGTAAAGCTGTCGTCGCCGCCAAGGCCAAGGCTGGCCCGATCCTGACCGGGCAGGAATTGCAGCGGCAGGACGCCCATCCCGACCAGGTTGGACCGGTGAATGCGCTCAAAGCTTTCCACGATCACAGCGCGCACGCCCAACAGGTTGGTGCCCTTTGCCGCCCAGTCGCGCGAAGAGCCTGTGCCATATTCCTTGCCACCAATGACAATCATCGGCGTGCCATTGGCCTTGTGCTTCATGGCGACGTCATAGATCGGCTCTGCCGGACCGTCACCAAAGCGGCTCATGCCGCCTTCGACGCCGGGGACCATTTCGTTCCTGATGCGGATATTGGCAAATGTGCCGCGCATCATCACCTCATGATGGCCACGGCGCGCGCCATAGCTGTTGAAATCGGCCTTGCTGACCTGATGCTCTTGCAGCCATTTTCCAGCCGGGCTGTCTGCCTTGATACTGCCTGCCGGGCTGATATGGTCAGTGGTGATGCTGTCGCCCAATATTGCCAGCGGCTTTGCCTCGATAATGTCGCTGACGGGGGCTGGCGTCATGCTCATCCCCTCAAAATAAGGCGGGTTTGCAACATAGGTGCTGCCTGCGCGCCATTGATAGGTTTCGCTGCCCTCCACCTGAATGGCCTGCCAATGCTCGTCGCCCTTATAGACATTGGCATAGCGTGCCTCAAACATCTCGCGGCTGATATTGGCCGTCATCAGGTCGTGCACTTCGGCGTTGGTGGGCCAGATGTCTTTCAGGAACACATCGACGCCGTCGCGGTCCTGACCGATGGGCGTGGTGGTGAAATCCTCCGTCACGGTGCCTTTCAGTGCATAGGCAACCACCAGCGGCGGGCTAGCGAGGAAGTTGGCGCGCACATCAGGCGATACACGGCCTTCAAAATTGCGGTTACCCGAAAGGACGGACGCAGCGACAATGTCGTTCGCGTTGATTGCCTTGCTGATCGGCTCGGCCAGAGGCCCTGAATTGCCGATACAAGTGGTGCAGCCATAGCCGACCAGGTTGAAACCAACGGCGTCCAGATGCTCCTGCAAGCCTGCCTTTACCAGATAGTCGGTCACGACCTGGCTTCCGGGTGCAAGCGATGTCTTTACCCAAGGCTTTGGCCGCAGCCCGCGTTCATTGGCCTTTTTCGCCACCAGCCCGGCAGCGACGAGCACGCCGGGGTTCGACGTGTTGGTGCAGGAGGTAATCGCGGCAATCACGACGTCGCCGTCGCCAATGTCATGATCCTTGCCCTCAACGCCGACGCGCTTGAAACCGTCATGCTTATAGACTTCAGCCAGATCCTTGTTGAACACATCGTCCACTTGCGTCAGCACAACCTTGTCCTGCGGCCGCTTTGGTCCGGCAAGCGAAGGCTGAACCGTGGACATGTCGAGTTCCAGCGTGCTGCTGAATACCGGTTCGACCGTGGGGTCGATCCAGAAGCCCTGCTCCTTGGCATAGGCCTCTGCCAGCGCAATGGCCTCTTCGCTGCGCCCGGTAAGGCGCATATAGTCCAGCGTCTTGTCATCGATGCCGAAAAAGCCGCAGGTGGCACCATATTCGGGCGCCATATTGGCCAGTGTCGCCCGATCCGCCAGCGTCAGCGTGGCAAGCCCCGGACCATAATATTCGACAAAGCGGCCCACCACACCATGGGCGCGCAGCATTTGCGTTGCTGTCAGCACCAGATCGGTCGCGGTTATCCCTTCATTCAACGAACCCGTCAGTTTAAAGCCGACCACTTCGGGTATCAGCATGGAAACCGGCTGGCCCAGCATCGCGGCCTCCGCCTCAATCCCGCCAACGCCCCAGCCCAGCACACCCAGGCCATTGATCATTGTGGTATGGCTGTCCGTGCCGACGCAAGTATCGGGATAGGCAATGGTTGCGCCATTTTCATCAACACTCGTCCAGATGGCCTGAGCGATATGTTCAAGATTGACCTGATGGCAAATGCCCGTGCCCGGAGGCACAGCCTTGAAATTATCAAGGCTTTTGCTGCCCCATTTCAGAAAGTCATACCGTTCCGCGTTGCGGTGGTATTCAATCTCGACATTCTGTTCAAATGCCTTGGGGTGGCCGAATTCGTCAACCATGACGCTATGGTCGATAACCAGATGTACGGGAACCAGCGGGTTGATCTTGCTGGTGTCGCCGCCCAGCTTTGCAATGGCGTCGCGCATCGCCGCAAGGTCAACGACACAGGGGACGCCGGTAAAATCCTGAAGCAGCACGCGCGCAGGGCGATACTGGATTTCGTTCTGGCTTTCGGTCGGATTGTGCTGCCAGTCCACAAGCGCTTGTGCGTCGGCGACCGACACCGTGAATCCGCCATCTTCAAACCGCAGCAGATTTTCCAGCAGCACCTTCATCGAAAAGGGCAGGCGCGACACATCGCCAAGCTTTTCCGACGCCTTTTTCAGCGAGTAATAGGTGTAAGTCTTGCCACCGACATCAAGGGTTGAGCGAGTGCCAAGCGAATCTTTGCCAGTGGCGGTCATGGGAGAGCCTTTCTTTGCGCGACGATTTCGCGCGGGCCTTAGCGCGGGGGTGGTGCAGGGGCAAGAGGAAGGGGTGAGCGGGGAGCACAGTGCGCTCACTTTTGGTCCGGGGGCTGAAACGCTGGGCTTCCAGAAACTGCGTCATTTACCATTTTGAAACAGCCTCTGTGGCAAGCCGTCGCGGGAAAGGCTCGTCAAAAGCTACATGGTTACGGGTAAATTATCCACCGGCGGAAAAGACGGTCGCGTCAGCGACGGCGGCAACACGTCCGGATTCTTCTCCCGGATCAAAGGGACATCGACCCCAAAGCCCAAGCATTTTGTCCCCATGGCCTCATCGCGCGCAGCGATGGAATTGCTCCAGAATTTCGAGGAAAGCGGACGCGGTTGGTTCTGGTCTACCGATAGCGAAGGCCGCGTCACCTACATTTCAGAGGCCGTTTGCGAGGCCTTGGGAAAGCCGCACAGCGAATTGATCGGTTCGCTTTTTACTGAGCTTTTCGTTCGCGATGAAGAGGCAGAGGATGTGCAGCGCACTCTGCCGTTCATCTTTACGCGGCAGGGCAAATTTGACGACCTCGCCCTGCAAGCCGCATCGGCGCAAGTGGAAAAAGGCCCTGTTTACGGGCGGATAGCTGCCACACAAAATACCGAAGGAACCAACGAAACCTGGTGGGCGGTGTCGGGTCGACCGGTCTTTGGTTCCGGCGGAGATTTTCAGGGTTATCGCGGCAGTGGAGTCGACATAACGGCACAGCGTCGCACCGCACACGACAATAATCGCGCGGCAAAATATGATGCGTTGACTGGCCTGCTGAACCGCTATCGCATGTCAAAACTGCTGGAAACGACATTGACTGTGTTTTCGCAGCAGCAGCGCCCCTGTTCGATCATGCTGATTGACCTCGACCGCTTCAAACAGGTCAACGATACATTGGGTCATCCGGTGGGCGATGCCCTGTTGAAACAGGTGGCAGAACGGCTGGTCAAGGCGGTTGGCGACCGGGAGAAAATCAGCCGTCCTGGCGGCGACGAATTCCAGATTATCCTGCAGGATGTCGAAGATCGCGGTGTGTTGGGCGAGATGGCCGAAAGGATCATCAAAAGCCTGTCGCAACCCTATTCGGTTGAGGGCAGCCGTTGCATCATTGGGGCGTCGGTCGGTATTGCGGTCAGCCCGTTTGACGGTGTCACCAGCGAAGACCTGATCCGCAACGCAGACCTTGCGCTTTATGCTGCCAAGGGCGGGGGCAGGGGGCGTTTCCGATTCTACTCAAGCGAGCTGTTGGAAGCCGCCGAAGAGCGCCGCGTTCTAGAGGAAGATTTGCGCGACGCTTTGACGAAAAAGCAGTTGTGGTTGGCGTATCAGCCTTCGGTCGATGCCAAGACAAATACCGTGTCCGGATTTGAAGCCTTGCTGCGTTGGAACCATCCCGAACGGGGGCCAATTTCGCCAGCGCTTTTCATTCCTATTGCCGAAGATGCCAATCTGGTTGGCGAACTGGGTGAATGGGCTTTAAGAGAGGCATGTACTCAAGCAGCCCAATGGCCGGGCAAGCTGACGGTCGCCGTCAACCTGTCGCCGATCCAGTTCGGCAACGACCTGTTGCCCAAGATAATCGAAAGTGCGCTGACGATTTCGGGGCTACCGCCGGAGCGGCTGGAACTGGAATTGACCGAAGGCATATTCCTTCAGGATTCTGCAGACACCGATGCGATGTTCAAGGCGCTGAAAGATCTGAAAGTGCGGCTCGCGCTCGACGATTTTGGCACAGGCTACAGCTCGCTTGGCTATTTGCGGACTGCGCCGTTTGACAAGATCAAGATCGACCAGAGCTTTGTGCGCGGCATAACCGAACCAGCATCGCGTAATGGAGCGTTGATCAGCGCCATCGTAACGCTGGCGGGCGCGTTGGACATGGACGTCACGGCCGAAGGGGTAGAATCGCTCGACCAGCTGGCAATGATCCGCGACCTGGGCGTCACTTATGTTCAGGGCTATATTTACAGCCAGCCTGTCAGCCAAGAGACTTTGATCGACCAATTTGCCCGTGGTGAGTGGGTGATCCAGCCGTCCGGTCCGGCATTCCATCGTGGCGACCGGCTTTCCATGTATCGCAAGATTGGTGTTGTGCACGACAACCATTATTACCGCGTCGTCCTGCGCAACCTGTCGCTTACCGGGGCTCTGATCGAGGGCATATTGGATGTGCCGGTCGGTACGAAATTCGTCATTGACCTGGGCGATGGACAGATTGCCATTTCTACGGTGGTGCGCAGCAAACAGCATCAACAGGGTGTGAAGTTTGAAACCCCGCTGGTCAATGACGGTAATGGCGGTTTCTGCACCAGCCGCCGGGCGTCGCCCTATAGCCTGGCCGCAGCGGGGATGCCGCTTGAAAGCCTGCCCCCCGGCTATTATGACAGCATCAACCGCCCGCCGCCGCCCAAAACGGTTCCGGCATTCAGCACAGTTGGCGACTGGCGATCGGGGATGGGGTCAGGAGGCTGAGCATCGCGGCCATATTCCGATCACCACCGCTTTGACTTGCCCGAACATTCCGCTAAACGCGCCGCTTAATATCATCTGTTAAAGCGGAGTTTTCTTATGCGCGCCGATGCGCAATCCCTTGTTGACCGCATCGAAGCTGCGCTGAATCTGGTGAAGATGGCACTGGATTGGGAGCGCGCCTTGCGGCGCCTTGATGAACTTAACGCCCGTGTCGAGGACCCCAAATTATGGGACAACCCCAAGGGAGCGGAAGAGGTGATGCGCGAACGGCGCAGGCTTGATGCTGCGATCACCACGGTGCGCGAAATTTCGGCGGGGATGGATGGCACGGTCGAATTGATCGAACTGGCCGAAATGGAAGGCGACACTGCGCTTGCCGACGAAGGCGTTGCTGATTTGCGCGCGCTTGCCGACCGGGCGGACAAAGACAAAGTTGCCGCGCTTTTGTCAGGCGAAGCCGATGGCAATGATACTTTCGTTGAAATTCATGCTGGTGCAGGCGGCACGGAAAGCCAGGATTGGGCCGAAATGCTCCAGCGCATGTATTATCGCTGGGCGGAAAAGCGCGGCTACAAGGTTGAGGTGGTCGAATATCAGGCAGGCGACCAAGCCGGGATCAAGTCGGCAACGCTTCAGATCAAGGGCGAAAATGCCTATGGCTATGCCAAGACGGAAAGCGGCGTGCACCGGCTGGTGCGCATTTCGCCCTATGACAGCAGCGCGCGGCGGCATACATCGTTCAGCTCGGTCTGGGTCTATCCGGTCATCGATGACAATATCGAGATTGAGATTAACGAGGGCGATCTGAAGATCGACACCTACCGCGCATCAGGCGCAGGCGGACAGCATGTCAACACCACGGACAGCGCGGTGCGTATCACCCATATTCCTACCGGTATCGTTGTCGCCAGCCAGAATGACCGCAGCCAGCACAAGAACCGGGCAACCGCGATGGGAATGCTGAAAGCGCGCATGTATGAGGCTGAATTGCGCAAGCGTGAAGAAGCGGCAGGCAGTGAATATCAGGCGAAAACCGATATTGGCTGGGGCCACCAAATTCGCTCTTATGTGCTGCAACCCTATCAGATGGTGAAAGATTTGCGCACAGGAGTCACATCGCCAACGCCGTCCGATGTGCTGGACGGCGATCTGGACGATTTCATTGCGGCGGCCTTGGCGCAGCGCGTGACTGGCGAGGCTGTTGCCGTAGAGGACGTCGACTGACCATGCGCTATGTAAGGGAATTCAAGGGGTTTGCGGGCATCCGCATAGAGGCCGACGATATTGGCAGCGGTTTTGATCCCGCCGTTGTCCTGCTCCCCAGCCCTGGCCAGACGCGCGCTGATTGGGAAACCGTGGCGCTGGCGCTGCGTGAGGCGGGACGCCATGCGATCAACATCGATCTGCGCGGCCATGGCGGCAGCGATTGGCCGCAGGACGGGCGTTATGACTTTACTGCCTATGTGGAGGATCTTCGCGCTGTGCTCGCCCAGATGCGCACAAGGCCCGTTGTTGTGGCAAGCGGCCATTCCGGCTGGATTGCGGCTGCTGCTCTGGCGGAAGATGCAGGCACGCTTTCCGCAGGGCTGGTGCTAGTCGATCTGCCTGATGCGCAAGCACCGATGATTTTGCCCGGCCAAGGCCGCTTTGATGATCGCATCGCAGGCATGTTTGCTACCGGCGGCGTTGCCGATAGCATTACCGATGCCGCGCCGCAATTTTCCATTCCGGTGCTGTCGATAAGCGGCGCGTTCGGGCGGGCCGGGCCTGCGCCTGTTTTTCTGGACAAGCTGCCTAATGGTGAGGCTGTGACGATCGATGACGGCAATTCAGACCGCACCGAAAGCTTCAACGCAACGCTGCTCGATTTCCTTGAGCGCAAGCAGCCTTTGTTCGTGCCCGAATTTCGGGAAGGATCAGATGCGCGGACGTTCCGCGATGCACTGGGCTGCTTTGCCACGGGAGTGACGATTATCACCGCGATGGACGCCGATGGCAAACCGGTCGGCCTCACCGCGAACAGCTTTACCAGCGTTTCGCTCGATCCGCCGCTCTTGCTGGTATGTGTGGCCAATAATGCAGGCAGCGCACCTGTGCTGCGCGCAGCAGACCGCTTTGCCGTCAATGTGCTGCAGATCGGGCAGCAGCCGACCTCCAACCGTTTTGCCGGGAAAGGCGAAGACCGCTTTGCCAACACCCCATGGGAAGTGGGTGAGTTCGGCACACCTGTGCTGACCGGCTCGCTCAGCAGCTTTGAATGCGCGCGCGACGCCGTGCATGATGGCGGCGATCACTTCATTCTGGTTGGCCGCGTGTTAAAGGCGATGTTTGAACCGCGCCGCGACCCGCTGCTCTATTTCCGCGGCAAATATCGCCGCCTGCATTTCGCCTGAGGGCTATTCGCTCAATTGCCAGCGTCAAAACAGTCCCGCAATCTGGCCGTTGGCGTCGATGCGGATATTTTCGGCGGCGGGGATGCGGGGCAGGCCGGGCATGGTCATGATATCGCCGCATACTGCCACGACGAAACCTGCCCCAGCCGCCAATCGGACTTCGCGCACCGATATGCTGTGCCCTGTCGGCGCGCCCAGCAAATCGGGGTCTGTCGAGAAGCTGTACTGCGTTTTGGCAATGCATACTGGCAGGTGGCCGAACCCGGCAGCTTCCCAGCGCGCAAGCTGGGCAAGCACAGCAGGCGCAGCAACGGCACCTGTGGCCCGATAGATTTGTTGGGCAATGACGTTGATTTTTTCAAACAGCGGGAGCGCGCTGTCATAAAGCGGCGCGAAGTTGGACGGACCTTCGGCCATTTCGGCCACGCGCTGGGCAAGCGCTTCCGCGCCTGCGCCGCCATCGCTCCAATGCGAACAAAGAATGGCTTGGGAACCATTTTGTTGCGCCACTTCCCTGATAACATCCAACTCGTCTTCGCTGTCGGTGTTGAACCGGTTGATGGCGACCACCGCAGGCAAACCGAACTTGCCGATATTCTCGATATGCCGCTGCAGATTGACGCTGCCGCGGCGCACCGCCTCGGCATCGGGTGTTGCTAGCGCATCCTTTGCCACACCGCCGTTCAGTTTCAGCGCACGCACGGTGGCGACAATCACGACCACAGACGGCCGCAATCCGGCCTGTTTGCATTTGATGTCGAAAAATTTCTCCGCTCCTAAATCTGCGCCAAAGCCCGCCTCGGTTACCACATAGTCAGCCAGCTTTAATCCGGTGCGCGTCGCAATCACCGAATTACAGCCATGGGCAATATTGGCAAACGGGCCGCCATGGACCAGAGCCGGATTGCCCTCCAATGTCTGCACCAAATTGGGCTTTATCGCCTGCGCCAACAGCACCGCCATAGCACCGTCAGCCTTCAGATCGCGGGCAGTCACGGCCCGGTTATCGCGGGTATAGCCAATGACAATCTGCCCCAGCCGCGCTTCCAGATCGGCAAAATCATCCGCAAGGCACAAGATTGCCATGACTTCGGAGGCAACCGTTATGTCAAAACCCGATTCGCGCGGATAGCCGTTGGAACGCCCGCCCAGCGATTGCGTGATATTGCGCAGGGCCCGATCGTTCATGTCGAGCACGCGGCGCCAGACGATCCGGCGGACATCAATGTCGAGCGCATTGCCCCAATGGATATGATTATCAATCATCGCGGCGAGCAAATTATGGGCGGCCGTTATGGCATGGAAATCGCCGGTGAAATGCAGGTTGATATCCTCCATGGGAATGACCTGTGCATAACCGCCCCCGGCAGCGCCGCCTTTGGTACCAAAACAGGGTCCGAGCGAGGGTTCGCGCAGACACAACATGGTCCGTTTGCCGATCCGGCCCAGCGCGTCGGCAAGGCCAACAGACGTCGTTGTCTTTCCTTCGCCGGCTGCGGTCGGGTTGATGGCAGTCACCAGAATCAGCTTCCCGCCTGCATCGCCAGCGTCCAACGCATTAAGGTCTACCTTCGCCTTATAATGGCCATAGGGTTCGATGGCGTGGGCGGGCAGCCCCGCACGGTCGGCTATATGCTGAATCGGCTGGATCGCCGCAGCACGAGAGATTTCGATATCGGATAGCATCCGCGCTTCTTAGCAACAGCAAGCGGCTGAGCAACGGAAATGAAGTGGTGAGCGGTGCTGGATTCGAACCACTGCGGATCGGCTTGGCGATCCGCCAAAAAAACGCTGGTTCGCTATAGATTGGTGCGAAGTGGTGAGCCGTGCTGGATTCGAACCAGCGACCTACTGATTAAAAGTCAGTTGCTCTACCGACTGAGCTAACGGCCCGAACAGCGCTACATAAGGGGCAGCGCATTTGCGAGAAGGCCCCCCTAGAGACGCTTTTGCAGGCGGTCAAGCGGCTTGGCGCGGTTATGGCAATGAAAAAGCTGGCGGATGCTGCGGCCAGTCATCGGCTCGCGCCAGTCGGGGCAGATGGCCATAGCAGGGCCAAGGACAAAGGCGCGGCGGTGCATTTCGGGATGCGGTATCGCCAGTTGCGGATCGTCCGAACACCAAAGCCCGCCGGACCACAGGATGATGTCCAGATCGAGCGTTCGGGCCTGCCAGCGCTGGCCACGCCGCCGCCGCCCGAAATGCGCCTCCACCGATTGCAGCATGGCCAGCATGGCAGGCGGCGTCAGATCGCTCGCCAGGATCGCAGCGGCATTGGCATAGGCCCGCCGTGACGGGCCCAATGGCCGGCTGTGCACTATGGGGGAGGCAGCAAATACATCGCATTCGGCGGTTTCAAGCGCAGTGATGGCCTGCTCAATCACGGCCTGCGGTGCGCCAACATGCGGCACGCGCTGGTTGGACCCCACAGCAACAAGGTAGAAATGCGTGCTCAGATATCCTCCGCTAACCGCCCATAAAGCTGCGGCCTTCGGTCGCGGAAAAATCCCATCGAGGCGCGGTGCGCGCGGGCTGCGTCGAGATCGAAGCCAGCGACAAGTAGGCCTGTTTCGCTATCGTCGAGATCGCAGACTATATCGCCCCATTCATTGGCGATGAAGCTGGTGCCATAGAAATTCTGCGCCGGCCCGCCATGGTCGCTTTCTGCGCCAACCCGGTTGGCAGCAATCACCGGCATACAGTTGGACACGGCATGGCCAACCATCGCGCGCCGCCACATATGCCGCGTATCAAGAGTCGCATCCTGCGGCTCAGCACCAATGGCAGTAGGATAGAAGAGCATCTCTGCGCCCATCAGCGCCATGGCCCGCGCGCATTCAGGATACCATTGGTCCCAGCATATGCCGACGCCTATCGAAACGCCGAACACGTCCCAGACCCTGAAACCGGTATTGCCGGGGCGGAAATAATATTTTTCCTGATAACCGGGGCCATCGGGGATGTGGCTTTTGCGATAGGTGCCGAGAATTTCGCCGCTCGCGTCGATCATCGCCAGCGTGTTGTAGAAATGGCTGCCATCACGTTCAAAAAAGCTGGTGGGAATGGCCACGCCCAGCTGCTTTGCCAGCTTTGCCATTGCGCGCACTGAGGGGTGCTCCACTGTTGGTCGGGCAAGAGCAAAATGCGCCTCCTCCTGCGTTTTGCAGAAATAGGGGCCAGAGAATAGTTCGGGTGGCAGGATGATTTCAGCACCCTGCGCCGCCGCCTGCGCGACAAGGTCGGATACGGCATCGATATTCTCTGCCTCGCTGCCCATAAGCGGCAGTTGCAGCGCGGCGACGGTGATAGTGCGGGTCATGCCGTGCCTATAGCCGCACGCCGAAACGCGCCGCAATGCCGATTGTCAGCAGATAGAGAATCAAGGTCAGGCCGATCCCCGCAGCCAGCGCTGGCCAAAAGCCGAACCCCGAACGCAGCATCCACGGAATGAGCAGAAACATCGGCATCGACGGCAGGAAATACCAGAAAGCCGAATAGACATAGTCCGCCACCAGCTTTGGATCGCCGGTATCGCGCCACAGCCAGATCATGCTCAGGGTTGAGACGAGAGGGATCGACACGATCAATCCCCCCAATCCCGGACTTTTGCGTGCTACCACCGCGATGGTGGCAACAATCAGCCCCGACAGCAACGCCCGAACGAAAAATTCGCCACTCAAGGTTTCTTCTTGAACAGCAGGGTCATCCGGTCGGATTCGCCGATCGCTTCATATTTGGCCTTGTCGGTTTCGCCTTTGGCCAGCCGCGGGGGCAGGGTCCAGACGCCGTCAGGCCAATTCGCCTCATCCTTCGGATTGGCATTGACTTCGCTTTTCTCGACCAGCTCAAACCCGGCCAGCTCCATCATCTTGATGACATCCGCCTCGCGCAGATAGCCCTTGTTGCCGTCGGCATAGCTGTTGGGTGCATCGGCCTTGGCACGGTGCTGTTCAATGCCGATCAGGCCATCGTCTTTCAGCAGTTCGCGCATCCGTTTCAGTTCGGTGTCGGCAATGTTCCAGCGGTGCATATTGTGCAGCATCCGCATCACGATGATCCGGTCGAACGTGCCCTTTTCGCCCTCTGGAATGGCATCAAGCGTATAGCCCATATAATCGGTCGCGGGACGACCGGTTACCTTCGCCACATCTTCGGGGAACTTCGCAGCGCTGGCCTTGATCCGTTCGGCAGCGGCGGCATCGCCAAAGCCTGCATTGGTGCTGAAATAAAGGCCGGTAAACTTGCCCTTTTCATCCATGAAGCGGCCCAATGTGCGCGACACCCATTCGCCGCCAGGAGCATATTCACCAACCTTATGATCGGGATGAATGCGGAAGAAGGTAAAGGTTTCGAGCGGATTGCGATATTTATCGCGTTTCGCATCGTCGGCACGCGATGGATCGGCCAGAATTTTCGCCCAGCGTTCCTTATGCGCCTTGTGCATCGCATCATGCGCGGCCTTGTCACCATGATCATGCGCCAGCGCGCCCGTGGTCAGCATGGTGGCGGCCAGCAGGGCAAGCGGCGCCAATAGGCGGGTCGTTTTCATTTTGGGGGAGCTCCTCTCGTCTTTATCAACCCGCGCTATATGGGCGGATAATGCGACATTTCCAAGTCCTTCAGAATGGGAGCTGCTGGCTGGAGCAATGAAAACTGCCGCCGCCGGTCAGCACGGCGTCGGCACGCAAGCCAATAACGCGCCGTGTCGGAAACAACGGGGCAAGCGCCGCAAGCGCGTCCTCATCATGGGGGCTGCCATAAGTCGGCACGACAACCACGCAGTTGCCGATATAGAAATTCATATAGCTTGCAGGGACTGCTTCTCCGCCCTGTTCAAATCGCCCGACAGACGGCACAGATGTTACCGTGCAGCCAAAGGCTTCGGCAGCCGCGCGGGCGCTGGCATAGACCGCTGCATTGGGGTCATCCGCGCCTGCTTTGCTGGGCCGTGCTTCGGGGATGACCAGATGGCCGGGCGCGACAAAGCGGGCCAGATTGTCGACATGGCCGTCGGTATGATCATTGGCCAGCCCATCGCCTAGCCACAATGTGCGGGTAATCCCAAGGTCGCGGAGCAACCGTTCCTCGATCTGCGCCTTACCGAGCGCGGAGTTACGGTTCGGGTTCAACAGGCAGTCGATTGTGGTGACCGCCAGCCCTTCGCCATCGACGTCAATTGATCCTCCCTCCAACACCCAGTCGCACTGGCTGACTGGCAGGCCCGCTGCCTCGGCCAGCTCGCAGCCAATGGTGGTGTCGCCGGGATAGTCAAATTTTCCGCCCCAGCCGTTAAAGCCGAAATTCCGCGCGATCCGATGGTCACCGTCCTTGACAAGGATACAGCCTGTATCGCGCAGCCAGATATCGCCGATCTTGCGTTCCTCGACGACGACCCCGGCCTCGACCATGTCGCGCGCGGCAGCTGCGGCCTGCGAAGAGCCGCAAATCAGGTGCACCCGCTCCCCCCTGCCGTCGTCATGAACGGCATTGGCAAAGGCGGCAATCTGCGTCTGCGCGGCAGCTAGCGGTTCACCCCATGCGTCGATGCTGGATGGAAAGCCAATCCAGACAGCTTCATGCTGCGCCCATTCGGCGGGCATGCGATGTGCCATTACATTCCGTTCCTGCTGCTAGCGGAGTGGAGGGAAGGCAGCGTCATGAGCCACCCCGGCTTTTGTCCCGGATGGCGCGGAATTCATCGCCTTCGTTCCAGTTCGGCCAGGCGGTTGTCATCGCAAGCATCCGGCCAACGCGATAATAGAGTTTCAGGTCCGCCATCACGCCCGACCAGTCCCATGTCTCGTCAAATTCGTCCTTGGGCCCATGATAGGCATTTTTGGTATAGGCCTCGGCAATTTTTGCGCCTGCGGCCCGTCCTCCATTGACCAGATCTTCGCCGCCTTCAAAATAGGCCATGGGCACGCCCAGCTTGGCAAAGCTGAAATGATCGGAACGGTAATAGAAGCCCTTTTCAGGTGTAGGTTCGCGCTCTGGAACACGCCCCTCGGCCTTGGCCGCGATATTGACATAGTCGTCAAGCTGGGACTTGCCCAGGCCAACAACTGTCAGGTTTTTTGCCGGACCTGCCATTGAAAAGGCATCCATATTGACCCCGCCTGCCGTCTTGGCGAGCGGGTAAACAGGGTTTTCAGCATAATATTTTGAACCCAGCAGTCCTGATTCCTCAGCCGTTACCGCAAGGAAGATGACCGAACGATCTGGAGCGCCGTCTTTCTTGAACCCTTCGGCCAGCGCGACCAGCGCGGCTGTGCCGGTCGCATTGTCGATAGCGCCGTTGCAGATATCATCGCCATCAGGCGCAGCGGTGCAACGGCCCAAATGATCCCAATGCGCTGTATAAAGTACATATTCGTCCGGGCGCTTTGCCCCTTTCAACAGGCCAATAACATTTTTGCTGTTCTTCTTTGAAATTGCGGTGTCAAAACTGACCGAAGCCTTCAAGCCCAGATCAATGGCCTTGAAACCCTTTGTCTTTGCGGCCGCCATTGCCTTGTCCAAATCCTGCCCAGCGGCAGCGAACATCTGGCGCGCGACGTCTTTTTGTATCCAGCCATTGCCTTGCGTCTGGTCGCTGCCGCCATTTGCGGCCTGGGCCTGAAATTGCGGTCCGGTCCAGCTGGAATTGACAACATCCCAGCCATAAGCTGCCGGCGCCTCATCATGGATGATCAATGCCGCAGCTGCGCCCTGCCGTGCGGCCTCTTCATATTTATAGGTCCAACGGCCATAATAGGTCATGGCCTTGCCGCCAAAGGGGCCGTCCAGACTGTCAGTGCCGAAATCGGGGTCGTTGACCAGGATCAGCACTGTCTTGCCCTTCACATCCAGCCCGGCATAGTCGTTCCAGCCCTTTTCCGGGGCATTGATGCCATAACCGACAAAGACGACATCGCTGTTTGCTATCTGTGTTTTTGGCACTTCGCGATAGCTGTTGATGACGAAATCCTTGCCATGCGTGAAGGTCAGCGCGGGTCCATCGGCCATGATGGTCAAGGGCGAATAATTGCTCGCCACCATTTCAACCAGCGGCACGTCCTGCGTCCAGCTTGCGCCATTGCCGGGTTCCAGCCCCGCCGCCTTGAATTTTTCGATTAACAGCGCGACCGTTTTTTCCTCGCCCGGGCTGCCAGGTGCGCGTCCTTCAAACGCATCAGAGGACAGCTCTCTTGTAATGTCCTTCATGGTCGCCTCGGAAAGGGCGGGCACCTTAACCTCTGGCATTGCGGCGGCATCCGGGTTTTCGATCTTTGTGCAGGCCGACAGTGCAAGGCAGGATAACAGGGCTAGTGATAACAGGCGCATTGGCAATCTCCGGAGACTATTTGGCCATCCTTGCCAGAGGGCAGAGCAGCGCTCAAACGAAAAAAGGCAAACAAAAAAGGCGGGCTTTGCAGGCCCGCCTTTGCTGTATGTTTGGCGTGAAAACCGGATCAGCGCGAATAAAATTCGACGACCAGATTGGGTTCCATTTTCACCGGATAGGGCACTTCATCCAGCGTCGGGACGCGCGTGAAGGTCACCTTGTCATTACCATCGGCGCTGACATATTCCGGGATATCGCGCTCGGGCAGGCCCTGCGCCTCGATCACCAGCGCCATTTCCTTGGCCTTGTTGCCAAGGCTGATGACGTCGCCGACATCAACCTGACGGCTGGCGATATTGCACTTCACGCCGTTGACGCGGACATGGCCATGGCTGACAATCTGGCGTGCTGCGAAGATGGTCGGGGCAAATTTTGCGCGATAGACGACCATGTCAAGGCGGCGCTCCAGCAAACCGATCAGGTTCTGGCTGGTATCGCCCTTCATGCGGTTCGCTTCCTGATAGGCGCGCTTGAACTGCTTTTCGGTAATGTCGCCATAATAACCCTTCAGCTTTTGCTTGGCGCGCAGCTGAATGCCATAGTCGGACAGCTTGCCCTTGCGGCGCTGGCCATGCTGGCCGGGGCCATATTCGCGGCGGTTGACGGGTGATTTGGGGCGACCCCAGATATTCTCGCCCATGCGGCGGTCGAGTTTATATTTCGAACTTGTACGCTTCGACATCAGTCAAAGTCCTTTCAATGGCTATGCCCCCAGAATCCTTCATTCTGCGGGCCTGAAATTCCGGAACCGCGCGCCATTCGACAAGTTGCCAAAGGACGGACACCTGCTTCACCGGAAATGCAGGGTCGATTGCGAAGGCCGCGCCATTAGCGACGCAGCGGAATTAGTCAAGCATTGATAAAGTGCGCTGGGACCCCATCAGCCATTTGGCGGGGCGCGGCTGGTGCGCTGCATTTCGCCGACATCCTGGCGGGCCTGTTCCGCAGCCTCATCCCATTCGGCTTTTGTCCGGCAGATTTTCTTCGCACGGACCAGCGAACCAATTTGTTTTTCCCGCTTGCAGATTTTCTTTTCCGCATCGGGCGTATCAGCAATGGCAGACGCGACTGCGACAGGGCTAGCCGTGCTCAGCAATATTGCCGAAATCAGGGAGACAAACATTGAGGGCTTCCTTTTTTTGCCTTTTCTGGTTCAGGCTAACCTGCGCGCGAAGGCCATACCAGATAATTTCGACGAAATACAATATTCGCGCCGCGTCGCACTGGCTCGACAAGTGATTGGTTCGCGCCTAGATGCGCCGCAAATGGAAGAACTGCCCCAACCCAAATCGCCGGAAACCTGCGCCGACATGCGCGAAGTTCGTCTGGGCGTTGATACGCTGGATCGTCAGCTGGTTGCCCTGATTGCGCGCCGCTTTGCCTATATGGACGCTGCGGCACGGATCAAGACGGACCGGTCGAGCGTGCGCGACGAAGCACGCAAGGCCGAGGTGCTGGCCAATGTTCGCCGGGCCGCGATCGACAGCGGGATCCCGGCGGATGTTGTCACCCAGCTATGGGAAACGCTGGTCGAAGGCTCAATTGCCTATGAGCTTGATCGCTGGGATGGGCTGCGCCGATAGGCTTCGACTGCCCCGGCTCTTGGTTGCCCCGGAAACCAGTGTGCGCGTCAATTGACCTTTGATTTGCCCTGCAATTCCTGGTCATCCAGTTCGGAATCCCACTCTTCCTGCGTCTTGCAAACCCGCTTGTTGATCCGCGAGCCGGTGTCCTGTTTGTTGTCGCGGCAGATTTTCTTTGGCTTTTCTTTCTTCGGCTTGGCTTCTGGCGCATTCTGGGCGGCATCGTTCGCAGGTGTATCGCCCGTTGCAGTCGCAGGCGTTGACAGCAGCATAAGCGACAGAGCAAAAATCATCGACATGGTATAACGGGCTCCGGATGGGATTTGAGCCGGGGCGGATAGCCAGATTGGCGGCAAAATCAATCGGGCTTGCGATGCCGTTTGTCGAAATTACTCAACACACCGCGCAATGTCCGCAGTTCCAGCGCATTCCAGCCCGGCTTTGTCAGCAAATTGCGCAATGTCCGCTTGGTCGCCGTGGTCCGCGCCGGGGGGAAAAAATAATTGCGCGCCTCCAGCATTTCAAAAAGCTGGTCGATCATGCCGTCCAGTTCGGCCTGCGGGGCAGGGGGATCAAGATCAACCTTTGGCGGGCTTTCCAGCATCTGGTGCTTTGACCATTCATAGGCGCATAATATCACTGCCTGGGCAAGGTTCAGCGAACCGAATTCGGGATTGATTGGCACCGTAATGATCGCGCGGGCGACCGCGACATCATCCGTTTCAAGGCCGCTGCGTTCCGCACCGAACAAAATTGCGCTGCGGGCAGGCGCGGTAACGATTTCGGCTGCCGCCTCGGCGGGCGTCAATACCGGCTTTGTCACGCCACGTTTGCGCACAGTGGTTGCGTAAATATAGGATATGTCAGCAACGGCATCGGCCAACGTTTCATAAACCTGCGCCCTTTCCAGCACGACATCCGCGCCGGACGCGGCAGGGCCTGCATCGGGATTAGGCCAGCCATCACGCGGTGCCACCAGCCGCATTTCGGTAAGCCCGAAATTCAGCATCGCCCGCGCAGCCTTGCCGATGTTTTCGCCGAGTTGCGGACGGACCAAGATAATGACGGGCGCAGAATTCACTTTTTTGCCGCTTCGCTCACTGCCCCTGCAAATTCCTCAAAATCGCGCGCCTCGGCGAATTCCTTATAGACGCTGGCAAAGCGGATGTAGGCAACTGTGTCCAGACCTTTCAGCCCGTCCATGACAAACTGACCGATGCGTGAGGATTCTATCTCGCTGTCGCCCAGTGTTTCCAACTGGCGCTGGATGCCGGACACCAGACGGTCGATTTTCGCGGCATCGATGCCGCGCTTTCGGCAGGCGACATTGATCGATCGTTCCAGCTTTTCGCGCTCAAATGACTCGCGGCGTCCTTCGCTTTTCAGAACGGTCAGTTCGCGCAGCTGAATACGTTCAAAGGTGGTGAAGCGCGCACCGCACCCCTCGCACTGCCGCCGCCTGCGGATCGACGCGCCGTCTTCGGTGGGCCTGCTATCCTTGACCTGGCTGTCTTCATGTCCGCAAAAGGGGCATCGCATTATTTGTTGTTTTCTTGCTCTTTTTTCTTGTTCACATGGCGGTAGGCAACAATGCCTGCACCGATCAGCGCGCCGGTGGCAAGGCCGATGGGCGCGATCACGGCCGCCGCTGCGCCAATGGCAGCCCCGCCTGCGACCTTTTTGACTGTATCCTGATCCGCCAGATGCTTGCCGGTATGATAGGCATCCTTGGTTGCGCCCCACAATTCATCGGCTGCTTCGCCAACATAATGTTTTGCCTGGTTGGGAAAGCTTTCCTCGGCCAGTTTTTCAGGGGTCTTCGCGCCGCAAGACGGGCAGAATTTCATGCCGCCAGTGACTTCGGTACCGCATTCATTGCACAATTGGGACATGTTCAGCCTCCATCCTTAAGTGTATTAGATGTATAATTCACCCAAGGGTTTCAAGGGGCAATATAGTCTATCCCGGATAAATGGGGAAGCGTGCGCACAATTCTTCGGCCTCGGCCTTGATCCGTGCCTCGACTTGGCCGTCTCCTTCCGGTCCATTTTTGCCTAAACCATCCACCACATCGGCGATCATGCGGCCGATCTGGCGGAATTCGGCAATGCCAAATCCGCGCGTCGTGCCAGCGGGTGTGCCCAGCCGGATGCCCGAAGTCAGCAACGCCTTTTCGGTGTCGAACGGGATATTATTCTTGTTGCAGGTGATCGAGGCACGGTCGAGGGCGATTTCGGCATGTTTGCCCTTTGCTTGCTTGGGCCGCAGATCGACCAGCATCAAATGATTGTCGGTGCCGCCCGATACAATATCCAGACCCTGTTCCTTCAGCGATGATGCCATTGCCTTGGCATTGTCGATCACAGCCTGCGCATAAAGCTTGAACTCGGGCTTCATGGCATCGGCAAAGCAAACGGCCTTGCCCGCAACGACATGCATCAACGGTCCGCCTTGCAGGCCGGGGAAGACAGCGGTGTTAAACTTTTTCGACAGCGCCTCGTCATTTGTCAGGATAATACCCGAGCGAGGGCCGCGCAGCGATTTGTGCGTAGTCGAAGTCGTCACATGCGCGTGCGGCACGGGGCTGGGGTGGACGCCGCCAGCAACAAGGCCCGAAATGTGCGACATGTCGACCATAAGATAGGCACCGATGTCATCGGCGATTTCGCGGAAACGCGCCCAGTCCCAGAAACGCGAATAAGCTGTGCCGCCTGCGACAATCAGCTTGGGCCGGCTTTCGCGGGCGATACGCGCGACTTCATCCATGTCGATCATATGGTCGTCTTCGCGCACGCCATACGGAATGGGAGTGAACCATTTGCCCGACATGTTCATCGGGTGGCCATGGGTCAAATGCCCGCCGGAGTTGAGGTCCAGCCCCATGAAGCTGTCGCCTGGTTCCAGCAATGCGAGGAAGACAGCCTGGTTCATTTGGCTGCCTGAATTGGGCTGTACATTGGCAAATTCGCAGCCGAACAGCTTTTTGGCCCGTTCGATGGCCAGCGTTTCAATCTCGTCCACATATTCGCAGCCGCCATAATAGCGGCGGCCGGGATAGCCCTCGGCATATTTGTTGGTCAGGATGGAACCTTGCGCCTCCAGCACAGCGCGCGAGGTGATGTTTTCAGACGCAATCAGTTCGATCTTGTCCTGTTGGCGATGCAATTCCTTGTCGATCCAGCCGGCAATTTCGGGATCGCGTTGCGCAAGGCTTTGGGTGAAAAATCCATCGGTCTGGACGTCATTGGCAGGCGCAGTGCTCATGCATGGTCTTTCATAAAATTGGGAGCAGACAATTTGTCCACGCGGCGTTGGTGGCGGTCTCCGCCAAATTCGGTTGTAAGGAAAGCATCAAGACAGGCTTTTGCCATATCAACGCCAGTCAGGCGTGCGCCCATCGCAATGACATTGGCATCATTATGCTCGCGTGCGAGTTTCGCCGACAGCGGCTCGGAAACCAGAGCAGCGCGGCAGGCGGGGTTGCGGTTGACCGCAATCGATATGCCAATACCCGAGCCGCACAGCGCGACACCCCGTTCCGCCTCTCCGCTGGCGACTGCCTCGGCAAGCCTGTAGCCATAGTCGGGATAATCGACAGAAGCCTCGTCATGCGGACCCAAATCATCGACGGCATGGCCAGCACTTTCCAGATGCGCGACCAGCACAGCTTTCAGCGCAATGGCGGCATGGTCAGAGGCAATGGCTATGCGCATTTTGGCTCCTGTCGGTGGAGGCGAGTCGGTATGCGCGCTTCCCTAGGCCTGTGCCGCCCAAATTGCCACCCCGCTTTGGCTTGCCTTGCGATAGCCATCCACAGCTTTTATGGGGATACACAATGACCAGCGTGATCCTTTCCATTGCGATGCTTGCCGGGTTCGCTCTGCTTTGGGGCGCGTGGGCGCTGTGGCGGCGCGATGGCGCGGGGCAGAAAATGTGGCTCATGATCGCAGCGGCGCTGGTGGTTTTTGCCAATGTGGCGATCTGGACTGTGCCCGACAAACAGGGGAAGTCGTTGGCGACGGAGCGAACGGAGTAAGCCGCCAATTCATCCGCGATACAGGTCTCCCGCGCAATGGCCCCATGCAAAGGGCTTGGCGGCTGCGCCAAGTCTGACTAAGGGATGCCTCCATGCACACGAAATACACTGCACCCATCGCCCTTGCCCTTGTCGCAACACTCCTTTCGGGATGCTCGCTGCTGGGTGGCGGACGTAGCGGCGGCGGCGCGGATACGCGCTATATCGCGCGTGACGTTAACACCCTTTATAATGCTGCCAAAGAACGGCTTGATGCCGGTAATTATGAAGTTGCCGCTGCGCTGTTCGACGAGGTGGAGCGGCAGCATCCCTATTCGCCCTGGGCCCGCCGCGCGCAGCTGATGAGTGCGTTCAGCTATTATATGGGGCAGAAATATAACGAATCGATCAATTCGGCCCGCCGTTTCCTCTCGATCCATCCGGGTAACAAGGATGCGCCTTACGCCTATTATCTGGTCGCGCTTTCCTATTATGAGCAGATCAGCGACGTTACCCGCGACCAGAAAATCACCGAACAGGCGCTAGCCGCGCTTGGCGAGGTTCAGCGCCGCTATCCCAACAGCCGTTATGCCGCCGATGCCGGGCTGAAGATTGACCTGGTGAACGACCATCTTGCCGGCAAGGAAATGGAAATTGGCCGTTTCTATCAGCGTCGTTCGCTTTGGTTGGCCGCCTCGCTGCGTTTCCGCGAGGTCACGGACAAATATCAGACGACAACGCACACGCCCGAGGCGCTGTACCGGCTTGTCGAAAGCTATCTCGCCATGGGCGTCCCTGCCGAAGCGCGCAAATCTGCGGCGGTGCTGGCGGCCAATTATCCGGCCAGCAAATGGTATGAGCGGGCCTACGAGCTGATGCAAAAGCATTCGCCGGCGGCGTAGCGCTGGCCGGATGGAAATGCTAATGGGTGGCCCATGTTAACGGGCTTGGCGATCCGCGATGTTGTTCTGATCGAGACGCTTGATCTGGAATTCGGGCCCGGCCTCGGCGTGCTGACCGGAGAAACAGGGGCGGGTAAATCCATTTTGCTCGATGCGTTGGGCCTCGCCATGGGTGCGCGCGCCGACAGCGGGCTGGTGCGGGCAGGGGCCGAACGGGCTCAAGTGACCGCCAGTTTCGATGCGCCTGAGGCTGTGGCTACGCTACTTGGCGACAATGACATAGAAGTCGACGCAGGTGAGCCTTTGCTGGTGCGCCGTTCGGTCAAGCGTGATGGCGGCAGCAAGGCCTTTATCAATGACCAGCCCTGTTCGGCGGCGCTGCTGCGCGAATTGGGCGCGCTGCTGGTTGAAATTCATGGCCAGCATGACGATCGGGGGCTGCTCGATCCACGCGGGCACAGGGCGCTGCTTGACACATTTGGGCGCTGCGATGCAGCGGGCGTCGCGCAGGCCTTTTCAGCATGGCAGGAGGCAAAGACCCGTCTCGATAATGCGCGTGAGGCGCTGGATAACGCGACGCGCGACCGCGAATGGCTCGACCATGCAGTGGCCGAACTCACTGCCTTTGCGGCGCAGCCGGGTGAGGAGGAGGAACTGGCCAGCGAACGCGCGCTGATGCAAAAAGGCGAGCGGATTGCCGAGGATTTGCGTGCGGTGCTTGAGGCGTTTGAGGGGTCGGACAGCGGCCTTGCCAAATTGCGGGGCGCTGCGCGGCGGCTCGACCGGCTGGGGTCTGAACATCCCTTGCTTGCCGAGGCATTGACTGCGCTAGACCGGGCAGTGATTGAGGCAAGCGAGGCAGAGGATAAGCTGCTGGCGGCAACCCATGCCCTATCCTTTGACCCCGCCCGGCTGGATGCGATTGAGGTGCGGCTGTTTGATCTGCGCGCGCTTGCACGAAAGCATAATGTCCGGCCCGAAACGCTCGCTGATCTGGCGCAGGAACTGTCGGCAAAGCTGGATGCGATAGCGGCAGGCGGCGAGGGCCTTGCCAAGCTGGAGGCCGAGGTTGCGGCCAAGGCCAAGGGCTATGAGACCGCGGCAAGGGCGCTGTCCGCCGCACGCATTGCGGCTTCCAAGCGGCTTGATGCAGCGGTAGCAGCAGAGCTTGCCCCGCTTAAACTCGATGCAGCCCAGTTCCGCACCGCCGTTGAGCAGCAAACCGAGGAACGCTGGTCGGCAAGCGGCATGGACCGCGTTGAATTCCTTATTTCGACTAATCCCGGTGCGCCCTTTGCCCCATTGGTAAAGATCGCAAGCGGCGGCGAATTGTCGCGCTTCATCCTGGCGCTGAAAGTGGCGCTGGCCGAAGAAGGCGGTGCGGCGACGATCATATTCGATGAAATCGATCGTGGGGTCGGCGGTGCAGTCGCCTCCGCCATTGGCGAACGACTGGCGCGGCTGGCCGGCGCTGGCAAACAATTGCTGGCGGTAACGCACTCACCCCAAGTCGCGGCCAAGGGCGAGGCGCATTATTTCATCGCCAAGTCCAGCGAAGGCACAGTGACGCGAACCGGTGTGGTGCGCCTTGATGCCGAGGGGCGGCGGCAGGAAATTGCGCGGATGCTCTCTGGTGCGGAGGTGACGGACGAGGCACGGGCGCAGGCCGCGCGCCTGATGGAGGGCGTGTGAAACGATTTGTGTTGATTTTTGCGTTGCTGGCAGGATGTTCGACAACGCCGCCTGTGCCACAGACTCCTGCGGAGCAGTTTTTTGCCAGCTTTGCGGCACTTTGCGGCAAAAGCTATGCTGGCAAGCTGGTCGCAGGCGATGAAAGCGATGCGGCCTTTGCCAATGCGGCCATGACCGCGCATTTTCGCGTTTGCACGGACAGCGAAATGCAGATCGCTTTCGATGTCGGCGAAGATCGGTCTCGGACATGGATTATCACCAAGATTGGCGAAGGACTGCGGTTGAAGCACCGGCATATGTTGAAGGACGGGAGCGAGGACCCCGTCTCTCAATATGGCGGCGACACCATGGCGGCGGGCACTGCCATGCGGCAAGAATTCCCGGCGGATGCCTATTCCAAAGCGATGTTCACACGCGAGGGGCGGACTGTCTCCAACAGCAATATTTGGGCCTTTGACATCGCGCCGGGCAATAGCATCACCTATGAATTGTCCCGACCCAACAGACTGTTTCGCGTCGAATTCGACATAACAAAGCCCTTGGCGCGATGACGCATATGAGCGAAGCCGAAGCCGCCAATGAACTGATGCGGCTCGCCAAAGCCATCGCCCACCACAACAAACGCTATCACGCGGAGGATGCGCCAGAGATTTCCGACGCGGAATATGATGCGTTGGTCCGCCGTAACAATGAGCTGGAGGTGGCTTTCCCGCATCTGATCCGCGCTGATAGCCCGAACAAGGCAGTGGGCGCGGCGGTAGAGGGCTCACCGCTGGCCAAGGTCACCCATGCAAAGCGGATGATGAGCCTTGATAACGCCTTCAGCGATGAGGATTTTGGGGACTTTGTGCGACGGGTCAGGCGTTTTCTGAACTTAGATGAAAGGGAAAGCGTTTATTTTACCGTCGAAGACAAGATTGACGGCCTTTCCTGTTCCCTGCGTTATGAAAATGGCTTTCTCGTGCAGGCGGCAACGCGTGGGGACGGCAGTATCGGCGAAGATGTGACAGAAAATGTCAGGACAATTGCAGATATTCCACAGCGGCTACCGTTAGAAGCACCTGCAATAGTCGAAGTTCGAGGCGAAGTTTATATGGCAAAGACAGACTTCGCCGCCTTGAACGCTCGACAGGAAGAAAGCGGTGGAAAAATATTTGCCAATCCCCGCAATGCAGCAGCAGGGTCGCTGCGGCAAAAGGACGCTTCTATAACGGCATCCCGGCCTTTGAAGTTTTGGGCACATGGATTTGGAGAGATTTCAGAGTTGCGTGCACAAACGCAGCATGAAGTCATTAATGCGTTTAAGCGATGGGGTTTGCCTGTCTCTCCCTACTTTGCAGTATTTGAAAATGGAATGGACCTCTATTTTCACTATAGCCGGATCGAGTCCGAGCGCGCCGAACTGCCCTATGACATTGACGGTGTCGTTTATAAGGTCGACCGGCTGGATTGGCAGGAAAGACTAGGCTTTGTTGCCAAATCGCCAAGATGGGCTATCGCCCGAAAATTTCCGGCAGAGCAGGCGCAGACTACTCTGGAATCCATCGACATTCAGGTCGGGCGCACGGGCAAGCTGACTCCCGTTGGCCGATTGAAACCTGTAACGGTCGGCGGCGTTGTCGTGTCCAATGTGACCCTGCATAATCGGGACGAGATCGCCAGATTGGGCGTCCGGCCTGGCGACCGAGTGAAGGTGCAGCGCGCCGGGGATGTCATTCCGCAAATTGTCGAAAACCTGACTCGCGATGCCGAACGCGCGCCCTATGTCTTCCCCGATCATTGCCCCGAATGCGACAGCGAGGCCGTCGCCGAGGAAGGCGAAGTAGATGTGCGCTGCACCGGCGGGTTGATCTGCCCGGCGCAGCGTGTGGAGCGGCTGCGGCACTTCGTGTCGCGCGCTGCTCTGGACATTGAAGGGCTGGGCGAGAAGACAATCGCCGAGTTTTTCGGGCTAGGCTGGCTGGAAAGCCCCGCTGATATCTTCCGACTGCACCGGCGCCGCACCGACATATTGGCACGCGAAGGCTGGCAGGAAAAGTCTGTGGATAATCTGTTGGCGGCGATTGAAGCCAAGCGTTCGCCCGATGCCGCGCGTCTGCTGTTCGGGCTGGGCATCCGCCATATCGGCGCAGTGACCGCGCGCGATCTGATGAAGGCTTTTGCCACCTTGCCAGCACTGCGAACCGCCGCGACATCGGACGAGGGCGCGGCGGAACTCACGCAGATCGACGGCGTTGGACCCGCCGTGGTAGAGGCGCTCCGGGATTTTTTCCACGAACCGCATGATGTCGCTGTGTGGGAGGATTTGCTGGCCGAGGTGTCGCCGCCGGAATATCGGGTTGAGGTAAAAGCCTCGTCCGTTTCCGGCAAGACTGTGGTTTTCACAGGCGCGCTGGAGACAATGAGCCGCGATGAGGCCAAGGCACAGGCAGAAGCATTGGGCGCAAAGGCGGCAGGGTCTGTTTCGGCGAAGACCGATTTGGTGGTCGCAGGGCCGGGGGCAGGATCAAAGCTCAAAAAAGCGGCAGAGCTTGGCATAGAGGTGATCGACGAGGCCGCGTGGGCCGCAATTGTCGCAGAGGCGGGGTAGGGCCCGTCTCGAAGGACCTCAAACCCCCTCAACCAACAGCACGGCGCCATCGGCCCCTGTAACGCGCACACGTTCCCCGGCGGCGGCATCGCCGCCACGGGCGCTCCATTCAGTGTCGCCCACACGCACCCGCCCACGACCATCGGCGATTGCTTCTGTCACTATGACAACCTCGCCCGTCAGCCGCGCGCCCCGATCGTTCAATTTGGGATCGTCCGATTCAATCGGATTAACGGCGAAAAATCGTTTGCCCGCATAGACGGTCAACACCGATATCACGGCGAACAGTGCAACTTGCAGCGGCAGGCTGGGCGTGATGCCCCACATATTTTCGATGCCCCAGGTCATAAGGCCAACGATAACTGCCGCGGCCCCCAGCCACATCAGGAAGAAACCCGGCGCAATCATTTCGATTGCTGCCAGCGCCAGCCCTATGGAGAGCCAGAACCAGTGCGCATCCACCGTTGACAGCCAGTCGCCCATCTTATTTGCCCTTTTCCGTATCAAGCATCGATTTGGTCAGTTCGCCGATACCGCCCAGCGAACCGATCAACTGCGTTGCTTCAACCGGGAACAGGATTGTCTTTGCATTGGGCGAATTGGCAAAAGCCGCAACTGCCTCGGTATATTTTTGCGCCACAAAGTAATTCAGCGCCTGCGTGCCCGATGAGGCAATGGAGTCGGATACCATCACTGTTGCCTTGGCCTCTGCCTCCGCCTCGCGTTCGCGTGCCTCGGCATCGCGGAAGGCAGCTTCCTTGCGGCCCTCAGCCTGCAAAATCTGGCTTTGCTTCTCGCCCTCGGCACGCAGAATTTCGGCGGCGCGCAGCCCCTCTGCCTCAAGGATTTGTGCACGCTTCTCACGCTCGGCTTTCATCTGCCGCGCCATTGCGTTGGAAATATCAGCGGGCGGCCGGATGTCCTTCACCTCCACGCGGGTCAGCTTCACGCCCCATGGCGTGGTGGCATGATCGACAACGTTCAGCAGCCGTGCATTGATCTCGTCACGCTTGGAAAGGCTTTCATCAAGATCAAGGCTGCCCATGACGGTGCGCAGGTTGGTTGTCGTGATCTGCATGATGGCGACATAGAGGTCCGACACCTCATAGGCAGCCTTTGCCGCGTCCAGCACCTGAAAGAACACCACGGCATCGACGCCGACCATGGCGTTATCCTTTGTGATGATTTCCTGCCCCGGAATATCAAGCACCTGCTCCATCATGTTCACTTTGCGCCCGACGCGATCAACGAAAGGCACAATGAAGTTAAAGCCCGGCCCCGCTGCATGGGTGAAGCGACCAAAACGTTCGATGGTGTAGACATAGCCCTGGCGGACCACAGTAATACCCATCACCACGAAAATGACTGCCAGCACCAACAGCGCCAGTACAAAACCTTCCATGTCGTCCTCCTGTTTGACGCCCATTATTTACAGCCGCCAATGTCCTGCATATGCAACCGTGGCACAAGCGAAATCGGACGGGAACGGGACGAAAATGAAACTGGACGCGCAGTTGAAACGGGTGCGAAGTGTTCTGTATGTGCCGGGATCAAATGGCCGGGCCTTGCAAAAGGCGCGTGGGCTGGATGCCGACATGCTGATCATCGACCTTGAAGATGCGGTTGCAGAAGGCGACAAGCCAGCGGCGCGGATCGAGGCAATGGCCGCCGCGCAGCAAGGTTTTCCCGGCAAGCTTGTTGCGCTACGCGTGAATGCCGCCAACAGCCGCCATCATCTTGAGGATATGGCAGCAGCGGCCAATGCGCCGGTAGACCTGCTTGTCCTGCCCAAAGTGGAGGAAGCAAGCCAGCTCGATACGCTTGGCCGCGCCGCAATTGCCATGATCGAAACGCCCGCCGGGCTTTATGCAGCGCGCGATATTGCCGCGCATCGCGCCTGTCTGGGCCTGATTGCCGGAACCAATGATATTGCCGCAGATATTGGCATTCGCCCTGGCGCGCAAAGGCAGGGTCTGGAACTTGCATTACAGACCATTCTCCTTGCCGCAGCGGCAGCTGGCAAGGCGGCATTTGACGGTGTGTTCAACAGGCTGGACGATTTATCGGGGCTGGAGGCGGAATGCCTGCAAGGTCGTTGTTATGGCTTTACCGGAAAAACGCTGATCCATCCGGGGCAGATTGGCATTGCCAACAAGGCGTTCAGTGCAACGGAGCAAGAGCTGACCGAGGCGCGCGCGCTGATCGCGGCGGCAAGCGGTGGAGCGCAGCGTTTTCAGGGTCGCATGATCGAATCAATGCATGTAGAGGAAGCGCAACGGACGATAGAACGCGCGCCATAACAGGCGTTAAGGAGAGAATATGACGATGCTGCGGATTGCCTGTGCGCTGCCCCTGGCAATGCTGTTGGCCGCACCCTTGCAGGCGAACCGCATCGATGAAGACGATCTTCGCCCGCATATCGAAATCCTCGCCAGCGATGCTTTTGAAGGGCGGGAGCCCGGCACTGAGGGTGAGCGCAAGACCATAGAATATATCAGCGATGTCTGGGCAAAGGCGGGGCTGAAACCAGCAGCCACAAATGGCAGCTGGTTTGACCCGGTGGCGCTGTCGCGGCGCGGGCCGGACAGTGCCGAGGTAAAATTCCACGCGCAGGGCGCACCGCTGCGTTTTGCCGATGACGAAATTGTGCTGGTCGGCAAGGACGCGGAATATGCGCGGGAAAAGCTGCCGCTGTGGTTTGCTGGCTATGGTGTTGATGCCGAGGGTAAGGTTTCCCCCGAAGTCGCCGGAAAGGCAGTTTTTTATCTTGCTGACCGCCCAGCCTTTGGTGAGGATGCGATGAAATCGCTGACGGCGCGGCGGCGTGCGCTGGTTGCAGCAGGGGCAGAGGCTGTAATTGCGATAGGCGGGGAGCAGACCGATTATCCCCTGATCCGCCGTCTGTTGATGGCGCGCCCCATCACATCCGTTGCCCGCGAAGTTCGCGCGCCGCTGGAGGGTGTGGTCGGGGCACAATTTGCCGTAGCGATGGTCACGCAATCGGGCGGTGACTGGGACGCCTTGCGCAAAAGCGCCAATGCGCCCGATTTTGCCGGAAAGCCTTTGGGCATTACCGCTGATTTTGCCGTGAAAAGCAATGTCAGCCTGTTTGAAAGCCAGAATGTCATTGGCAAGATTGCCGGGCGCAAGCCGGGCAGCGGCGCGATTGTCTATATGGGCCATTGGGACCATCTGGGCATTTGCCGGCCCGAGGGTGATAGGGATCGCATCTGCAACGGCGCGGTCGACAATGCCAGCGGCATAGCCGTGATGAATGAGGTCGCCCGCCGCCTTGCAAAGACCAGGCATGACCGGGACATTTATTTTGTGGCGACTACAGCGGAGGAATCGGGGCTTTACGGGGCCTATGCCTTTGCCGAAAACCCGCCCATGCCGCTGGACAGCATTGTTGTGGCGCTGAACATCGATACGATTGCGATTGCCCCCAAAGGCGCGAAGGTTGCCATTATTGGCCGCGGCACGACCAGCCTTGATCCCGTGATCGAAGGCGTTGCGCGCAAGGCAAAGCGCAAGATTGAAGGCTCGACTGACGCCAATGCCTTTATCCGGCGGCAAGATGGCTGGGCCTTGACGCAAAAGGGCGTGCCCGCGCTGATGGTCGGCGGTTCCTTTGCCGATCTGAAACTGATGGATGAGTTTTTGAGTGGGGCCTATCATGGGCCTGAGGATGAGCTGACCGCCGAGACCGAATTGGGCGGTGCGGCAGAGGATGCCAATCTGCACGTTGCGCTGGGCAAGCATTTTGCCAACGCCAAAAAGCAGCCGCATGAAAAGGCCCCAAACAAGACTGGCGGTTAACAGGGCAACTGGTTACATGGGGCGCCACGAATCGACCCCTGAATGAAGTGGCAATATGACCCAAATCCGCCTTGGCCTGACATTTGATGACGTGCTGTTGCAGCCGCGCGAAAGCGACATATTGCCTAGCCAAGCGGATACACGGACGCACGTCACCAAATCCATTGCGCTGAATATCCCGATTCTGTCTTCGGCGATGGACACAGTCACCGAGGCGCGCATGGCAATTGTCATGGCGCAATTGGGCGGTATTGGCGTGCTGCACCGGAATCTGACGATTGAGCAGCAGGCAGCCGCGGTCCGGCAGGTCAAACGTTATGAAAGCGGTATGGTCGTCAACCCGATCACCGTTGCCCCCGATGCCACCTTGGCGCAGGCGCGCGCGATCATGGCGGACAATGCGATTTCCGGCATTCCGGTGGTGGAGCAAAGCGGCAAGCTGGTTGGCATATTGACCAACCGCGACGTGCGCTTTGCCGAAAATCCGCAGCAGCCTGTGTCCGAATTGATGACGCATGACAATCTGGCGACGGTACGCGCCGGCGTCAGCCAAGACGAAGCGCGGCGCTTGCTGCACCACCGGCGGATCGAAAAGCTGCTGGTGGTCGACGATGCCTTTCATTGTGTTGGCCTGATCACGGTCAAGGATATTGAAAAGGCCGTGACCTATCCCTCTGCGACCAAGGACGCAGCCGGCCGGCTGCGCGTTGCGGCGGCAACGACAGTGGGGGAAAAGGGCATAGAGCGCACCCGCGCGCTGATCGATGCCGAATGTGACTTGATTGTTGTCGATACCGCCCATGGCCATAGCCGGATGGTGGCAGCCGCCGTGTCGGAGATTAAGAAATTGTCGAGCGCGGTGCAGGTTGTTGCGGGAAATGTCGCCACCGCAGAGGCTACACGTGCGCTGATCGATGCTGGCGCGGACGGAGTGAAGGTTGGCATTGGTCCCGGATCCATCTGCACAACGCGCGTTGTGGCGGGCGTCGGCGTGCCGCAATTGACAGCTATCATGGATGCAGCGGACGAGGCCGCAAAATCGGGCGTGCCGGTGATCGCCGATGGCGGTCTGCGCACGTCGGGCGATGTTGCAAAGGCGCTTGCCGCGGGCGCGTCGAGCGTGATGGTCGGCTCGCTGCTGGCGGGCACGGAAGAAGCGCCGGGGGAAACCTTCCTTTATCAGGGGCGCGCCTATAAAAGCTATCGCGGCATGGGCAGTGTGGGGGCGATGGCGCGCGGTTCGGCCGACCGCTATTTCCAGCAGGATATCAAGGACCAGCTTAAACTGGTGCCTGAGGGGATTGAGGGCCAAGTGCCCTTCAAGGGGCCAGCCGCTGATGTCATCCACCAGCTTGTCGGCGGGGTGAAGGCGGCGATGGGCTATACCGGCTCAGCAACGATCCCAGACCTGCAGGCGCGGGCGCAATTTGTGCAGATCACCAATGCGGGGCTGAAGGAAAGCCATGTGCATGATGTCACCATCACGCGCGAAGCGCCCAATTATCCGACGCGGTGATTAGTCCCCCTCCCGCTTGCGGCAGGGGTTAGGGGAGGGCCTTTGGCTCTCCGTCATTCGGGACAGGCCCTCCCCCGGCCCCTCCCGCAAGCGGGAGGGGAGAGATTATGACCCCCTCCGCCCGCCTTCAGGCAGCCATCGAACTGCTCGACCAGATCATAATTGCTGCGCGCGATGGCGGGCCATCGGCGGATGCGCTTGCCCAGCGGTTCTTTGCTGCGCGGCGCTATGCCGGGTCGAAAGACCGGCGGGCGGTGCGCAGCCTTGTCTGGCAGGCGATACGCAGTTTTGGCGACCGGCCGGATAGCGGGCGGGCGGCGATGGTGGCGCTTGCCGATGCCGATGCAGAGCTTGCGGCGCTTTTTGGCGGCGGCGGATATGGCGCTGCGCCGATCAGTACGGAAGAGCCGCGCGCAGTCAAGGGGCTAATCCCCGACTGGCTTTCCGGTCAAATCGATCCGGCAGAAGCCGCCGCGCTGCTGGAGCGCGCGCCGATTGATATCAGGGCCAACCCGCTAAAGCCCGGGATGCTGCCCGACGAGGCACAGCCGCTCGCTCTGCCGAACGCCTTTCGCTTACCCACCGATTTTCCGCTGGAACAGCATCCAGCCTATCTTGCCGGTTCGGTGGAGGTGCAGGATTATGGCAGCCAGTTGATTGTTGCCGCCTGCACGGCCACGCCGGGCATGACAGTGCTTGATCTTTGCGCTGGCGCGGGCGGCAAAACATTGGCGCTTGCAGCTGCCATGGCAGGCAAGGGGCAGCTGATTGCGTCGGATACCAACCGCAGCAGGCTTAGCCAGCTTGGGCCCCGCGCGCAAAAGGCTGGCGCAGAATTTATCGAGGCCCGCTTGCTTGATCCGGGTAAGGAAGCGGCGCAACTTGCCGACCTGCGTGGCCGGTGCGACCGCGTGCTGGTTGATGCGCCCTGTTCGGGCACGGGGACATGGCGGCGCAACCCCGAAACACGCTGGCGGCTCAACCCAGCGCGCCTGAAGCGTGTGGTGGAGGATCAGGCAAAATTGCTGCGCCTTGCCGCAGAAATGGTCGCGCCGGGCGGCAAACTCGTTTATGCCGTTTGCTCGGTGTTGGAACCGGAAGGCAGGGGGCAAGTGGACGCGTTTCTTGAATCGCATCGCGGCTGGCAAATCGAACCGATAATGTTGCCTGCAGGGCGCCCGCATGGCGCGGGCTTGCTGCTGACCCCGGCGCATGACGGCTGCGACGGATTTTTCTTCGCCGCTTTGGGTAAGCTGTGATAGCCATGCAGCCGGACAGTATCGGAGCCTTGATCATGCGTTTTTCTCCCGCCGCCATTGCCTTGTCGCTTCTGTTTGCGACTGCTTCCAGCATGAGCGTTGGGAAGAAGCCGGATTATCAGGTCGATCCGCAATCGCTCGCGCTCTCTGCTGAGGGTGATGCGGTGCTAAAAGGTGGTGACGCCAATGCCGCGCGCGACTGGTATGAAACGGCGCTTGCCGTTGACCCGCTCAACCGCGGCGCCTTTGTGGGCCTCGCAAAAATTGCGGAGAGCCAGGGGCTGAAAGGCAAGGCAATTCGTTTTTATGGCGAAGCGCTGGAAATCGATCCCAATGACCTTGCCATCATTGCCGCGCAAAGCGACGTGATGGTCGCAAAGGGCGCGATTGAGGCAGCGCAGAAAAATCTTGGCCGGATGCGGCTGCTTTGCCGGACCGATTGCTCGGCGGCAGACAAACTTGCGCTAACCATTGACAAGGCGCGAACCAAAACTCCCGTGCAGGCAGCGGCGATTGAGATAAAGCCAGTGGTTGGCGACGGCGGCGACAAGAAAAATTGACGCCTGTTCCCCTGCCGCAAGCGGGGGGATTTTAAATCAGCTCCCCAAACTCCGCCAGCAACCCTTCATATATCCGCTTTTTGAACGGCACGATCAGCCCCGGCAGTTCCGCCGGCTCAACCCAGCGCCATTCGGAAAATTCGCGGGTCTTGGTGGCGATATTGATGTCGCTGTCTTCGCCCTGAAAACGCAGCAGGAACCACCATTGCCGTTGGCCCCGCCATTTTCCCTTCCATAATTTACCGATCAACTCTTCAGGCAAATCATAGAAATATTCCTGCTGCGACCGCGCCAATATATCGACCAGCGTCCGCGGAACGCCGGTTTCTTCCTCCAGTTCGCGCAGCGCAGCTGCTTCGGGTTCCTCGCCCTCGTCAATGCCGCCTTGCGGCATTTGCCAGGCAATATTGCTGATGCTGTCGATCCGCTGACCGACAAATATTTTTCCATCACGGTTTGCCAGCATGATGCCCGCGCAGGGCCGATAGGGCAGGGTGTCGAGGGTGCTCATGCGTTTGCCACAACCTCAGCCAGCATCGCTTTCAAGGCCTGCATATTACCGCGCACATCCTCGCGTGCAGATGGGATTGCCTTACGCAGCGTGATATGGCCATGGATATTGCCATCGGCGCTGCGATGCTCAACGCGAACGCCAGCGGCCAGCAATGCCTCCACATAGGCAATGCCCTGATCACGCAGCGGATCAAGGCTTGCGGTTGTGACAAGGCTGGGCGGCATTCCGGCCTGCGAATGGTTCAGCGGTGCGCCGCGAAAGTCACTGCCATCTGCCTGATAAGCGGCATGGAAATAGGCCATGGCGTCCGCCGTCAGCAAATAGCCATCGGCAAAATCGCGCATGGATTGCCAGTCGTCGCTATCGCTGACGACGGGGTAAATCGGGTGCTGAAGGATGACAGGCTTAGCCGCCGGTGCATCGCGCAGCGCCATGGTGGTTACGATTGTCAGGTTGCCGCCCGCGCTGTCGCCGGAGGTGATCAGGCCGGTGCAGGGGAAATTCTCCGCAATCCACCGCGTCGCTGCCTCGCAATCCTGCGCCGCCGCTGGGAAGGGGTGTTCAGGCGCAAGGCGATAGTCAATGGAAATAACCGGGATGTCGATCTGGCGTGCAACCTCGGCGCAATAGGGGGCATATATGTCAAGGTCGCCAATGACAAAGCCGCCGCCATGGTAGAAAATCATGACAGGTCCGGGCGCGCGTTCCTCGCGCGCGTCAAACAGCCTTGCCGGAATAATCCCAGCGGGGCCGGGAATTTCCATGTCGCGCACAATCGCCAATGTCCCCAGCGGTTCTTCGGCAAGTTGCGCCATCATCGCCATCATTATCCGCGCTTCGGGTGCCGACACTTCATGCGTTTTCGGCCCCGGCTGTGCGTTCAGGAACGTAAGGAAACCCGCAACATCGGGCCGTACGAAATGCTCGCTCATGAAATTCCTCCCATTTCTTGTGCGCTGTCCATAGCCAGCCGTCCGCTGCGCGTCCACGGCAAAGCGGGGCTGTTGCCAAAGACAGATTTACTGTTTTGATTTGGACAAAATGCGCGCATAGGGGCGAGATAACAGCACAAAGCATAAAATATCAGGACGAGTTCACATGGCCACTGCGGCGCGCAGCATTCATCATGAAGACGAAACCCTAAACAGCCAGCCCGAAACGATTGTGGTCCGCTTTGCGGGCGACAGCGGCGATGGGATGCAGCTGACTGGCGGGCAGTTTACCTTGTCCTCGGCGCTGGCAGGCAATGACTTTGCGACCTTCCCTGATTTCCCTGCAGAAATCCGTGCACCACAAGGAACGCTATTCGGCGTTTCCGCCTTTCAGATCAATTTCGGATCGACGGACATCACCACGGCTGGCGACCAGCCCGATGTGCTGGTGGCGATGAACCCTGCCGCGCTGAAGACCAATGTCGGTGCGCTGCGCCCCGGCGGATTGATCATTGCCGACACAGGCGAATTTACGCAGCGCAACCTTGATAAGGCCAAATATGCCGCCAACCCGCTGGAGGATGGCAGTCTTGCCAAATGGCAGTTGCTGGCATTCAACATCAGCGAGCTGACGATGGAATCGGTCAAGCCGTTCGGGCTTGGCAATAAAGAGGCGCTGCGTTGCAAGAATATGTGGACGCTTGGGCTTGCGCTCTGGATGTTCGGGCGCAAGCGCGCGCCGATCATCGACTGGCTCAATGCCAAATTTGCCAAGAACAAGGTGCTGGCCGATGCCAATATCGCGGCGCTGAACGCCGGCCATGCCTATGGCGAGACCGCCGAGCTTTCCGGGCCGTTGAAGCAATATACGCTGGAGGCTGCTGCTGCTGCGCCGGGCGTCTATCGCACCGTGACCGGCGCGGAGGCGATCAGCTATGGTCTGGTCGCAGGCGCGCAGCTTGCTGGCCTGCCGATGTTCTTTGGCGGCTATCCGATCACCCCTGCTTCCGCGATCCTGCATCATCTGGCGCGGCTTAAGGAATTCGGCATCACTACGTTCCAGGCGGAGGATGAGATTGCGGCCATCGCTTCGGCCATTGGAGCAAGCTATGCTGGTGCATTGGGCGTGACCAGTTCGTCGGGACCGGGCATTGCTCTCAAGGGTGAGGCCATGGGCCTTGCGATCATGACCGAGTTGCCACTGGTCATCGTCAACAGCCAGCGCGGTGGGCCTTCCACAGGGCTTCCCACGAAGACTGAGCAGTCGGACCTTTATCAGGCTGTCTATGGCCGCAATGGCGACGCGCCAATGCCCGTGATCGCAGCGCGCAGCCCGGCCGATTGCTTCAACTGCGCGATTGAAGCAGTGCGGATCGCGGTTAAATATATGACTCCGGTGATGCTCTTGACCGATGGCTATATCGCCAATGCGGCTGAACCGTGGATGGTGCCCGATCTGGATGCCTATCAGCCGTTCCCCGCGCAATTCATGGAGAAGGCACCTGAGCATGGCCGCTTTCTGCCCTATGAGCGCAACGAGCATGGCGGGCGGCCCTGGGTGAAACCTGGCACGCCGGGGCTGATGCACCGTATCGGCGGCATCGAAAAGGCCGAGAAAACCGGCCATATCGACTATTCGCCCGCCAACCATGAACTGATGACCAAGCTGCGCAAGATGAAGGTGAACAGCGTGGCGGACGATATGCCCGAACAGGATGTGACCTTGGGCGAGGAAAAGGGCGCGCTGGCCATTGTCGGCTGGGGTTCAACCTATGGCCCGATCCATCAGGCGGTCCGGCGCCAACGGCTGAAGGGCCGCGACGTCCACCATATCCACGTCCGCAACATCTGGCCGCTGCCGCGCAATCTTGGCGCGCTGCTAAAGGGTTATGAGAAGATCATCGTCCCCGAAATGAACACAGGCCAGTTCAAGACCGTGCTGCGCGACCAATATCTGGTCGATGCCCGGCCGCTGAACAAGGTTTCGGGGCAGCCCTTTACCATTGCGGAAATCGAGGCGGCGATTGAGGGGGCTTTGGCATGAGTACCGAGGCGCCCACTATCAATAGTACGGCTTTCTGGGTCTATTTGATCGCCACGTTCTTGATGGCTATGTTTGGCGCAAAAATGATCGGGAAGGCCATTCCATCAATCCCGCTGATGGTTGCCATCGGGTTTGCTTTTTCGCTTTCTTTCGCCCTGCTGCCTTCAAGCAGGAAACACTCCGGCCCTGAATTTGAGGATAGCTATTTGGGCCTTTGCTACCCCTTTCTGCCTCTGATCTTTAGTCCCTGCTTTGCTGTGATAAGCTGGCTGCTGATTGTGGGAAAATCGCCAACCCAGCCCAATGATTTTGTCTGGGCGTTTTTGGGCGGCACGATGGCTTTTGTTGCGGTTCAGCAATTGTACGTCTGGTCTCACGTCCGGAAAATTGGAACATTAAAATGAACGACATGACCCCTATCCAGAAATCGTCGCCCAAGGATTGGGAGACCGATCAGGAAGTCCGTTGGTGCCCCGGTTGCGGTGACTATGCGATCCTCAAAGCCGTGCAGCGTACCATGCCGGAGCTTGGCTCGACGCCGGAAAACACCGTGTTTGTCAGCGGCATCGGCTGCTCGTCGCGCTTCCCCTATTATATGGAAACCTATGGCTTCCACACCATCCACGGCCGCGCGCCTGCGGTGGCAACGGGGGTGAAGCTGGCCAATCCCGATCTCGACGTGTGGATCATTACCGGCGATGGCGACGCGCTGTCGATTGGCGGCAATCACACGATGCACCTGCTGCGGCGCAATCTGGACTGCCAGATCATGCTGTTCAACAACGAGATTTACGGGCTGACCAAGGGCCAATATTCGCCCACCAGCCGCGAAGGCACCACCTCGCCCTCCACCCCCTTCGGTTCGGTAGACCGCCCCGCTCGGCCCTGCGCATTTGCGCTGGGCTCTGGTGCGCGGTTTGTGGCGCGCGGGTTTGACGTGTCGAAGAATTTGCCCGATGTGCTGAAAGCAGCCCACGCGCACAAGGGCGCGGCCTTTATCGAGATTTTCCAGAACTGTATCGTCTATAACAAAGACGTGTTCGAGGATTTCGCGGTGCCTAAGGGTGCCGAAGACCGCCAGCTGTGGCTGGAGGATGGCAAGCCGATGCTGTTTTCCGGCGGGGCGAAGGGAATCGCGCTCGACGTCGACGCGTTGAACCTGAAGGTTGTGGCCGTCGCCGATGGCGACTGGGAGGCGGCGGGCGTAATCGTCCACAATGTCACCAACCGCTCGATCGCGCACATGCTCGTGGAAATGCCCTTCGGCGAATTCCCGATGGCGCTTGGGGTGCTTTATGACGATCCAAGACCGACCTTTGACTCGGCCGTCGTAGAGCAGAATGCGAAGCTGTCCGAGGGCAAAAAAGCCGATTTGCAGGCGCTGATTTCCAAGGGTCAAACCTGGACCGTCGAATAGCCCGATAGGACAGAAAAATTTTCGCGCAGAGGCGCAGAGGCGCAGAGCGGGATTCTCTGCGCGAAACAAATTCTCCCAC
>CAZNEO010000015.1:0-53856 GCA_964572205.1 uncultured Sphingorhabdus sp.
TAATGTATCAGGGCGGCTCTGACGGTTTTCTGGGGCCGCGCGACCCCATCCCGTTGGGCGACGTCGCCTGGGGATGCGACATGGAGGCCGAGGTGGTGGTGGTCACCGGCGATGTGCCCATGGGCGTCAACGCAGACGAGGCGCGGCAGCATATCCGGCTTGTCGGCCTGACCAATGATGTTTCGCTGCGCGGTCTGATCCCGGCGGAACTGGCCAAGGGCTTTGGCTTTTTCCACAGCAAACCGGCCAGCGCCTTTTCGCCCGTTTTTGTGACACCAGACGCCTTGGGCGCGCGGTGGGACGGGGGCAAGCTGCATGGTGCGCTGTGTGTGGACCTGAATGGCGCGCCGCTTGGCCGCGCCGATGCCGGCGTCGACATGACCTTTGATTTCGGCGCGCTGATTGCCCATGCGGCCAAGACGCGCCATTTGGGCGCGGGCACGATTATCGGTTCGGGGACGGTGTCAAACCGCGATGCGGGCGGTGGCCCTGGCAAGCCGATCCGCGAAGGCGGCCTTGGCTATAGCTGCCTTGCCGAGGTGCGCACGGTGGAAACAATCCTGCGCGGACAGCCCGAAACGCCGTTTATGAAAGCAGGCGACACCGTCCGCATCTGGATGGAGGATGAGCGGCATCACCCCATCTTCGGCGTTATCGAGCAAGAGGTCGTGGCCGCCTGACGCGGCGGCCACAATCTGGCTACATGGAGAAGGCGTCGCTGATCGAGCAGGCTGCCGGGCCAAGAATCACGATGAACAGCGTCGGCAGAATGAAAAGGATCAGCGGCACGGTCATGATCGCGGGCAGGCGCGCGGCCTTTTCCTCGGCGCGCATCATGCGGTCGTTACGGAATTCGGCCGACAGAACGCGCAGAGCAGAGGCAAGCGGTGTCCCGTATTTTTCGGTCTGAATCATCGTGGTGACCACGCCGCGCACCGATTCCAGCGCAACACGATAGGCAAGGTTTTCAAATGCCATGCGCCGTTCCGTCAGGAAGCCAAGCTCAATTGCAGTAAGCGCAAATTCATCGCCCAGTTCGGGATAACCGCGGCCCAATTCCTTCGCGACGCGGTTAAACGCGGCATCGACCGTCAGGCCCGCCTCGGCACAGATAACCAGCAGGTCAAGCGCATCGGGCAGGCCCTTGCGAATGGCATCGGTGCGTTTGGTGATCAGGTTTTGCAGATAAAGGTCGCCCGCTTTATAGCCGAACAGCGTGCCGATGGCGAAAACGCCAAATTTCTTGAACGAGCTATAATCGGGCAGGCCGCCCATGCCATAAATCCATATGCCCAACGACCCGCCGATCAGGATCGGCCCCACAAGGCGACCAAAAATGATCAGGACCGCCAGTTCCTTGCGGCGGATGCCGGCCTGCGCCAGCTTTTGCTGCACATCCTTGACCTGCTCCTCCTGCAGGACCTTCATCGATCCCAGCCAGGCGCGCATCTGGTCGGTGGTATTTGTGTTGCGGACCAGCTTAGCCCGCTTTTTCGAGGTTGACGCGGTAATCCCGGCTTTCAGCTGCTCGCGCCGTTCAACCAGACCCTTGACCCGCTTGGCCATTGGGTCCTTCATTTTGATCGCGCCGTAAAAGGCGAGCAGGGCAGTCATCGTCGCAATGGCCAGCAATACCGTGCCCGCCGTATAGACGTCATAACCCATGAAGGTCGGGGCAACAGGAGCAGCGGCAGCGATAATCATGTCTTTATGCCCCAATCAGATTTCAAAGCTGACCATTTTGGCCATGATGAAGACGCCAATGCCCATCCACACTGCGCCAACGAGGCCAGCGATCATTAAGCGCGGCTCGTAGAAAAAGCCTGCGAGATATTCGGGGTTCACCCACCATACCATCGCAAAGACAAAGAATGGCAGCGAACCAACGATATAGGCCGACGCCTTCGACTCCGAAGACATTGCCTTGATTTTCAACTTCATCTGCGCGCGTTTGCGCAACACTTCGGACAGGTTGCTCAAGGTTTCGGCAAGGTTGCCGCCCGTCTCACGCTGGATGGCCAGCGTAATGACAAAGAACTGAAACTCGGGCGTGCCCAACCGGTCGGCAGTTTCTTGAAGGGAATCCTCCATGGTCTTACCAATCTTGATCTTCTCGGTCGCAATGCGAAACTCATCGCCGACAGGGCCAGGGATTTCCTTCGCCACAACGCCCAGTGTTTCGCTGATCGGCAGGCCGGATTTCAGGCCGCGCACCAACAGGTCAATGGCATCAGGAAAATTCGACGTGAATTTGGTGATGCGCCGCTTGATGGCCATGCCAACGCCCATATGGGGAATGGCAATGCTCACAAAGGAACCCAAGGCAAAGGCAAGATATGCGGGCGCCCCCTTGATGAACAGCAGGCCGAATACAAGGACGAATATTCCGCCCGACACATAGGCATATTGCTTGATCGTCCAGTTTTGTCCGGTCTGCATAAGGCGCAGGCGCAAACGATCGGTCGTCGTCATTTCGTCGCGCGTCATCAGGTTCAGCGGTCGACGCGAGGCGATGGCCTTGCGCATCTGCTGTTCGACCTGCGCGGCTGCGCTGTCGGAATAACGGGCGCGGAAAGCGTTCAGCCTTTTCGTTGTCGAGCTGCCACCTGATCCAAGGACCAGATAGGCAAGCAGGCCAAGAACAAGCACCGCACCAACCGCTATGATTATGAATTGCGTCATCTGCCGTCTGTTCCAAACTTCGCCAAACTCAACTCCGTGCTAACCCAGCGCCGGCTCACTTTTTCTTGCTAAGGAAGCCGCTGAGCATTGAGCCCTTCTTCTTCTTCGCATCCTTGCTGTCGCCTTCCTTGCCGTCTTCGACAACGGTCGCGTCCTTGATCATGTCGACCAGCGACACGATGCCGGCGGAAATCTTGCTTGATTTGGCACCTTCAACCAGCGGTTTTCCGGCCTTGGCCGCCTGAATGGTCGATTTGCTGTCAAAGGGCAGGACCAGATCGAGATCGCGCTCAATCGAGGTTTCAAAATCCTTGCGCGTGACTTCGGTGACTGCCTGCATCTTGTTGGCAACGCACAGCACTTTGCATTCCGGCGCGTTGGAACGGAACCAAGCAAGCAACCGGATGGCATCGCGCGCAGAGGCAAGCGTCATTTCGCAGACCACAACGATCAGGTTCACCTCTTGCAGCAAATGCGGATAGGCAATCAGCATCCCGCGCGGCAAGTCGATGACGGTATGTTCAAAGGCCGCCTTGAATTCTTCCTGCAGCTGATAAAAGGCGGACCCATCGCTCAGGATCGGGCTTCCAATCGCTGCCTCTGCCGACAGGATCGAGAGCTTTTCATTGCCCTTGATCATGGCGCGTTCGATAAACAGGCCGTCGATACGGGCCGGATTGTCGATGGCATCGGTCAGGCCGCGTCCCGGCTCAAGGTCCAGCGACAATGCGCCGGTGCCAAAATGCACGTCAAGGTCAAGGAAGCCAGTCAGCTGGCCCAGACGTTCTGAATATATCCATGCCAGCGATGCTGCGATGGTGGACGCACCAACGCCGCCCCGTGTGCCGATAACGGCCACTGAAATATGCTGTTTCTTCGCAGCGCCATCGTCGATTTTCGGTGCGTTAAGTGCAATCTGCGCGTGCGAGATGGCGTCGCGCAGTATGTCCGGGTTTATCGGTTTCAACAGATAATCATGCAGCCCCGACATCATAAGGTCGCGGTATAGGCGCACGTCATTAACCTGGCCCATTGCAATCACGATTGTGCCGGGTTCGCACACCTCGGCAAGGCTGTTGATATCGTTAATCGGGTCGCCCGATTCAGACAGGTCAACCAGCAGGATCTGCGGACTTGCAGACACTGAAAGCGACTGCACGGCGTTGCGCAGACCGCCCTTGTTGCCCTTTTCCTGCGCCCAGCCCATGTCGTCACAGACCGTACGGACGACATCCAGCGTCAGGTCATCACATACAAAGGCGCTGAACGGATCGCGCGTTCCCGCACCGGATTTCCATGGAGCGTTCATCAGTTGCCTCCCGCTGTTCTCTTGGGTTTACCACCGCGGCTGTTTTTCGCGTTGGACTCGCGGCCCCGGATCAGGTCTTCGGGGTCATCAACCATGGCGGCCATGTTGCTGTTGATCGCACAGCCATAATTGGGGTGGTTGTGCGAATTATAGTTGGAGTCGGTCGTTTTCGACCAGTTGGGGCAATTGGGGACGCTTGCAACCGAACGGGTTACCACAATCCGGGCTGTGCCCAGTGCGATGGTGCCAGCCGTCACAGGTGCGGTTTCCGTCACCGTCATGCCATGTTCGGCGGCCAGAGTTGCCAGCTGGCGCTCGGCATCGGCGCTGCCATAGCCATTGCCATAATCGATGGCGATCCGATCACCAAAACCCAGTTTCAGGGCATCGAACCACTGGGCAACGCGCACCCGCTCTGCCTCTGACATGCCACCATAGCTGTCGAGATTGACATCAATGGCATAGTTGCTGCGTTCAACCACAGGCTGGTTGATCGAATACATGGATGTGTTGGCGCCGACTGAGCCGCCCATTGTTCCGCATCCCGCAAGGGTGAAGGCCAATGCCGCTGTCGCAATGAGTTTAGCTTTCATTGTCATTCTCCTCAAAGGATGGATTAGTCAAAGGTGAAGCCCGGACCGTCTGCCTTGGCGGCGGTCTTGGTTGCTGGCTTTTTGGGCGTTTCGGCCAGCACTGGCTTGTCCGCTTCCAGCGAACCGAGCGATGGACCGGTGGGCGCATCGGGCGCCACTTCGGGTTTCGGCCGATCAGCCTGGCCCGAATAGTTGACCGCTTCCTTGTTCAACAAGATGCGCTCCAGGTCATTGGGCGTGTTGAACCCATCGGTGGGCAATTTGATCTGAGAATCGGACACCGGCTTCACCAGATAGGGCGTCACCACAATCACCAGCTCGGACTGGTTGCGTTTCCAGCCATTGGATTTGAACAGCGTGCCCAACACCGGCACATCGGCCAATCCCGGGAATTTATCTACCGAGGTCGTTGCCGAGTTGGAAAGCAGCCCTGCGATCATGAAGCTTTGGCCTGAGCCTAGTTCCACCGTTGTTTCGGCGCTGCGTGTCAGCAGGGCAGGGATTTCCGTGCCGTTGATGCGCACTGCGCCCTGGCTGGTAATATCGGATACTTCCGTGCGCAGCCGCAGGCGGATGCGTCCGTCGGCCATCACTTCCGGCGTATAGCGCAGGTTGACGCCATAGCTTTGCTGCTGGACCGAGGTTGAACCGAAATTGTCTGCAACGGGGATCGGGAAAGACCCACCAGCAAGGAACTCACCTGTTTCACCCGACATGGTCGTCAGGTTCGGATTGGCCAGCGTCGCGGCAAGGCCGGAACGCTCGGCGAAATCCAGACCCAGCGCCACGTCGATGCCGAACAGGTTTTTCGCCATGTTCAGGACGTTGCCGGTTCCCGGATTGGCAAAGGTGACGGTCGTCGATGTTTGGCCTGTTACCGGGTTCACGCTATCTGCGAAGGTTGCCACATTGCCGCCGCGGCTGGGGACGAACAGAAAGCCATTGCCACTTGCGCCATCCGTATCGCGGCTGTTGAACTTTGAGGCGATGTCCTTTGACAGTGAGCGGCTGACCTCGGCAATGCGCACCTGCAGGTTGACCTGCATTGGCGTTGCTGACTTCACTCTGTTGACGACCTTGGCGCTGCCAACAAATTGCTGCACCAGGTCCTCAACCTCGACGACATCCTCGGGCTGCTTGACCGAGCCGGTCAGCAACACAATACCGTTCATGGTTGCAACGGTGATGTCTGCTTCGGGCATGGCCAGCTTCAGCATCTGGTCAACTGAGTCCAGATTTGAGCCGACGCGGATCGTAGCCGAATAAATGGTGCGACCGGCATTGTCGGTTGCATAGACGGTCGTCTCGCCCGGCGCCTTGGCCAGAATGTAAATCTGCCTTGAGCTGCGCACATCGACATCGGCGATTGCAGGATCGGCGACCACCACATCCGTGACTGCGCCCGGCAGGTTGACTTGCTGACCACGGCCAACGGACATCACCAGCGTCTTGTCACCAGCCGCCCGCATGTCGGCAGCCTTGGTTGTGCCGGTCTTTGCAGGGGCGGCATGGCTCGCTCCCGCTACGATCAACGCGCTTGCGAAAACGCTTGCTTTCAATAGGGTCTTGACGGTCATGATCATTACCTCCGGTCAACGGACACTTCGGTCGTGTTGCCGGCGCGTGAGACACGCACGACTGGACCTTTGGTTGCTTTTTCAATCTGCTTGTTCAACTGCACCTGTTCCTTGGCGATCTGCACCGGCGTTACCGCAGGCGGTGTGCGCCGTTGGAAGCGGGATACTTCGCCGCCGGTTGTGAAGCTGCCGGGGCCAGCGCTGGGATGCTTGCTGATTTGCGCCAGAATGCGCTCCTCTTCCTCAGGCGTTGCACCTTTGGGCAGGTTTACCGAGCCTGACGCCAGCGCCAGTTCCAGTTCGGCGGCATTGTCGGCCAGGGCGCGCAGCGAAAGGCTGAGCGTGCCGATGGTCTGCGCAACCGCGATTTTCTCTGCGATACGCGGCGTCACCTCCAGAGTGACCAGCTTATATTCGGACACGACGGTGTTTCCGGCCTCATCCTTGGCAGGCTGTGCCCGCTGGTCAGTGGCCAGCACGCGCAGGTTGCGGATGATTGTTTCCGACACTTTCAGCGCATCGCCTGTGCCCTGTCCGGCAACATTCTGCGTCAGCATCAGGTCAACACGGTCGCCGGGGAAGACGAAGCCTGCAACACCGGTCAGCGCGGATACAGGAACAGTAACGGCCCGCATTCCGGGGCCAAGTGCCGCTGCAAGGAAACCGCGGTCGCCGGGCGAAACCAGCGAACCCTGCGTCAGCGGCTGGCCAGCCGTGATCGGGTTGCGAACGACTGTTCCGATAAGCTTTTCAGTGACTTGATCGCCTGTAGGCTGGCCATTTTCGCTCTTCCCGTTGGAAGCGCCGCCCTCAGGCTTGATGAAATAGGCGGCCTCAACCAATTCCTTGGGCCATGGCTGATAGCGGAAGGCATCGGCCGTGATGATCGTGCCAACCGGCAAAGCGCGTGTGGCAACAAGGACTTGTGGTCCCGTTGGTTCAGGCGGTTTGGCCACTGCCACAGGCGCGGCATCCCCGCCTCCAAACATCGTTCGGGCCATGAAGGCGGCCAGCGCGGCAATAACCAGCGCAGCGACCAGCAAGATGATCTTTTTCCTATCCATGACGAACTAAGCTCCTGAAACGGTCCCCTATGTAAAAACCGCTATTCATCCAAAATGGTTAAAAATATGTTCACCGACCACCCAAAGGCCGGAAATCGATATTGCGATCCCATAGGGAACCTTCACTGGCCCTTTTTGGCGGCGGATCTTGTGAATCCCTGCGAAAATGATGGTTACCAGCAGGCCAAGCAGCGATGCGGCGAGCAACAGCCGCATCACCCATTCCCAATCGAACCAAAGCGCTAACACGCTGAAAAGTTTCACATCGCCGCCGCCCATTGCGCCAAAACGAAAGAAAAGCGCGAACAGCATGAAAACGCCCGCTGCGATCGCCAGTTGGGCAGCCACAGCCGCCAGCGAAAAGTCCCCGCTGGCATACCAGTAAAGCGGCGCCGCAAGGGCGATTGGCAAGGTAACTGCGTTGAGAATCAAGCGGTAACGCAGATCGGTATAAGCCGATATTAGCAGCCCGATTGCCAAGCCGCCGAGCAACACGTAAGTGAGCAGTTGAAGGTCCATTCTGCCTTCGTTAACCAACAATGCTTAGCAAAAGGTAACCATGGCAGCACCGTCCATGCCGTTTAATCGCCGTGCCATCCCCGCTACTGCGACAGAATCGACCTGGACCGCCGCCGATGGCTGGCCGCTGCGCCGCATCGATTGGCAGCATTCGGCAACGCCGCGCGGATCGTTGCTTTTTCTGCCGGGTCGCGGCGACCATTATGAAAAATATTTGGAAACGCTCGATGCCTTTGCGCGTGCCGGTTGGTGCGTAAGCGCGCTTGACTGGCGCGGGCAGGGCGGTTCGGGCCGGTTGCTGTCTGATCCCCATGTCGGACATATCGACGATTTTGCGACCTGGATTGCCGATCTGAAGGCGTTCTGGCAGGACTGGAAAGCGGCTACGCCCGGGCCACACGTGGTCTTGGCGCACAGCATGGGCGGTCATCTGGCGCTGCGGGCATTGGCGGAACAGGCAATTGATCCCGTTGCGGTTGCCCTGTCTGCGCCCATGTTGGGCATTCACACTATGGGCTTGCCTTATGCCGTGCATCATGCGCTGGCGCGGTTGCTGCGCAGTCTCGGCAAAGCCGAACGGGCCGCATGGAAAGAGGGCGAAAAGCCCGGAGCGCCGCTGAATGTGCGAGCGCATATCCTGACCCATGATGCGGATCGCTATGCCGATGAACTGTTTTGGTGGCGCGAAAGACCTGCGGTCAAGCTTGGTCCGCCGAGCTGGCACTGGGTGGAACGGGCAATTGCCTCAACCCGCGGCCTGAATGAGGCCGGGGTGCTGGAGGCCATCCGCACGCCAATATTGCTGATGGCGACCAGCGCTGATCGCCTTGTCGACACGAAACGCATCATCCGCGACGCAAAACGTCTGCCTGCTGCTCAGTTGCTGCTGTTCGGAAATGAGGCAGCGCATGAATTGCTGCGCGAGGCTGATCCAGTCCGTGACCGTTGCATGGCGGAAATCACAGGCTTTTTTGATCGCAATGCACCCGGGCAATGACCGATTTTGATGTCGTAATCGTCGGCGCCGGAATTGCAGGCGCAGGCCTCGCATCCTCAATTGGGCGCGACCGGCGCGTCCTCCTGATCGAGGCCGAGGCTATGCCCGGCTATCATAGCACGGGCCGGTCCGCTGCTTTCTGGAGCGAGACCTATGGCGGGCCGGGCATTCAGCCGCTGACAAGTGCGTCCGGGCCGTTTCTGCGCACGCCGCCAAAGGATTTTGCAGAACATTCGCTGCTCTTCCCGCGGGGTTGCCTGCATCTGGGCGAGGAGAAGGACCAGGCCGAGGCGAACGCCATGCTGAGGGATTTTGGCCAATGTGGCGTCGCTTTGGAGCCGCTGGCAGACAGCGGCATTGCGCGGCATGTGCATGGCGTGCGGCCCGAATGGAATATCGCGCTGTGGGAGCCTGACTGCTGCGACATTGATGTCGCCGCGCTGCACAATGGCTATTTGAAACGCGCGCGACAGGCTGGTGTTGAACTGGCCTGCAATGCTCGGCTGGTGGAGGCCAGCTATGCGGGCGGTCAGTGGGAATTGCGCGCTGGCGGACATCGCTGGACGACAAAAATCCTGGTGAATGCCGCCGGGGCATGGGCCGATGAGGTTGCCACGCTGGCAGGCATCGCTCCGCTGGGCATCATGCCCTATCGGCGGACAATCATGCAGTTGGCAGTCGAACCGACGGCGAGCGCCGCCATGCCGCTGGTCGTCGGGCTGGACGGCAGCTTTTATTTCAAGCCGGAGGCAGGCGGCCGCCTTTGGCTTAGCCCACATGACGAAATTCCGAGCGCGCCCTGCGATGCTGCGCCAGAAGAACTCGACGTCGCAATGGCGATTGAGCGTCTGGGGCAGGTTGTCGACTGGACGGTTACCCAGCTGGAACGCAAATGGGCAGGTTTGCGCAGCTTCGCGCCGGACCGCCTGCCGGTGATTGGACGTGATCCTGCCAATCCCCAATTTTTCTGGCTGGCTGGACAGGGCGGCTTTGGTATTCAGACCGCGCCTGCAATGTCCGAACTGGCGGCGGCACTATTGCTGGAAAGGCCATTCACCATGCCCGCTGTCGACCCGGCAGTCTATGCAGCGGACCGTTTTCGCTAAGTCCTGACCCTATAGGGCAATGGCATCTGCTGCATTGCTAGCAAGACGGTCGGCACGTTCGTTTTCCACATGGCCGCTATGGCCCTTGACCCAGATCCATTGAATCTCATGCCGCGCTGCAACCTCGATCAGGTCGTGCCACAGGTCAGCATTGCGAACCGGCTGTTTGGAGGCATTTTTCCAGCCATTGCGCTGCCAGCCGCCGACCCATTTCGTAATACCGTCGATCACATATTTGCTGTCGGTATGCAGATTGACTGCGCAGGGTTCGATCAGCAAGCCGAGCGCGCGGATCGCCGCGGTCAATTCCATGCGGTTGTTGGTGGTATCCCGCTCTCCGCCCGAAATTTCCTTCTCACGCGTGCCATAGCGCACAATCGCGCCCCATCCGCCGGGGCCGGGATTGCCCTTGCAGGCACCATCGGTAAAGATATCGACCTGTTTCATGGCCTCAAATCGCTACGCCAGCTTGCTTATAATGGTCAAGGCGGCGCAGGAAAGCATAAGGGTCTTTGCGCGATACCAGCGCGCCTGCGGGTGTGTTGAGCCAGTCGTAAAGCCGTGTGAGCAGGAACCGGATACAGGCACCACGGGCAAGCACCGGAAACGCGGCGCGCTCCGCTGGGGTAAGGTCAATATGGTCACAATAGCCCTGCAACAGCGCGTCGCCAATGTCGGCGTCGAACAGGACGCCATCATGGCTGAAGGCCCAGGCGCTGTGCGTGACGGCAAGGTCATAGGCGCGAAAATCCCGGCAGGCGAAATAGAAATCAATGAGGCCGGTTACTTCGCCATCCAGGAGCAGCACATTGTCGGGAAACAGGTCTGCGTGAATCGCAGACTGCGGCAGCGCTTTGGGCCAGTAGGCCTGTAAATAGTCCAGCTCCTCCGCGATCTGATCGCACAAGGCCGGAAATTGTGCGTCCGCGGCTTTGCGGTCAATTCTGGCAAAAAGCGGAGCCCATGATGGCTGGCCCAGCGGGTTGGCGCGCGCGCTGGAAAAATCGGCAAGCGTTGCGTGCATCGCGCCCAGTGCCTGGCCGACTTTGCGGGCAATGAGGGCGTCGGGCGTTGATACCGAGACGCCTTGCAGAAATTCGATCAGACAGGCTTTGCGCCCAGCGACATCCTGCAACCACGCGCCGTCCCGGTCCTCAATAAAGCGCGGCACGCGGCAGCCTTTGCGATGCAGATGGGCCAGCATGGCATGGAAATAAGGCAGGTCAGCCGGATCGACCCGGCTTTCATACAGCGTCAGAATAAACCGGTTTGCGTCGGTTTCGAGCAGGTAATTGCTATTCTCTACCCCTTCGGCAATGCCCTTTAGCGTCACCAATCGGCCAACATCGTACCGGCGCAGAAAATCGGCCGCAGCTTCGGCGCTGACCTGGGTATAGACTGCCATCAGGCCGCTTTTGCAGGGGCCAGTCCACGTGGCAGCTTAAAGATGATGCTTTCTTCGGCGGTTACGGTTTGCCGTTCGGTCACGTCAAAGCGCTCCGCGATGCGGGAAATGAACTCGCGCACCAACACCTCTGGCGCAGATGCGCCCGCGGTTATGCCCAATGTGCTGACATTGTCGAACCAGGCAAAGTCGATTTCGTCGGCGCGCTGCACCAGCCGTGATGGTGTTCCGCACCGCTGCGCGACCTCGACGAGGCGCAGCGAGTTGGAGCTGTTTGGCGCGCCGATAACCAGCACCAGCTGGCATTCGGGCGCAATAGCCTTGACCGAAGCCTGCCGGTTCGATGTGGCGTAGCAGATATCCTCACCCTTTGGGGCGACAATGGTGGGAAAGCGGCGCTCCAGAACAGCGACGATTTCCGCGGTGTCGTCCACCGAAAGCGTCGTCTGGGTCAGGAATGACAGATTGTCCGGCTGATCGGTCTGGAAGGCTTCGGCATCCTCCACCGTTTCGATCAGCGTCATTGCGCCAGTGGGGACTTGGCCAAATGTGCCGATAACCTCCGGGTGGCGGGCATGGCCGATGAACAAGATGTGGCGCCCTGCCTCCACCTGACGCTCCGCCTGCCGGTGAACCTTTGACACCAGCGGGCAGGTGGCATCCAGATAGTCGAGCCCGCGATTTTCGGCGTCGATCGGCACGGATTTGGGAACGCCATGCGCCGAAAAAACCACCGGCGCGCCTGAGGGAACCTCGTCAAGTTCCTCAACAAACACCGCCCCCTTTGCCTTCAGGCTTTCAACGACATAGCGGTTGTGCACGATTTCATGCCGCACATAAACCGGTGCGCCATGTTTTTCGAGCGCCAGTTCGACGATCTGAATGGCGCGGTCAACTCCAGCGCAAAAGCCGCGCGGGGCGGCAAGCAAGATCTCGAGCGGCGGCTTGGCAGGGATTGGTTCAGTCATTGGCAATGTCATTTAGGTAAGGTGCAGCGAAAGGCCAAGGACTTTTGGTCAATGGCGGCGTCACATGGACAAAGAAGATTGCAGCCAGACGACAGGGCCGATAAAGACGCGTCAAACAGGACGGCACTCGTGCCGCCAGTGCGCCAGACAAGGGACGGAAATTTTGAACAAAACCGCAATTGCCGCAGCTTCACTGCTTGCATTTACGCTGACGGCCTGCGCCGGGGACGGCGATCTGGATATCAGCTCGGGCGTCGGCGTTACGGCAACGCGCACCGGATGCCCGGTCGTGGCTGTGCCGGATGGTACAGGTGACATCACGCTGTTCAATCCTGCGGGCAGTCACGAGGCAAGCGCCATCGATGTGGTAGCCACCATCACAAAGCTGCGCCCGTCATGCAACAGCAGCGGTGAGCGTATCTATTCTGCTGCCGATTTTGAGGTGCAGGCCCGGCGCATAAGTGCCAGTGGTGCGCGCACCGTGACCTTGCCCTATTTTTCCACCATTGTGCAGGGCGGCACGGCTGTGGTTGCCAAGCGTTTGGGGCAAGTCACCCTGACCTTTGCCGATGGGCAGGACCGCGCAACCGCCACGGGGAAGGCTGCAAGCTTTATCGATGGGTCCGCTGCGCGCCTGCCTGCCGATATTGTCGAACGCATTACACGGAAACGTAAGCCCGGCGATCCTGATGCGGCCTTGGACCCCATGGCCGACCCGGAAGTGCGGGCCGCGATCCAGCGGGCAAGTTTTGAAATGCTCGTTGGTTTTCAGCTGACTGAGGACCAGCTCCGATACAATGTGACCCGATAAAGCGCGGCCTTGCGGGGCTGCACGGCCCCTTTTCTTTTTGCTGGCATGGTTTAGGGGCAGCCGGAATTGTTGCCGCATGATTATTGCCATGAAAGATTACCGTGTCGCTGTTTTCCCATTTCGCCCACCATGTCGATGCTGCGTTGGACGCGCTGGTAGCCGCTGGCCATCTGCCATCGGGGCTTGACCGCCGCAATGTGACGGTTGAACCGCCGCGCGACCCTGCGCATGGCGATGTGTCGACCAATGCCGCAATGGTGCTGGGCAAACCGGCAGGCCTGAACCCGCGCGCGCTGGCCGAATTGCTGACGCCCGAACTTGGCAAGATCGGCGGCGTAACGGCGGTCGAGATTGCCGGGCCAGGATTTATCAACCTGCGGCTTGATGCAGCTTTGTGGCTGGCAGAGCTGAAGGATATCGCCGCGCGCGGAGCCGATTATGGCCGCTGCGACATTGGTGCGGGTAAGACAGTGAATGTCGAATATGTGTCCGCCAACCCCACTGGTCCGATGCACATGGGCCATTGCCGGGGTGCGGTTGTTGGCGATGCGCTGGCCAGCCTGCTGGAATTTGCCGGGCACAAGGTGATCCGCGAATATTATGTGAATGATGCGGGCGGGCAAGTGGATGTCCTCGCCCGTTCGGTTCATTTGCGTTACCGCGAGGCGCTGGGCGATAGCATCGGTGAAATACCCGAAGGCCTGTATCCCGGCGACTATCTGGTTCCCGTGGGCGCGGCGCTGGCGGCAGAGCATGGGGCGCGTTTTGCTGGCGCGCCAGAGGCTGAATGGCTGACCCTGTTCCGTGAAGCGGCAGTGGCGGCCATGCTGGACATGATCCGGGCAGACCTTGCGCTACTTGGCATCCATCATGATATTTTCGCCTCCGAAGCCGAAGTCCAGCGCGCGCGCAAACCCGAAGCAGCCGAGACATTTCTGCGTGAACGCGGGCTTGTCTATGATGGCCAGCTGGAACCGCCCAAGGGCGAAATTGACCCCGATTGGGAGCCAGTGACCCTGCCGCTGTTCCGGTCCACCCAATTTGGTGATGATCAGGACCGGCCCATCAAGAAATCGGACGGCAGTTGGACCTATTTCGGCGCAGACATGGCCTATCATTACCAAAAGGCCGAAAGCGCCGATATGCTGATCGACATATGGGGCGCGGATCATGCGGGCACGGTAAAGCGCATCAAGGCCGCCGTGATGGCCCTGACCGAGGGGCAAAAACCCTTTGATGTAAAGCTGGTGCAGATGGTGCGGCTGCTGCGCGGCGGTGAACCTGTCAAAATGTCAAAGCGGGCCGGCAATTTTGTGACACTGGCAGATGTCGTGCGTGAAGTGGGCAAAGATGTTGTCCGTTTCACCATGCTGACGCGGAAAGCCGACGCGCAAATGGACTTTGATTTTGCCAAGGTGGTTGAGGCATCAAAGGATAATCCCGTCTTTTACGTGCAATATGCTCATGCGCGGATTTGTTCGACATTGCGCAAGGCACAGGAGGAAGAGGGCTTTGCCCCTTCGCCCGACCATTTGGAGCAGCTTGGCGCAGAGGAATTAGCGCTGATCCGCGAGGCCGCAAATTTCCCCCGTGTGGTCGAGGCAGCGGCCAAAGCGGGCGAACCCCATCGTATTGCCTTTTACCTGAATGACCTTGCGGCGGCATTTCATGCCTACTGGAATTTGGGTAATGATAACCCGGGTAAACGCTTCATATTGGCACAAGCGCCCCAATTAAGTGCGGCAAGGCTTTTCTTGTCTGAAAATCTGGGGCAAATATTCCGCAATGGTCTGCGCTTGATGGGGGTCGAAGCCGCAACGCAGATGTAGCTTTTACAAAGGATAGGGCCATGACTGACCAAGAAAGCAACCGTTTCGGGCTGGATGACCCCGAACGTCTGCCCTGGCTCGAAACCGCTGACGGTTACGATTATGAGGAAAGCGCCTCGCCGTTGAAGGTGGCGGCGCTGGTTTTGGGCGGGCTTGCTCTGCTGGCGGCCATTGTCGGCGGCATTTACTGGATGCAGCGCAACCAGTCTGGCGGCCAAGGCAATGGCGAACTGATTGCAGCGCAGGAAGGCGATTACAAGGTCGCGCCTGCCGACCGGCAAGGCAAAAGCTTTGAAGGCGAAGGTGACACTGCCTTTGCCGCAAGTCAGGGTCAAAAAACCGATACCAAGATCGATCCTGCCAAGGCCAAGGCGGCGGCCAGCGCAGCGGCTGCACCTGGACCTGTTCCCGGCGCTGCGGCGGCTGGGAAGGCAGCGCCCGTGCCTGCTGGCGCAGCCTTTGTTCAGTTGGGCGCGTTCAGCGACGCGGCCAAGGCAGAGGCGGCGTGGACCGCATTGGGCAAGCGATTTGGTGCCATTTCCGGCACGAACAAGCGCGTTGTTGAAGGCACAGGCGAAGGCGGACGCAAGGTTTTCCGCCTGCAAGCCATTTCGGCCAATGCAACGGCGGCGCAACAACTTTGTGCCAAGCTGAAGGCTGCTGGCGAAAATTGCCTGATCGTCCGCTAGTCTTGGCTCTGGGGGCCTGACCCTGGACCATATAGGATCATGAGTGTCCTCTGAGGGGAGAGGCTAGGGCCGTGGTGAACTCAGTTCGTCACGGCCCGTTTATGCACAGTTTTGGGCGGGAAGGGCCGCAGCGCGGCTTGCCACAACAGGCAAAGCGGCATAGCCCCTGATATAAAGGGCATATGGAATAGCGATGAAACCGGTCATTTTCGGAACCTCTGGATTGACGCTGACGGCGGATGAACGCGCGCTGTTCCGGGATGTTGAGCCTGCGGGCTATATTCTTTTTGCCCGCAATATAGAGAGCCGGGAACAACTGCGCGCTCTGACCGATGATCTGCGTGCGCTGCATGGCCGCGATGATGTTGCCATCCTGATTGACCAGGAGGGCGGGCGCGTTACCCGGATGAAGCCGCCTTTATGGCCGCATTTCCCGGCGGGTGCGGCCTTTGACGCGCTTTATGATGTGTCAGCGATGACGGCCATCGAAGCGGCGCGATGCAATGCCGAGGCGCTCGCGTTGATGCTGGCTGAGGTCGGGGTAACGGTAAACTGCCTGCCATTGCTTGATGTGCGTGTGCCTGAAACCCATGCGGCTATTGGTGACCGGGCGATGGGCAGCGACCCCATGCGGGTGGCTGCGCTTGGCCGCGCTGTGCTGGATGGGCTTAAGGCAGGCGGCGTCGTTGGCGTGGTAAAACATATGCCCGGGCAGGGGCGAGCAGTGGTGGACAGCCATCATGAACTGCCTACGGTCAGCGCATCCAAAGAAGCGCTGAAGCAGGATTTTGCGCCCTTCCGTTCGCTCAATTGGGCCCCGATGGGGATGACAAGCCATGTTGTGTATCAGGCCTATGATGCAGAGCGCCCCTCCACCATGTCGCCTGTCATCATCACGGATGTCATCCGCGGCGAAATCGGTTTTGACGGGCTGTTGATGAGCGACGACCTCGATATGAAGGCGCTGTCAGGCGACGTTCCGGGCCGGGCAGTGGAATGCGTCGCGGCGGGATGTGACCTTGCGCTCAATTGCTGGGGCCGGTTCGACGAGATGGTCGAAATTGCCGCGCGCTTGCCGGACATTAGCCCGCGCGCCCGAGCCCGGCTTGACATGGCGATGGCGAGTGTAAAACCTTCGGCATGGGGGCAGGAGCGGCTGGCCGAGATGCTGGCAAAGCGTGACACGCTGCTTGCCCTTGCATCGCCAGAGGCAAAGCTGACCGAAGCCGCGACGGGCGCAGCATGAGCGAGGTTGAGGATCTGCTGTTTGCGGAGGCGAATGACGCGCCGCCCGCTTATGATGCCGAAACACTGAAAATCGACATTGACGGCTGGGAAGGCCCGCTTGATTTACTGCTGACATTGGCGCGCAATCAAAAGGTTGATTTGCGGGCAATATCTATCCTGCAACTGGTCGAACAATATCTTGCCTTCATTGAAAATGCCCGTGCGCTGAAACTGGAGCTGGCGGCGGATTATCTGGTGATGGCGGCGTGGCTGACCTATCTTAAATCCGCGCTTCTGCTGCCCAAGGATCCGACCATCGACCCCAGCCCAGAGGAATTGGCGCTGCGGCTGCAACTGCGTCTGGAGCGGTTGAATGCAATGCGCGAGGCAGGCGCGCGGTTGATGGCGCGGGACCGGATCGGGCGCGACATATTCCTGCGCGGACAGCCAGAGGGATTGCGCGTGGTCCGCAAGAATGTGTGGGATTGCAGCTATTTTGAGCTGATCAATGCTTATGGCCAGATTCATGCGCGCAGCGCGCCTGTGTTGCACGTGGTGAAAAAGCGCGCGGTGATGACGCTGGAGGAGGCATTGGACCGCGTGTCGGCAATGGTTGGCGCAGCACTGGATTGGACCGTGCTGGAGGCATTCCTGCCAGCCGACGCAGGCGGCGCGCTGCGCAAATCGGCGCTGGCATCCAGCTTTGCGGCGGTGCTGGAGCTTGCCAAAAGGGGGCGGATCGAGCTGGAACAGGATGGCACGTTCGCAGCATTGCGGGTGAGGGCAAAAGCATGATGATCGAATATGACATAGCAATGCGGTCAGTAGAGGCGACGCTGTTTGCGGCAGAAGAGCCGATGACGGCTGAACAGATCAGGGGCTATGTCGGCGATGCCATTGATGTTCCCGACGCGCTGAAACGCCTGGAGGAACATTATCGCGGGCGAGGCATCGAGTTGGTGCAGCGCGGGCGGACCTGGCATTTTCAGACCGCTGCTGACCTTGCCCATCTGCTGCGCCGCGAGCGGGAGGAAAGCCGCAAACTGAGCCGCGCCGCAGTCGAAACGCTGGCAATCATCGCTTATCACGAGCCGGTCAGCCGGGCGGAGATAGAGGCGATCCGGGGCGTGCAGATCAGCAAGGGCACGCTTGATGTGCTGATGGAGGCGGGCTGGGTGCGTCCAGCCGGGCGAAGGGAAGTGCCCGGCCGGCCGTTGATCTATGCGACAACCGCAGAGTTTCTGACGCATTTCGGCCTTGCCAATCGCCGCGACTTGCCGGGCTTGGCTGACCTGAAAGCGGCGGGATTGCTTGACCCCGTTGACTTCGCGCTGGAAGCGATGAGCGAGATTGGCGGCGAGCCGGACGAGAATGGCGAAAGCGAACTGGAAATTCTGGATTCCGACGCCTAAATTGGACAAGAGCATATTATCATGCCCGCGGTTCCGGGCGTCAGGAGATTATCATGGGTGGATTGAGCATCTGGCATTGGCTGGTCGTTGGCATCATCGTGCTGCTGCTGTTCGGCAAGGGTCGCTTTTCGGACATGATGGGCGACGTCGCCAAGGGCATAAAGAGCTTCAAAAAGGGCATGAGCGAGGATGAGGGCGAGAGCAAAGCCCCGCCGTCGCAAATACCCGGTCCGCAGCCCACGGTGGTTGATGCGGAAACGAATAAGGACAAACAGAACTGATTGCCTGAAGGCCAGCGTCCATGTTCGATATCGCATCCGGCGAGTTACTGCTTGTTGCCCTTGTTGCCTTGCTGGTGATCGGGCCAAAGGATTTGCCGCGCGTGCTGCGCACTGTTGGCAACTGGGTAGGCAAGGCGCGCAGCGTTGCCTCGCAATTCAGGAGCGGCTTTGACGAAATGGTCCGCCAGTCGGAGCTTGAAGAACTGGAAAAGAAATGGGCCGCCGAAAATGCCCGTATCATGGCGGAGCATCCAGCGCCTGTCGCGGAGCCTGCCAGCCTCAGCTATGACAGCGAACCGCCGCCTCCCGCAATGACGCCGCTGGAAGAGCCGCAGCCTGCCAAGCCCCAGCCTGCCAAAGCAAAGCGCACCCGCAAAAAGGCCGCGCCCAAATGAATGATATCGACGACAGCAAGATGCCGCTGCTCGACCATCTGGTCGAATTGCGCAACCGGCTGCTGTGGTGCGTTGTCGCGCTGGCGATTGCATTTGGTATCTGTTTTTATTTCGCCGCGCCCATTTACGGCCTGCTGGTGCAGCCGCTGAAGGATGTTGGGCAGGACAAACTGATCTATACCGACCTGTTCGAGGCATTTTGGGTGCAGATCAAGGTTGCGCTGTTTTCCGCCATGATGCTGAGCTTTCCGGTCTTTGCTACGCAAATGTATCGCTTCATCGCGCCGGGTCTCTATCGCAATGAGAAAAAGGCGTTCCTGCCCTTTCTGGTGATGACTCCCTTCCTGTTCGCGCTGGGGGCAAGCATGGCCTATTATGGCGCAATGCCGGTCGCCCTGCGCTTCCTTCTCGGCTTTGAAGGCACCGTTGGCGGGGTCACGCAGGAGGCGTTGCCAGGCGTCGGCAATTATCTCAGCTTTTCGACCACTTTCATCTTTGGCTTTGGCGTCGCGTTCCAGCTGCCAGTGGTGCTGATGCTGCTGGAACGGGCGGGGATTGTGACGCGCGACCAGCTGATCTCCGGGCGGCGCTATGCCATTGTTGCCGCCTTCGCTATTGCCGCAGTATTGACGCCGCCCGACGTTGTTTCGCAGCTGCTTCTCGCGGTTCCGTTGTGCCTGCTGTACGAACTGGCGATCATTGCCATTTGGTTTACCCAGCGGCGACGCAGCAAGGCTGTAGAAACAGAGGAGCCGGGCAGCGAAGCGAGCGCCGCAAACGCCGCCGAAAACCCTTGATAAACTAGCATTGTTCTGGTAATGTTCGCATATGCAAACATGCCGGTCAATATTGCCGGGTCGCAGCATCATTGCTGCGATCATGGGTCAGATATTGCTGTTTTCAGCCGCCTGTCTCTGCGCCTTGGCCCTGATTTTGCGACGAACCGCTGGACGACAAAAGCGCACGGCTCGACGAAATTTTCTTAGCGCATCTCACTATCAATATGGGAAGCTTTTACTTTCCATCGCGCGCAGTATCGGGGGCGCTGCTCTGCGCCGGATCGATGCTGGTGATGCGGTCGCCCGCTTCACCCACCGATTCGATGTCCCGCCCCAATCCCTTGACGGCATTGCAGGCACCAAGCAGCAATGTTGCCAGCAACAGCGCGGCAACGGCAGGTTTTTTAGGCATGGTCGTCTCCTGTTCGGGTATGACCCTGCTATCCCACGCGCTGCCTTAACCGCAGATGAGCCGGAAGGATCAAAAGCTGAAGCGCGCCGTCACCCGGAAGTCGCGCCCGGCCAATGGCACATAATCCTTGGTAAAGGATGCTGCGCGCCGAGCGTCGACGTCAAAGATATTATTGGCCGCCGCGATAAAGGCAATGTTGCGCGCCTTGCCCCATGGCCGCCACGTCAGTTCGGCATTGACCATGGTAAATCCATCGGTCGCCGTTTCAAAAACGGCAGTGCGGTTCTGGTCGGCGGCCCATTCGACTTCGCCGCGCAGGTCAAGCGTGTCGCTCTTCACACCAAGTCCGCCAAGCAGGCGCAGCGGTGGGATGCGGGGCACGGGCCCGCCGCCATTGTTGATCGAGGCGCGGACATAGTCGGCAACGCCGTCAACCACGACGTCAAACACGCCAATGCTGCCAACCCGCGCGCTGATGCTGGCCTCTGCGCCATAAAAACGGGCATCCCGCTGAAAATATTGGAACACCGGCAGATCGTCTTCTTCGGCACCGGTGGCATCTTCAAAGATGAAACCATCGAACCAGTTGGCAAAGATCGTCGCCGTCGCCTCTACCGCCGCGCTGTCATAGCGGGCATAAAGTTCGACATTCCACGCCTTTTCACTGTCCAGCGTGGGATCGCCAATTTCATAGGCCTGTGTTGCGATATGCGGGCCGTCGGAAAACAGCTCCTCAACCGAAGGCGCGCGGCCAGTGCGCGAGGCATTGATGCCGAATTTCAGGTCGCCGCTTTCAACAGCAGCGCCGAGGGCGGCGGAAAACACGTCAAAGTTGCGCGTTATCCCCAGCGTCTGCGCCTCAAGGTTGGAACGGTCATAGCGCAGGGCTGCCTCCAGCTGGATGCCGCCAAGATCAAATTCCTGAAGCGTAAAGACGCCCATCTGCATCGAGCGGTTTGGCGGCACAAAGGCTTCGGCCCCGATTGCCTCAAAGTCGCGGGTCTGGAACTGAAGGCCCGTTGCACCCCGCCAGCCATTTTTGGCGCGCTGAACCAGCTCGGCGCGGGCTTCGATACCCTGGCTGTTGAAAATGGTGCCGACTTCATCGCCTTCAAATTCGGTATGGGTATAGTCGGCAAAACCGCCCCGGAAGGTCAGTTTTTCAAGGAAGCCGCCATCGGTCATCAATTCGCCGCGAATGTCAGCGCGATATTGTTTCAGGTCGATGGTGACATTTTCCTCCTCTTCGACCACCGGCGCGCCGGGGACCGGGGCGGCATGGTGATGCTCGATTCCGGGTCGGGCCGTAATGCCATAGCGCGTATCATAAATGCTGAACGATACGCCCAGATTGCCGCGGCCTTCATCGATAAAGGCTGCGCCAGTGCCAAAGGTCCAGCTTTCAACGCCGCTGTTGGGAATACGGCCGCGCACATTCGCTGCCTCGCGCAGCTCTTCGGCTTCTTCCAGTTCGCCCTCATCCTCTTCCTCGTCGGCAAGGTCGAGAACCGATTGACGCAAGGCCGGGGAAAGCTGGAAACCGGGGATGCGCACATCGTCGCTTTTGCGATAGCTGCCATCGACATGGACGACAAAGCGGTCGCTGATCGGCGCATCGAGCGAAAGCCCGCCCGACCATTCATCAGCGGCGCTGCCATAGCCTGCCAAGGCATCAAGGTGGATGTTTTCATCGGGAATATTGCGCGGGATCCGCTTGTCGATGGCATTGACTGCACCGCCCACAGCCTGTCCGCCGAACAGCAATATGGCGGGACCGCGCAGCACCTCAATTCGCTCAGTGGTCAGCGATTCAATCGTGACGGCATGGTCCGCCGATGTGTTGGACGCATCGATATTGCCGATGCCATCGGTCAGCACCATGACCCGGTTGCCCTGAAAGCCACGCAATACCGGGCGCGATGCGCCGGGCGAAAAACTGGTCGCGGAAACACCCGGCAGCGAAGTCAGCGTGTCGCCAATCTGACCACGGGAGTTAGCCGCCAGTTCCTCACCAGAAATGGCCGTCGTCCCGGCCAAAAGGTCAAGCCGTTCAAAATAAGGCGCAGTCACAATGATCTCACCAGTGCGGTGGAAATCATCGTCGCCCTCAACCTGGCCGGTCTGTTCCTCGTCGGGTGCAGCAGTCTGCGCATGGGCAGGAGCGGCAAGCGCTACAAGTGCGAGGATCGAGCTGGACAACAATATGGAAGATTTCATGATAAGCCTGTTTTGCACGGAGTTATAGAGGGGGTTGGGCAGCCCGGTAAACGCAATGAGATAACATATCAATATGCTAGTGCCCCCGTTCGACGAATTGCATTGCAGCAACGACCAATGGTCAACATCCGGTTAGGATCGGTGCAAAGCGCGGCTTTGCGCCGCCAAAGTGCCATTGGCTTGCGCTGCGCATCATGGCGCACTAGATTCCAGCTATGCTAGCCTTGTCCTCCACGCTTGATCTTATCGGCAATACGCCGCTCGTCCTCCTGAAGGGGCCAAGCGCAGAGGCGGGGTGCGAGATTTACGGCAAGTGCGAATTTGCCAATCCGGGTGCGTCCGTAAAGGACAGGGCAGCGCTCTATATCGTACGCGATGCGGAGGCGCAGGGCCTGCTGAAACCGGGCGGCACGATTGTGGAGGGGACCGCCGGCAATACGGGTATCGGCCTTGCCCTTGTCGCCAACGCACTGGGCTATCGCACCATCATCGTGATGCCCGAAACGCAAAGTCAGGAGAAAAAGGACACGTTGCGTGCGCTTGGTGCTGAATTGGTTCTGGTCCCAGCTGCGCCTTATGCCAATCCCGGCCATTTTGTGCACACCTCGCGCCGTATTGCGGAGGAAAGCGACAATGCTGTTTGGGCAAACCAGTTTGATAATATTGCCAATCGCCGGGCGCATATCGAAACCACGGCAGAGGAAATCTGGGCGCAGATGGATGGGCGCATCGACGGCTTTACCTGTGCCGCGGGCACGGGAGGGACAATCGCTGGGGTTGGCCTTGGCTTGAAGGCGCGGGATGAGACAGTCACCATAGCCCTGACTGACCCGCACGGCGCGGCCCTGTATAATTATTATGCCTGTGGGGAGTTGCGCGCAGAGGGCAATTCGGTTGCCGAGGGGATAGGGCAGGGGCGCATTACTGCCAATCTTGATGGCGCGCCGATTGATACGCAATTCCGGGTTTCCGATGAAGAGGGGCTTGTCTGGGTGCGCCGCCTGTTGGCGGAGGAGGGCATGTGCCTTGGCCTTTCATCGGGTATCAACGTTGCAGGCGCGATTGCGCTTGCCCGGCAATTGGGGCCCGGCAGCAGGGTTGCAACGATCCTGTGCGACACCGGCTTTCGCTATCTTTCTACGCTGTATAATCCGGTCTGGATGGCGGCAAAGGGCCTGCCGCCGATGCCGTGGCAACGCGATCGGCTGGACGCAGCGGCATAATCGGATGGAAAGGACGGGGCATGGCACGCACGAATGAATCCGCAATCCAGCGCCTGCAAGTCGGTCTGGTCGGCCTGCTTGTGGTCCTGATTTGCGTCAGCATCGCCAGCATGATCCTGAACCGTGCCGATGAGCAACAGGCAAGCGCGGCAACCGCAGGTGGCGCAGCAGAAGCAAAAGCGCCCGGAGCAGCCAGTGAGAAGCAAGTGGTTGAAATCGGGGTGACGCCAGTCATTCCAGAACAATCGGCAAAACAGCCAGCCCCCGGCAAAGCCGCAAACTGAGGCTGGCCGCGGCATGGGAACAGCCTTGTCCAGCTGGAAAAAGGCGTTTGTGCGCGCTGCGCCTCTCGTTCTGCTTGCCGGTTGCAGCGCCAGTCAACCACCTGCGCGCGATCCGTTGATGATCATGTCCAGCATTCCCCTGCAATGGGGGGAGGCAAGCATTGGCCAGATTAGCGGTGGCGATACCGAGCCAGCGCCATTGTTCACGCGGCTGGCGGACCGGTATCAGCCAGCGATGATCGACGATTTCCAGAAAATCGGCGAACCGGGCAAAGCGCCGTTGTTGCTGATCCAGCCTCGCGCGCTTGCGCCAAGCGAGCTTGTGCAGCTCGACACATGGGTTCGCGGCGGCGGTGTTGCGCTGATTTTTGCCGACCCCGCGCTTGACTGGCCAAGCGCCTTGCCTCTGGGGGACCAGCGGCGACCGCTGTTTACCTCGATGCTGACGCCGTTGTTCCGCCACTGGGGCCTCGAACTGGCGCTGCCGGTGGAGGACGCAGAGGAGCGCGAAGCACAGGTTGGGGCTTATCCCGTTGCAACCAAAAGTGCGGGAATCTGGCGCAGGACTGGCAAGGGCAAGGCATCGGCCACATGCGCGATCCGCGCTGACGAACTGATGGCCCTGTGCGCGGTTGGCAAAGGGCAAGCCTTACTGGTCGCCGATGCCGACATGCTGCACAGCGATTTGTGGACTGATGGTCTTGCCACGAAGGGCACCATGGCTTGGCTCGAAACACTGCTGGCCGAGTCGCGCAAGCCGCGGCCGCTTGATGGGAAAATTTGGGAAGATATGGGCAAATGAGGGATAATGGTCGGAAAATGGCGGAATTTGGTGGCCTCGTGTTTGCCGCTGGCGGGGCGCCATGCTGCCTCTGCAAAAAGAATATTTATATAAAACAGTATGTTGATCCGGATATATAACTTAATCCCATATTATCCCTCTTTTCATCCATAAAATCCCATGATACGCCCTGATTCAAATCCGGGGTGGATTTCTGTTTTTGGCCCACACAGTCCAAAACGTGAAAGCAGCTGCTTTTGCGAACGGTAAGCCGCACCCGCTGGGAAGGGGTTTACTGGGACAGTGTCTGCATTCGTTGTCTATGCCGGTTCCGGACTATCGACGATCGATGCCAAAGGGCGCGTGACCATTCCCGCTGAAATCCGCGATCCTGTAGCACAATCAAGCGGCGACAGTGTCGTCTGCCTACAACGCCATGCGAGCCTGCCCTGTCTGATCGGCTATGGTCGAGCAGAGCGGCTGCAATTGCGCACTGACCTCAACATGCAATGGGAATCGGCGATAGGGCGCGGCGCGGATATGAACCGCGAAACCGCAGGCGTCGGCGCCTCGTCGATCTTCGAGGTGAATTTTGAACCGTCAGGCCGGTTTGTCCTGCCGCCGATGCTCAAACATTTCGGCAAGCTTGCTGATCGCGGCTTCTTTTTCGGCGTTACCACCCATTTCATGCTGTGGGACCCCGATGTGTTCAAGGCCGCGGCCCCGCCCGCCTTTGCGCAGGTACGCGAAGAGCTGGACTATTGGCTCGAAGATTTTGCGAGGCGCGGCAAATGACCGCTTCCTCTCCCCATATTCCAGTTTTGCTGGATGAAGTGATTCACGCTCTGGCCATCACCCCAGGTTCGGATGTCGTGGATGGCACCTTTGGTGCAGGCGGATATAGCCGGGCTCTGCTCGGCTTGGGCGCGCGCGTTCATGCTTTTGATCGCGATCCCAGTGCGCTTGCAGCAGGTGCAGACCTTGCAGCGCAGAGTGGAGGTGCATTGCATCTTCACTCTGCCTGCTTTTCAGATATGGAGCGTGAGCTTGCAGGAGCGGGAATCGCGCAGGTCGACGCCGTGGTGCTTGATATCGGCGTATCGTCGATGCAGCTGGATCAGGCCGCGCGTGGCTTTTCGTTCCAGCAGGATGGTCCGCTGGATATGCGCATGTCGCAATCAGGCGACAGTGCCGCCGATTTCGTCAATGGTGCTGATGAAAGCCAGATCGCCGATGTAATCTATCTTTACGGCGAAGAACCCAAGTCGCGTCGTATTGCGCGTGCGATTGTGGCGGCCCGGCCCATCGACAGCACTGCAAGCCTTGCGGCAGTTGTGCGTAAAGCGCTCGGCTATCGACAGGGCGCACCCAAGGATCCTGCCACGCGTACCTTTCAGGCGCTGCGGATCCATGTAAACCGGGAGCTTGACGAACTCAGCGAAGGGCTGGAGGCTGCCGAGCGTATATTAAGGCCCGGCGGCCGGCTGGCCGTGGTCAGTTTTCACAGCCTCGAAGACCGGATTGTGAAGCAATTCCTGCGTGAGCGCAGCGGCGCAAGCGGTGCCGGCTCACGCCATCTTCCCATGGCCGCGCCGACCCAAAAGCCGAGCTTTGTGCATGTGTCCAAAGCCATCAGGCCATCGGCTGCGGAACTGGCGCGGAACCCCCGTGCACGGTCGTCCACTTTGCGCAGCGCAGTGCGGTCCGATGCTTCGGCGTGGAACAGGCAGGAGGTGGCGCGGTGACATTAGCAATGAAAAAACTGAAAAATTTCGGCTGGGTCGCTCTGCTGTCCTTCATCGCCGTGCTGCTATATCCTTTGTGGCTGAATGTCGGGGCATTGCGCAGCGAATTGATCAGCACCGATCAGAAAATTCTGGATACAAAGCGAGAGATCAGCTTTCTGCAGGCCGAATTGCGCACCCGTGCCAACATGCAGCAACTGGCCGAATGGAACGACCTGATTTATGGCTATGCGCCGCCTACCGCTGAACAATATCTGGACGGCGAACGTGCGCTGGCCAATCTTGACGGATCAGGGCCTGATGTGAAACCGGTTATGGTGGCTGTGTCCACCGCTGACGGCGCTTTGCCTGCAGGAGAAGTTGGCAAACCAGGAGCAGCAGCCTCGTCGCTGACCGACGAAAAGCCGGTCAAAGTGGCGTTCGCCGCAGAAAAGCCGAAAGAAAAAATTGTCACCGGTCATTCGCCTGACCGCACACAGCGGCTATCCAAAATGGACGATCAGCTGCTTTCCGACAGCCTGCTCAAAGAGATTGAGAAAAAGGCTGCGCAGGAACGTAACCGTCGATGACTACATTCGTCGCCCGCCCCACAAGCCGTCAAAACGCCAATGCTGCGCGGGCCGCCACGGCGCTTGCATTTTGGCGGTTGCTGGTGCTAGGTGCCTTGTTCGGGCTATTTCTGCTTTTGATTATCGGCAGGCTGGCGACCTTGGCGTTGTTTGAAAGCAGCCGGGCCTATGGTGCAACAACGAGCAACTATGTTCCGGTGCGCGGCGACATTACAGATCGCAACAATATACCGCTTGCCCGCACGATCCGGGCCTACGCGATTTGGGTCAAGCCTGAAGCGCTGATTGGCGACCGGCGGAAATTGGCTCAGGATCTGGCGGCAATTTTCCCGGATACGACTGCCGACACATTTTACGCCAAACTGACGGCGAAAGAGTCGGGCTATCTGCGTAAGCGGGCGCTGCCTGAGGAAGTGCGCAAGGTTCATGATCTGGGGGAAATTGCCATTGAATTTCCCCGCGAGGATGAACGCCTCTATCCGCAACATGATTTGGCTGCGCATGTGTTGGGCTATGTCGACCCCGGCGGCAAGGGGGCGCTCGGGATGGAGCGCGTCATGGATGCGAAGCTGCGCGATCCCAAGAAGCGGGGCGAGCCAGTGCAGCTGTCCATTGATGTCCGCGTTCAAGCGGCGCTTGAACAGGAATTGGCGCGCGGCATGAAGTCGACTGAGGCCAAGGGCGCGGCAGGCGTCATTTTGGACGTGCGAACAGGTGAAGTGCTGGCAATGGCGTCGCTGCCGTCCTTCAATCCCAATTTCCCGAACTTCGCCGATGGCAGCACAAAGGAAATTGAGGCCGCCGACATTGCCGCTGGCAAAACTCCGGTCGTGCATCAGGTCAATATGGTGACAAATCGCGTGTTTGAACTGGGTTCAACCTTTAAGCCGCTGACTGTCGCTGCAGCCCTGGATGCAGGAACGGTGCGGAATCTTGCCATCCGCTATGACGCAACGGCACCATTGGAAATCAGCGGCTTCAAGATCCGCGATACCCATCCGTCAGGCCGTTGGTTGAATACGCCAGAAGCGCTGGTCCATAGCTCCAACATTGTGACTGCGCGCATCGCCGACAATCTGGGCCGTGAACGGATGGAGGCTATGCTGCGGACGCTGGAATTTGACAAACGCCCGCGCATTGAACTGGCTGAACGCTCAAAGCCTCTGTGGCCAAAAAGCTGGGGCAGAGTGACCAACATGACGGTAGGATTCGGGCACGGCATGGCTGTAACGCCGCTGCACCTTGCCAATGCTTATGCCGCAATGGTGAACGGCGGCATTTCGCGTCCCGCTACCCTGTTCCGGGTAAAGGATGGTGTGAAGGTCCCGGGTAAGCGCGTTTTTTCAGCAGCAACCAGCGCCAGGATGCGGCAATTGCTGCGCATGATTGTGGTCGATGGCACTGGCAAAAAAGCGGATGCAAACGGCTATCGGGTCGGCGGCAAGACAGGTTCGGCCGAAAAGCCCGGAATTGGGGGTTATGCACGGAATCTTGTGGTTTCAACCTTCGCGGCGGCTTTTCCGATGGATAATCCCCGCTATATCATCGTCGCCATGCTGGATGAACCCAAAGGAACAGCGGAAACCGGTTTTCAACGCACAGCGGGGTGGACCGCAGCGCCGGTGGTCAACAAGACTGTCATGCGCGTCGGCCCGCAACTGGGCATAACGCCCGATACCCACCGCGACGTTGACGTTTCGGAATTGATGCCTTTGCTTTGGTCGCCCAAAGGGAGCGATTGATGCTGCTCTCTACGTTGATCGGTGACGCGGCACTGGCCAGCGGCGAAGTGCGCGTTACCGGCTTTGCTATCGACCACAGAAAAGTTGCACCCGGAACGGTGTTCGGCGCATTTGCCGGGGCACAGTTTAATGGCGAAGACTTTATCACGCAGGCCGTCGCCAGTGGCGCGGTCGCTATCGTGGCAAGGCCCGAAGCAAAAGTAGATGGCGCATTGCATATCGCGTCCGATAACCCGCGCAAAACGTTCGCAAAGATTGCAGCCCGTTTTTTTGCGCCATTCCCTGGGCATATGGCCGCCGTCACCGGCACAAATGGCAAGACGTCGACTGCAGAGCTTACTCGTCAGTTGTGGCGCATGGCTGGCCAAAATGCCGCCAGCATCGGCACATTGGGAATTACCACTGCGCATGACCAGGTGCGCACAGGATTGACCACGCCCGATATTGTAACATTTCTGTCCAACATGTCGGGGCTGTCGCGCGAAGGCGTGAGTCACGCAATATTTGAAGCATCGAGCCACGGGCTCGACCAATATCGTATCGCGGGAATATCGGTGGGCATTGTTGCGTTCACCAATCTCAGTAGAGACCATCTTGACTATCATGGCGACATGGACAGCTATTTTGAGGCAAAGATGCGGCTGTTCGACGAGGTTGCGGCAGATACCGCAACGGCGGTTATCTGGGCGGACGATGCCTGGTCGGAAAAGGCAATAGCGCGTGCGAAGTCCCGCGATCTGAATCTGATCACTGTGGGTGAGCAAGGCAAGGGCATCCGCCTGATTTCGCGTACGCCGACCCAGTTAGGTCAAGATTTGATGATCGAGGTTCAGGGCGAAGCCTACCAGGTCAAACTGCCGCTAATTGGTGCTTATCAGGCTGCAAATGCGCTGACGTCCTGCGGAGTGGTGATAGCCAGCGGCGAAGATATTGAAAGCACCATCGCCAATTTGGCGCGCCTGCAAACTGTGCGAGGGCGGCTGGAACGCGCGGCTATTGCCCGGTCAGGCGCGCCCATTTATGTCGACTATGCACATACGCCTGATGGCCTTGACGCTGCCATCAGTGCGCTGCGACCCCATAGCGATGGCCGGTTAATTGTCGTTTTTGGCGCAGGCGGTGATCGCGACGTTGGCAAACGCCCGCTGATGGGCGCTGTGGCGCAGGAAAATGCCGACATCACCATAGTGACCGACGACAATCCAAGGACCGAAGATCCCAGCGCGATCCGCGACCAGGTTAGGGTCGGCGCGCCGGATGCGCTTGATATTGGTGACCGGCGCACAGCAATTGCCGAGGCCATTCGCCTATCGTCGGCGCAGGACATCGTGCTGATTGCTGGCAAGGGGCACGAGCAAGGGCAGATCGTTGGCGACACCATCTTGCCTTTTGACGATGTCTTGGTCGCGCGCGAGTGCACGGCATGAATGCGCTTTGGACATCAACGGAACTGGCAGCCATACTTGGCGGCAATGCGACCGCAGCGTTTGAATGTCGCGGCGTTGCCTTTGACTCGCGCGAAATTGGCGAAGGCGATCTGTTCTTTGCCATGAAGGGCGAGCAGGCCGATGGCCACCGCTTTGCGGCGAGCGCCTTTGCAAATGGCGCAAGCGGAGCCATTGTGAGCGAGGCTGTCGACGGCCCCCATATTCTGGTTCCAGACACATTGCGCGCGATGGAGCAACTCGGCGTTGCCTCGCGCCAAAGGGTTGACGCAACAATCATCGGTGTGACGGGCTCAGCTGGAAAAACCGGCACGAAAGAAGCGCTTTTCGCATCTTTGGACCGTGCATCCTTCGGCAAGGCGCATCGATCCGTTAAAAGCTATAACAATCATGTCGGCGTGCCATTGAGCCTTGCTAGGATGCCCGCTGAAAGCCGCTACGGCGTTTTTGAAATGGGTATGAACCATGCGGGCGAATTGTCGGCGCTGACCCAATTTGTGCGCCCGCATATTGCGATCATCACGACGATTGCACCGGCCCATATCGAACATTTCAAAGATGAAAGCGGTATTGCCGACGCAAAGGGCGAGATTTTCGAAGGGTTGGTTGCTGGTGGCACGGCAATTATCCCCCGCGACAACATCCATTATCCCCGGTTACGAGCGAAGGCGGAGCAGCATTGCCAGAACATCATCACCTTCGGCTTTTCACCCGACGCCGATGTTCGTTGTATTGATCACGTTGGCGGCGACGATGGCGGTTCGCTGATAACCGCGAAGCTGCCCGGCGCGATGCTCTGCTATAGCCTGTCTCAGCCAGGCCAGCACTGGATCTCCAATTCTCTTGCGGTGCTGGCAGCGGTGCAAGTGGCAGGTGCTGATCTTGCCGCAGCGGGTTTGGCGATGGCGGAGCTTGGCGGTTTAAAGGGGCGGGGAGCGCGGCATCGCATCATTGTCAACGGCGGAACCGCCGAGCTGATCGATGAGAGCTATAATGCCAATCCTGCATCCATGGCGGCGACATTGGCGGGACTGGGCAACAACAGCGCGGATCGCCGCATTGCGATATTGGGCAGCATGAAAGAACTGGGGACAGGTTCAGCAGATTATCATGCTGGCCTGAAACCGCATCTTGATGACGCAAGGGCCAGTTATGCACTGCTTGTCGGCGAAGAGATGGCTCCACTCGGCGAAGCGTTGGCGCGTGACGTTGCGTGGACTGGCAAATTCACGCATTGCGCCAGCGCAAAAGAGGCAATGCCAATCGCATCCGGGATCGTTCAAGCGGGGGATGTGGTGCTTGTCAAAGGTTCAAACTCGATGGGACTTTCGGATATTGTCGACATGTTGATCGGCGAACCGGATGGCGGGGAAAGATAATGCTGTTCTGGCTGGCCGAATATCTCGATTTTGCAGGCATTTTGAACCTATTTCGCTACCTGACGTTCCGGGCAGGCGCAGCTGTCGGTACAGCGCTGATCATTGGCCTGATAATCGGTCCGAAATTCATCAGTATGTTGCGCGTCCGACAGGGCAAGGGGCAGCCGATCCGCGACGATGGCCCGCAAACCCATTTGGCCAAGGTGGGAACGCCGACCATGGGCGGGCTTATGATCCTGACCGCGATTTCAATCTCGATGTTGCTGTGGATGGATTTGACCAATCTTTATGTCTGGGCCTGCCTGCTTGTGATGACCGGCTTTGGCTTGGTCGGTTTCATGGATGATTATGACAAGGTGAAAAAGCGCAGCCACAAGGGCGTGTCGGGCAAAGTGCGGCTGCTGGCCGAATTCGTGATTGCCGGAGCCGCGGTCACCTTGATCGTCAGCCAGTCGGGCGGCAATCTCTACATTCCTTTCCATAACGGGCCAGTCATCGACCTTGGTTGGTGGTATATCGGATTTGGCGCATTTGTGATTGTCGCTTTCGGCAATTCGGTGAATTTGACCGATGGTCTTGATGGTCTTGCCACGATGCCGGTGATTATAGCCAGTCTCGCTTTCATGCTGATCGTCTACCTGGTGGGCAATGTCCGATATGCCGAATATCTGGGGCTGCCCTTTTTGCGTGGTGTGGGCGATCTGGTTGTATTGTGCGGGGCCATTGTGGGCGCTGGCCTTGCGTTCCTGTGGTATAATGCGCCGCCCGCAGCAGTGTTCATGGGCGATACCGGCAGTCTGGCGCTGGGCGGCACGCTGGGCGCGATTGCGGTTGTAGCCCATCATGAATTTGTGCTGGCAATCATTGGCGGCCTGTTCGTGGTTGAGGCGCTTTCGGTCGTTATTCAGGTGTTCTGGTTCAAGCGCACCGGCAAACGGGTGTTTCGGATGGCGCCGATCCATCACCATTTTGAACAATTGGGCTGGCCGGAATCGACCGTTGTTATCCGTTTCTGGATCATTGCCTTTGTTCTGGCGCTTGCCGGACTTTCGACGCTGAAACTGCGGTGATTGTTTCGCCTGCCTTTCGCGGACAACGCTTTCTAGTGCTGGGGTTGGCGCGTTCCGGCAGGGCAGTGGTCGAGACATTGGTAGCAAGCGGCGCTGACGTTACCGCCTGGGATGCAAAGGTGGAGGCCCGCAATGCCGTTGGCGAGGGCGTAACCTTTGCGGACCCGATGGCAATCGATCTGAAAGATTTTGATGGGCTGGTTGTTTCGCCCGGTGTTCCGCTCAACAGCCACCCGATTGCCGACAAGGCCCGCGATGCGCATGTGCCCATCATCGGCGATATTGAATTGTTCGCGCAGGCGCGCGCCAGCCTGCCGCGTCACAAGGTCGTTGGCATAACGGGGACCAATGGCAAGTCGACGGTGACCGCGCTGATCCACCATATGCTGGAAACTGCCAGCATTCCTGCGGTTATGGGCGGCAATATCGGCTTGCCGATCCTGTCGCAGCAGCCGTTGCCCGATGGCGGCGTTTATGTGCTTGAACTGTCGAGTTTCCAGATCGACTTGACGCGCAGCCTTGACTGCGAGGTTGCATTGCTCACCAATGTGACGCCCGACCATCTTGATCGTTATGACAGCTTTCTTGACTATGCTGCGGCGAAAGAGCGGCTGTTTCATATGCAGCATAGCGACAAATTGTCGGTCATTGCCTGCGACGATGATCCCAGCCGGATGATTGCCAGCCGCATTCATCACCGGGTCGTGCGGGTCCATGCTTCCGATATCGCTGACCAGTCACGCTGGCCGTCGCTTCAGGGGCCGCATAATGCCCAAAATGTCGCTTGCGCCATTGCCACCTGCGAGGCGCTTGGCCTGACCGCAGAGCAAATTGAGGCAGGGCTCACTACTTATCCGGGACTTGCCCACCGCATGGAACGGGTCCGCGAATTAAATGGCGTGCTGTATGTAAATGACAGCAAAGCCACCAACCCTACATCGACTGCACCCGCGCTTGCCGCTTATCCGGCTGTACGCTGGCTGCTGGGCGGGCAGGCGAAAACCGACAATCTGGATGCTTGCGCGCCTCATTTTGGCAATGTTCGCGGCGCTTACACCTTCGGAGAGGACGGCCCAATGCTGGCCGAACTGCTGGATGGAAAATTGGATGTCCAATTTTGCGCAACGCTTTCGGCTGCGGTGCACAAGGCTTATGAAGCCGCGCAGCCGGGGGAAACGGTAATCCTTTCGCCGGCCTGCGCCTCGTTCGATCAGTTTCGTGACTTTGAGGATCGGGGCGAGCAATTTCGGCGTCTCGTTATGGATTTGCAAGGGTAAGGGGGAGCAATGCCGCAAGCTGCCAGCAATATGCCAGTTGCACCGCGACAGCCACTTTCAACCCGGCTGGGGCGTAGCGATCGCTCGCCGCTGAGCCAATGGTTCTGGGAACTGGACCGCGTGTTGCTGTCATTATTCATGGTGCTGATTGCCATTGGCTTGCTGGCGGTTGCGGCGGCTTCACCGGCAACGGCAAAAAGGCTGTCAACTGCGGCAACCGAATTGCATCCGCTTTATTTCTTTTTCAGGCAACTAGGTTGGCTTGTCATTGCGCTTCCGCTGATGTTTGTGATTTCGATGTATCCGCGCGAGCAGGCGCGGCGGTTGGGGATTGCGGCCTTTGGGCTCTTCTTGCTGCTGCTGATGCTGGTGCCGTTACTCGGCAAGGAAGTGAATGGGGCGCAGCGGTGGATCGGTTATGGCCCTGCAAGCCTGCAACCATCTGAATTTCTCAAACCTTTTTATGGGATCACCATGGCTTGGGTGCTCACTTGGCGGCTGAAGGACCCGACGCTGCCGGTGAGGATAATCACCATGGCGGTAACAGGGCTGATTTGCGTGCTGCTGATGCTTCAGCCCGATCTGGGGCAAACCATATTGTTCAGCGGTATCTGGTTTGCGCTGATGATGGTGTCGGGCGTTCCTGCCTCGCGTCTTTGGGGTTCGGCCCTTGGCGCAGTCGTTGGGCTGCTGCTTGCCTATAACTTCTATCCTGTAGCGACTCAGCGTATCGATGCGTGGGTATTTGGCACCCAAGGGATAACCCATGACAAGCTTGCCATGGCAACGCTGACCGCAGGTGGCTTTACCGGGTCCGGCCCCGGGCTTGGCATCAAGAAATACACGCTGCCCGAGGCGCATACGGATTATATCTTCTCTGTTGTGGGGGAGGAGTTCGGGTTGATAGCGTGCATGATCATTGCGGTCGTATTCTTTGCGATTCTGGCGCGCGTCGTCATCCGGATGCTTGACGAACAGGACCAGTTCACGATTTTGGCAAGCACGGCGCTGGTTGCTCAATTTTGTGGGCAGGCCATGATCAACATGGCCGTCAACCTTGGGATATTTCCGTCAAAGGGCATGACATTGCCATTTATCAGCTATGGCGGATCATCGCTGATCGCGCTTGGCATATGTTGCGGTTTGCTTCTCGCCCTGACACGACGCAACCCATATCTTGACCAGACACCCTATATCGTAAAGGGCGGGGTATGACGGTAACGAGGCATTATGTTCTGGCAGCAGGCGGCACGGGCGGGCATGTGATTCCGGCCTTTGCGCTTGGCGTGGAATTGATGCAGCGCGGCCATCATGTGGCGCTGGTCACTGATGAGCGTGGCATGAAGATACCGGGCTGTCCCGAAAATCTTGCGCGCCACGTCTTGCCCGCAGGGCGCGGCGGCGGCGGTCCGCGCGGCTGGTGGACGGCGGCGCGTAACATCGCTGCAGGACGCGGCATGGCGCGGCAGCTCAATGCCCATTTCCGCCCCAGCTGCGTTGTTGGCTTTGGTGGATATCCGGCATTGCCCACGCTTCTCGCTGCCTTTGCCGATGATGTGCCGACGGTGATTCACGAACAGAACGCCGTGCTGGGCCGCGTGAACCGATTTGTTGCGCCAAAAGTGAATGCAATCGCAACCGCCTATCCTGATGTAATGCGCATAGCGAAAAACCATCGGAACAAGGTGCATCTGGTCGGTAACCCCGTGCGTCAGGAGGTTATTGCGCTGCGCGATGAAAACTACCCGCCGCTTGATGAGGATGGCATTTTCCGTGTGCTGGTAACCGGCGGCAGCCAAGGGGCATCGGTCCTTTCCGAAGTGGTGCCCGATGGCCTTGCGCAATTGCCGCTCAATCTGCGGCGCAGGTTGCAGGTAACGCAGCAGTGCCGGGCGGAAGATTTGGAGGACGTGCGCAAAACCTATGCCGAGCATCAGATACCGGCAGAGCTTGCCACCTATTTGGAGGATTTCCCGGAACGGCTGGGCTGGGCGCATCTGGTGATTGGTCGGGCAGGTGCATCGACCATCGCAGAGCTTACTTGTGCGGGACGGCCCGCAATCCTGATCCCGCTGCCAACAGCGATGGACAATCACCAAAGCTATAATGTCAGGGAAATGGTGGATGCTGGCGGCGCAAGGGCAATTGCGCAGCCGCAATTCAATGCCAAGGAACTGGCCAAACAAATCCAGAAAATGGCGCTGCTACCCGGTGCGCTGGAAAATGCCGCAAAGGCAGCCTGGCGGTGCGGCAAGCCCTCTGCTGTGCGCGACCTTGCCGATTTGGTGGAGTCTTTTGGCCGCGCTCCACTGATGCACACCATCAAACCTCAATCGCAGCCCCTGACGGGCTTCGGCGGCGCGCAGCCCGCAATGGCAAAGGATATCCAAGCGTGAATTTCCCTCAACAGCTTAAGGGCAAGACGGTATTTTTGGGCAGGGTCGCCCAATGAAAGGCGTTGGCACTGACATTGGCACCATCCACTTTGTCGGCATTGGCGGCATTGGCATGTCCGGCATCGCCGAAGTGATGCACAATCTTGGCTATACTGTGCAGGGCAGCGACATATCTGAAGGCTATGTCGTGGAAGGCCTGCGCAAGCGAGGCATCAAGGTGATGATCGGCCATGATGCCGCCAATCTGGGCGATGCTGCCGTTGTGGTCACCTCAACAGCGGTCAAACCCGGCAACCCGGAGCGCGACGCCGCGCTTGAACGGCGCATCCCGCTGGTCCGCCGGGCGGAAATGCTTGCTGAACTGATGCGGCTTAAGAATACCGTGGCGGTTGCAGGCACGCATGGTAAAACCACAACCACGTCGCTGATCGCTGCGATGCTTGATGCAGGCGGGCTCGATCCAACCGTCATCAATGGCGGGATCATCAACAATTACGGGTCGAACGCGCGACTGGGCGATAGTGACTGGATGGTGGTGGAGGCCGACGAAAGCGACGGAAGCTTCCTGCGGCTCGACGGCACAATTGCCGTGGTCACGAACATCGACCCCGAACATCTTGACCATTACGGCGATTTTGAAAAGGCCAAGGCGGCCTATATCGAATTTATCGAAAATGTGCCTTTCTATGGCGTTGCTATCCTGTGCCTCGATCATCCCGAAGTGCAGGCGATCATTCCGCGCATCCGTGATCGGCGGATTTTGACCTACGGTTTCTCGGCCCAAGCCGATGTGCGCGCCGACAATGTGCGGCCAGAGCTTGGCGGCAACACGTTCGATGTCGTGATCCGCGCGCGTGATGGCAGCAAGCGGGAGATCAAGGACATATTCCTGCCAATGTCGGGAAAGCACAATGTTCAGAATGCACTGGCGGCGATTGCCGTGGGTCTGGAACGCGGAATGACCGACAGTCAGGTGCAGCAGGGCTTTGCCAAATTCGGTGGGGTGAAGCGGCGCTTTACGAAAGTGGGCGAAGTGGATGGCGTCACGATCATCGACGATTATGGCCACCACCCGGTTGAAATACGCGCCGTGCTTTCGGCGGCGCGGGAAGGCGCAAAAGGCCGGGTAATCGCCGTCTGTCAGCCGCATCGTTATTCGCGCCTCGGCAATTTGATGGAGGAGTTCGCCACAGCCTTTAATGACGCCGATATTGTTTTCATATCGCCAGTCTATGCGGCAGGAGAGGCCCCGATCGACGGCGTGTCGAGTGCTGAGCTGGTCGGCAAGATCAAGCGGCGGGGCCATCATAGCGCGCATGAAATTGCAAGCGCAGAAGCGCTGGCGAAAGAGCTTGCCGCCACAACCCGTGACGGTGACCTTGTAGTTTGTCTGGGCGCAGGCGACATCACCAAATGGGCTGCTGGCCTGGCTGACGGCATAAGGGTGGCCAAGGGATGAGCGTCGGCGTGCTTCCCAAAGTTGCCGGCAAGTTGACCGCGAACGCGCCGCTGGCACCGCTTGTGTGGTTCAAATCGGGCGGTGCTGCGGAGTGGCTGTTCGAGCCAAGGGACCTCGCTGATCTTCAGGCGTTCATGCGGGAGGTTGATCCTGCATTGCCTGTAATGGCACTTGGGCTGGGATCGAACCTTATCGTCCGTGATGGCGGTGTGCCTGGCGTAGTGGTGCGGTTAGGCAAGCCATTTGCGTGGGTCGATAATGTTCCAAAAGGCGTGTTTGGTATCGACACTGTGCTGAACTGCGGTGGTGGTGCTAGCGGTATATTGGTATCATCAATGGCTCGCGATCATGGCATTGCAGGACTTGAATTCCTGCGCTCGATCCCCGGCACGGTCGGCGGCTTCGTGCGCATGAACGGCGGCGCCTATGGCGGCGAGGTGAAGGATATTCTGGTCGATTGTGATGTCATGTTGCGCAGCGGCGATCTTGTTACATTGTCAGTCAACGAGTTGCATTATAGCTACCGCCATAGCGAACTGCCCGATGGTGCCATTGTTGTCGCGGCCCGGTTCAAGGGCCAACCGGGCGATCCGGACGCCATTCAGGCCGAAATGGACCGCATCTCTGCGAGCCGCGAAGCTTCTCAACCGCTACGCTCCAAAACCGGCGGATCGACCTTCAAAAACCCCGATGGCCATAAAGCCTGGCAACTGGTCGATGAAGCCGGATGTCGCGGCCTGCAAATTGGCGGTGCGCAGGTTTCAGAAAAGCACACCAATTTCCTGATCAACACTGGCGATGCGACCAGCGCTGACATTGAGGCCTTGGGCGAAGAGGTGCGCGCCCGCGTCATGGCGACGTCTGGCATAGAGCTGCAATGGGAAATTCAAAGGGTTGGTCATCATGAGCGCGGATGATTTCGATCAAGATTTTGACGCATTTGAGCGGAAAGTCCTCGATAACATCGATAGGTACGGTTGCCACATCAATCACGTATTCGATCCAGCGGGGGAGGAAGCAGACTTTTCGTACTCAGTCGGTTTTCCTCATACAGTTGGGCAGGGAGAGGTGATCGTCTTTGGTTTGACCAAAGCTATAATGGGGTCAATGATAAATGAAACGCTAAGGCAATGCCGCGATGGCGGGTTGCAACTGGTAGATTGGATTAGGATATCAGACTTGATCGAGGGTTGTGATGTAATTGCACGCGCGGTTCCTGATTGCCGTATCGAACGCGAGTATTTTAATTCCGCTATGTGGCATCACGTCGGGAGGTACGGCAAGCCGCTTACGACGGCATTTCAATTGGTTTGGCCGTCGGCAACCACAGGATTGTTTCCTTGGGATGCAGGTTGCCACGACGATGTGAAGAACTTTCAACCGCCACTGTATGAAAAGAGTATCCATTGATGACCGCCCCGATCCATGTTGCAGTGCTGATGGGCGGCTGGTCCAATGAGCGACCGGTTTCGCTGATGAGCGGCAATGGCGTTGCCGACGCTCTGGAGGCCGAGGGCTATCGCGTCAGCCGTGTTGACATGGACCGCAACGTTGCGGCTGTCCTTTCGGCGTTGAAACCCGATGTGGTGTTCAATGCGCTGCACGGCGTTCCGGGCGAGGATGGCAGCGTGCAAGGGATGCTCGACCTGATGGGTATTCGCTATACCCATAGCGGCATGGTGACCTCGGTCATCGCCATTGACAAGGAATTGACCAAGCAGAGGCTTGTTCCTGCGGGTGTCCCGATGCCCAAGGGCACAATGGTGGCGAGTGAAAGCCTTTACGCCGGCGATCCGCTGCCGCGCCCCTATGTGCTAAAGCCAGTGAATGAGGGCAGCTCGGTCGGAGTCGCCATCGTCAAGGAAGACAGCAATTACGGCAACCCCATCTCGCGTGAGGCGAGGGGGCCTTGGAAAGAATTTGACAGCTTACTGGCTGAACCCTTCATCAAGGGGCGCGAATTGACCGTCGCGGTGCTGGGCGGCAAAGCCCTTTGCGTCACGGAGCTGAGGCCCAAAAGCGGCTTTTATGATTTTGATGCCAAATATACCGATGGCCTAACCGAACATGTCTGTCCCGCAGAGATTCCGCAGGACATTGCCGACTATATGCTGGAGCTTGCCGAGCGCGCCCATAACCTGCTTGGGTGCAAGGGCGCATCGCGCACCGATTTCCGCTGGGATGATGAGCTTGGGCGCGAAGGCGTCTTCGTGCTGGAAACCAACACCCAGCCGGGCATGACGCCGCTAAGCCTTGTGCCCGAACAGGCAAAGCATATGGGGATCAGCTATGGCAAACTGGTCGACATGCTGGTGAAAGAGGCATTGGCGTGAAGGGGGAAACGGCATGAGCAAGCTTTCGCAGCGCAGTGGCGCAAAACCGGTGCGCCGCACTGGAAAGACATCGCAGCGCAGGCAGGTGCGGCAAATGGGCTGGTTTGACCGGCTGCTGCAATCAATGCCCTTCACGCAGGATGAGGTGCAACGCTTCCTGACACGTGGCGTGCTCGCCATTGTCGCGGTCGCGGCGCTTGTTTCGGCCCATTGGCTGGGCGCCACCGAAGCGCTGCGGCACCAATATGGCGTGGTGACCGCTAAGGCCGGGCTGACCGTTGAAGATATCGAGATTGTTGGAACCCGTCGTGTTGACCAGATGAAGGTTTACGACATCATTCTCGACCGGGCGCAGGGCCCGATCATGCTGGTGGATATAGAGGCGATCCGCGCCGATTTGAGCGACTATGGCTGGATCAAGGATGTCCGCATCTCGCGCCAGCTGCCCACCAAATTGTACGTCGAAATCGTGGAGCGCAAGCCGGTGGCGGTCTGGCAGCATGAAGGGCAATTCAAACTGCTGGATGATGAGGGCAAGGTGCTGGAGCAGATCAGCGAGGCGCAGATAGGGAATTTGCCGGTCGTTAATGGCGCGCGCGCAAACCAGCATTTGGCGGCTTTGACCCAGCTGCTTGATCAGGCGCAGTCGCTGAAGCCGCAGGTTGCAGGTGCCACATGGGTTGGCAATCGGCGGTGGGACCTGCGTTTTCGCAGCGGCGAAACGCTTGCATTGCCTGAAGGCGAAAAATTGGCGGCAGAGGCGCTGGTAAACTTCACGCGCATGGATGGCATTCACCGTTTGCTGGAACGCAACATCATCCATTTCGACCTGCGCGATCCTGATCGCATGTATATGCGTGCTGCACCCAAAGCGGTTCCGGCTGCGCCGGAAGCGGATGGTCAAACCAAACAGGGTGCACAAGGCGAAGGCAGCGCCTGATGGCGGCAAAGTTTGAAAAAATCATCTCTGCTTTAGACATTGGGACTTCAAAGGTCTCTGCCTTGATTGCTGGTGTTACGGAAACCGGCGAGTTGATGGTGCTGGGCAGCGGTCAGCGGGAGAGTAAAGGCGTTATCCGCGGCTGCGTCGCCGATATCCGCCTCGCCGAACAATCTGCCCGCCAGGCCGTGGAACAGGCGGAGCGCATCGCCGGGACCAATATTGAGCGTGTACTTCTCGCCATATCGGCAGGCGGCCTCGACAGCCAACTTGCTCCGGCAGAGATTGACCTTGGCGGCGACCGCATCGAACAGGTCGACATTGACGATTTGCTGATGGCAGGGCGGGCCAATATCGATCCGCGCGGCAAGACGCCTCTGCATATCAGCCCGACCCTTTATTCGATCGACGGCGTTGGCGGCGTTGCCAACCCGCTTGGCCTTTATGCCGACCATTTGGGTGTCGATATCCATGTTGTCTTGGCCGAACCCGCGCCCGTGCGGAATCTCGACATGACAGCGCGTGCAGCCCATCTCGGCGTGGAAGCGGTGGTCGCGGCCCCCGTCGCCTCCGGCTTGGCCTGTCTGACGCCGGAGGAGCGCGAGCTGGGGGTTGCGCTCGTCGAAATGGGCGCGGGCGTGACGAACATATCGGTGTTTGTCGGCGGGATGCTGGTCGGGCTGGCCACGTTGAACCAGGGGGCGGCCGATATCACAGACGATGTTGCCGCTACATTCGGGATCCGCCGGGCCGAAGCGGAAAAACTGAAATGCCGGGATGGTTCGGCCCTGTCCAATCCCCGCGACCATCAGGACGTGCTTGACCTTGGCGGGCAGGATGAAGTTGGCGGGCCTGACCGTGCGAAGATAACGCGCGCGCAGCTCAATTCGGTAATTTGCCAAAGGCTGGACCCGCTGATTGGCGAGATTGGCGCAGCGTTGAAAAATCTGGGCTTTACCGCGCCCGGCAAACATCATGTTGTACTGACTGGCGGAGGCGCGGAGCTGAAGGGCCTTGCTGACCATATGCAGGCGGCCTTGGGGCGCACCGTGCGCGTGGGCCGGCCGCAAGGCATAGCAGGACTGCTGGAGGCGCATAGTGGTCCGGCCTTCTCAACACTGGCTGGGCTGATACTTTATGCACAGTCCAACCCGCTCGACCTGCGGCTTGGGCTGGGCATGGAGGATAGCGCCACGGCAGGTGCGAAACCCGGCCTTATAAGCAGGCTGCTTCAGGTTATCAGGGACAATTATTGACGGATTTCTTGGTGTGTTACTGATATAACACTGTGGGTAACTTTTGGTCGTTTTGTGGATAAAATTATGCCACAAGGTTAACAGTATATGGTCAGGCCCTACAGGGCGAGGGAGCATTAAGTCATGAGCATCAATATTGGGCCACCGGTCGTTGATGAACTGAAACCTAAAATTGCGGTGATTGGCGTTGGCGGTGCGGGGGGCAATGCTATCGCCAACATGATTACTGCAAAAGTGGAAGGCGTCGATTTTGTTGTCGCCAATACCGATGCACAGGCATTAAATTCGTCGCCTGCAGAATTTCGTATCCAGCTTGGTCCCGATATCACTCAGGGCCTTGGCGCAGGATCGCGGCCTGAAGTTGGCCGCGCCGCAGCAGAGGAAACGCTGGAACAGGTTAAATCAGCACTCGCTGGCGCGCATATGTGCTTTATCGCTGCGGGCATGGGTGGAGGCACCGGAACTGGGGCCGCTCCGGTTATAGCGCGCGCCGCACGTGAAATGAACATCCTGACGGTAGGCGTGGTCACCAAACCCTTCTTGTTTGAAGGACAGCGGCGGATGCGTTCTGCTGACGCCGGGATCGCGGAGTTGCAGGAACATGTCGACACGCTGATCGTCATTCCGAACCAGAATCTGTTCCTTGTTGCCAATCCCAATACCACCTTCAAGGAAGCGTTCCTGCTTGCTGACGAGGTTCTGCAACAGGGCGTTCGCGGCATCACCGACCTGATGGTCATGCCCGGCCTGATCAACCTCGACTTTGCCGACGTGCGCAGTGTGATGCACGAAATGGGCAAGGCAATGATGGGCACTGGCGAAGCCGAGGGCGACGGCCGCGCCTTGGAAGCCGCCGAACGCGCCATTGCCAATCCGCTGCTTGACGGTGTGTCGATGCAGGGTGCCAAGGGTGTCATTATCTCGATCACTGGCGGCGATGACATGCGCCTGATGGAAGTTGACGAGGCTGCAAACCATATCCGCGAACTGGTTGATCCTGATGCGAACATCATCTGGGGTTCGGCCTTTAATGAGAATTTGAACGGAAAGATCAGGGTTTCGGTCGTTGCGACCGGCATCGATCATGACAGCAGCGCGCCTGCACAGGCCCCGCGCTCTTTCTCCTTTGATCAGATGGCACGTCCGGCGCCGGTAATGGCCGCCAGCTCGGTTGCTGCTGCCGCTGCGCCAGTTGCTGAAGCGGCGGCTGAGCCTGAAGAAGAGCCAGCGGCTGAAAATGTCGAGGAGCCAACGGGTTACCAACCTTATACCGCCAGCTATTCCGATAAAGCGGAAGAGGCGGCGGCCGATGAAGCCGAAGCCGCCGAAGACGATATTGCAGCTGACGACAGCGAGGATGACGCCCTTGTGCTGGGTGCTGCGGATGCGGCGGAAGAGGGAGATGGCGGTGATGACCTGCTCGAACTCGGGGAGGCTCATGTGGCTGAAGATAGCAGCCCGGTGACCGGACTGGCCAATGAGGATATATCCGATCTTCCGCCAGAACCTTCGGCACCGCCGCCGCGGGTTTCGACGGGTGGCGGCACTTTGTTTGAGCGGATGACCAATTTGTCGCGTGGTCTGGCGCGTGGCGAGGATGATGATGACGATAATGACAGCAGTGCCCCGGGTTTGAACATCCCCCGTTTTCTGGATCGTCAAAGCAACAACTGATTGGGAAACTCCGGCTTATTGTCCCCAAAAGGGCGGTTTGTCGGGAGTCCAAAACGGTTGATCGACGGTGCAGGGGCAATGTTTTGCTTTTTTGCACGTCTGCCCCCATGTGCGGTTTATGAAGGTAATATTGTCACATCTTGGCATGATGGCGCTGCTCGCCTTGCCTCTTCCTGCCCTTGCGGCGCAGGAGGCGGACGAGTCGGCGCTTGACGCCCTTGATGCGGCCGTGCCGCCTCCGATTGTCTTGCAGGAACCGCCGGGAGCGGCAGAATTGCGGGATGCCATGCGCCGGATTGCGCAGCGTCCCTCGGACACTGTGGCGCTTACCGATGCAGGCTATGCCGCAATAAAGCTGGGCGATTATGACGCCGCATTCAATTTCTTTTCAAAGGCAAACCGGCTTAAGCCGTCCGATGCACGGATTACGGCTGGCCTTGGGATTGCGCAGGTCCGCCGGGAAAACCCCTTCGAGGCGCTAAGCCTGTTTGATGAAGCGGTGCGGTTGGGTGGTAACGAACGCAGCTTTGCCATGGACCGGGCGCTGGCCTTTGACTTGCTGGGTAATTTTGAAAGAGCGGAAAAGGACTATGCTCTGGCAAAAAGCTGGGGCGAAAGCGATGAATTGACCCTGCGCCATGCAATCTCCGCTTCGCTGGCCGGAAAGGCAGATGCTGCCGACCGGATGCTGATCCCAATGTTGCAAAAGGAAAATGCCGAGGCATGGCGGGCGCGGGCGCTAATGCTGGCGTCTCGCGGCGACCATAAGGAGGCAAGCAAAATTGCTGCCGGTTTCCTTGAAGAACGCGAAGTACGCAGGATGGATGGCTTTTTTCGCAATATGCCAAAATTGACCATCGCCCAGCAGGCAGCGGCAATGCACTTCGGACATTTTCCGGTCGGCTCCAACATCGGATCGGATAGCGACCAGCTGGTAACGCTTGCTGCCGCGACTGGTGTGAAGCCGGTCGCGCAGGGCGATGCGCGGCTGATACCTGCTGGCGAACCGCTCGGTGCCAAAATTGCAACCGTGAAGGCGGAGAAGCCGAAAAAGCGAGCGGGGAAGGACAAGAAGGCAAAAGAGCCAGTGGATGGGCTGACGACAATATCGGCGCAAAAAGCGGTCGAGGCAGCGTCGGGAACCAAAGTAGCGACGCTTTCAGTCGCGCAGCTTCCTGTGCCCGAATCGGCACGGCCGCCTGTGCGCATCCTGTTGCCCGCTTTGCGTCCCGCCAATGATGCTGTCGCGCAATTGCCGCCCATTGGGCCCGCAGTACCCGTTTCGGGCTCCTTGCCGGATGCCGCCATAGTTGCGGTGAAAAAGGCGGATATTGCCGAGGCTGTTCCTGCAGATTTGCCAGTCAAGCAGGCAGATGCGGCTGTCTTACCGGTTGGTCCGGGGTTTGACAGCGTGATTGATCCTGCGCCCTTCAAGGTGGTCGAGGTGAAGGGGCCAGCCGCCGACACGGCTTTGCCGCCCCAGGATGCCATCGCACCGCCTGTAAGCCTTCCTCCAACGGCTGCGGCTGCGGCTGCGGACGAAAGCAGTTTTGATCTTGGCGCTATTGTCAATTCGATCGAAGTTCCTGACGAGGAAAAACGACCATCGGTGGAGCCGGTTGACCTGAGCAAGATAAAGGCTGTTGCGGCGAAGCCGGAATCTGTGCCCGCCAAAGCCGACGCGATAACAAAGACTGCCAAAGCTGCCGCAAATACACCGCGCATTTATGTGCAAATTGCGACAGGTGCAGATGCCAGCGGCCTGGGTTTCGACTATCGGCGGATGGAAAAGAAATTTGCGGCGTTGTTCGCAAAGCAAGAGGGCTGGACGGCAGCCTGGGGGAAAACCCGCCGTCTGCTGGTCGGTCCTTTTGCCGATATGAAGGCCGCAAAAAAGTGGGAAGCGGATTTCCGCAAGGCCGGTGGGGATGGTTTTGTCTGGCAAAGTGACAGCAAAAGCGACGTTGAGAAGCTGAAGGGCAAATAGGCGCTGGCTTTGGCCGGTGTGGCGGTGCAAAGCCGTTTTGCCATGACCAACTGCGCTCCTTATGCCTGTAGTCCCGATGCCAGCAGAGGCCGGCATCATGCCGAACCCGATCTGGTTTTGCGCGGCCCGCGCAATATCTTTCAGCGTGATCGTGATCGAATCATCCATTCCATCGCTTTCCGGCGATTGCGGCACAAAACGCAGGTGTTCGTTGCCCCCGATGGCGATCATTATCGCGTCCGCCTGACCCACAGTCTGGAGGTTGCCCAGATTGGACGCACAATCGCGCGCGCATTGGGGCTCGATGAAGATCTGACCGAGGCGCTTTGCCTGGCGCATGACATTGGCCATCCCCCATTCGGCCATGCAGGCGAAGACGCGCTGGAACAGGCGATGGAGGCCTTTGGCGGGTTTGACCATAATGCGCAGACATTGCGCACCCTGACCCGGCTGGAATCCCCCTATCCGCTGTGGCAAGGCCTTAATCTTAGCTGGGAGCTGCTTGAGGGACTCGCAAAGCATAATGGCCCGGTCTTTGCCCCCAATTGGGCCTTATCAGAAATTGACGCGCAATTCCCGCTGGCGCTTTCCGATCATGCGTCGCTGGAGGCCCAGATTGCCGCGATTTCGGATGATATTGCCTATGACAATCATGATATTGATGATGGCATCCGGGCAGGCCTGCTGACACTTGGTCAGCTGTTGGAGCTGCCTTTTGTCGAAAGCCGCTGGAACGCCATTTGCGCTGCCTATCCCGGCGCACGACAGGATACATTGATCCGCGAGCTGATCCGGCAACAAATTGGTGCTATGGTCAATGATGTTATCCAGACCACACAGTCCAAGCTCGCAAGCCTTGGCATCAAATCGGTGGATGATGTTCGGTCTGCGGGGCAGACGATCGGTGGCTTTTCGCCAGAATTGGCGCAGCATGAGCGGGAGTTAAAGTCTTTCCTCTACGCCAATCTTTATCATCATCCCGAACAGATGGAGGCAGCCGCCCGGGCACGGTTGATCGTTGCCGAGCTTTTTGCCGCCTATGCGCATGATGCGCGCTTGCTGCCTGACGAATGGCGGCATAGCCTTCCCGCTGACGAGCCGCATCGCAGCCGGCATATTGCAGATTTCCTTGCTGGCATGACGGACCGCTATGCCACCAAATGTCACGGCCAGATTTTTGGAGAAAGCCAATGACCAAAGTCATGCTGGTTGGCGCAATGGGCCTTGTTGGTCGGGCAGTTGTCGATGCAGCGACCGCGCCGCTCCTTCTGCTGGCACGCCGTGATGAGCCCACTCTAGCCCCACGACATCGCTTGCTGGTTGCGCCCACGGGCCAATGGCCAGAGTTGATTGGCGAGGAAAAGCCCGATGTGTTGATTTCATGCCTTGGGACGACGCGGCGCACGGCGGGCTCTAATGAAGCATTTGCCGCGGTCGACCGCGATCTTGTGCTCACCGTTGCGCGCGCCGCAAGGCAAGCCGGAACGCGGCATATGATCAGCATTTCGTCGGTGGGTGCGCACGCCAAAAGTGCGAGCTTCTACCTTCGCGTCAAGGGCGAGGCCGAAGATGGGCTGCGTGCGACCGGGTTCGACCGGCTTGATATCCTGCGCCCGGGCCTTTTGAGAGGCAATCGCGCTGAGCACCGGCCAGGTGAGAGTTTCGCCCTGATGCTCGCTCCCTTGACCGACAGTCTGCTGCCAGATCGGTGGAGTAAATATCGCTCCATCGCCGCAGGCACAGTGGCGGATGCGATCATGGCGTTGGTGGCGACTGGCGGCAGCGGTGATTTTGTCCACGAAAATAATGCCATCGCTGCTCTTGCCGGTTGACTCGCATTGGGCTTGCCGCCAAGGCGGCAGACGTCGCTGACGAAACGGGAGAGCGCCCTGAAAATGGGTCGCCGAAGGAGCAACCGCCCCGGAATCTCTCAGGCAAAAGGACCGTTTCGGCTTTTGCGACACTCTGGAAAGCCGTCCGAAAGGGGCGCACCGAAGGGGTAAAGCTCTCAGGTATCCGTGACAGAGGGGGCAATGAAAGGCGCAATTCTGCGTTTTTCCTTGTGACTCTGATTGCGGAAGATCGATGGCTGACGACACACCAACATTGGAACTGCCACTAGGCGATTGGCACCGTGCCAAAGGTGCGCGGATGGTGCCCTTTGCTGGTTACGCCATGCCCATCCAGTATGAAGGCATCATGGCCGAGCATCTTTGGACCCGCGAGAATGCCGGGCTGTTTGATGTGTCGCACATGGGGCAATTAATCCTTTCCGGCGAAAATGTGGCCGAGGCGCTTGAGGCGATTGTTCCTGGCGATATCTCCGCGTTGAAAGAGGGGCGAATGCGCTATTCGCTTCTGCTCGCTTCTGATGGCGGCGTGCTGGACGATATGATGATTACGGCAACGCCAACCGGCCTTTACGTTGTGGTCAACGGTGCAGTGAAGCATCAGGACATTGCCTATCTGGCTGATAGATTGCCGAAATCCATCGCAATTCAGCACCTTACCGATCGCGCATTACTCGCGCTGCAGGGGCCAAAGGCGGTTGCGGCCTTGTCGCGCATCGTCGCAGGCGTTGATCAGCTTTATTTCATGGAAGCTGCCATCTTCCTTTGGGGGGAAGTGCCGTTGTGGATCAGCCGGTCAGGCTATACTGGCGAGGATGGTGTGGAAATCTCCGTTTCGGCCGAGCATGTGGAGGCGCTGGTGGACGCGCTGTGCGCCCAGCCGGAGGTTAAGCCCATAGGTCTTGGGGCGCGCGATTCTCTGCGGCTGGAGGCGGGGTTGCCGCTTTATGGGCATGATATGGATGCCAGCACCGATCCGGTGGAGGGCAATGCCAGCTTTGCCATTTCCAAGCGCCGCCGCGAAGAAGGCGGTTTTACGGGCGCGGAACGCATTTTGAAGGCGCTGGCCGGTGGTCCCGCGCGCAAGCTGGTTGGGCTTTCGGTTGATGGCAAAATGCCAGTGCGCGAAGGCGCGCCGATCTTTGCCGGAGATACCCAGGTCGGCGTTGTGACGTCAGGCGGCTTTGCCCCCAGTGTCGGCGCGCCGATTGCCATGGGCTATGTTGCAGCCGGGCATAACGCCATCGGCACCGCGCTTGAGGCCGAAGTGCGCGGCAAGCGCGTTGGACTGACCGTTACGGCCATGCCTTTTGTCCCCCATCGTTATCATCGCAGAGGAGCGAGCAAATGACCCGTTATTTCACTGACGAGCATGAATGGATCGAGGTTGAGGGCCATAGTGCCACCGTGGGTATTACCGACTATGCACAAAGCCAGCTCGGTGACATTGTCTTTGCAGAGGTGCCTGCTGTGGGTGCGAAGCTCAGCAAAGGTGGCGATGCTGCTGTGGTCGAATCGGTGAAGGCTGCGTCAGACGTTTATGCGCCTGTTTCGGGCACCGTTACCGAAGGCAATGAAGCGCTCGCCGATGATCCTTCGCTGGTGAACAGCGATCCTGAAGGCGCTGGCTGGTTTTTCAAGCTCGATCTCGACGATTTGTCGGAACTGGACGGGCTGATGGATGCCGCGGCCTATCAGGCGTTTGTGGACGGGCTATGATTGGCTTCGCCACGTTTCTGACGCTCGCCGCCGCGCCAGCCGTGCTGGAGCCTCAAAAGATATTCTCCGTGAAGCAAGCAGTCGAGATTGTCGAAAGCGGAGCCGCGCAAGGCGAAGTCATACGTGTGCGGGGTTATGTGAGTGGGGACTGTAGTGGGAGGTCTTGTGCCTTGCACGATAGAAAATGGAATCAGTGGGATGGCCCCACATTGTCGCTGGATGGGCAGACTCCAATCGAGAAACAGATTGTCGCCAATCGCGGTCGTCGGATTTTGCTGACTGCGCGTGTTGGCGAGGCAAGCGTCAGAACGGATGGCGATGCCCTCATCGTTTGTGCCGACCGGTGTTCAGAACTTATTCCAATCAGGATTGAAAATTGATGCGTTACCTACCCCTAACCGATACTGATCGCCGCGCGATGCTCAACGTCATCGGCGCGAATAGCATCGACGACCTGTTCGTTGATGTGCCTCAAGAAGCGCAGCTGGATGGCCCGATCCGTGGCCTGCCCATGCACGCCAGCGAAATGGCGGTGGAGACGCATTTCTCCAATCTGGCGCGCAAGAATATGGCCGCGGGGCATCATCCCTTTTTTCTGGGGGCAGGGGCCTATAAGCATCATATTCCAGCCAGCGTCGATCACCTGATCCAGCGCGGCGAGTTCCTGACCGCTTACACGCCCTATCAGCCGGAAATTGCGCAAGGCACGCTGCAAATGCTGTTTGAATTCCAAACGCAGGTCGCGCGGCTCTTTGGCTGCGACGTTGCCAATGCGTCGATGTATGACGGCTCGACCGCCTGCTGGGAAGCAATTGGCATGGCCGGGCGCGTCACCAAAAGGTCAAAGGCTCTGCTCTCCTCTGGCCTGCACCCCCATTATGTAAGCGTTGCGAAAACAATGGCCCGTTTTACCGGTGATACGCTGGATACCGCGCTTCCTGCTTTTGGTGGCACGGACATGCAGCGGTTGATCGATAGCGTGGATGGCGAGACCAGCTGCGTCGTCGTGCAATATCCCGACATATTGGGCCGCATCGAGGATATGTCCGCCCTTGCCGCGCGTTGTCATGAACATGGCGCGCTGCTTGTCGCTGTGGTGACAGAGCCTGTGGCGTTGGGAGCGATCAAAAGCCCCGGCGAAATGGGCGCAGACATTGTGGTGGGCGAGGGGCAGTCGATTGGTGTCGGCCTGCAGTTCGGCGGGCCCTATGTTGGCCTGTTCGCCTGCAAGGAGAAATTCGTGCGGCAAATGCCGGGGCGGCTGTGCGGACAGACAGTGGATGCAGAGGGCAAGCGTGGCTTTGTGCTGACACTTTCAACCCGTGAACAGCATATCCGCCGCGAAAAGGCCACGAGCAATATATGCACCAATTCAGGGCTTTGTGCGCTGGCATTCAGCATTCATATGAGCTTGCTGGGCGAGCGCGGGTTGCGCGACCTGGCCGCACTCAACCATGCGCGCGCCGTGCAGGCTGCGGAACGGCTGGTGCAAGTGCCGGGCGTTGAGCTGATCAATGACAGCTTTTTCAACGAATTCACCCTGAAGCTGCCGGTCAACGCCCGCAACCTCGTGCATCAGCTTGCGGCAAAGCGCGTGCTTGGCGGTGTATCGCTGGGCCGTCTCTATCCTGACAATGGCGAATTGGAGCATGGCTTGCTGGTTGCGGTCACGGAGGTCGTCAGTGAGGCGGACATTGAAACATTTGCAGTAGCTTTGCAGGAGGTGCTGGCATGAGCGAGTTGAACAAGGGCGGCTGGCGCCCCGAAATGAACGCCCATCAACAGGCTCAGGGTGATGGCGACGCCATGACGTCATCCACTTTTACCGGAAACCGGGCCTTGATGCTTGAAGAAGCGCTGATTTTTGAGATTGGCGATACCCATACCACTGGCGTCGATGTTGATGCTGTTCCGCAAGTCGCTTCACGTCTTGGCGGCCTTGAACGGAACCGGGAGATTGGTCTGGTCGGGCTTTCCGAGCCCGAAACCGTCCGCCACTATACCCGGCTTAGCCGCCAGAATTATGCCATCGACTTGGGCCTGTTCCCGCTGGGCAGCTGCACGATGAAGCATAACCCGCGCCTGAACGAGAAAGTTGCGCGGATGAAGGGCTTTTTGGACGTCCACCCGCTGCAACCAAAGGAGACTGTGCAGGGTGCCTTGCAGGTCATCAACGAGCTGGCGCATTGGTTGATTGACCTGACGGGAATGTACGGCGTTGCAATGTCGCCCAAGGCGGGTGCGCATGGTGAGCTATGCGGTATTCTCTGTATAAAGGCGGCGCTTGATGAGCGCGGTGAGGATCGTCCTGTCATCCTCGTGCCCGAATCCGCCCATGGCACCAACCCGGCGACTGCGGCCTTTGCCGGCTTTCGTGTTGAGAATATTCCGGCCACCCCCGAAGGACGCGTCGATGTCGCCGCTTTGCAGGCGCGGCTGGGCCCGGATGTTGCTGGGGTGATGATCACAAATCCTAATACTTGCGGTCTGTTTGAGCGCGATCTTAAGATCATTTCTGATGCTGTGCACGCAGCAGGCGGCTATGTCTATTGTGACGGCGCAAACTTCAACGCGATTGTCGGCCGCGTTCGCCCCGGCGACTTGGGTGTCGATGCGATGCACATCAATCTCCACAAGACTTTTTCCACCCCGCACGGCGGCGGTGGACCCGGTTCGGGACCAGTGGTCTTGTCAGAAGCTCTCGCCCGCTTTGCGCCTTTGCCCTATACCGCGCGCACGAAGGATGGTTTCGTCCACTTGGTCGAGGAAGCGGACGCCGACCTTTTCGAGCGGGAACATTTCGGCGCTCCGCTGGCGAGTTTTGGACGAATGACGGCGTTTCACGGGCAAATGGGGATGTTTACCCGCGCATTGAGCTATATTCTCAGCCATGGTGCTGATGGCTTGAAGCAGGTGGCTGAGGATGCTGTGCTCAATGCCAACTACATCCTGCGCAGTCTGGAAGATGTGCTCGATGCCCCCTTTGCCGGGTCGGGTCCCTGTATGCACGAGGCGCTGTTTACGGACGATAATCTCGCAGAGGGCTTCTCCACATTGGATATTGCCAAGGGGCTGATTGACGAGGGTTATCATCCGATGACTGTCTATTTTCCGCTGGTCGTCCACGGTGCGATGCTCGTCGAGCCGACCGAGACAGAGAGCAAGGCGGCGCTGGACCAGTTTATCGGGGCGCTACGCAGCGTGGCAGAGCGGGCAAAGGCGGGAGACGCAGCACTGAAAACAGCGCCGCATTTTGCCCCGCGCCGCAGGCTGGATGAAACATTAGCGGCGCGCAAACCGGTACTTGTCTGGAAAGAGCCGGATTTGCCCATCGCTGCTGAATGACCACACCCTTTGTTTTTGAAGGTGGTGGGGAGGCGAAACGCTTTGCCCCGGCGACTTTGCGCAACCGCGATGCGATTGCCGATGTGCTGCGCGCGTGGCTGCCTGCGTCGGGAACCATAGTCGAGATTGCAAGCGGGACTGGCGAGCATATTGTCCATTTCGCGGCTGCCTTCCCGCATCTACACTGGCAACCCAGCGATTATGATCCGGACGGACAAGCGTCGATCGCGGCATGGACCGCCGAGAGCCGCTTGCCCAATATCGCAAGGCCAGTCCAGCTTGATGCCGCCGCATCCGGCTGGCCACTTGCCAGTGCCGACGCGATCCTGTGCATCAACATGATCCATATCGCGCCGTGGCGGGCAGCAGAGGGCTTGTTCGCAGGCGCCGCACGGTTGCTGGGCGCGGGCAGCCCACTCATTCTCTATGGCCCGTTCAGGGAGCGGGCTGTGATGACCGCTGACAGCAACGAAGAATTTGACCGCTCGCTAAAGCAGCGAAATCCCGACTGGGGCCTGCGCCATGTCGAGGATGTAACGGAGCTGGCCAAGCGTAGTGATTTTCGGCTGGCTGCCCGCATTGCGATGCCTGCCAACAACCTCTCGCTGGTATTTATCAAGGCGAATTGTTAGGTCCCTCCTGCACCATTCTGTAAACAGGAGATAAATTCATGAATCCGCGTGCTATGGTTCAAACCATGATTTCGCTTGCTTCCGCGTCCCTTGGCCTTGTCGCGGCGCTTGCATGGAACGAAGCGATCAAGGCATTGCTGGCGCAGCTTAACCTTGGCGATAGTCTAGCTGGGCTGTTTACCTATGCCGTCGTCGCCACGCTGATTGCCGTGGTTGTGCTGGTCTGGCTGGGCAAGCTTGCCTCGCGTATTGGCGGCGAAGCGGCGTTTGAGCGCGAGGCCGAGGGTTAACCCTCGGCCTTGGCCACATTTTTGGGCTTGGTGAACGGCTGGTCGTAATTTTCCGGCGTAATGTCGATCCGTTCGATCCGGGTTTCGGCGGAACGCTGGCGAATGCGCGTGCCCGTTGTTTCATCGAGGTAACGCGCGGTCAGGCTGTAGCGCTCAACCATGTAAAAGCCCGGCGCCGTATCGCCATC
>CAZNEO010000016.1:0-53380 GCA_964572205.1 uncultured Sphingorhabdus sp.
TAACATGCGCGGCCTTGCCCTGCATATCGGCAGTCAGCTTTTGAACCTAGACCCGCTTGAAACGGCCTTTACCAAGATTGGCAAGCTGGTCGGCGAATTGCGTGGCGCTGGATATGCTATCAGCCATGTTGACCTCGGCGGCGGACTGGGCGTCCGGTATAAGGATGGGGATCAGCCACCGCATCCCGACGATTATGCCGCAATGGTTGCCCGGATAACAAAAGGCTGGGACGTTCAGCTGATGTTTGAACCCGGACGGGTCATTTGCGGCAATGCAGGCGTCTTGTTAACCAAGGTTATCCGGGTGAAGCCGGGCGGCGGCAATTTACCCTTTGCCATTGTCGATGCCGCAATGAACGATCTGGCCCGCCCTGCCCTTTATGATGCCTGGCATGATTTTGAGGCTGTTGAACCCACTGGCGAACGCTTCACGGCAAATATCGTCGGCCCCGTCTGCGAAACGGGCGATACCTTTGCCAATGCCCGCGAAATCGACAAGGTTGCGGCGGGGGATCTGGCCATTTTCAGAACCGCAGGGGCCTATGGTGCGACGATGGCGAGCACCTATAACAGCCGCGGCCTTGTGCCCGAGGTGCTGGTCCATGACAGTCAATATGCCGTGGTTGCTGAACGCATCGATCCAGCGACTATCCTTGCCGCGGAACATGTTCCTGACTGGCTGACATGAAGCAGCTGCCGATTTTCGTGAACCTTGCAGGCCGCAAGGTCATTGTGGTCGGTGATGGCGAGGCAGCACAGGCGAAACGGCGTTTGATCGAACGCGCCGGGGGCACTTGCGTGGAACCGGCTGACTGCGATGCCCGGCTTGCCTTTGTTGCGGTCGATGATTTTGAAGCGATTGCAGGATCGCTGAAGGCCCGCGGGCTTTTGGTGAATGTTGTTGACCAGCCTGGCCATTGTGACTTTACCACGCCCGCTGTGATTGACCGGGACCCCGTTCTGCTGGCCATTGGCACAGGTGGGGCTTCGGCAGGTCTTGCCAAGGCGCTGCGCCAGCGGCTGGAACTTTTGCTGCCGCAGGGACTGGGCGCTCTTGCTGGTCGCCTTCGTGATGCGCGCCGTGTTTTACGGCAGAAATGGCCCGATGCGGCGGCGCGGCGAAAGGCGATTGATGATGCGCTGGATGAAGGTGGCCCGCTTGACCCATTTGCTGATAGTGACAACGCTGCGTTCAGCCATTGGCTGGCGAGCGACCGAGCCCCCGCCACTGAGGGCCTGCATGTCCTGATTTTGCGCTCGGCAGACCCTGATGAGATGACATTGCGCGAGGCGCGCCTATTGGGGAAGGCGGACCATATCTGGCACGATGCTGACATGCCCATGGTATTGCTGAACCGCGCACGCGCCGACGCCGTGCGGTATCAAGGCGCACCACCCGACAGCTTGCCTAAGGGCCTGGCCCTTCATGTGCGGTTGCAAAGTGACGCAGAAGTAGGAACAAGCGGACAATGACTGTGCCGACGCCTGAAAATCCAATGCTGCTTTTCGGATGTGGCAATATGGGCCGCGCAATGCTGTCTGGCTGGCTGGCAGCAGGTTTTGATCCTGCCGCCTTCCTCGTGGTTGATCCGTTTGCCGCTGATCTCCCTGTGCGAACGGTTAACGATGGCGCGGCCCTGGACTGTCAGTTCTCGCTGGCCATGCTGGGGATAAAACCGCAGATTTTTGCTGACGCTGCGCCGCTGATCGACGCCTTGCTCATGCCCGACGCGACGGTCGTGTCGATTTTGGCGGGGACCAGACTCGCAGCATTGCAAAGGGCGCTGCCGGGGCGGACTATATTCCGCCTGATGCCAAATCTTGCGGCGGCGCTCGGCAAGTCGCCGCTTTGCCTTTATCCCCACAGCACGCATCTTGAAGCTCTGCTGGCTCCATTGGGCACAATATTCCCTATTGCCGATGAGGATCAGATGGATGCTGTTACGGCGCTTGCCGGGTCGGGGCCTGCCTTTGTCTATCGTTTCATCGATGCCATGGCCAAGGCTGGGATCAAGTTGGGCCTCGACCCCGCCTTATCGGGTGAGCTGGCGCTGGTGATGACAGAGGGCGCAGCGCTGCTGGCTGCTGCCAGCGACGAACATCCCGACGCACTGGCACGGAGGGTTACCAGTCCCGGTGGAACAACGGCAGCTGGACTGGCCGTGCTGGATAGTAATGAAGCGCTGGAACAGCTGATTGCTGCAACGCTGGCTGCAGCACGCGATCGCGGCTTGTCCCTGTCGCAATGACCTTACGCCATCGCCGCGCGGCACTTGCCTGTTTTGAAAGTATGACATGACCAAAGTCGCAATTACTGCCATGCTTGACTATAATCTGCCAAAGGCTGCGGACGTGCTGCTGGCTGTGGAGGCGATTCCGATGTCGGATCAGGTGCTGGTCACTGACCTGCTCACCGTCGCGGGCAGCGGGCCGCTGACCACCATTGAGGGTATGGACGGGCTGGGACGGCGCACCTGGCTTCATGCAGAGGGGCGTATCGGGATCAGTTATAATGCGACCGTCGACATTGTCGGCCGTATACCCACCGACATTGCCGGTCTGGATACCGTGCCGCATATTGCTCTGCCCCCAGCCTATATCCAATATCTCACCCCTAGCCGCTATTGCCCCTCTGACCGGCACGAATATTTCGTCGCCACCCGCTTTGATGCCCCAACCAAGGGTGCCAAGGTGCTACAGATGGCGCAGTGGATTTATGACTATGTCGAATATGCGCCGGGTGCATCGCCCATTGGATCAACGGCAACCGACACTTTTGTTTCACGCCGCGGCGTTTGCCGTGACTTTGCGCATTTGCTGATCAGCTTTGCCAGGGCTGCTGACATTCCGGCTCGGATGGTATCGGCCTATGCGCCCAACATCAGCCCGCCGGATTTCCATGCCGTTGTCGAGGTCTATCTTGATGGTCGCTGGCATCTGGTTGACCCAACAAGGCTGGCCCGTGAGGAACAGCTGGTGCGCATTGCCGTTGGCCGGGACGCGACCGACATCAGCTTCATGACCATTTTTGGCAGCGCAGAAATGATCAGCCAATCGGTGATCGTGGATTTGCAGCGGGATTAAGGTCAGGTCTATCAAAGGCCGGTTGAAAGCGTCACCGCCAAACCTTGCTTTGGTGCAGCATTGCCATGGATGCGGATCCTCCAGTCAAGCTGCAAAAGGACGGGTACTTCCCCCAGTTTCACTGGTGCTGTAAAAGTGGGCCCGATATCGACTCTGCCAATATTCTCCTGCCCCCCTGCCCACAGCCCGCCGCCAGCGCGAAGCGGCCGGCGCGACCCCGGCAAAAGCGCGTGCGTTGCCCGCAGCTGGGCGTCGTAAAAGACACCTCCATTTGGGCCAGTCGCATAGCCCGACTGACCGAAGGCATTGAGCGCCCACCCGCCGCCCAGATCTGCCTGATCGATACCGCCGGCAATGTATAGGGCGGCATTGTCTGGAGTATGGGCGCGCAGCCTGTATTCCGCGGTCAATTGAACGGGCCAGCCGCGCTGCGGCTGCCAGCGCAGACCAAAAGCTGCTTCACGCGCCTTGCCATTGGGCGTCATTGCCCCGCGAGTCATCAAGGCCATCCCTTTGCCCGCTGCGCCAAACGGATCGAAGGTGAATATCCCGCCGATCTGGCTTCCGCCATATTGCGCTGCGGGGGCCAGCTCTTGCCGGCGATCTGCGCCGAGCCGCCAAAAGCTGTAAGCATAAAGCTGCCAGCGCTTTTGCCGTAACCCATTTAGCGGCTCGGCCTCCCCCAGCGGGGCAAGAGCAATGGTCGGGGGGGTGTCCCTACCCGGGCTCAAGGGTTTGCCATCCCCCGCGACCCGAAGGGGCACAGGCAAACCGGGAGGCCAGCCGCCGTCCTGCCAAGGAACCAAGGCAGGCAGGAGACTGTGTTGATCAAACGCAATTATTGCGCGCTGTTGACGTTTTGCAGGGAGCGATAGAGCGCGCGCTTTTTCAGGGGCGGGGAGTGCCATCACCGGATGGGCCACAGCCCTCGTCGGCAAACGCGGCGCTTGGGGCTTCGCCATTGCAGGAATGGAGAGTTTTTCGGGCAGTGCGCCGGTGCTTGACCACAAGGTCCGGCCACTGGCCCAAAGAACCAGCATGATGGCAAGAAAGGCGTAAGGGCGGCCTTTGACGTCAGGCATTTTGTGATGCCTTGTCGGGGAAGTGGCTGTGTTCAGTCTTGTCCCAGCGCAACTGGCCTCCACTGATCAGCTTGACATAGTAGACCGCAGCCCGCCGCGCCGCGATGATATTGACCGCGTTTGCAACGATGCTGCGCGGCGCCGACAGGCAGGCCTGCCGCCAACCATGCAAACGCCACACAAAGAAGGCGCGCACCAATGTCCGCCAACCAAGCATGACGAGTGTCAGCATCAAGACGACCAGGACAGCGTCGCTGCTTGCCGGTGTCTGGTAAAGCCCGGCATGTTCGACAAGCATCAGCACGAGTGTCAGCAACACGCAAATATAGGCGGCAACCAGCACGATTGCGGCGAGCATCGCCTTGCGATCACGCACGCGCATCCAGAATTCGGCCAAGCCATCGCCCCAACCCAGCCGGTCCCATCCAGCAAGTGCGATGCCCGTCATCCAGCGTGCCTTTTGCCGCGTGGCGGCCTCGAAACTGTCCGGAAAACAAGCGCGCGTGCCAACCAGATGTCCCTGCGCATCCAGCATTTTTGCAAAAATCACCTTGCCGCCTTCTGCGCCGATTTTCAGGCCAAGCTCGTAATCCTCGGTCAGGCTGTCCGCATCGAACGGCATGTCACCCTGTTCAATTGCAATACGGCCCAGCCGGTTGCGCTCAATTGCACATCCCACGCCTGCCAATGGCACTGCTGCGCCCAAGGCTTCGCGCACAACAAGCGTTTTGGCATGGGCCTCGGCAAACTCATCGCAATAATGGCCGCTTATCCAGGCCGAACCGGCGACCTGCACCGGAATAACGGGCAGCTGCACCGCAGCTGCACGCTCAATCAGATAATCGACAACGGTAAGCTCCAACGGGTGCACATCATCCTCGGCATCGTGCAGGATGACTGCCTTTGCCTTATATCCTCCGGCCAGTTCATCGGCCGTCAGCGCGCGCCACAAACGGTTCAGGCAATCTGCCTTGGTTGTTGGCCCGGGCTTGTCGCACAGGATCAGCCGGATATAGCGGCTGGCCATCGAGGCTTTGACAACGGCATTGATGCTGGCTGCATCATTGCCATAACAGCCGACATAGATTTGGAACGAAACGCCCGATCGGCCCCAACTTTCAATACAGCGCGCCAGCATCACGCCGATCACGGATGCTTCCTGCCATGCCGGAATAAAAATCGCGATGTGCCCGCCTGCCTCAGGCCGGGGCAATTGGTCTGCCCGCATGGGAGCCTGCACCCGGTACCGCGTGACCCGCCGCCAACTCGTGCGGCCCAGCCAGATCAGGTCGACGGCAAAATCGTCAATGCCGCTGACAATGATCCAGAAGCCGCTGAACAGCAGCAGTTCCTCGCGCATGGCAAACAGAAAGGCCCAAAACGCCTCCATCCGCTATTGTCCATGGCCGTAATTTGGGCGCATAACTCTCCCCCTGCCGAAGCTGCGGTGATGCAGTTCGGTAATGCGTGTCCAATGTTGAAGGTTCGGTCCCGGCCCGCAGATCCGGTCGTTGTTCGCCTCAGTCAGTGCGGGACATGGCGTTCCGGTCTAGGGTAATGCCAAGAACCATCGCCATCTGGACAAAAAGCGCCCACATGCCGTTGAAATAATAATAAACCGATGACCGGAAATCGGGAAGGATGAAGGTTGCGGCATGACCGGTAATTGTGATCAGGTGAAACCCCGCTGCCCAGATCGGCCAGTAGACATTGGTTCTTAACGCCAGCACGTAAAATGCGACCATCAGTGCAAGGTCGATCACCAACACGGGCAGATGCGTTTGCGACCATAGGCCTGCATATTGGGCAAACCAGGTGGCCACTGTTGCTGCGATCGTCAGGCCTGCACCTATTTTGCCCGCCGCGCCGCCGACGGCCGCCGCATAGACGCTGCATAGCGCGAGCAGCAACCATATCAGCAAGGCCATCGACATGTTCGCTCCCTCCGCTCATCTGCCCCGCTCCCAACCCGCATTCAGCCAAATGTTCCGCATGGCACGTCCGTTGAGGCGCTTATGACCTCGGCGCCATGCAGCATGGGTGGTTGCTCGCCTGGGCAGCTATAGCTTGTTTCTTTCAGATTGGTGCCCGCCTTTATCGCCGTCAATGTACGCACGGTGTTTGCCATCTCGCTGCGTCCTGCAACAAAATGGTTGAGACCGCTTGCCAATGACTGCAGCAGCTTCTGGCTGGAGCCAACCGGCAGATTAGTTTGCCCGAACGCTTCGACCAGCGTAGCCCCCAGTTTGAGTTCTGTCAGGATCGCCTCATCAATAGCCTTCAGCGCCCCTTTTGTTTCGGCCGCAACCAAAGCTCCGACATTTTGCTCGATATTTAGCATAAGTCCTCCTTTTCGGCGCTGGCATTGCCAGGCCGGATATGTTGTTTAAATTTGGGCTGTCCAGCGCTTAGCTGAAAATTTTAAAGGCCCCGGCGACCAGCAGGGAAAGGCTCATCACGGATCCGAAACCGACAACCGCCACCTGAATGATGCGAAGCGTTCGTTCTGAAGCGTCAAGCTCATTTTTCTGGCCTCCTAGCGGCGGAAGCGACCATGGCTTGCGATCATGTATCGAAGACAAGGGCGCGTCTGCTGCAACGACCAAAAAGGGCTTTTTTTTTGAATTAGCAAGCTCGGGCAATTCCCTAGGCAGATTTTGCCTAGTCCTGATTGAGATATCAGCTACGGTCTCGCCCAGGCTTTCGGTCCGGACCAAAAGGCGCGCGGCCTCGCCCCGGCTGGGCGCGCCCAACAGTTGCACGGCAGCCAATATGTGGTTGTCCACGGTGCTGGGTGACAGGTCGAGCGCACGCCCGATTTCCTTTGACGTGTAGCCTTGGGCAACCAATCGCAGGCAATCCTTCTGCCGCTCAGTCAGCTTCTCGATACCGCTGCCGCCAATGATGGCTATACCCTGTTGCATTGCCAATACACCCTGCTCTGCCCGTTTTCGTTTGAAAACGGTTTCCCGCCTTCGGGTTTCGCTTTGCTTAGCGCACCTCTTTGTATAGCCTAAATATAGATTTTCATCCCTGAATTTTTGAAAGGCAGCAAAGCGCATGTCGGACGTTGGTAGAAACAGAAACAGGGATTCGGCGCTTCGCAAATTTTTGGATAGTGAAGCAGCAGGCGGAATTATCCTGATGCTCGTCGCGGCGGCTGCAATGATTGTTGCCAACTCTGCGCTTTCCGAAAGCTATTTTCATTTCATTCACGCCGTAACGGGCCCTGAATTGACGCCAAAGCTGGGACCGATGACCGTTCACTTGTGGATCAATGACGGGCTGATGGCCATTTTCTTCATGCTCGTTGGGTTGGAAATCAAGCGTGAATTTGTCGATGGACATCTGGCGACATGGTCAGACCGGTTGCTGCCGATGATTGCGGCTGTGGCGGGTATGGTCGCACCAGCACTTATCTATCTTGCCGTTATTGACGGGGATGCCGCGCTCGTGCGCGGATGGGCAATTCCTGCGGCAACCGATATTGCCTTTGCCATTGGCGTGCTTGCCTTGTTGGGCAGTAAGGCCCCCGCTTCGCTCAAGCTGTTCCTGACCACAGTTGCGATCATTGATGATATGGGCGCTGTCACTATCATTGCGCTTTTTTACACGGCAAAGCTGAATTTGGCCGCATTGGCTGCAGCGGCAGCCATATGGGCGGGCATGATCCTGCTGAACCGTTTCGGCGTCATGCGGCTTTGGCCCTATCTGATCCTGGCCGCGCTGCTGTGGTATGCCACTTTGCTGTCGGGCGTGCACGCAACAATCGCCGGCGTTTTGGCAGCGTTTGCAATTCCACTGCGCCGGACGATCGCGGCACCGGATGCCGTGGATTCGCCGCTGCACCGGCTCGAACATGCGCTGGCCAAACCTGTCGCTTATGCCATCGTTCCGCTTTTTGGCTTTGCCAATGCTGGCGTTTCGCTTGAGGGGATCGGCATTGCCCAGCTTCTCGCGCCGCTGCCGCTCGGAATTGCGCTGGGCCTTTTTCTCGGCAAGCAATTCGGCATTTTTGCGGCTGTGTGGCTGACCGTCAAATTGCGCCTTGCAGCCCGCCCAAAGGACGCCAGTTGGACACAAATATATGGCGTCAGCCTGCTTTGCGGGATCGGCTTTACCATGAGCCTGTTTATTGGGGGCTTGGCGTTCCGCGACCCCGCAATGGCCGATGCGGTCAAGATCGGTGTGCTTATGGGCTCAATCGCGTCGGCCCTGTGCGGCTATGCGTTGCTGCGCCTTGCTGCGACGCCGAATCGATTGCGCCCGCTATGACCAGCAAAAAGGGGTGCGAAAGCACCCCTTCAAATCCCAGATACGGGCCGCACAAAGGCTTATTTGATCTTGGCTTCCTTAAACTCGACATGCTTGCGCACGACCGGGTCATATTTGCGAAAGCTCATCTTTTCCGTCTGATTCCGCGGGTTTTTCTTGGTCACATAGAAAAAGCCGGTGTCAGCGGTGCTGAGCAATTTGATCTTAACTGTGGCTGGCTTCGCCATGACCGTTTCCTTCAAACAAGCTGGGTAAAATGACAGCGGGCGGCGTAGCGCCGCCCGGTATTGCGGCGGCCATTGCGTTAGCGGCGCTGAAAAGTCAAGAGGCACGGGAAAAGCGCGTTCATTTAAGGCGTTGTTAACCCTATTTGCGCCACATGGTCGCTGTTGATTTGGGGCAAAAGGCGATGAAGCAGGATCATGACCGCTTTCTGATGGTGCGCGCGGAGCTTTACGACCTGTGCGATGCACTGCGGCTGACCGATTTTGATGCCAGCCCTTTGCAATTTCTCCTCCGGTTGGAACAGATCAGGGCGACTGCTGCTTATCATGGTCTGACCGCAATTGCCGAAATTGCTTCTAGCTTTGAGGCCGCGTTGCAGCGGATAGAGCCGCACCGCCGCGGCAGCGCTGTCGTCGATGCCTTTGGCGAAATCCTGCGCGACGCCATTGGTGTTGCCGACCTGCATCCAAAGGCGAGTGAGGCATTGCTGGCATCGGTTGCCATTCGCCTCGGTTGATCGAGGCTTGGCCGATGGATAGTCTGCTGGCCACCTTTTTCTCCCTTCTGATTGCTGAAATTGGCGATAGACCCCAGGTTTTGGCGGCTGCGCTGGCGCTGCGCTTTGCCAATGACAGGGCCGTCATTGCCGCGCTGGCCCTTGCGACAGCCCTGAACTGCGCGCTTTCGGCTTCGCTCGGCTCGGTCATGCGTCTGTGGATCAGTGAGGACCCGCTACGTCTTTTCAACGGGCTGGCCTATGTGCTGGCGGGCATTGGAATGCTCGCATGGCGTCGCCGTGTCGAACTGCTGGAAAACTGGCCGACCGGGCCTTTCCTGACGGCCTTTCTGGGGCTGTTCATCCTGCAATTTGGCGACAAGGGACAATTCATCATCGCGGCCAATGCTGCGATGGCCTCGCACTGGGCCTTTACGGCACTTGGCGGCTGGATCGGGATCATAGTTGCCGTCGTTCCGGCCATTATCCTAAAGGAGAGGCTGGCGGCATTGCTGCCCATTACGGCGATGCGCCGTGCTGGTGGTGTGCTGTTGCTGCTGTGGGGGCTTTGGCAGGCCTTGCGGGCATGGCGGATCGTGTAAAAACATGCTGCCAGGCTGACCGCTGTCCAAGCGGATCTTGCAATAAAGACCGTTCTATGTCAGATACTTGGCACGGTCGTTGTGCAGTGTCCGACGCCTATAAAGGTGCAACTGCTTCCATGCTGATTTTGATCGAGGACGCACTGTGCCTGCCGCAATTTCTCCTTTTGTTGCTGCCTTTTCCCAAAGCGAGGTCGCTGATCTCAAATCCAGACTGGCGCTGACCCGCCTGCCAGAGGCGGAGACAGTGGAGGATTGGGAACAGGGCATTCCGTTGGCCTTTGTCCGCGCGCTGCTTTCCTATTGGCAGCAGGACTATGATTTTCAGCGCGTGCCCATGCTGCTGAGTCAATGGCCGCAATATTGTGCAGAAATCGATGGCGTGCCCATCCACTTCCTGCATATCAAAAGCGCACGCAGCGATGCAGTGCCACTGATCATGACGCATGGCTGGCCGGGCTCTGTGCTGGAATTTCTCGATGTCATTGGTCCGCTGACATCGCCGGATGATGCCGCCCAGCCTGCCTTTCATCTCGTTATCCCGTCGCTGCCGGGCTATGGCTTTTCTGGCAAACCGTCGCAGCCGGGTTGGTCGGTTGAAAAAACCGCTGACGCATGGGACCAGCTGATGCGCAGCCTTGGCTATCCGCGCTATTTTGCCCAGGGTGGAGATTGGGGGGCAGCAGTCACCATTGCCATCGCCGTGCAAAACAGGGGTGGCTGTGCCGCGATCCATGTGAACATGCCCGTTGCCCGGCCGAGTGACGAGGTCATGGCCAGCCCCACTGCGTTCGAGGCGGAATCGCTTGCCCGGCTTGGCTGGTATCGGTCCAACGATAATGGCTATGCGTTGATCCAGGCAACCCGGCCGCAAACGCTGGGCTATGGCCTGACAGACAGCCCCGCCGGGCAGATGGCATGGATTGTCGAGAAATTCCGCGGCTGGAGTGATTGTGACGGACAGCCTGAAAACATCTTCAGCAAGGATCAGCTGCTCGACACCGTCATGCTCTATTGGATGACAGCGTCGGCAGCCTCGTCTGCCCGGCTTTATTGGCACAGTTTTCTTGACCAGAAATTTGAAGAGGTGCTGTTGCCTGCCGGATGCAGCATCTTTCCCAAGGAGCTTTTCCGTCCGTCGCGCCGCTGGGCCGAAACGCGGTTCAAAAATATTCGCTATTGGAACGAGCTGGAAAAGGGCGGGCATTTCGCGGCGATGGAACAGCCCGCCCTTTTCGTTGAGGAAATCAGGAGCTGCTTTGCGGCGATGGCGCTGTAACGGCTCCATCGCGCGTTGTGGTCAGGTTCAGGCCAATGGCGCCTACCAATATCAGCAGGATGAACCCGGTTTGCGCCATCGTCAGCGACTGACGGAATAGCAGCCAGCCGATCAGTGCGATGGCGACGATGCCCACGCCAGACCAGACGGCATAGGCAATGCCCACAGGAATGGTTTTGAAGGCAGCGGCCAAAAAGCCGAAGCACACCCAGTAACAGGCCATGGCGCCCACCCCCAGCCCCCAGCGGGAAAAGCCGTTGGAGGCTTTCAGCAGGCTGGTTCCGGCGATTTCAAAGGCGATGGCAATGGCCAGCAAAATCCACGCATTCATGACTTTTTCTCCTTGTCGGCAGCGCTGCCCCAGACCATCGGCGCCAGCGGTTCCACCATCGCACCGGATGCCAGCCTTGCCGCCGTTGCCTGCTTCATGAAATCCCATACTTCTTTCGTAAAGCCCGGGTTTGCAGCCCCGATTCCATCGCCCGACCATTGCGCCATGTCGTCATACATGCTGACCGCACCGTTCCACATTTCGGGCGTTGCGATTCTGGAAAAGGGCTCCAGCAGGCGGAACCAGCGGGTAACAAAATCCTGTGCCTTTTCGCTGTCGGCCGCCATCGGCATGGCAGCGGCGATTTCATCGCCAAGCCTTTTCCATTCCTCGCCATAGTGTTGCGGGTCCCAATCATCCCCCAAATTTGTCCATGCCTCTGCCCAAAGCGCCTTTTGCGCCGGGGTAAAATAGCGGTTGGTAACATCGCTCCATTCCTTGGGTTCCTGTTGCATCATCTTGTCTCCACTTTCGATCAGCGAGCATAAAGTCTCTGCGTCCACCGGCTCGCCACGGTCGATGCGGGACAAAGTAAAGGAAATGATCTGCTGGCTGCGTTCAATCTGGCGCTTCTCCTCGTCCAGCATTTGCAATTGTGCCGACAGCATTTGTGGCAGATCGAATGCCTTGCCGGAAAACAGCTTTTGCATCTGGGCAAGGCTCAGCCCGGTCGCCTTGAGGACCGTTATCTGGTGCAGCCGCTCCAATTCTGCCGGACCGAAATACCGCCGCCCCGACGCACTGCGCAGTGGTTTGACCAGGCCCCGCGCCTCATAAAAACGCAGCGCCCGGCTGGACAGGCCCGTCCTTCGCGCAACCTCGGCAATGTCTAACGAATCATCCATGAACCGCTTATGCACGTTGACGCAGCGTCAACTTCAAGCGTTAATTTGCCGACTGGACCGGCGACGGCTTTTGCGCCAAGCATGGCTATATGGGCAGATTGGTTGCACGGCGGTTGTTGACGGCGATCCCGACGCTGCTGGCGATCATCATTCTGTCTTTCATCCTGATGCGTATTGCGCCTGGCGGGCCCTTTGATGGGGAACGGCCCTTGGCACCGGAAGTGCGCGCCGCGCTTGAGGCGGCCTATGGCCTCGACAAACCCTTGTGGGAGCAGGTGTGGCTATATCTGTCGCGGTTGGCACAGGGCGATTTCGGGCCGAGCATGGTCTATCGTGATTTCACCGTGTCGGGGCTGATTGCCGATGCGTTGCCCGTCTCCCTGCTGATTGGTGGCTGTGCGCTTGTGCTGGCGACATTGCTGGGCGTTTCTGCCGGGCTGTGGGCAGCGCTGCGGGCAGGCAAGTGGCAGGATGAGGCGCTGATGCTGGCGGCAACGCTGCTGACGGCACTGCCTACCTTTGTGACGGGGCCCTTGCTTGCGCTGATATTCGGCCTTTGGCTTGGCTGGCTGCCGGTGTCGGGGAAGGGAGATGGCTTTGGCTGGCTGGTCCTGCCGGTTATTGCTCTTGCCCTGCCAGTAACCGGGGCAGTCGCCAAGCTGGCGCGCGCCGGGCTGGCCGGTGAACTTGGCAGCGACCATATCCGCGCGGCACGGGCGCGGGGAATAGCGCCGCTGGCAATCCTGCGCCGCCATGCGTTGCGGCCTGCGCTGGTTCCGGTGGCAAGTTATCTTGGCCCCGCTGCCGCTGCCCTGCTGACAGGTGCAGTCGTTATCGAAACCGTGTTCGGATTGCCCGGCCTTGGCCGCTATTTTGTGCAAGGCGCGCTGAACCGGGACTATCCGCTCGTGCTTGGCGTCGTCACCCTTTATGCCGGGCTGATTATCCTGTTCAACCTGTTTGCCGACCTGATCTATGGCTGGCTTGACCCAAGGATGCGCGAGGGATGAGGCCCGCGCTGCTGATTGTCGCGTTCATCGTGGTTGCCGCGTTGCTTGGCCCATTGCTGCTGCCCTATGACCATGCGTCGATAGACTGGGACAATGTGCGTGCCGGGCTGCTTACCGATGGTCACATCCTGGGTACTGACGATTTGGGCCGGGACCGGCTTGCTCGGTTGCTTGTGGGCACGCGGGTGACGCTATCCGTCGCCTTTGCCGCAGCGTTGGTGGCGCTGGTCATTGGCGTTGCCTGGGGCGCTATTGCCGGATGGGTGGGTGGCCGCACCGATGAAGTGATGATGCGCATTGTTGACGGGCTTTACGCGCTGCCCTTCATGTTTGTCGTCATCCTGCTGATGGTGGTGTTTGGCCGGTCGATCCTGCTTGTGTTTCTGGGCATCGGCTTTGTCGAATGGCTGACAATGGCGCGTGTGGTCCGTGGGCAGGTGATGGCGCTGAAGGCACGGCCGTTCATCCTTGCGGCAGAGGCGGCGGGATCGCCTGCACAGGCAACGCTAATGCGCCATGTGCTGCCCAATGTGGCGGGCGTTGCCATAGCCTATCTGATGCTGACTGTGCCGCATGTGGTGATGATTGAAAGTTTTCTCTCCTTCCTTGGCCTAGGCGTGCAGGAGCCGCTGACGTCGCTGGGCATATTGGTGAATGAAGGGGCGGAGGAAATGGACATGCACCCTGCCGCTTTGCTTTTACCGGGCGGCGTGCTGGTGCTTTTGATCGCCAGCCTGACAATTGCCGGCGAACGCTACCGCGACCGGCTGGCAGATGCGGCACGATGAACAGCGGTTATATCGTTCGGGACCTTAGCGTTCACAGCGGCGACGCAACGCTGGTCAGCAGCGTTAGCTTCACTCTTGCCCCGGGTGAAATTGTGGCGCTCGCCGGGGCGTCGGGCGCAGGCAAGAGCATGACTGCCATGACCCCGTTCGGCTTGTCGGCTGGAACGGCGCGCGGGTCTGCCATGCTGGATGGCATCGAACTGGTCGGCCTGCCAGAGGTGGAGCTTGCGAAGATTCGTGCCGCAAAAATGGGGTTTGTTTTTCAGCAACCATTGACCGCGCTGACGCCGCACCGGACAGTGGGCCAGCATCTGACCGAGGCTGCATCGCAAGCAGGCGGCGCACGGCCCGACAAGGCAGCCATGGTTGCGATGCTGGAGGCAGTGGGCCTTTCCCGTCCAGAAGAACGGCTGCGTCAATATCCGCACAGGCTGTCCGGCGGTGAACGGCAACGGGTGCTGATTGCCGCTGCGCTGGCGCATGGCCCGAAATATCTTGTCGCCGATGAGCCGGTAAGCGCGCTCGACGCTGCCCTGCGCGGCGAGATCATGGCCTTGCTGGTTCGGCTTTGCCAGGATCGTGGTATGGCAATGCTGCTGGTCAGCCACGACCTTGCAGGAATTGAACATCATGCCGACCACTTGCTGCTGCTCGATCAGGGCCGCGTCAGCGAGGCTGGCCCTGCGCATCAGGTCGCAACGATGCCCGCGACCGAATATGGCAAGCGCCTGATGGCGGCAACGCCCCGCTTGTCAGAGCCGCTTGCGCAGCTGCCTGAGCCCGGCGAAACCGTGCTGAAAGCCGACGGCATCAATGTCCATTTTCCCCGGCCCGGCTGGCAACGGGGCAGGATTAACGCAGTGGTTGATGCCAGCCTGACCCTTGCCCGGGGTGAAACGCTTGCGCTGGTGGGCGGTTCGGGTTCGGGCAAATCGACCCTGGGACGTGCGATCGCTGGATTGGGACCGATGGCGGCGGGCGCGATCGATTGGCAGGGTGCGCCGCTGCCACCGCGCAAGCGCCGCACCATCGAACATCGCCGCCTGATCCAGCCGGTCTTTCAGGACCCGCTTGCCAGTCTTGACCCGCGCTGGAGCGTCGCTGAACTGATTGCAGAGCCGCTGCGCTTCCTCATGCCCCGGATTCAGCCCGGCCCGCGCATTACGCAATTGCTTGCTGAAGTCGGGCTGCCCAGCGAATTTGCGAACCGAAGGCCCGCTGCCCTTTCGGGTGGCCAGGCGCAGCGCGTCGCCATTGCCCGCGCGCTGGCGGCGGACCCGGAGATGTTGCTGCTCGATGAGGCAACTTCTGCGCTTGATCCTTTGGTTGCCGACGGCGTGACAGCCCTCTTCGCGCGGTTGCAGCGCGAACGCGGGCTTTCGCTTTTGTTCATCACCCACGATCTTGCGCTTGCCCGGCGGCTGGCGCACCGAATTGCCGTGATGGATGCAGGGCGGATTGTGGAATGTGCCTCGCGCGAAACGCTGTATGCCAATCCGCAGGCTGAGGCGACCAAAAGGCTGATCGCGGCCAGCGGATAAGAGGATTATCAGATAAGGCTTGCGAATCCGAATTCCAGATCGGCCTTCAAATCCTCGACATCCTCCAGCCCGATTTGAAGGCGGATGACCGTGCCGTCGCAAGACCAGCTCGTGGCGCTTCTGTCTTGTTCGGGGCGTCTTGGGATGGCGAGGCTTTCGAAACCGCCCCAGCTATAGCCTATGCCGAACAGTGACAGCGCATCGACAAAGGCCGAAGCGCGGGCCCAGTCGCCTTTCAGGACGAAGGCAAATAGTCCCGATGATCCGGTAAAATCGCGCTTCCAATATTCATGCCCGGGGCATTGGGGCAGCGCCGGATGCAGCACTGCACTGACTTCCGGCCGCGCCGCCAGCCAATGCGCAATGTCGAGCGCCGCAGCCTCATGCGCTTTCAGGCGCACTGCCATCGTCCGTAAGCCCCGCGCCGCCAGATAGGCATCATCGGGCGACAAGACTTGACCAAGGGCTTGGGCTGTCTTGCGCAGCGCTGGCCAATATTGCTGCGTCGCTGTCACGCTGCCTGCCATCACATCGCTATGGCCAACCACATATTTGGTCGCGGCTAGAATGCTAAGATCAATGCCCTTCTCAAGTGCCTTGAAAAACAGCGGCGTCGCCCATGTATTGTCAAGCAGCGTGACAATCTCGCGCTGCCCGCGATGCGCCTTTGCCGCTGCGCAGATCGCCGGGATATCAGACACTTCAAATGTCAGGCTGCCGGGGCTTTCCAGCAATATGGCGCGGGTTCGCTCGCAGAATAGCTCTGCAACGCCAGCGCCAGCCATCGGATCGAAATAGCGCGTTTCAACGCCCCATTGCTTCAGGAACCCGTCGGCAAAATTGCGGCTTGGATCATAGGCATTGTCGGTCATCAACAGCACATCGCCCGGCCGCAACACGCTCAATAGCGCGCAATTTACCGCTGCAACGCCCGATGGATAGAGCATTGTGCCATGCGCACCGGGCTCTAGGTCGGTCAGCGCTTCGGCAAGCGACCATTGTGTCGGGCCGCCTCGCCGCCCATAGAAAAACTGGCCGTCGGCATTGTCTTTGACGCCTGCGTCCAGCGAGGCGACATTCTCATACAAATGGGTCGAGGCACGCCAGACAGGCGGGTTGACCACCGGTCCAGTCAGCGCCTTGCGCCGTCCGCCGGTCACGATTCTGGTGGCGGGTCGCTGGCCCGTTCTGCCCTCGCTCAAGCTTCGCCCGTTGCTTTGGGGGTGTCGGGGTCCAGACCCCATTCGCTCCAGCTGCCATCGTAAAGGGCAACATCCTTCTTGCCGGTCAACCGCGCGCCGAACAGCACGACGGCAGCGGTCATGCCCGATCCGCAGGTGGTGATCATCTGGCGGTCAAGGTCGACCCCGGCATTTGTAAAGACAGCAACCAGATCGTCGCCGCGTTTCCATGTGCCGTCGGCGTTGAACAGGTTGGAATAGGGCAGGTTGCGGCTGCCCGGAATATGGCCCGATGCCATGTCGGCGCGTGGCTCCTTTTCCTCACCGGTAAAGCGGCCTGCCCCGCGCGCGTCCACGACCTGGGCGTCCTTGCTGTGCAAATTGGCCAGCATGTCTGCCTTTGTCCGAACGCCGCTATCGTCTTTCCAGACCGTGAAATGGCGATGGCGCAATGCCGGCTTTCCGGTTTCCAAAGGCCGCCCCTCGGCTTTCCATTTGGCGAGGCCGCCGTCGAGTATGGCGACATCATGCGCGCCAAACAGCGTCAGCATCCACCATGCGCGCGTGGCCGTTTTGAACGGACTGTCGTCATAGACAACGATGCGGCTGCCATCGCCCAGACCGAGCGACTGCATCCGGCTGGCGAATTTTTCCGCAGGCGGCAGCATGTTGGGCAGGCTGCTGTTGGTATCGGCGATTTCGGCAAGGTCCATGAAGACCGCTCCCTGGATATGCCCACCCTCATATTCTGCGGCGGCGTTGCGACCGCTATCCGGCATGAACCAAGTGGCATCGACCACGCGCAAGTCAGATGCTCCCAGCTCCTTTGCCAACCAATCGGTCGTTACCAGCAATTCCATAGCAATCCGTCCCTTGTCTGACCGCGTGTATATGCCCGCGTGTTGATTCTTTTGTGCGCCGCACGATAATTGGCTTTGCAGGCCGCGTCTAGGGTCAGGACCTATGCAATATCCCGTAAAGGCGTCAACATGGCAAAGATACTGGGGGTGGATTGAATAGGTCGCGGCCTAAGCCACAATCGGTTGGAACTGAACGCTTTCAAACTGTTTGGGGCCGCGGTCAATTGGAATGGGGGTCATGCGCGGCGATGCGCCACTGCCTGCTTGCCCCATGACACAGGCGAGGCGGCACGGCGTAACGGCACCGTGCTCATCTGCCAAATTGATCAGAATTATCGGCGCGACAAAGCGCCGCTGCCGCCAGTCAAAGGCCTGCAACGTGTCGCGCGGCACTTGCAGTTCAAGGGTCAGGTCAATCTGTTCGCCGGGCCTGACCATCCCCAGATCCTGCCGGTCTCCCTGCGTTGCATCGTCGTGAAAGTGACGGATAAGCGCAGTTTGATCATCGCATGCTGACATCAACCGGGTACGCAACATCAGATTGCCCAGCGGCTCTGCGCCCTCAAAGCGGACATGCAGCTGTCCAGTAACCGTCAAGTTTGCAAGGCTCAGCCGTGCCTTGCCTGGATGGAATGACGCAGAAAGGCCGCCTGCAGGCATGGGCGTCGGCCTTTGCCTTTGTTTTTTTGCGTCTGGTTCCGGCGGTGCAGCGGCTGGAGTCACTGCGGTCCGCTTGGAGAGTGCCCTGAAAAACAGCAATGCTGCCAAAGCGGCAAATGCGATCGCAAGGAAGGGCCACCATGGAGGCAACATCGCGCTAAAGCTCTGTCCGGCATCGCCGATGCTTTGTCTGTCGGGGGCGGCTTGCCCGGCAGTCGGCGTCAAGCCGTCTGCGCTGTCGCCGGGCGTGGTAAGCGTTGCGTCAGTGTCGGCGGGGGGTGCATTGCTGTTGTCTTCTGACGCCGTTGCCGTTGCCGCAGCGCGCGGATCAGCGGGCGCGGCCTTGGTTGACGGAGCAGGGAACGGCGTTTTTGGTGCAGGCTCGCTGCGCTGTGTCTCTGGCGGAACGGAAGCGGGCGGGTCCTGCTTTTTCTCGGGCAGGGGCAGCTCCTCGCGCGGCGGCGGCTGGTCAAGGCGAAAATCCTTAAGCTCAGGCGGATTTTGCGGCAGCGTCTCCTGTGCAGCCGCGGGCAGCGGCCAAGCAAGCACGGTAAAGGCAAGCGCCGCCAAGGCAAGCGCGAATCGCCCTCCGCCAAATGCAAACGCCCGCATCACGATCATGATATCGGCTTTTGAATCACGGGGTGAATGCAAGGTGAATGATGCACGGGAATGACATGAAGAGTGGGAGGCGCTAGATAGACTGCATGACTGACGATAACCAACCGAAATTTCTGGGCCAGAACAGTGCCCTGCCCGCTTCGCCATCGCAGGCAGAACTGGATTATGTGCCCAACCCGCGTGCCGAGGAAACCTATCTTGTGCGCTTCGCCGTGCCCGAATTCACGTCCTTATGTCCAGTGACCGGCCAGCCCGACTTTGCCCATCTGGTTATCGACTATGTGCCGGGAAAGACGATTGTCGAATCAAAATCGCTAAAGCTGTTCCTTGGTTCATTTCGCAACCATGCGGCATTTCATGAGGATTGCACCGTCGGCATTGGCAAACGCCTGTTTGACGAGATGGCCCCCGTCTGGCTGCGTATTGGCGGTTATTGGTATCCTCGCGGCGGCATTCCGCTTGATATTTTCTGGCAATCCGGGCCGCCGCCTGCGGGGCTTTGGCTGCCGGATCAGGGCGTTGCCCCCTATCGCGGGCGGGGATGAACTGCGCCCTATCGGCGGCGAAACGGTCAGCTGATCGGCAAGATTTTACCACAGCGTCAGTCTGCGTTAAGGCTGGCAATGCTTTCATCAGGGCATCGAAAGGAGAAATTCGATGAACCATAATGCACGATTTGCTGCCGTTTTGCTTGTTGTGACGCTGCCGCTCGCGGCCTGCACTACCAATCCGGAAACCGGCAATAGACGCATTTCCAAAACTGTCATTGGCGGGGCTGCGGGCGCACTGGGCGGCTATTTGCTGGGCGACCTGATCGGCGGCAAGCGCGACCGGACGGAAAAAATTCTGGGTGCAGGGATTGGCGCAGTGGCTGGCGCGGGCGTTGGCTATTATATGGACCAGCAGGAAAAAAAGCTTCGCCAGCAAACCGCAGGGACCGGCGTTGGCGTGACCCGCGAAGGCGATGAGCTGGTGCTCGACATGCCTTCTGAAGTCACCTTTGCGACCGGGAGTGCCAATCTTGACCCGGCCTTTCGCGCGACATTGGACAAGGTGGCAGCGACCCTGACCGAATATTAAAAAACCTATGTTGATGTGCTTGGCCATACCGATTCGACGGGAACCGATGCCTTCAACCAGACGTTGTCGGAACAGCGGGCCGCAACCGTTGCCGCTTATCTTAGCGGGCGCGGCGTGCAACAGGCCCGGCTGGCGACAAAGGGTTTTGGTGAGAGCCAGCCGCGTGCATCCAACACGACCGAGGATGGCCGCGCGCAGAACCGCCGCGTTGAAATCAGGCTTGTGCCGGTGACGGCGAGTTAGGCCTTGACCCTAAGCCCGGTCCTTGGCGGCGCGGCGTTCCGCAAGCTGCGCCACAGAGGCGGCGCGCATGAACGGGTTGGTCGCGCGCTCAAGGGCAATGGTCGTCGGGACTGTTGCCTCGCCAGCGGCGCGCAGGGCAGTGACGTCCGCCATCCGGGCAACCAGCGCCGCATTGTCGGGCTCAACTGACAGGGCAAAGCGCCCATTGGACAGCGTATATTCGTGCGCGCAATATATGCGGGTTGCATCGCCCAATGCCTCCAACTGGCGCATATTGGCGAACATCTGCTCTGCCGTTCCTTCAAACAACCGGCCGCAGCCCATGGCAAATAGCGTGTCGCCTACAAAGGCTGCGTCCTCGCCGGCGAAATGATAGGCGATATGGCCTGCCGTATGCGCAGGGACATCCAGCACGCTGGCCTCGACCGCGCCCAGTCTGACCCTGTCACCACCGCGCACCAGTCGATCCAGCGTTGGTATCCTGTCCTTTTCCGCATCCGGCCCCGTGACGATGCACCCCGTCGCGTCCTTTATCCCCTGATTGCCGCCGACATGGTCGGGATGCCAATGGGTGTTCCAGATTTGCGTGATTTGCCAGCCGCGCGCCTCTGCCGCAGCCAGCACGGGTTCTGCCAGTGCGGGATCAATGACCAGCGTTTCGCCGCTCTCTCCCTCATGCACCAGCCAGACATAATTGTCGGTTAGAACCGGAATGCGGACAATGTCCAGTGGCATGGCAAACCTTTCGGGCACAGGGCGTGATATGATCCGGCAATTATCATCTGAAAGCAGCCGCACGCGCAGCGATCCGATCGTTTCATCGATATTAAGGCACGGTTCATCGCAGATACGCCATAGCTTGCAAATTGCAGGGCACGACGCGCGGCAGACAATGAAGGGGCAATAAGGACAATGACGCAGGAAAGCGAAAATAAGGGCTGGCTGGCGGGGCTAAGCGGTAATCAGGGCAAGGCATGGCTGGCAGGCGCAGCCTTGCTGGCAACCGGGCTGGTCGTGGGCGGTTATTTGATGGGCGACGGCCTTGTTCGGATGAAACAGGCGGATCGGGCCGTTACGGTGCGCGGTCTTGCGGAGCGCGAAGTGACCGCCGACCTTGCGACCTGGACCATATCCTATTCCGCCAAAGGCAGCGATTTGCAGAGCGCGCAGGCAAAGGCGGATGCCGATACCCGCGCGATCCGTGCCTTTTTTACACAGCTGGGCTTTGATGCCGATGCCGTGCAGCCCACGGGTGCCAACGTGTCCAACTATAGCGACCAGGGCGTCATCACTTATTCGGTAAAGCAGCGCATGAGCCTGCGCACGACCGACATCAAGCGCGCGCAGGATGCGATCAAACGTCAGTTCGATCTGGTGAAGCAGGGCGTCGAGCTGGAGGAAGGATCAGGCATGGCCTTCACTTATACAAAGCTGAACGCGATCAAGCCTGAAATGATTGCGCAGGCAACCAAGGATGCGCGCAAATCAGCAGAGCAGTTCGCCAAGGATTCAGGCACCAATGTCGGCTCGATCAAGTCGGCAACGCAGGGCTATTTTGAAGTGACGGCGCGCGATGGCGATAGTGATGGCGGCTGGGGCGCCGCCGACACGCCTTTCAAAAAGGTGCGCGTTGTCACCACGGTTGAATATTATCTGGATTAGGCTGAGCCCCTGTTGGGGTTCTGACCCTAAAGACGGTCGCCCAGCATAGCAGCCAGCTGTTCGATACCTTCCTGATCGTCGCTGTCGAAACGGGCGGGCTTGGGACTGTCCAGATCGATGACGGCGATCACCGCGCCTGCGCGCTTCACCGGCACAACCAGTTCGGAACGGCTGTCTGCATCGCAGGCAATATGGCCGGGGAAGGCATGGACATCCTCCACACGCTGCGTCGTTGCCAGCCGGGCCGCGGCACCGCACACGCCCTTGTCCAGCGGGATTCGAATGCAGGCTGCCTTACCCTGAAACGGGCCAAGCACCAGCTCGCCGTCCACCATGCGGTAAAAACCCGCCCAGTTAAGATCGGGCACATATTGCCAAAGCAAAGCCGCGATATTGGCCATATTGGCAATCCCATCCGGCTCGCCTGCCGTCAGTGCATCGGCGGCGGCAAGCAGCTCGGTATATAGCGCAGGCTTTGCGCCGTTGGAGGCAATGGCAAATTCATACATGCTGCCTGCTTAAACAGGCTGCCCTTTGCTGTGAAGCAGCGATCTGACGCGCGGGCCATTTTCGGCGATGGGCATTTCCTATTCCAATGCGGCCTTCTCGCGCGTGCAGTCTGGCTTAACAGGCCTATGCGCAGCAAATTCCACCTTCGCTTCGGCAAGTTCGGCCTTGAATTTCTCGTTATTCATCAGCGCTTTGAACACTGCATCCGCCATGACTGCGCCGCCCTGTACATCGCTGGCAAAATGCACGTTGCAGATGCGGCGGCTGTCGGCAAATTGTGCGCCGCGAACCATCAGATGCTTTTTGCGCTTGGGCACAATCGCGCCCAATAATTTGCCCCAGCCATGGCCGATGGCGGCATGGCCCGACGGATAGGAACCATCGGCGCGCAAGATGGCATCCAGTTCAGGAGTGCACATGGGCTTGCCATTACCCACAAAGGGCCTCTGGCGCATGTATTTCTTTTTAACGGGATAGACTGACAGCCCGAAATCCGTTGCTGCCTTGCGCAGCAGGGCGTCGATTTTGGGCGTCGTATCCTTGCTGATCACAAATCCCGCGGCACAGGAAAAGCTGTCGGTCGCCTTGGGCGTAAACAGGTCGGCATCGATTGTCGCCTGGACCCAGCGCGGCGTGCCATGCTGAGCAAGCGCGCTTGCCTCTGCGCGTTTGTCGCGGGCCAGCGCCTTTGATCCATCGGCAGGCGGCGGGCCGAGTAATTTTAACGCATCGGGCATTGCGGCACTGTCCAGATAGCCCTTACCCAGCCGTGACACGGCTGGAGGGTCAGCGGGCGGCTTGCCCATGGGATCATCCAAGCCGCTTGCCATCGCCAGTGGCGCCAACAATATCAGGAAAAGCGGTGCGACAAGCAGCCTTCTCATCATGGTCTATCCTTCCCCCCCAGTGAACCGCCGCTGGCCAGCGGGGCTTCGTTGTAAGGCGTGGCTGGTGCTTCGGTGTCGGCAGGCTTAGCACGATGGTTCATTTCAGACGCGACAAACTTCAGGTCCTTGCGTCACGTCGTGCACCTATACCGCAGTCACCGCAAACAGGTCATGGTCATCGGCATCCTCAATGACCACATCGATAATGTCACCAGCTTTCAGCAAGGGTGATACATCGCGCAGAAAGACATGGCCGTCAATTTCGGGGGCATCGGCCTGCGAGCGGCCTGTTGCGCCAATGCTGCCGTCGTCATCGGCTTCACCAACCTCGTCGATGATTACAGGCATGGTGCGTCCGATTTTCGCTGCCAGTTTGCCGGCGCTGATCACTGCGGTCTTCTCCATGATCCGCTGGTAGCGCTCTTCCTTGACTTCCTCGGGGACCGGATCAGGCAGCGCATTGGCAGCAGCGCCCTCGACAGGTTCGAAACGGAACGCGCCGACACGGTCGAGTTGCGCTTCCTCAAGCCAGTCGAGCAAATATTGGAAATCCGCTTCGGTCTCGCCCGGAAATCCTACAACGAAGCTGGAACGGATGGCAATGTCTGGGGCAATGGCGCGCCAGCTTTTGATTCGCTCCAGAACCTTCGCCTCATTGGCAGGCCGCTTCATTGCCTTCAGCACAGAGGGCGCCGCATGTTGGAAGGGAATGTCGAGATAGGGCGTCAGCAGCCTTTCTGCCATCAACGGGATCACGGCGTCGACATGCGGGTAGGGATAGACATAGTGCAGCCGAACCCAAGGCGCGCGGCCCTCGGGCGTACGCAAGGAGCCCAGCTCGCGCGCCAGATCGGTCATATGCGCGCGCACTTCGCGGCCTTTCCAGTCCCGCATTTCATGCCGGGTATCGACGCCATAGGCAGAGGTATCCTGGCTGATCACCAGCAATTCCTTCGTGCCTGCCGACACCAGTTTTTCTGCCTCGCGCAGCACGGCATCGACGCGGCGGCTGGCCAGTTTCCCGCGCAGCGAAGGGATGATGCAAAAGGCACAGGCGTGGTTGCAGCCTTCGGAAATTTTGAGGTAGCTATAATGGCGGGGCGTCAGTTTAAGGCCGCCTTCCGGGACCAGATCGACAAATGCCCCGCGCGCGGGCGGCGCGGCATCATGGACCGCAGCGACCACATCCTCATATTGATGCGCACCCGTGATGGCGAGCACATCAGGAAAACGGGCGCGGATGACGTCTGCTTCCTTGCCCATGCAACCAGTAACAATGACTCGGCCATTTTCGGCCATTGCCTCACCAATGGCGTCGAGGCTCTCTTCCTTGGCGCTGTCCAGAAAACCGCAGGTGTTGACCAGCACCACGTCCGCGCCCGCATAGTCGGCGCTCATTGCATAACCGTCCGCGCGCAGCTTGGTCAGGATGCGCTCGCTATCGACCAGCGCCTTGGGACAGCCAAGCGACACCATGCCCACTTTGGGCGCTGCTTCTATTCGAGTTGCCATGACGCCCGCGCGCATAGGCGCATTTCTTGCGCTTGTCATCAAGTTCCCCTGCGGCTTGCCGGAGCAGTGCGCGGGCGCTATGTCCACGGTGGGCTTGCCGGGGGCTGGCAAATGATCGACCTCGTCCGCAAGTGGGAGGGAAAACTATATGGCAAACGCAAATTTACTGGCGATTCTGGTCGCAGCGATCAGCGGCTTCATGGTCGGCGGCATCTGGTACGGCCCCTTATTTGGCAAGGCGTGGCAGCGCGAAATCGGGCTGTCGGATGACGCGCTAAAAAATGCCAATGCGCTGAAGATCTATGGGACGACCTTTCTGTTCAGCATATTGTCGGCGGTGCTCCTTGGCCATATGCTGGCGCATTTCGGGGAAATGAGCCTGCGGTCGACGATGATGATTTCGGTCGGCGTCGCGCTTGGCTTCATTGTGCCTGCCATTGGCACAAATTACCTGTTTGGACAGAAATCGGGGCGGCTCTTTGCGATTGATGCAGGCTATTGGATTGCCTTTTATGCGGCGATGGGGCTGGTGTTCGCGCTGCTGGGCGCCTGATATACCCAACGCTGTGTCAACCATATCGTAAGGCTGATCTGCCATGGGGTTGGCATGGCCATCCGACTAAATGACCAAAGCAAAGGCGCACGCGCATGAATGATGCTGCGCCTCTTCGCGTGCTTAGCGTCTTTGGCACACGGCCAGAGGCAATCAAAATGGCTCCGGTTGTGCGTGCGCTGGCGGCAGAGCCGGGCGTTGACGCGCGGGTATGCGTTACCGCGCAGCATCGCCAGATGCTCGACCAGGTGTTGGCGCTGTTCGACATTGCGCCTGACTATGACCTCAACCTGATGCGTCCGGGGCAGGGGCTGGAGGATATCACGTCGGGCGTGCTGATGGCGCTTTCGCCGGTGCTGGATGATTTTCGTCCGCATCTTGTGCTCGTGCATGGCGATACCACAACGACGCTGGCGGCGTCGCTGGCGGCCTATTATCGCAAGATACCGGTCGGGCATGTCGAGGCGGGCCTGCGCACTGGCAATATCCTGTCGCCCTGGCCCGAAGAGATTAACCGTAAGGTAACGGGCACGATCGCGGCGCTGCACTTTGCGCCAACCGAAGCTTCGAGGGCCAATTTGCTGGCAGAGGCCGTGGCGGCGGACAGCATTGATGTGACCGGCAATACGGTGATCGACGCGTTGCTTGATGTCGTTGCAAAGATTGAAAGAGAGCCGGAATTGGCCGCAGGGCTTGAGCGGCAATTTGCCCTTAACCCCCAAAAACGCCTGATTCTTGTCACCGGTCACCGCCGCGAAAGCTTTGGCGACGGTTTTGATCGCATTTGCGAGGCTTTGGCCCGATTGGCGCAGCGTGACGATGTCGAGATTGTCTATCCGCTGCACTTGAACCCGCAGGTCAAAGGCCCGGTTGAGGCACGCTTGTCGCATCTTGCCAATGTGCATTTGATCGCGCCGCAGGATTATCTGCCCTTTGTCTATCTGATGAGCCGGGCAGCGATCATCTTGACCGATTCGGGCGGCGTGCAGGAAGAAGCGCCATCGCTCGGCAAACCCGTGCTGGTCATGCGTGAAACCACAGAGCGGCCCGAGGCGGTGGCAGCCGGAACGGTAAAGCTGGTCGGTACGGACAGCGATCTGATCGTGCGCGAGGCCAGCCAGTTGCTGGACGATCCAGCCGCTTATCAGGCGATGAGCTTTGCCCATAACCCCTATGGCGATGGTAAGGCGGCGAGCCGGATCGTTGCCAGCATCCGCATCTTTGCAGCCAGAAAATATTGAAAGATTTGAATAAATCCATGCAGAAAAGCCCGTTCCAGACCATCTCGATTATCGGCCTTGGCTATATTGGTCTGCCGACAGCGGCGATGTTTGCCTCGCGCAAGATCAAGGTGATCGGCGTTGATGTGAACGCGGCGACGGTCGATACGATCAACCGCGGCGAGATCCACATTGTTGAGCCGGACCTCGACATGGTGGTTCAGGCCTCGGTCGCGCGCGGCTACCTGCGCGCGACGACTGTGCCCGAACCGGCCGATGCGTTCCTCATCGCTGTGCCAACCCCGTTCAAGGGACAAAAGCATGATCCCGACCTCAAATATATCGAGGCAGCGTGCAAGGCGATTGCGCCGGTGCTGCGTCCCGGCAACCTTGTGGTGCTGGAATCAACCTCGCCCGTAGGCGCGACCGAGGCGATGGCAGGCTGGCTGGCAAAGGCCCGGCCGGACCTTAGTTTTCCGCAAAAGGCAGGCGAGTTGTCGGACATCCGCATTGCCCATTGTCCAGAACGGGTGCTGCCGGGCAAGGTGATGCAAGAGCTGATTACCAACGACCGCGTTATTGGCGGGATGACGAAACGCTGCTCGGCGCTAGCCGCTGAACTTTACAGCGCCTTTGTAACCGGCGAGTGCATATTGGCATCGGGCACGCGCGTCGCCGAAATGGCAAAGCTCACCGAAAACAGCTTCCGCGACGTCAACATTGCCTTTGCCAATGAGCTGTCTGTGATTTGTGACAAGCTGGACATCAATGTCTGGGAATTGATCCGCCTCGCCAACCGCCATCCCCGCGTCAATGTGTTACAACCGGGCGCGGGCGTGGGTGGGCATTGTATTGCTTGTGATCCGTGGTTCATCGTCTCGAGCGCGCCGGACGAGGCACGGCTGATCCGCACCGCACGTGAAGTCAATGACGCCAAACCGCATTGGGTGCTGGCCAAGGCCCATGCTGCAATTGCCGAAATCCTAGCGGCAACACCGGGACGAAAGGCAAAGGATGTGACCATTGCCTGCTATGGTGTTGCCTTCAAACCTGACATTGACGACCTGCGCGACAGCCCCGCGCTGGAAATCACGCAAGCGCTGGCAAAGGCGCATGGCGGCCCGCTGCTGGTGGTTGAGCCCAATATCGATGCGCTGCCTGCATCGCTGAAATCGGCCACGCTGACCGACATGCTGGGCGCGGCAGAGGCGGATCTGCATATCCTGTTGGTCGATCATAAACAGTTTCGCGCGCTCCGGCCCAATACGCAGGCGCGGCTGATCGATACGCGCGGCATCTGGACGGCGGGATGACCCCGCGGTTGCGCTTTACGCCAAATTGACCACGGCCAATTGCCTGTGATGACAGGCAGGGGTATGCGCGCGTAGCGGCCCTTTCATGCAATGGATTCCCACACGGCAGGCGGCGCTGGACCGGTTGGAGGCATTTCTGCCGCGTGCAGGCGCGGCCTATGCGGCGCAGCGCAATTTCGATCATGGGCCACAGGATCGGACGAACATTTCCGGCCTTTCGCCCTATATCCGGCGGCGGATGATCACCGAGGAAGAGGTGGTGTCGGCGGTCCTGCAACAGCACAGCTTTGCCGCGGCAGAAAAATTCATTCAGGAGGTGGCGTGGCGCACCTATTGGAAAGGCTGGCTGGAAATGCGCCCTGCCATGCTGCATCGCTTTGATCAGGATCGGATCGGGCTGCGCGCTGAGATGGATAGTGACCGCGCGCTTGAACGGCGGCATGAACGCGCCATTGCCGGTGAAACGGGCATAGCCTGTTTTGATGCCTGGGTGGATGAGCTGCGCTGCTATGGTTGGCTGCACAATCATAGCCGCATGTGGTTTGCCAGCATCTGGATCTTTACCCTTGGCCTGCCATGGCAATTGGGTGCTGATTTTTTCTATAAAAATCTGCTCGATGCCGATCCAGCATCCAACACGCTATCATGGCGCTGGGTCGCGGGGCTGCATACACAGGGCAAACATTATCTTGCGCGCGCCGACAATATTGAACGCTGCACGGCGGGCCGCTTTGCCCCTTATGGCGCCTTGAACGAAAATGCCGCTCCTCTTTATGAGGATGCAGCGCCTGTGCCTATTGCCCCCATTGTGCCCGCCGCCCGGCATGATGGCGCGCCTGCTGCGCTGTTGCTGACGGAGGAAGACTTGCATCCTGAAAGCTGGGACTTCGCAGGCGATGTCCGCGCTGTCGCTGTCCTGCCCCGTGCAACGGTGCATCCGCCTGACAGCCCGGCAGCGCTATTTTCGCAGGGCGCCCTCTTGGATGCGGCGGAGCGCGTTGCTGCACATTTTGGCGTTGCCGCAGAATTTGTCCATACTGCTGATTTGCCGCAATGGGCGGCGGCATTGGGCGTCAACAGCCTGCTGACCGGGGCGATGCCAACGGGCATGGTTGCATGGCAGATGCAGCCGGTCCGCGCGGCACTGGGCGCGCAAAATATCCGCCTCGTTGAAATTCGCCGGCCATGGGACGACTTGCTTTGGCCACGGGCAACTGCCGGTTTTTTCAAGCTGAAAACGGCGCTGCCCAAAGTCATTGGCCAATTGGGCCTATAAACTTCTGGATAATCGGAGCCTATGCCGCGCGGAGGAACGCGATCATGGAGCGAGCCCTTCGCTTAGCCAAAAGCGCGAACGGGATGCCCGCTGCCGGATTGGGGCCACCGCCTGATAGGCAGACGACCAGTAGCAGGCGCGCGCTTCCGCCAAAGAGGCGAATTCGACAATGACAAAGCGCGGCTGCGGTGCCTCGCCCTCAAGCTGTTCTACAAAACCGCCCCGCGCCAGATATTTGCCGCCACAGGCCGTGATTATTGGCCCCGCCTTGGCCGCATAGTCCTGATAGGCGGCAGGATCGGTGACGGTGATTTCGGCCACCAGATAGGCCTTTGGCGCTGGCCCGGTTTCGGTCAGGGCCAATGCGCCGACGGGCAAAAGGCCAAGAGCTGCGATGATCAAAAAGGATGCTCTACCCATAATGCCTGTCTCTCCATGGTTGCGCTTGCACAGCGATGCAGCCAAAGCGAAGCAGAGGCAAGTGGGGCAATTTGACCTTGCAATTTTGTTCGATTTATGTTCTATTCCTGCATGTGATCCGCATGTAGGAAATATGTGCATTTCACTGTCAACTTCGGCGGAATTCCGCCGCAAATGAAAGGGTGTCTTGATGGCAATCGACTATATCATGATTGGCTCAAATGACCTTGCCCGGTCGCGCATCTTTTATGATGCGGTAATGCCGCATCTGGGCGGAACCCTGGCGCACGATTATGAAGGCATCACCTTCGGCTATGCAATTGGCGGCGGCACGACTGTGTGGATTGCCCGTCCCCATAATGGCGAGGCTGCTGTGCCAGCCAATGGCTCAATGCCGGGATTTGGCTGTCCTTCGCACGCGGCGGTGGATGCAGCTTACGCCGCTGCGCTGGCCCATGGCGGCAGCAGTGAAGGGGAACCCGGGCCGCGCCCAATCTATGGTCCGGAATTTTATGGCGGCTATGTCCGCGATCCTGATGGCAACAAGATGAGCTTTGTGCTTGCCGGAACATCCCCCGAAGGAGGCAGCGCATGAGCGTGATCCTTTATGGTATCCCCAATTGCGATACCGTGAAAAAGGCGCGCGGCTGGCTGGATTTGCGTGGCATCGCCTATCATTTTCATGATTATAAAAAGGCAGGGGCCGATGCCGCCGCGCTGACCGCATGGTGCGATGCCATGGGGTGGGAGGTGGTTTTGAACCGGGCCGGAACCACTTTCAAAAAACTGCCCGATGCTGCCAAGGCGGCGCTTGACCGGGACCGTGCCATTGCCCTGATGCTGGAACAGCCCAGCATGATCAAGCGGCCCGTGGTCGAACATGCAGGCGGGCTGCTGGTTGGGTTCAAACCGGCAGAATGGGATGCGGCCTTCGCATGACGTCGGCCCTGTCATCACCCTGCAACGATTTTCTGGGACAGGGGATCTCATGCTCCGATGCTTTCTCGCCATGCTTTTGCCTCTGCTGCTGCTTGGCAATCTTGCCGCCTGCGCACCGGCGGTGGATAGGCCCGCTGGCCTGACCATGCCCGACCGCGTCATCATCATTGCCCATCGCGGCGCCAGCGGGGAACGGCCCGAACATACGCTGGCCGCCTATGATCTTGCCATTACGCAGGGCGCGGATTTCATCGAACCCGATCTTGTCCTGACAAAGGATGCTGTTCTGGTAGCGCGGCATGAAAATGAAATTTCAGAAACCACCGATGTGGCATCGCGCCCTGAATTTGCGGCCCGCAAGACGACGAAGATAATTGATGGCCAACGCTTTAGCGGCTGGTTCACCGAGGATTTTACGCTGGCCGAATTGAAGACACTGCGCGCGAAGGAGCGGCTGCCGCTGCTGCGCAAGGCGAATATGGCCTATGACGGGCAATTTGAAATCCCGACCTTTGCCGAAATATTGGCGCTGGCAAAGGCAAGGTCGGCGGAAATGGGCCGGGTTATCGGGGTTTATCCTGAAACCAAGCACCCGTCCTATTTCGCCGCCATCGGCCTGCCGCATGAGGGACCGTTATTGTCTGATCTTGGCCGATATGGCTATTCAGGCAAAAGCGATCCGGTATTTATCCAGTCGTTCGAGGTGGGCAATTTGCAGGCGTTGCGCGGCAAAACGCAGCTTCGGCTGATCCAGTTGATGGACAGCGAAGGCGGGCCTGCCGACCAGCCGGGGATGCTTTATGCTGAAATGGCAAAGCCAGATGGCCTGCGGGCGGTTGCCGTCTATGCCGACGGCATTGGCCCCAACAAAGGGATGGTCATTCCGCGCGACATGCTTGGTAATTTGGGAAAACCGACAACGCTGGTCGCCGATGCCCATGCGGTCGGGCTTGCGGTGCATCCGTGGACATTCCGACGGGAGAATTTTTTCCTGCCTTTGGGCCAGAAATCGGGCGTAAATCCGGCGGCGCATGGCGATCTTGTTGCAGAAATCCGCGCGTTCCTTGCCGCTGGAGTAGACGGGCTGTTCAGTGACAATGTGGCTGAAGCGTTCCTTGCGCGTGCGCCATAGCCGCCGTCTGGCTGCAAAGCTGTTCATTGAAAATTGAAATTGCGGCGCTAGGCCTGAACAGGTGAGCGCGCAGAGAATCCTTTACCGGGCGGAACCGGCGGACGGGCTGGTTATCGAGCCGCTCGATTTCATGACGCTGGTTTACCAGCGCCGCTCCGGCCTGACGCATATGGTGGCAGAGCCCGTGCCGGAAATATTGGCGGTCATGGCAGGAGACACGCTTGATGCCCAGGCGGTGCTGGACCGGCTGTCGGCACATTTTGATCTCGACACAGGCGCCGGACAATGTGCCAGCATCGCGGCCCGCCTAGAGGAGCTCGCCGACCTTGGCCTGTTGCGGCGTGTTACTGCCCATGTATGAATTTCGCCTCACTGTCGGCCCCGCCGCCTTTCGCATCGGGTCGCATTGGCGTGCGCCGATAGACCAGCTGGCAGAACTTTATGATGGCTATCCGCAATCCGCCCTAGCCGATTTCACCGTCCGACTCGACGCGCCCAGTCTGCTGCGACGATTTGTACGCAAACAGGTTGCCATTGACGGTGACTATACGCTTCCCGATGCCGTCCCGCTGCCCTTTGCGCAGGCCCTGCTTGCTGCGGAGATGGGGATGAACCTGCAAATGGCGCTCGGCTGGCGCCGCCATTTGCTGCTCCATGCCAGCGCGGTTGAACGCGGCGGCCGCGCGCTTATCATGACTGGCCTGTCGGGATCGGGCAAATCGACATTGTCGGCATTGCTGGCCCAGCGTGGCTGGCGGTTTCTGGGCGACGAATTTGTCCTGCTTGATCCGGCAAGCGGCATGGCCGTGCCCTTTCCACGGGCAATCAGCCTGAAGAATGAAGCGATCGCAGCAATGCGCGCTGCGGCGGCGGAGGCCCGCTTTGGTCCCCTGATGCAGGGAACGCCCAAAGGCGACATCTGCCACATGGTTCCCCCCGCCGATGCCATAGAGCGCATGGCCGAACCGGCTATCCCCGCTTTGCTGCTGTTCCCGCGCTATGGCCACAAGGCTGCGGTGCGCCCTGTTGCTCCTGCAGAGGCGTTCATGCGTATGACGCAGGCGTCGACCAACTATGTAGCGATGGGCGAGGCGGGGTTCGCCGCGATGACCCGCTTTATCAAAGCCGTGCCTGTGCGCGCGGTGGACTATGAAAGCGGCGAAGAGGCGCTTGCGCTGGTTGAGCAAAATTGGGACGAACTAGCATGAGCCGCGATGCGATGTTGCTCGCCGATGCGCTGCGCAATCCAGAGAGCACAAGCGGGCTCGACGCTACGGGCTGGACCGCCCTGATTACCATGGCGCGGGCAGAGCAACTTATCGGCACATTGGCGCACCGACTCAAAAATGAATCGGTGCCCGGTAAAGTATCAGAGATACTGGCCGATGCCCGGCTCAATGCCGAATACCAAGGTCTTTCGGCATTGTGGGAGGCGCAATGCGCGGCGCGCGCACTTGACGATTATATGGGCAAGGTCGTGCTGCTGAAAGGCACGGCTTATGCCGCCGCTGGGCTGAAAGCAGGCGAAGGCCGCCACATCGGCGACCTCGACATCATGGTGGCGAGGGCTGACCTACCGCAGGTCGAAGCGCTGCTGATCGACAAAGGTGGTTGGGAATGGGTGAAGGAAGACGCCTATGACGATGCCTATTACCGTGACCATATGCACGAGCTGCCGCCGCTGATCCATAAGGACCGCGACCGCATGATCGACGTTCATCACACCATCCTGCCGCTGACTGCAAAGCCCAGCCCCGATGCCGCGGCGTTGCTGACCCATGCGAGGCGGCTGGATGATCGTGAGCATGGCAATGACCTTTATGTCCTTTGCCCCGCCGACATGCTTGTCCATTGCGCGGCGCACCTGATTGCCGACGGTGATCTTGCTGGCGGCTTGCGCAATTTGTGGGATTTTCACTGCCTCCTGAACCAGTTTTTTGGCGGTCATGTCTCTGCGGATCTCGCCAAAACAGCGGCGCATCATCAGCTGGGCCCTGAATTGCAGCGCGCAGCGCGATTGGCGCACGCATTTTATGGCACGGATGATCCCGCTATCTGGAAACACATGTCCATCGCCGACCGCCTGTTCCGCCGACGCCTGACTGCGCGGGATGAATGGGGTCGGCCAACACGGGCAATGACCCGGCTGGCCTTCTACATACGATCGCACTGGCTGCGAATGCCGCCGTTGATGCTGGGGCGGCATTTATGGACGAAATGGCGCAAAGGACAGGCCGCAAAACGGCGCTGATGCCGTGCAGTTGTGTCCATGCCTGCGCCGTGGCTTAACTGCGGCCCATTAATCCGCGCCGGATCAGGCTTTCTGCCACGATGGTCTCGATCAGGTCTTCCTGAGTCCAGCCCATCAGCACGGCAGAGCGGCCATAGACTTTCTGCGACCATAAATTGCACTGCAAATTCACTTCTAGCAGGTTGATCGCGCCAGTCTCCTCGTTGAACCGAAACTCAAAACGGCCAAAGTCAAAGGGACGGAAAATCTCCGCAAGCGTCAATGTCATTGCGCGAATCTGTTCCCACGCCGCTTCTCCCTCAAAGGGCACAAGCACATATTTATGCTCTCGCTCAACCAGGTCGCGCTTTTCGGCATTGGTGCGCAGATGGGAAGGATCATGCTGCTTGAACAGCATCGGCGGCATAACAAAAGGTTCCCCGTCCTTGAAAATTACCGGAACTTCAACGTCGCTGCCGTTCATGAATGGCTCGACGATGACGTCATGGCCCTGCGCATGGATTGCAAGGATAGCGGCTCGAACGCCATCCCAGTCATGGGCATCGCCAATGCCCCAGCTGGCCGAGCTGTTATTGGGCTTGATGACAAACCGCTCGCCTGCGGGGCAACGTGATTGCTCCACCGGTGCACCGGCGCGATAGACGGCCCAGTCGCAGGTCGGGATGCCGCGTGCTGTGGCCTCCAGCTTGGTCAGATGCTTGTCATCGGCCAGCCCGCGCAAAATGGGGTTCGCGCCCAGATAGGGCACACCCAAGCGTTCGCAAAGCAGCGGGCAGAGCATTTCCGAATTGAAAAAGCCGCCACGGTTCAGCATCGGCCAGACAAAATCGACGCCGGGGTCAGTAAACAGCGCCTCATAAGCGTTGGCCACCGTCAACCGGTCGAATAGGCCGGACAATATGGTCTTCAGCTCATAATGATAGGGCGAATGGTTGCCATCCTTGCTGTCGAGGCTGCCATCGCCCAGCGCATGCTTGGCAATGAACAAGATCCGCAAATTGCGGCGTGCGTCTTCGGTCAGGCGGGTAGGCTGGGTCATGAGCGCAGCCATAGCCGTTGCCACGAAATTCGCAATTCCCTCATTGCTCCGCTGCGCCTATAGCGCGTCGGGACGATAACAGCCGGAAGCATCGCCTTGGCCTTTGATCACGACCATCCGCTTGCCCTTTCGATGACCATGGGCGGCGACGCGCGGATATTGCTTGACCCTGAAACCCGCCTGAACCGGTATAGCAGCGCGCCCTATCCGCGCGATGTGCTGGCGCTGGCTTCGTCTACGGCAAATGATTTGAGCAGCGATGCTGCCAGCCACCTGCTGGCACATTTTGGTAGCGAGGTTGCCGCTTTATCGCAGGGCGATGGTTATGCCGCATTCCTTGACCAGTGCCGCGATTCGTTGAGCGCCGCCTACGCGTTGCCCAAGAGTACACAGATATTCTTTGCGCCCTCGGGAACCGACCTTGAATATGTCGCGCTGTTTGCAGTCGCCGGCAAGGCGAAGGGCGGCATTTGCAATGTGTTGCTGGGCGCGAATGAGGTCGGGTCTGGCTGCATACACAGCGCTGCGGGCTGCTATTTTGCCCATGAAACCGCGCTTGGCGTTGCCGTTGCGCCCAAACAGCCGGTTGCGGGCATGACGGATATCATACTGGGCGATATCGCCGTGCGCGATCTGCACGGTGTGGCTCAGGACAGCGCGAGCATGGCCGCGGCCATGGTCGGCGACATTGAAGGCGCGCTTGCCCGCGGCCTGCATCCGCTGGCGCATGTCGTGCATGGGTCAAAAACCGGCCTTGTGCTGCCCCAACTGGATGACATTGACCGGCTGATTGCCCGCTTCGGCGATCAGGTCAGCTTCGTGGTTGATGCCTGCCAGGCGCGGATTACGACGCAAGCGATTCATGACTATCTCCTGCGCGGGATCATCGTTTTCCTGACTGGTTCAAAATTCATGGGCGGACCGCCGTTCAGCGGGTTTGCGCTAATTCCCGAACAATTGGTCAATGCTGCCGCGCCGCTCCCTGATGGCGCGAGGACAATTTTCCGACGGGCAGAAGTGCCGACGGGCTGGGCTGGACGCGATAGGCTGGATGATGGCGGAAATGAGGGGCTGGCTTTGCGGCTGGCGGCGTCGCTGTTCGAGCTTGAACGCTTTCAAGGGCTGCCAATTGACGAGGTCAAACGGCTTGTTGGCGCATTCTCTTCTGGAGTCGGGGTGCTTGCGGCGCAGCTTGGTGTCCGTATCGTGTCTGCAGCCGCGCCCAGCGAAAGCGGGGAGCTGGCTGAACATCCCATTGAAATGCAAACGCTGGCGACGTTGGACCTGTGCCATGATTCCAGCGGAGCGCAACGACGCGCGCTCGATTTTGACGATGCGACGCGCATTCACAAAGTGCTGATCGGGCAAGGCATAAGGCTCGGGCAACCGGTCAAATGCGTGAAACTGGTCGATGGCCGTTGGGGCGCAACGTTGCGTGTTGGCGTGTCCATGCCGCAGCTTGTGGCGCTATCCGACAAGGATAATGCAGAAGTTACCGCTGCCTTCGCCGCGATGCTTGGGCCGATTGGCAAGGCGTTGGCGGCCGAACTTTAACGCCTGCTTTTAGGCCCTGACCCTAAGCCGCGCGCAACCGGGCGAGGAAAGCCGCGCTGGATTCACGCAGGGCCTGCGCCTGCGCTTCCATTGTGGTCATAACCTGGTGCATTTCGTCGGCAAGGTCGCCGACCCGGCAAGCGGCGCGGTGCACCTCATTGCTATACACGCTCACTTCACCCGCGTCATGCGCCGCATGTTGGGCATTACTGGTAATTTCCCGGGTTGCGGCCTGTTGCTGGGTAATGGCGACGGCAATATTGCCCGCGCCCTGCTGTACAGTGTTCATCTGCGTGACGACCGAACCCACGGTTTGGGCTGCATCATGCATTTGCCCCCTGATCGCATCAACTGTGCTGGTCACCGAACCGATTGCGCCATGCGTCTGGTTTGCAAGGCTTTTCACTTCCTGAGCGACCACGGCAAAGCCGCGACCGGCCTCGCCTGCGCGCGCGGCCTCAATTGTTGCATTGAGCGCCAGAAGGTTGGTCTTGCCGGCGACATCCTGAATCATGGCGGCAATCTCGGCGACTTTTTCTGCATCCGTGGCCAGGGTGGAGATGGCAAGACTGCCCTCCTTGCTTATCCGAGTCGCGCAATCCGATGCGTTTACCTGCTCGCTTACTTGCGCTGATATCGCGTCGCTTGACGTTTCCAGCTGCCGCGCTGCGACGGCGACGGCCTGAATTGAATTGCTCATGCCCTTTGCCATGGCCGCCATTGCATCGGACCGCTCCAGCGTCTGCGCGCCGATTTCGGCGAGTTGCTGGGCCGTTTCGCCCACTGATTGTACTGCTTGGCCAACGGCATCGGCGGTGGCGTGAACCGATTTTTCAAAATCGCGGGCAAGCGCTTCCATGGCCGCCTGCCTTTCAGCCTCGGCCAGCTTGCGGTCAGCAGACCGCGCTTCTGATGCCTTGTTGCGCTCTGCGTCCTGTGCCTCAAGCCGTTCTTGTTCGAGCGCATAAAAATCGGCTCGCGCCTGCGCAAAGGCCTGCGCATCATTGATCGATTTCACAAAACTTTTCCATTGCATCATTGCCATCCGGTTCAGCGCATAGCCAAAGAGCAGGATCGCACCATAATAATACCACGGCATTGGCTGGCCGGAAATGATGGGCGCCAATGCGCCGCCCATGGTCAGTGGCACTACCCAGCCCAGCATGGCAGCAGGCAGGCAGAGAAAGGTCAGCGCGCCAATGCCGACGAGGCCAAAGGTAACGGCTCCCGCCATTGCGCCACCGGCAAAGTCCTGCATTGCCCAGAAATCAAACAGCATCCCATTCCAGCTGATCGCAGAGAAAGCGACTTGTCCCACCAGCAAGTTGCGCAGGCGCAACAATTCCGTCCCCGCATCATCGGCGGCGGGTGTATAGTCCATGATCCGCCGGTGCAGCTGAAAACTATACAATGTCGCGGTGATGGCAAAGGGTGAAGTGAACAGGACAAAGCGTGCACCGCCCTGCAGGAACAGCAGTACAGTTGCCACAATCACGAACAACAGCGCGGAAATCAAAATTGCGGCCTGTGATGCAGAGGCGGCGCGCAATTGGGGAAGCAGCATATGGCTTGCCGTCGCGCTACCGCTGCTGCGCAACAGCTTCAACTCGTCTCTCCAGCCCAGCGTGAAGGCAAGCAAGTCCCGATAATGCTGCAAGTCCCGCTCCTGCCAGATCGCACGTGTCCCGCGGGCAGTATTAGCGGGTTTTGGTAAAAGGAGCATTAACCATGGCTTCGCGCGCGACCCACGAAAAAGGGCAGCCCCGTGAGGGACTGCCCTTTCCTTCGCCTAACAGGCCAGAACCACAGGATAGGTGGTTCCGTGCATGTTCGATTAACGCTTCGAGAACTGGAAGCTGCGGCGGGCCTTTGCCTTGCCGTATTTTTTGCGCTCCACAGTGCGGCTGTCGCGGGTCAGGAAGCCTTCGGCCTTTACCGCACCGCGCAGCGCCGGTTCAAATTTCGACAAAGCCTGCGCGATGCCGTGCTTGACAGCGCCTGCCTGACCCGAAAGACCGCCGCCCTTGACGGTGGCGACAATGTCATATTGACCGGTCCGGTCAGTAACGGTGAAGGGCTGGTTGATCACCAGACGCAGCGTGGGGCGGGCAAAATAAACCTCCTGATCGCGTCCATTGACGGTGATCTTGCCATTGCCGGGTTTCAGCCAGACGCGAGCGACGGCGTCCTTGCGGCGGCCAGTTGCATAAGAGCGGCCCTGTGCATCGACTTCCTTTTCGCGCAAGGGCGCGGCGGGTGCAGCGGCAGGCGCATCGCTGCCCAGCGTGTTCAGGTCAGCGAGTGTTTCAACAGTATCAGACATTATGCACCCACCTTGTTCTTGCGATTCATTGCGGCGATATCCAGCACCTTGGGCTGCTGGCCATCATGGGGATGTTCGGTACCATTGTAGAGATGCAGGGCACGCATTTGCTGGCGGCCGAGGGGGCCACGTGGGACCATGCGCTCAACGGCTTTTTCCAGCACGCGCTCAGGGAAACGGCCTTCCAGCACCTTTCCGGCGGTCACGCCCTTGATGCCACCAGCATAGCCGGTGTGGCGATAATAGACCTTGTCGCCCAGTTTCTTGCCAGTGAAACGCACTTTGTCGGCGTTGATTACAACAACATGGTCGCCGCAATCGACGTGCGGCGTGAAGCTGGCTTTATGCTTGCCACGCAGGATGTTGGCGATGATCGATGCGACGCGGCCAACGACCAGACCTTCAGCATCGATCAGATGCCAATCCTTCTGGACGTCTTGCGGGCGGATCGATTTGGTGACTTTGGACAGCGTTTTCATGATTGCTGTTCTAACCTCTTAATCGAAAACTGACGAAACTGACACCAAGGTGCCAGCAGTGAATGCGCGCCTTTGGCGATTGTGCGATGATTCGTCAAGCAAAAGCGGGGGTTTCGAGGCGGGTAAAATAATACCCTATTTTCCCGTTTGCGCGCTTACCCATTGGACTAAGAGCGGATCGGCCCGCTCCGGACGCCAGCCAATGATGGCGGGAACCTTGAACCTGTGCAGCTGCGCAATCCGCGCCATCGCGGCTTCTGCTGATGCTGCGCTGGTTTTGAAAATCACAGGATGTTCTTCGCTGGTGTCGGTTTCTCCCTCCCAGCTATAATAGCTTACCGCGGGCGAAAGCCGGTTGGCGCAGGCAATCAGCTTTTCTTCCAGCAGGGCGCGGCAGGCATCATGTGCCTCACCCGCGCTGGGGAACAGGCTGTAAATCAGCACCAAATCGTTCATGCGACGCTCCAGACTGCGGCTGCCCTTGACCCAGCCGATGCGCTCCCCAGACGGTGGTGGCAACCAGCAAGGCGCCGACCGCCTGATGCAGCACGGCAAGGACGATGTTCATGCCCGTCATTACCGTCGCAATCCCTAACAAAATCTGCACGCCAAATGCTGAATGGATCGCAATACTTATGCTACGTGCCTGGTTTTGCTTTAATTTACGTGCCATCACAACCAGCGCGGCAACCGCCACCCATGCCCACCAGCGGTGCAGGAAGTGGATCAGGATTGGATCATGCGTCACCGCAAACCACGCGCCGTTCGACCAATCAATCCCCGCAGGCCAAAGCCTGTCGCCCATCAGCGGCCATTGCTGTGTCACATAGCCTGCGTTCAGCCCCGCCACCCATGCACCCAGCAGCAGCTGGATAAACAGGATAGCCAGCACAATGATGGTCAGTGGGGTCAGCCGTGCCGTCTGCGGTGCCTTGCCTGGTGCTGCCGACTGCGCCTGCAGATCAAGTGCAGTCCAGACCAGCCCACCAAGAATGACCAAAGCCGTCAGCAAATGAGCGGCAAGGCGGAAATGGCTGACATCAGTGCGAGTCTCCAGACCCGATGCCACCATCCACCAGCCAATTGCGCCTTGCAGGCCAACAAGGCTGACGAGCGCAAAAAGGCGCAGCGCATATCCGCTGGGGATTTGGCGACGGAGCAGCAGCCAGAAAAAAGGCAAAGCCAGCGCCAGTCCAATGATCCGGCCCAGCAAGCGGTGGACCCATTCCCAGAAATAGATGAATTTGAAATCGGCCAGCGTCATGCCCGCTGGTCCGTTGATTTGCGTATATTCGGGGATCAGCTTGTATTTTTCAAATTCGGCGACCCATTGCGCTTCGTTCAGCGGCGGAATGGCACCAAGGAGCGGTTTCCATTCGGTGATGGACAGGCCGGACTCAGTCAGCCGGGTAATGCCGCCAACCACGACAATGCAAAAAACCATGAAGGCGACGGAATAAAGCCACAGCGCTAGTCGCCAATGGAGTGGCTGGGCCGATTGATTCGTACCGGTCATGGCGCGCATATGGTTTGCTTCGCGGCGTTGCGCAAGCACGGGCTTTCACCCGCTGTCAGGGATTTTCCGCAAGAACTATCAGTGCGTTACGACGTGTTACAATTGTTTACGCGCCGATATCTTTTCAAGGAACAGGTTACAGGGTATAACGAGATCAATTAATACGCTGACATGAAATTTTGTTACGCGCTGTTGAACCCTAATTGTTGGAGTGTTTATGAGCGCCATGCATGGTGGCTCGATGTCTGCTGCGTCTGGCGCGCGCATCATCGATTTTGAACGGGCAGAGCTACGCCGCCTGCCTTTTCAGGATAGCCTTTATCTTTGGGTGAAGGGCCGATTGCCGGCCAAGGGCCTTGAGGCCCGGCTGAGCCCGCGCATCTACCACGGCCGCCCTGATTATTGGGGTATTGAGGTTGCGGTGTTCGCCAGTCCGGCTGCCGCCAATGACAGCGGTGTGCCCGACGATGAACTGACATTTGAAAAATCGGTCCCCCTGACCGGGATCACGGGCACCAAAGGCGTGACCGTGATTGGGGCAAGCCAGGAACAGCGGATCGATATTGACGGCGAGGCCTTTTCCTAGGGGTCGCACCTTGCCGTCATGGGGCGGAGGCAGGCCGGGTCGCGCGCTACATGCGCTGCACCCCGATTACGGCCTGCCTCCAAACCTTGCTCAATCCTTTTCGTCGAACGGGGACGCGAAAAGGGGAAACCGGACCCCGGCGGGGCAATCGCCTGCGCCAAATACGGGAAACGCATCGCCTATGCGCCGCTCATCGCAGGATGGGCGGCCATTTTTTGTCTATTGGGGTCAGGCCCTGCCTCTATTCCGACAGCGCGTCGCGCAGGATTGATGCGGTCAATATTTGCGGCAGCTTCTTGGCCTCGCCGCCTTTGGGATAATGAAGGTAAAGCGGAATGCCCGCCGCACCCTGCGCCGCCAGAAAGCCTGCGATTTCAGGCTGCCTGCGGGTAAAGTCCCCGCGCAAAACGGCTACGCCGTTGTCGGCGAACAGCTTCGCTGTCTCCGCGCGGTCCAGCACGGCAGCCTCATTTACCTTGCACGTCACACACCAGTCGGCAGTGAAATAGACAAAGACGGGGCTGCCTTGCGCACGCAACGCGGCAAGGCGTTTTTCGCTGAAGGGTTCACCCACCCCCGCCTTGGACGCGACTGTCCCCGCACTGTCCGGCAGCAACGGGGCTGTCCCTGCAAAAACCAGCAGCAGCGCAGCCAAGGCTGCCCATCCCGCCCGTTGGACCCGCATGGCGTTACGGCGATATAGCCAGAGCAGCAGCACCATGGCGAGTATGGCCGCGATGCCGATCCACAGGCCAACCTCGCCTGTTAGCCGCGACAACAGCCAAAGCAGGGCAGCGGCGGTCAGCGCCATCGGCACTGCCATTGCTTTGCGGAATGTTGCCAGCCACGGACCTGCCTTTGGCAGGCGCGTGCGCAACGGCGCGATAAAGGCGATGGCAAGGAAAGGCAGCGCGATGCCAAGGCCAAGCGCGGCAAACAGGGCAATGGCCTGCGCCGATGGCAGCAGCAAGGCTGCCCCCAGCGCTGCGGCCATGAATGGACCTGTGCAGGGCGTTGCGACAAAGGCGGCGAGGACGCCGGTCCAGAAAGAACCCGACAGCCCGGGCATGCGGTCAAGCCGCTGCCCGACGGCAAAACCCTGAAATTCAAACAATCCGGCAAGGTTGGCAGTCACCGCAACCATCAGCAGCAGCAAGAACAGGACAAATGCAGGCGATTGTAACTGAAAGGCCCAGCCCACCTCTTCGCCCCCGGCCCGCAGCAGCAGCATGATGCCGCCAAGCGCTACGCAGCTCAATATCACGCCGGCGCTATAGGCGAGTGCATCGGCACGTGCGGTGCCCTCGTCACTGCCCGCCTTGGCCAATGCCAGTGCCTTCAGCCCCAATATTGGGAAAACGCAGGGCATGATGTTAAGCAGCAGACCGCCAAGGATTGCGCCCAGCAGCAACAGTGGCAGTGACGGCACATCGCCGGACGCAGGGCTTCCGCCTGAAATTTCGACTCCGCCGTCCGGGACGTCTCCCGGACGCAGGCTGACCAATAACCCCTGCCCGCGCGTTATGCGCATCAGCCCGTCAAATTCGGCCGGAAGCGGCTCCTTTCGCGCCTTCGCCAGCTTTGTGTCGACGACCAGCCAGTCGCCGCTGCGCCGCACCGTTTGCGGGGCCATATGGTCGATAAGGCCGGACAATGCGGGAAAGAAATAAGCGTCGCTTATGTCGGCATTGGCGGGGAAGGGGATGGCAATGCTGACTTGGCTGCCTTGCACAGCATAGCGCCCCACACGGTCAAGCGGCACGGGCAGCGCCGCCCGCCAGCCATCGAAGCGCGCCCGGTCGCTTGCCTTGATGCTGCCATCGCCAATGACAAGGTTGGTCGACAATGTGCCGCGCTGTGGCACGCACAATATGTCGGAACAGGCCAGCCACTCGGCATCGACACTGACCGGCAATTTTGTGCCCGGCGCAACGGCTGCAGGCAGTTTTAGATCAACCAATATGGCATGTGTTTCTTTATAGACATAGTTCATCAGCCCGCTGATCACCAGCGTATCGGGCACGGGAAAGCGGGCGGCAGACACGCTTGCGCCCGGCGGCAGCCGCCATTGCTGGACATGGTCCAGCCCGGCATCACCGGGATTGGTCCAATAGCCATGCCAGCCTGGATCGGGCCGCATGGTGATGGCAAGGGTAACGGTTGAGCCAGCCGCAGGGGTTGTTGTTTCCACTTCCAGCCCGGCGTGGACATGGATTTCCACGTCCGGAAATTGCGCATGGGCGCTGCTTCCGCTCAGCAGAAATGCCGCCAGCACCAGCCGGAAAAGCCACAGGAACATACGCTGCGTCACCCGATAATTGCCCGCACGCCTGCCATGAACTGCATCACCGGCACGGGTTTGGAAAGATAGGCCTTTGCCCCTGCGCCCATGATCCTCTCCTCATCGCCCTTTCCGGCATAGGCTGTAACAGCAAGCACCGGAATCGATGCCAGCGCGGCGTCGCTCTGCATTTTCTCAATCAGCTCAAGGCCGCTGACATGCGGCATCTGGATATCCATGATCACCAGCTCCGGCGCAAATTCCCGCGCCTTGGCAAGCGCCATGCGTCCGTCGCGCACGGGCTCAACCTCATAATGATGGGCGCGCAGCAAATCCGTGAACAGCTTCAGGTTCAGCTCATTGTCTTCGACGATCAAAACCTTTTTGCCCACGCAAATTCCTCACATACTGGCCATTTTGCTGCCTAGGCAGCGGGCCCGCTTTCGCTTAAGCCAAAGCCATGCCCGAAACAAATGCGAAAAGCCTGTCTGCTATTCAAGCTGATCCCGCCATGCTGGCGCTTGGCGCGCTGGGATGGATACTGACCGATGCGGACCGCGCGGCGCGGATGCTCAGTCTAACCGGGCTGACCCCGGATATATTGCGCGGCAGCGTGTCGGACAATACGACGCTGGCGGCGATCCTGTCCTTTCTTGAGGCGCATGAACCTGATTTGCTGGCGGCGGCTGAACATATCGGTGCCCGGCCAGAGGCGCTGGTCCGCGCCCGGATGGAGCTGGAGGCATGAGCGGGCGGCCTTTGCTGGTTTGTGACTGTGACGAAGTGCTGCTGCACATGGTCGTTCCGTTCCGCGACTGGCTGGAGGAAGTGCATCATATCCATTTCGATCTGGTTCATGGCGACTGGGGCGAGGCGCTGCGGCATAAACATGACGGCACGCTGGTTGAGCGGGGGCGGGTCTGGGAATTGCTAAATGGCTTTTTCTACACCGAGATGCACCGGCAACAACCGATCAGCGGCGCAATCGAGGCGGTGAACCGGCTGGCGCAGATTGCCGACGTCGCCATCCTGACCAATTTGATGGATCACCATAATAGCGCGCGGGCACAGCAACTGCGCGCGGTCGGTGTGGATGCGCCAGTGCATACCAACCAGGGCGGCAAGGGTGCGGCATTGGCCCGCATCATTGCCGACTATCAGCCTGTTGTGACCGTCTTTGTCGACGATCTGGGGCACCAGCATGAATCGGTTGCCGAAATCCTGCCAGACGTCTGGCGCCTGCAACTGGTTGGGGAGCCAGTGCTTTGGGGCCGGGTCAAGCGCTCCAGCCATGCCCATGCGCGGATCGATGAATGGGAAGCCGCCGAGCGCTGGATCAGCGACAAGCTAAACAGCGCGCGCCCCGCGCCAGCAATTGAAAGCGCCAGCCTTTGAAAGGGAATTGCATGATCGACGAAAAACTTGCCGCATTGGGCATTATCCTGCCGGAACCCGCCGCTCCGGTTGCATCCTATGTGCCTGCGGTGGAGGCTGGCGGCCTTTTATACATCTCTGGGCAGATCAGCTTTGTTGATGGCCAGTTGATGACAGGCAAAGTCGGCGACACGCGCAGCGAAGAAGAGGGGCAGGCGGCCGCGCGCGGCTGCGGGCTGATGCTGATTGCGCAGATGAAGGCTGCGCTTGGCTCGCTTGACCGCGTGGAGCGCATTGTAAAGCTGGGCGCGTTCATTGCCTCCACCCCCGATTTCACGGGCCAGCCAAAGGTCGCCAATGGCGCCTCTGACCTGATGGAAGCGGTGTTTGGCGATGCCGGCAAACATGCCCGCGCCGCCGTCGGCGTGCCAGTGCTGCCGCTTGACGCTACTGTGGAGATTGACGCCATCGTAAAGGTGCGAAGCTAGCCGACACGCCATGGCCGAAGCGGACATTATTGCCGAAATCGCAACGGGCATTTGTGCGCTCGATGCCGCGCAATGGGATGCGCTTGATGCGTCCGCCAATCCCTTTGTCAGCCACGCTTTTCTTGCTGCGCTGGAACAATCGGGCAGTGTCGGCGCAGGCACCGGATGGTCGCCTGCCCCGATCATCGTCCGGGGGGAGAGCAATGCACTGCTCGGCGCCTTGCCTGCCTATCTTAAAAGCCACAGCCAGGGCGAATATGTGTTCGATCATGCCTGGGCCGATGCGTGGGAGCGGGCTGGCGGGCGCTATTATCCAAAGCTGCAAATCGCTGCGCCTTTCTCTCCCGTGCCGGGCCCTCGGCTATTGGCGCGTGACGAGGCGGTCGCGCTGCAGCTGCTGCGCGCGGCGGAGAGCCTGGTGCAGCAGAACGGCCTATCCTCTGCGCACGCCACCTTCGTTGCGCCTGATCAGCTGGCGCTGTTCCGCAAGGCTGGCTGGCTGATCCGGCAGGGCACACAATTTCACTGGGCAAATAACGGCTATGCCAATTGGGACGACTTTGCCGCGTCGCTCGCGTCGCGCAAGCGCCGGGCCATCCGCAAGGAACGCGAAGCGGCACAATCGGCCGTTGCCATTGAAATCCTGCGCGGCGGCGACATTCGCGCCGACCATATGGATGCTTTCTGGATATTCTATCAGGATACGGGGCAACGCAAATGGGGCCGACCCTATCTGACGCGCGCGTTTTTTGACCTGATTGCCGACACGATGGCTGACCGGCTCGTGCTATTTCTGGCGCACCGGGATGGGCAGCCTGTAGCTGGCGCGCTCAACATCCTGGGTCCCGACTGCCTTTATGGGCGCTATTGGGGCTGCACGCAGGATATCCCCTTCCTGCATTTTGAGCTTTGCTATTATCAGGCAATTGACTTTGCCATTGCCCATGGCTTGCCGCGTGTGGAGGCAGGGGCGCAGGGCGAGCATAAACTGGCGCGCGGCTATTTGCCGGTGCCGACATGGTCTGCGCATTATATCCCCAATGCCGGTTTCCGCAGCGCGATTGAGGATTTCCTGATGCGCGAAACCCGCGCGGTTGAGCGCGAGCAGGAATTTCTGGGCGAGCTTGGGCCATTCCGGCGCGGCTAATTTAAATAGGGACTGTCCCTATTTAAAATTATGTTGATTAAATGTAGTTTTTTACAGCTTTTGTATCGCGATCCTGATCCTAATCCACCGTTGTAATGCCGCGCCATCCGACAAAGCGCGCGCGATTGCCCAGGATCAACCGGTTATAGGCCAATGCCATGAGCACCGAAGTCACCAGCACGATGACCATGAAGTGGATATAGTGCAGCGTGATGATGCCCGCTGGATTCCACCAGAAACTGTAGAGCGAGTAAAATCCAACGCCCCACAGCACCCCTGCTATCGCCGCGCTTGGGCCGACATTGCGATAAAGCAACCCGGCGATGAAGGCCGACAGGATCGGCATGGAGGCAATGCCGTTCAGCTGCTGCAACAGGTTGATGATACTCTCCGCGCCAATGAAGACCGGCACCATGAACAGCGCCAGCACAGTTACCAGCACCGATACCACGGCCCCCAGCCGCCAGTGATTTTTCACCTTGCCGACAAATTGTTCGTGGAAATCGACTGAATATAGCGCAACGGTGGAGTTCAGCACTGCACTGAAGGTTGTGATCACTGCGGCGGCCACCATGGCGGCAAAGGCGCCGGACAGCCAACCGGGCAGCACCTCGCCCACCAGCCGACCATAGGCTGCATCGCCGATATCGCCGAACAATTTATAGGCCACAACGCCCGGGATGACGACGATGGGCGGGATGATCAGCAACCGGATGCCAGCGGCCAGCAAAACGCCCTTTTGCGCCTCTTTCACTGTCGGCGCGGCCATGGCTTTTTGTGTGATATTCTGGTTGGTGGACCAATAGAATATCTGGATAAAAATCATGCCCGTGAACAGGGTGCTCCATGGAATCGGACTGTCCGGGCCGCCAATCATGCTCAGCCTTTCGGGCGGCACGCCCGTGACAATGTCAAAATCGACGGCGGCAAGCGCAAGGATCACGATCAGCAAAGCAAGGCCAAGCACGCCAATGCCCGAATAAGTGTCCATGATTGCCACAGCCTTCAGCCCGCCAAGCATGGTGTAAGCCGCGCTTATGATGGCGAGGATGATGGCAAAGGCCATTAACGGCACGTCCCCGCCGAACAGCGTCGCCAGAAACAGGCTGCCCGAATAAAGCGCGGCGGGCAGATAGATCAGCACGTTGCCGATCAGGAAAATCGCCGAAATCAGGGTGCGGATGCTTCTGCCGCCATAGCGCCGCTCAAGCAACTCGGTCACGGTGGTGCAGTTGTTGCGATAATAAACCGGGACAAAAACAAAGGCGAGCATCATCAGCCCGACAAAGCCAGCCAGTTCCCACCAGGCCAGCAGCAGCATCTGGTTGCCATTCATTCCGACAAGCTGGTCGGTGGAAAGGTTGGTCAGCGTGATTGACCCGGCAACGAAAATCCAGCTCAGCCCGCCGCCTGCAAGGAAGACATCCTTGCGGCCGCCATCATGCGTCTGCGCACTGCCGCGCATCTTGAGCCAGGTCAGCAGGCCGACCAGCGCGGTCAAGAGCACAAAGACGCCGATTTGCAGCCCGCCGCCCGCAGGCAATCCTGTTTCCATTTTCCCTCTCCCCTTCATCCCCCGTTTGGCGCAAGGACGCAGCACTGGCAACTCTAAGAAGCGATTTTCCCGATGAAACTCGGAACCTGCTATTATCCTGAACATTGGCCCGAAACATGGTGGGCGGATGATGCCCGCCGCATGGCTGCGCTTGGGCTGGAACATGTGCGTATCGGCGAATTTGCGTGGAGTCGGATAGAGCCCGAACCGGGACGTTACGACTGGGACTGGCTCGACCGGGCGGTTGCGGTGCTACATGATGCGGGACTTGGCATCATCATGGGCACGCCAACGGCGACCCCGCCCAAATGGCTGGTCGATCAGATGCCCGACATGATCGCGCTTGACCGTGATGGCCGCCCGCGCGGTTTTGGCTCACGGCGGCATTATTGTTTTTCCCATGCCGGCTATCGTCATGAATGTGAGCGGATCGTCAGCGCCATGGCCGAACGCTATGGCAAACATCCGGGCGTCGTCGCCTGGCAAACCGACAATGAATATGGCTGTCACGATAGCGCTGTCAGCTATTCGGCGGCAGCGGCGCAGAAATTCCGATCGTGGCTTGCCGCCAAATATGGCGAGATATCGGCACTTAATGCGGCATGGGGCAATGTCTTCTGGTCCATGGAATATTGCAGCTTTGATGAGGTCGATCTCCCCAATCTGACGGTCACCGAAGCCAACCCTGCGCACTGGCTCGATTTCCGCCGCTTCTCCTCTGACCAGGTGGTGCATTTCAACCGGTTGCAGGTCGATATCCTGCGCAAAGCCTCGCCGGGGCGCGATATCATCCACAATTATATGGGTTTTTTCACGCAGTTCGATCATCATGATGTCGCCGCCGATCTGGATGTGGCGAGCTGGGATAGCTACCCGCTGGGCTTTCTTGAGCAGTTCTGGTTTTCTGACGCGCAGAAACTGGCCTATGCGCGGCAAGGCCACCCCGATATCGCAGCGTTCCACCATGATCTGTATCGCGGCCTCAACGCCAATGGCCGCTGGAGCGTGATGGAGCAGCAGCCGGGGCCAGTGAACTGGGCGCGGTATAATCCGGCACCGCTGCCCGGCATGGTCCGGCTATGGACGCTGGAGGCGATGGCGCATGGTGCGGAACTGGTGAGCTATTTCCGCTGGCGGCAGGCACCGTTCGCGCAGGAGCAGATGCACGCCGGGCTGCTGCGCCCGGATCGTAGCGATGATGTCGCGGTCGCTGAAGTGCGTCAGGCGCATGGCGAAATCGCCGCGCTTGCCCAGCATGGCGCAGCGCCTGTCAAACAAGTCGCGCTGTTGTTTGACTATGCCAGCGACTGGATTACGGAAATACAGCCGCAAGGGCAGGGTTTCAGAGCGTTGAAACAGAGTTTTGCCTATTATTCGGCGCTGCGGCGGCTGGGGTTGAATGTCGATATCGTCCCGCCGGGGCGCGATCTTGGCGGCTATGCCATGGTCGTTGTGCCCTGTATGCCAGTTATCAGCGAAGGTTTTGCAAGCGCGCTTGCTGATTTTGGCGGCATCGTCCTTATCGGCCCGCGCAGCGGCAGCAAGACCGCCGACTTTGCCATTCCGCCCGGCCTGCCGCCTGGCCCGTTGCAGGCGCTGCTGCCGATCAGGATTGTCCGCGCCGAATCGTTGCGGCCCGGCCTGTCGCAGCAGAGCGGCGCGCACCGTGTCGAACATTGGCTGGAGCATGTCGAAACGGCGCTGCAGCCGCTTTATGAAACCTATGATGGACGTGGGCTATGCTACCGGTCGGGCCGCTATCATTATCTGGCGGGCTGCCCCGATGAAGCGCTGCTTGACCGGATCATGGAGCAGGCAGTGCTGGCCGCAGGCCTTGCCCCCCAAAAACTGCCAGAAGGCGTCCGGATACGCCGCAATGGCGATCTGTTTTTCGCGTTCAACTATGCGTCGTCGGCAGTCACGCTGCCCTTGCCTGACGATGCCGAATTGCTGGTGGGGCAAGCACAGCTGGAGGCCGCGGGCGTTGCGGTCTGGCGGCGACCAGCGGGGTAATGCACTCTTGGACTGGGCCCTCTGGAAATCCGCACTGAAAATGCCTATTGTTGGTGCATGAGCTTCTTCCGCGACGCTTCTCCCAAAGGCGCCTTTTCCGACCTTGTCGAATTTCTGCGCACGCCGCGTCAGCATCGCTGGCTGCTGGCGCTGCTTGCCTGCGCGCCACCGGGGATCATTGCCCTGCTGTTCAATCTTGACTTGCTGGAGGTCAGCAAGCCAGGCCCGCCAGAGGTCATCTATGTCGAAAGCTGGCAATCCGACCGCAGCGTGGAAGAGATTATTGCTTCCAATCTGGAACGGCAAAAGATCAAAGATGCGCAAGAGGCACGCGCGCGTGAGGCGTATAAGGCCATTGGACGAGCCACCGGTATGGATGTCGACCGGATCGAGCGCGAGGCCCAGGAAGCCCGCGAAAAACGGGCGGCAGAGGCAGCCGCGTCGGCCGCAGGAGCATCGAAATAGCCTTTGGCAGCGATGACCGGCGCTTTATGGCCGCGGCGCTTGCGCTCTCGCAGCGTGGGCGTGGCCGCACATGGCCAAACCCCAATGTCGGCTGCCTGATTGTCCGCGACGGGCGCATCGTGGGGCGTGGCTGGACGCAGCCGGGCGGCCGTCCCCATGCAGAGGCGATGGCGCTGGAGGCGGCAGGCGCGCTGGTGCAGGGCGCGACCGTCTATGTCACGCTTGAGCCATGCGCGCACCAAAGCGCGCGGGGCCCGGCCTGTGCCGACAGCCTGATCGCAGCGGGTCCGGCGCGGGTGGTCGCGGCGCTGATCGACCCCGACCCGCGCACTGCCGGACAGGGGCTAGCGCGGCTGAACGCTGCGGGCATTGTTGCCGAGCATGGCTTGCTGGCGGCGGAGGCAGGGCGTGCCATGGCGGGTTTTCTGACGCACCAGCGGCTTGGTCGCCCGCATGTCACGCTGAAACTCGCACTATCGCTTGATGGCTGCATTGCTATGGCCGGCGGCAGCAGCCGCTGGATCACCGGACCAGCCGCGCGAGCGCACACCCATTTGGAACGGGCGCTGCATGACGCCATATTGGTTGGCGCAGGCACCGTAAAGGCAGATGCGCCGCGCCTTGATGTCCGCTTGCCCGGTCTGGAACAGCGCAGCCCGATGCGCGTCATGCTGGGGCGCAGCCCTGCCCCACCGGGCTGGATGCAGCTCAGCGCGCCCGGCGATATCGCCGCGCTGGATTGCAACAGCCTGCTGGTAGAGGGCGGAGCGGCAACTGCTTCTGCCTTTGTGCAGGCAGGGCTTGCTGACCGGCTGTTGCTTTACCGTGCGCCGATATTGATCGGCGGCGGAACGGCGGCGCTTGGCGATATCGGGCTGGGCAGCCTAGCCGATGCCCATGGCCAATGGCGGCTGGTTGATGCCCGCACGCTGCCTGCCTCTGGCCCAAATCCGCTTGAAGCCGACCGGCTGGAAGTCTACGAGGCGGCATGTTCACAGGCATTGTCACCGACATCGGCATAATCCGCAGCACCGAAAATCGCGGCGATCTGCGCGCTGTCATCGGCTGCAGCTATGCTGCCGACAGCATCGATATTGGCGCTTCCATTTCCTGTTCCGGCTGCTGCCTGACGGTGGTGGATAAAGGGTCTGATGAGGGGCGGGATGCGGGCGGCAACTGGTTTGCCGTCGATATTTCGGCAGAAACCATCGCCTGCACCGCGCAGGGCCAGTGGAACGAAGGCCGCCGCCTTAACCTGGAACGGGCGCTTCGTGTGGGTGATGAGCTTGGCGGACATATCGTCACTGGCCATGTCGACGGCATTGGCGAAGTGCGCAGCGTTGAGCCGGTTGGCGATTCGCACCGCGTGACCATTGGCCTGCCCCCGGAGCTTGCGCCCTTTGTCGCGGCAAAGGGTTCGATCACGGTCGATGGCGTCTCGCTGACCGTGAACAGCGTGGTCGACGATGCCGATGGCAGCCACTTCACCCTGAATATCATCCCGCACAGCTGGGATGTTACGACGCTGGCCGAGCTCGAGCCAGGCCGCGTGGTCAATCTGGAAATCGATATTCTCGCCCGCTATCTGAAACGCATGGAAAGCCTGCGTGTGGCCTGAGCGATCAGAAGGGCAGCCAGCGCTTCTTCTTTGAAAATTTCATATAGCCGACATTGGCCCCCAGCCGCAGGCCTGCGCCGACGCGAATGGGGATCAGCACAATGTCACCGCGCCGCAGATAGCTGGCGTTAAAACCGCCCACCAGATAAGCGACCCCTTCGCCAGAGGGAAAGCGCCGATACAGATCCTCGCTGTCATACAGATTATAGACCAGCACAAAGGTGCTGCCTGCATTGGCGCCTGCATCAAGGCCGATTGACGGACCGGTCCAGTAAACCGGCATTTGCCCCTCCACCTTGTGATGCAGCGTGCCCGACCCATAGCGCAGACCAACAACAAAGGCGCCGCCGCCCTCGCGCCCGACAATATAGCCATTGGGCTGACCCTGTTTCGACAATATGTCCTCAATCAGCTTGGCGAGGCCTTCTGCGCCTTTGCCGAAGACATCTTCTGCAGCGCCCAACAGGTCATCCTGCTGAAAAGTGCCGGTCTCGCCGGGCGCGGGTAAAGGCATTGCATCTTCGGCAGGCGGTAGCGACTTGCCGTCCACGGGCGCGTCGGCGGGCAGATCGGGCGGCGTGCTGCTGTCCAGCGGAGGATCGACGGCTGGCGGCTCGCCCAGATCGGCATCAATGGCATCATTGGGGTCGATCGTAGAAATCTGCGCACTTGCTGGCATGGCAAGCAGCGAGAATGCCATGCACAATGACAGCAGCCACGACCCGATTGTCAAACGCTTCACTGGCCAAATCCTTCCCGAAATCGCCCGAAAACTATGGCTAAGCATGAAAGGGAGACAATGAACGGGCGATGACCCGAGTCCTATTCGGGCCAGAGCGAGTCGTTTTCCCCGGATTGACGGCCATGCAATTTGCATTGCAGCCCCGGCACACCCCCGCTATAGGCCGCGCCAGCCACAAGTGCGGAGACGTGGGTGAGTGGCTGAAACCAACGGTTTGCTAAACCGTCGTACTGGTAAATCCGGTACCGAGGGTTCGAATCCCTCCGTCTCCGCCAACCACCCCCACAACTAGTCTCTGGAAACAGGGGGCCGCGGGTAAGCG
>CAZNEO010000017.1:0-9935 GCA_964572205.1 uncultured Sphingorhabdus sp.
CGGCTGGGACGGAAGGGCCTTTCAATGAGCGAGTATATCCAGTGCCGCAAGGACGGCGCAATCGGTCACATCATTTTCAACAAGCCGGAAAAGATGAACGCGATCTGCCTCGAAATGTGGCAGGCTATGGGCGATGCCATGGAGGCCTTCGAGGCTGATGATGATGTTCGCGTGGTTGTGTTCTCAGGGGCTGGCGGCAAGGCGTTCGTCGCTGGCGCGGATGTCGGCAAATACGAACAGGAGCGCGGCGACACCGACGCGCAGGAACATTACGCTCGTATCGGCGAAGAAGCGATGCAGAAGATTTATCGCTCGCGCAAAGTGACCGTCGCGGCGATCGACGGCTATTGCATCGGTGGCGGTGTATCTGTCGCGCTGGTGTGTGATCTGCGCTATTGTTCGGCAAAGTCTACATTCGGCCAGCCGGCCATGAATATCGGTATCGGCTACCGCTATTCGTCGCTGCGGCGCATGGTCGATATCATGGGCTATGGCGCGGCCAAGGACATGTTGCTTGGTGGCCTGCGGCTTTCGGCTGACGAGGCCTATGTCAAGCACCTGATCGGGCGCGTGTTGCCCGATGACGAATTCTGGCCATGGATTGAAAAGTTGACTGCGTCGATCTCCGTCGGTGCGCCGCTCACTGCGGAAGATATCAAGTTCACCTTGTGGACCTATGCACAGGACGAAAGCAAGCGCGACCTCGACCGCTGCGAGGAGCTGTTCCAGATCTGCTACGCCTCGGAAGATTATAAGGAAGGCATTCGTGCCTTCGCCGAAAAGCGCAAGCCGGTCTTTATAGGGAAGTGAAGGCCAGACATGGATTTGAGCTTCACTCCGCAGGAGCAGGCGTTTCGCGGAGAGGTACGCCAGTTTATTCGCGATAACCTTGACCCGGTCACCCATCGTTGGATGATTGAAGGGCGTGTCCCGCCCAAGGATGAGGTCGTTGCATGGCAGCGCATTCTGAATGCACGTGGCTGGGCAACGCCATCCTGGCCCAAGGCGTATGGTGGGCCGGGCTTCTCACCGGTCGAGCGCTATATCTTCCTTGACGAACTGCATCAGGCCCCGGCGCCCGAGCCGGTGAGTTTCAACGTTTCGATGATCGGTCCGGTGCTGATCGAATTCGGTACGGCCGACCAGCAGAAGCGTTTTCTGGCGCCGACCGCCAATGCCGATATCTGGTGGGCCCAGGGCTTTTCGGAGCCGGGGGCGGGTTCGGACCTTGCTTCGCTGACCACTTCAGCCCGGCGGGAAGGCGACCACTTTATCGTCAACGGGCACAAGATATGGCAAGGCATGGCGCATCACGCCGACTGGATGTTCACGCTGGTACGCACCGATCCGGCAGCCCCGAAGAAGCAGATGGGCATCAGCTTCCTGTTGATCGATCTGCGCCTTCCGGGGGTGACGATCCGCCCGATCATTACCATGGATGGACGCCATGAGGTCAATGAGGTCTTCCTCGATGAGGTGAAGGTCCCGGGCGATTGCCTTGTCGGTGAGGAAAATCGCGGCTGGGATGTTGCTAAGTTCCTCTTGTCCAACGAACGCACCGGTATCGCGCGGATTGGCATGACCAAGCACCTGATCCGCCGGATCAAGCGGATCGCGGGCGATGACATGGCGGTTCTGACCAAGGCGGCGGCGATCGAGGCAGAGCTGAAGATCCTTGAAATCACCCAGTTGCGGATATTGGATGTCCAGCGCGGATCAAGCGCGCCTGATCCGCGCTCGTCCGTCCTGAAACTCAAGGGTGTCGAACTGCGCCAGGCCGCGTCGGAATTGCTGGTCGAGGCCGCCGGGCTGGCGGCGCTGGAAATCCGCAGCGATGAAGATCCATTGGAGGATAATGCCAGCGAATGGATCGGCACCATTATGCCTAATTATGCGATCCTGCGTGCAGCATCCATTTATGGCGGATCAAGCGAGGTCCAGAAGACCATCGTGGCGGGCGCGATGCTGGGCCTAAAGCAAGCTTGAACGGGGGCAGGTTATGGATTTCGCGCTCTCAGATGATCAGCGGATGCTCCAGGACAGTGTCGGGCGGCTGCTGGCCGAACGTTATCAACCCGATCACAGGCTTGCCTACCAGCGTGAGCCGCAAGGCTATTCGCAAGAGATTTGGCGCAGCTTCGTGGAAATGGGGCTCACGATGCTGCCCTTTGCCGAGGATCTTGGCGGCCTGGGCCTCGGCAGTGTCGAGATGATGCTCGTTGGGCAGGCGTTTGGTCGGGCGTTAGTGATTGAGCCATTCATGCCCTCGATCGTGCTCGCTGGGACTGCCCTGGCGACTGAACCGGCGGTGGCGGGGGAAGCTCTCGCAGGCGTGATGGCGGGTGAAATCATGGCTGGATTCGCAGCGCACGCGGAAATTGTTGAAGAGGACCGCAGGCTCTCCGGCCGTGCTTCCATCGTACTGGGCGGCGATGTTGCGGATTGGCTGGTCCTGCCGCTTGGGGACGAAGCGATTTGCATTCCCGCCGATTGCGCCGGTATCACAATACGTTGCTACCGCTTGCACGGGGGAGGGGGGGCAGCTGAGCTAACCTTGAATAATGTCGATGCCGCCTTCGCGATCCGGCTGGGGGACCAGGCGCTCGCACGTGCCACCGAAGCAGGTATCGCCTTCGCCGCTTCCGAGGCAGCAGGCGCGATGCAGGCTACGCTCGATATCACGGTCGAATACCTCAAGACTCGCAAGCAGTTTGGTCGGACGATTGGCGCATATCAGGTGCTCCAGCACCGCGCCGCCGAGATGGTGGTGGAGGTCGAGCAAGCGCAATCCGCCGCCATTTACGCCGCGCTGCTGCTGGATGAACCCGACGCGCTCGAACGATCACGCGGCATGGCGGCAGTCAAAGCGGTGATCGGCAAAGCCGGGCGGTTCGTGGCGCAGAACGCTGTCCAGCTGCATGGAGGAATCGGTGTCAGCGAAGAGCATATCGTCAGCCACTATTTCAGGCGGCTGACTGCCATCGGGATGATGTTGGGCGATACCGGTAGCCAGATCAGTAAGCTGGCCGAGCTAGGCGGGTTTACCGGGGCGCAGTGGCAGGCCGGTTGATTTTCACACCGCTTCGAACAGTCCAGCGGCGCCCATTCCCCCTGCGACACACATCGTCACCACGACATATCGCTCGCCCCGGCGGCGCGCCTCGATCAGCGCACTGCCGACCATGCGTGAGCCACTCATTCCAAAGGGGTGGCCAATCGCAATGGCCCCGCCATTGACGTTAAGCCGCCGCGGATCGATCCCCAGCACACGCTGGCAATGCAGCACCTGCACGGCAAAGGCCTCATTCAGTTCCCACAGGCCGATGTCGCCAACCGTCAGACCGGCGCGCTTCAACAGTTTGGGGACAGCGAGAACAGGGCCAATGCCCATCTCATCGGGCTCGCAGCCCGCCACCGCAAAGCCTCGAAAGATTCCCAAAGGAACAAGACCTCGCTTGGTCACTTCGGTTTCGCTGACAACGACGCAAACGCTGGCGCCATCCGATAGCTGGCTGGCATTGCCAGCGGTGATCGTCCCGCCATCAATCACCGGTCGCAGACTGGCAAGCCCTTCAAGGGTCGTATCGGGCCTGTTGCCCTCATCCCGGCGCAATGTGACGGCTTCTTGCCCTGTGATCTCGCCCGACTTGTCCTTGATGTTCTTGATTGTAGTCACCGGAACGAGCTCGTCGTCCAGCCGCCCTGCAGCTTGCGCTGCGGCCATTCGCTGCTGGCTTTCCAGCGAATAGCCGTCCTGATCTTGTCGCGAAATGCCGTAGCGTGTTGCGACCGTTTCCGCCGTCTCGATCATGCTGTGATAGACGCCGGCGATGTGCTCGGCGAGCCATGGATTACGCGCTCCATCTGTGCGGGTGTTGGGCAGAGCGAGGCTACAGGAATCGAGACCGCCCGCCACAAAGATGTCCCCCTCATCTGCCATGATGCGCTGTGCGGCGTAGGCGATGGTGTTGAGCCCCGATGCACATTTACGGTCCATCGCTATGCCGGGAACGCTGACGCCCAATCCGGCGCGCAGGGCTGCCATTCTCGCCACGTTGCCACCTTGCGGGCCCTCGAGCCGGGCTGCACCCAGAATGACGTCATCGACGTCCACTCCTGATATCCCCGCCCGCGCCAGGGCTGCCTCGATGACGATCCGACCCAGCTCCGGCCCATCCAGCCTGTTTAGCGCGCCGCGTCCTGCCTTGCCGATTGGCGTGCGCGCTGTGGCTGCGATGAATGCCTGACGCATATGCCGGCTTACCTCAGTCTGTCAGGGCGGTAATGTCCGCCCAGAATTGATCCGCACCGCGTGCAACGACTTGCGGGCCGAGAATGCCAGCCCAGTAGGCGTCATTGCCAAATTCCGAACGCCACGCCCACAGGCGGCGGGTGATGGGGTGAAGTGCATATTCGTGAGTGAAGCCAATGGCCCCGTGCACCTGATGCGCCAGCGCCGCGCCGGTCCCCGCCGCACGGTTGGCGCGCAGCTTGGCAGCAGCAATTTCATAGGCAGCGCCGCCTCGCGCCATCGCCTGACCGACCCCAATGGCAGCACAATTGGCCGCTGCCGCTTCGCAAGCAAAGGTGGCGAGGCTTTGCTGCACGGCCTGAAACTTCGCCAGCGCCCGTCCGAATTGCTGGCGCTGATTGACGTAATCGACCGACATTGCCAGCGCCGCATCCATAGCTCCCGCTATCTGGGCGGTCCGGGCCAGCGCCCCAAGCGCATGGACATCGCCTTCAATCGTCTGCACCGGCACGTCGACCAGCTTTGCCGAGCCGCGTTCTTCGCCTGCGATGCTTGCTGTCAGATCAAGCTCGGCTGGATCAGGTTCCAGCACCATTGATCCACCTACCGGACTGGGCGCGACGATAAAATCAGCGCCCTTCGCATGGCAGATCCCGCTGATCCGTCCGGTAAAACGCCTCTGCGCCAGCGTGCCTTCCGCGGCGCTGGCGATCGTCCCGCGGCCTGTGCCTGTGCCCGCGAGACGGGCAGCGATGACAGCTTCGGCCACCGGCAGCGCAAGCCCGTGATAGCCTGCCAGCCGGAAGACCAGCACTGCGTCTTCCCAGGTTCCGCCAAAGCCGCCCTGATCGTCGGGCAGCAACAGGCCGGTCAGCTCCACGTCCGCAATCGCGCTCCAGTCCGACATTGTGGCGTTTGGCCCAAGGTTGGCAAAAAGATCGCCTGCCATGGCTGCCAGCATGTTCTGTTCGTCGCTCATCTCAGGCCCAGCCCCCGTGCAATAATGCCCTTGAGGATTTCGCGCGTGCCCCCGCGCAAGGAAAAGGACGGGGAAACCTGAAGCAGATGCCCCAGCACCAGTCCGAGTGCCTCTGGTCCTGCCGGGTCGACATTGACAGCGGCATGGACCAGTTCGGGCATGGCCTGTTCGAAGCTGTTGCCGAGATCCTTGACCATGGCCGCTTCAAGCGCCGGGTCTTCGCCGCGCGAGATTTTGGTAGCCACTGACGCGCTCATCAGCCTCAAGGTCCAGGTCTCTGCCGCCAGCCGTGCCACGAGTTCGGTCAACGCGCCTGCGGGATGTGTTTCGGCATAGCGGATCAATTCGATCAGCAACGCCATGGAGGACAGATAGCGTTCCGGCCCCGATCGTTCGAGCGAGAGTTCGGCCGTGACCTGCTGCCAGCCGTTGCCTTCCACGCCGAGCAACGAAGTTGCAGGCAGGCGCACCTCTTCGAAGAATACCTCGTTGAAGTCGTGCCCCCCGGTCAGATCGATGATCGGGCGCACGGTCAGGCCGGGCGCATCCATCGGGATGACAAATTGCGACAAGCCCTGATTGCGCTCCGAACCCGGTTCGGTGCGAACCAGCGCGATCATCACATGGGCGTGATGAGCGTTGGTGGTCCAGACCTTCTGGCCGGAGATGATCCAGTCATCACCGTCCCGCCGGGCAGCGGTTCGGACAGCGGCAAGATCTGATCCGGCCCCGGGTTCCGACAGGCCGATACAGGCATAAATCTCGCCCCGCGCCATGCCCGGCACCCAGCGCCGCGCCTCGCTTTCGTGCCCATAACGCAACAGCAAGGCGCCCGTTTGCCGGTCAGCAATCCAGTGTGCGCCGACCGGGGCGCCTGCCGCCAGCAATTCTTCCAGCACGACATATCGTTCCATTGCGCTACATTCATGCCCGCCATAGTCGCGCGGCCAGACCATGCCGAGAAGCCCCTCCCTGCCAAGCTTGCGGCTGAAGGTGGCATCAGGCTTTGACCAGGAATTTGCACGCGCGACTGCGTCGACTGTTCCATGTTCGGCGACAATACGGCGAACCTTTGCTCGCCATTCTGCCGCATTGCACGGCCACTCCAGCCGCTCTGGAACAAATGTCTGCACGTTGAACCTTATTGCTGATCGGGAGACTGTTGGGTATTAGTGCGGCAGGCTTTCCAGCCTTCCAACCTTTCCGGTCGATCATCGCATTGATGATAAGGCCGACCAGTGGTGTGTTCAGGCTGGGCCCCGGTTTCCTGCCAAAGGTCGGTCATAACTGATGTCGTTAGAATCCCGTGTGTTAGGACCGGTTGATCGCATCATCGCGAGATATTCTTCAGGCATATCGACAAGGTTGAACGAGCCTGCCAGCTGATTGATGCAGATTCGGCGTGCGATGCGCCACTCACCCGATCGCTTCTCGAATCTGTCAACATAGCGACCAAATGCGAGAGTTGGCGGGCCTTCGCGATTGTCACCGAAGTAGGTGTAGTATGTTTCAACATGGGCGACATCGCCATCAAGGTCGATGGTGGTGTTGTTGATGATGTGCTGGTGCTGGTGCTGGAATTCGCCGTGCCATCCGATCGCCCAGTCGCAAAACTGTTCGGGATTGCCTGCTGCAACCCCGTGTTCGTCCATCGCATCGGGATGGTAAGCCGACAGCATCAGCGCACGATCATGACGATCAACCCCGCGGGTATAACGAAGCAGGCACTGCCGGATCTCATGACGATCCATTTCGTCGCGGAGGAATTGGACCAAGTCTGCGTCGAGCTTGGAATCAGTCATCCCAAAACCCCGGTGTGGCGCAAAATGGCAAGCTGGTCGCCGTTATAGCCCAGCAGTCCGGAAAGAATGGCGTCACCATGCGTACCGACGTCTGGAGGAGCCGTATAGCCTTCGATCGGAGTCTTTGAAAACCGCAAGGGATTGGCGATGATTGGCAGGCTTCCGGCGCGAGGGTGCGCGATCTCACGCCGCATCGCCCGGGCCTCTACTTGGGGTTCCGTGAAGGCCTGCTGAATATCGTTGACATAGCACGCAGGGACAGCGGCCTCCTCGAGCGCTGCAATCCATCTGGCTGCCGGAGCGGCAACGAATACATCCTCAAGGATCGGGACGAGCAGCTTGCGATTGGTAATCCGCAATGGGCCGGTGCAAAAGCGTGCGTCATCGAACAGATCGGGCCGACCGATCGCGTTGCAGAAGCGGTTATACTGTGCATTGTTGCCGACCACCACGAAGATCGCACGGTCAGCACATTGGAACGATTGGCTTGGGATTCCGCCATAGCCGCCATTGCCTCGCCGTTCTGGCACATCGTTAGTGATCAGGTAGTTCTGAGCAAAGTGGGACAGTGCTGCAATGCCGCAATCGAGCAGCGATATATCGATATGCTGCCCCTCGCCATGTGTCTGGCGATGATGGATTGCCGCGAGGATCGCCGTCGACGCGTTGTAGGCTGTGAGGATGTCGACAATGGAAATGCCCACCTTCATGGGGCCGCCGCCAGGGCTGCTGTCCGGGTGACCAGATACGCTCATCATCCCGCTCATCGCTTGAAATATGCCATCATAGCCTGGCTTGGACGCGTCCGGTCCTGTCTGACCGAAACCGGTGATTGAACAATAGACAAGCCGCGGATTGATCGCGACAAGGCTATCGTAATTCAGCCCATAACGCGCCAGCGTACCGACCTTGAAATTCTCGATCAGGATGTCGCAGTGGCGCACCAGATCGCGCAATACAGCTTGCCCTTCGACGTTGCTCATATCCAGTGCGATGGACTTCTTGTTGCGGTTGCAGGACAGGAAAAAGCCTGAGGTGTCAGTCGGTGCACCATTTGCGTCGGCAAGGAAGGGCGGCCCCATTTCGCGGGCGTCATCGCCTTTGCCTGGACGCTCGACCTTAATCACTTCGGCTCCAAGGTCGCCCAGCATCTGGCCGACCAGCGGCCCTGCCAGAATCCGGCTGAGATCCAGGACGCGTAACCCTTCAAGAGGCCCGGCCATGTTTCTGCTCCCCAAAGCTGCGCCTCGTTGTGCGGCACTCAATACCGCTTGGTGTATCGGGAACAATCAGGCAGCAATCCAGTTAGGCGGCAGGATTATCGCATGGTCGATATAATCGGGCGGCGCAAAGGAGGCTTGGTTTTGGCAACTAGTTGCGCCAACTTGCTGCGATGATTGAACCTGAACTTGATCTCGTTGCGTCGGATGGTGACCCACGCGATGGTGCGCCTCTCGGCCTGTTGTTGACGGCTCAGGCTAGGGCGACACCCGATGCGCCTGCGGTGACTTTTGAGGGCCACACGCTCAGTTTCGAAGAGCTAGAGGCGCGGGCCAATCGGCGTGCCAGGCATCTTGCACAGGAGGCCGGTGTTGCCGCAGGTGACCGGGTCGCCATCAACCTGCCCAACGGGCATGAATATTTCGAAGCAGCTTTTGCGATCTGGAAGCTGGGCGCTGTTCCTTGTCCTATTTCCTACCGCATCGCCGATACTGAGTTCCGCGATCTTGTGGCGCTGATCGGTCCGCGCTACATCATGGCGGGTCCAATGACGCCCGCCTGCGATTTCCTGTCTCTGCGCGGCGACGTGGCACCACCCGCCGCTTTCTCGGACGAACCGCTTGGGCCTGTCATTGCGACACCGTGCAAGATCATGAACAGCGGTGGCAGCACCGGCAGGCCCAAGCTTATCATCGACCCCGAGCCGTCTGCGTGGGGGCCTGACAAGCAAGGCCGTCGGCGTCCACCGCGGACATCCGTGCTGATGCCCGCTCCGCTGCACCACAGCGCCCCCTTTGCATACACCACCATGGCGCTGCTGGAAGGCAGCCATGTGATCGTGGCCGCCCGGTTCGATCCGGAGGAATGGCTGCAGATGGTTGAAAAGCACCGCCCGCGCTTTGCCTATCTGGTGCCGACCATGATGAACCGGATTGCCAAGCTGCCGCAGGCGATAACCGCAGCTGCTGACCTGTCTTCGCTGGAAACGCTCATTCACATGGCAGCGCCATGCCCGCCTGAAACCAAACGCTGGTGGATTGATCGGGTGGGGGCCCAGACTGTGCTGGAAATCTACGGCGGTACCGAAAGGATCGGAGCCACCGTGATCGATGGCCGCGAATGGCTCGACCGCCCAGGTTCCGTCGGGCGGGCGGTTACTGGCGATGAAATCGTTATTCTGGGTGAGGACGGCAATCCTCTGCCTCCCGGCCAGATTGGCGAGATCTACTTTCGCAAAGCCAAGGGCCCAGGCATGGCTTATGCCTATATCGGATCGGACACCCGTATTCGCGGCGATCTCGACAGTTTCGGCGATATGGGCTGGGTCGATGGTGACGGCTTTCTCTATATTGCCGACCGTCGCACCGACATGGTCACCATCGGCGGTGCGAATGTCTTTCCGGCCGAAGTCGAAGCCGCGCTTGAACAGCTGCCCGGTGTCCTGTGTGCAGCAGTGATCGGCCTGCCGGATGGCGACATGGGCAACCGGTTGCATGCGATTATCGAATTGGCGGAGGATGCGCAGATCCCCGCTGACGGCATGGCGTTCATAGCCGCTGCGCTAGCGCGGCTTAGCCCGCTGAAACGCCCGCGCAGCGTGGAATTCACCCGGGAGCGGATCAGGGATGACAGCGGCAAGGTGCGCCGTTCGCGCCTGCGCGCGGAACGTCTGGACGGCTAG
>CAZNEO010000017.1:10035-52528 GCA_964572205.1 uncultured Sphingorhabdus sp.
TGACAGCGGCAAGGTGCGCCGTTCGCGCCTGCGCGCGGAACGTCTGGACGGCTAGAGCGGACAGCATGATTTCTGAATCATGCTGTCCGCTCTAATATTTTGTTGTCGCATCGTTTTGATCGAAAAACCGGTTCCCGCTTTTTCGCACGATGCTCTAGCCTCGCGCTATTCGATCACGCCCAGAACGGTGCCAACCTGATAGACCTGCCCTTCTTCCTTCAGCACCCGCAGGATGCCTGTCGCAGGGGCCTCTACCTCATTGGTCGATTTGTCGCTTTCCAGCAAATAGAGCACATCGCCTTCCGCCACATGCTCGCCGTCGCTAAACATCCATTCGGCAAGCGTGCCTTCATTCATCGAAAAGCCGATTTTCGGCAGCAGGATTTCGGTTGCCATCTCTGTCTGATCCTAGTTGCAAAGAGCCGTGGCCGCAGCGGCGATGCGCTCTGCATTGGGAGCATAGGCATCTTCGAGCGGTTTGGCGAAGGGCACTGGCGCAAACGGCGCGCCGATACGTTCGACCGGAGCCTTGAGCTTGCCGAACAGTGCTTTCGAAGCAACCGCCGCGATTTCTGCGCCCAGACCGTGGCGTTCGACCGCTTCGTGCGCGATCAGCAGACGGCCGGTCTTGGCGGCGGAGGCCAGCACCGCAGCCTCGTCCCATGGCGCGACGGTTCTCAGGTCGATGACCTCGGCAGAAATGCCAGCCTGTTCCAGCGCAGCGGCCGCGCCAAGGCTTTCCAGCAGCGTGCGCGAGTAGGAGACGATCGTGATGTCTTTGCCTTCGCGCACGATCTGCGCCTTGCCGAGCGGGACAACATGGCCTGCCGGGCAGGCTGGCCCCTGCATCCAGTAGCATGGCAGGTTTTCGATGAAGATCACTGGATCGGGATCATCGATCGCGGCGCGCATCAACCCGTAGGCATCAGCTGGATTTGACGGTGCAACCACTTTCAGGCCAGCTGTGTGAGCAAACCAGCTTTCCAGATAATCGCTATGCTGCCCTCCCGATGAAAAGCCAGTTCCGGTCATGGTGCGGATTACGATCGGAACATTGGTTTGTCCGCCCGACATGAACCGTAGCTTTGCTGCGTGGTTCACGATCATGTCCATCGCCACAGTGGTGAAGTTCATCAGCATGATTTCAGCGACAGGCTTAAAACCCAGCAGGCTCGATCCAATCGCAGCGCCGATGATCGCCTGTTCAGAGATCGGCGTGGATTTCACGCGCTGTTCGCCGAACCGGGTCGACAGGCCGCGGGTTACACCAACCACGCCGCCTTCTTCAGGGTCGGCGACATCTTCCCCCAGCACCAGGACCTTCGGATCCGCTTCCATCGCATCGGCCAGCGCCGCGTTGATGGCCTGCATGATGGTCACCGGCTCGGCGGCGGTTTCAGCGGTGCTCATGCTGCGGCTCCTTCAAGACCGTAAACATCGGTGGTTAGCTCGCCGAGCCTAGGGAAGGGTGAATTGAGCGCGAATTCGACTGCCGCGTCGAGCGCAGCTTCAATCTCCTGCTCCATCGCGGCCAGATCAGATTCGCTGGCTATACCCTGATCAATCAGGTGCTGGCGGAGCCTCGGGACCGGGTCATTCGCCATCGCCTCGCGCTTCTGATCCTTGTCCATGTAGCCATCGGCATCGCCGAAGACATGGCCGTGAAAACGAAACGTCATGCATTCCAGCAAGGTAGGGCCTTCGCCAGCACGGGCACGCTCGATCGCTTGTTTTGCAGCAGCATACATCGCTACCGGATCATTTCCGTCCACCCGGACGCCCGGGATCTGGTAACTCGCGCCACGATCGGCGATCTGCCGCGCCGAGGTAGCCTTTTCGTAGGTGGTGTGTTCGGCATAGAGGTTGTTCTGGCACACGAAGATGACCGGCAACTTCCAAACTGCGGCCATGTTGAGCGATTCGTGGAATGCGCCGATGTTCGATGCGCCATCGCCGAAGGTCGCGACGGCAACCTGACCCTTGCCGAGTAGCTGCGCGCCCCAGGCCAGACCGTTGGCGATTGGCATGGACGATCCCACTACCCCGGTGGTCACCATGATGCCCTTGGCCGGATAGGTAAGGTGCATCGGCCCGCCCTTGCCCTTGCAAGTGCCATGGACCCGACCGGCGATTTCCGCCCACAGATCGTTGAGCGGCATCCCCTTTGCCAGCATATCGTGGATGCCGCGATAGATTGTCACCAGATAATCATCATCCCGCAAGCTGGCGCATAGAGCAGCCGGGATGATCTCCTGACCGCGATAGCTGTAATAGGGCATGACCAGCCGCCCGCTGGTAATGACCTTGCGGCTGCGTTCATCATTGGCCTTCAGTAGAGCCGCCGTATCGTAGATACGCCGAAGGGTTGCATTGTCAGGCTTATGATCCTGCATCATAGAAGACTCCACTGGTCCATTCGGGCACAACTGGGAGGGCGGAGAATCCCGTCCACTTGGACAAAGCTGGATTGTTTTTGCGCAGAGTTCAAATCGGTTGCTGTGCTATCGCATGGCCGATGAATGGCGGTGCGGGCGGGTTAGGTCTTGGCGTTCCTCCACTCGCGCTTGATCTTCTTGGCAAGTGACCATTTGTGTACTTCGGTCGGCCCATCATAGATCCGGAAAGCCCGTACTTCGCGGAAAATCTGCTCGACGATGGTTTTGCCTGTCACGCCTGTGCCGCCCATCACCTGCACGCAATTGTCGGCGATTTTCATCAGGGCTTCGGAGACGGCAACCTTGGTCATTGAGCTTTCCACGGTGCCGAGCACGCCGGAATCCAGTACCCCTGCGGTCCAGTCGATCATCAGCTCACATTGCTTGATCAAGATGCGGTTTTCCGCCAGCATGAACCCCACGCCTTCATGATCGATCAGCGTCTTGCCGAAAGCTTCCCGGCGGCAGGCGTAATCAGTCGCGATTTCCTGCGCGCGGATGCAGCCGCCGAGCCAGCGCATGCAGTGCGACAGACGCGCGGGGGAGAGGCGGATCTGCGCATAGGCAAAGCCCTTCCCCGGCTCGCCCAGCATTTGATCGGCAGACACGCGCAGGTTATTGAGGTTGAGGGTGGCGTGCCCACCGGGCATCGAGCTGTCGATTGTGTCCGGCACGTCATCAATATTGATCGCCGGATCGGGCAGATCGACCAGGAACATGCACGCGCCTTCTTCGGCCTTGGCCATCACGATCCCTACGTTTGCGCCCTTGTAACCCGTGATGAAGCATTTGCGCCCGTTGATCAGCCAGTGATTCCCGTCCCTCACTGCGGTGGTCTGCATCATCGACGGGTCGGAACCCGCGCCGCCGATTTCGGCAGGTTCAGTCATCAGGAAGCATGAACGCGCACGGCCTTCCACCAGAGGCTTGAGGAAATGCGCTTTCTGTTCCGCCGAGGCGACATGACCGAGCAGGTACATGTTGCCTTCGTCAGGTGCCATGGTGTTGCAAGCCAACGGGCCGAGCGGCGACAGGCCTGAGCGGATGAGCACCATCGCCGTTTCCACCTGTGTCATGTGGCTGCCATCGGGTAAGATATGCGGGGTCAGCACGCCCGCTGCCCGCGCCTTTTCCCGCATTTCGTAGACTAGTGCATCATGTGGGCCATGCCCATCGCCTTTTGCGCGTGGGTCGGTTTCGTAAGGGATAACGATATCGCGGACAAAGGCTTCTACCTTGTCCGCCATAGCGGCGGCGCGTGTCGTCATGGACTTACTTTCCGGTGAAGTTCGGGTTGCGCTTTTCTATGAAGGCAGAAACTGCCTCGCGGTGGTCGTCGCTGAAAGCCGAGATCGCCTCGAACCAGACGGATGCATCCAGCATGCCTTCGAGCTGGCGGCGCAGTGGCAGGTTGATCGCCTGCTTGGTCATGTTGATCGCGATGCTGGCCCCGGCTGCAAGCCGGTCCGCCATGCCGAAGGCAACCTCGTCAAGCTGGTAGCGCGGGACGGCGCGGTTGATCAGCCCCATGGCTGCTGCATCCTGCGACAGTATCGGATCGCCCGTAAGAAGATATTCGCGCGCCCGCATATATCCTATGAGCTGCGGCCAGATCAGCGCCCCGCCATCGCCTGCAGCAAATCCCACTGCCACATGTGGATCGGCAATCTTGGCCCCTTCGACCGCATAGGCAAGATCGCTGAACAGGGCTATTGTTGCACCCAACCCGATGGCATGCCCGTTGATGCGCGCGATGATCGGCTTTTCCGCGCGAAGAAAGGCGCTGAGCAACCGCCGCGCTTCGATAAAGCTCTGTATGGTTTCCATCGGGGCATCGAGCAGCCGCTGCATTTCGTTCACATCGCCGCCTGCCGAAAACGCTTTCTCGCCTGCGCCGGTGATCACCACCACCTTGGCGTCAGCATCATCGTTCACATCTTCCAGAATCCGCCGCAGGTCATCATGCATCGCGCCCCAGAAAGCATTGGTCGGAGGATTGTCGAGCGTCAGCACCAGCACGCCATTGGAGCGCAATTCCGGCCGCAGTGCGGTGCAGTAATCGTACACGTCGTGGTTCCTCGGCAAGAGCAGGGGTGATGGCAACCGCAACGACAATCCGCGCTGAGGTCGCATCCGAGCATAGGGCCCATGGCTCGATGATGCACCATGCCACGGATATCAATCGCCAATGTGATTGCTCATGGTCGCCCTTGCCCTTGCCGGATGCCGACATCAGAAGAAGGTATAACAATGAAGCTCAGGACAGGCATGACAGGTCCATCACTCTATCAGGCATTCCAGCAGTCGGCCGCGCGCCACTCCAACCGGGTTGCGGTGCGCTTCAATGGCCGGGATTTCGATTACGCTGCTCTTGAGCATGCCAGTCGGCAAATCGCGAAGGCGCTTTTGGGCATGCACGTCAAGCGCGGCGACAGGATCGCGATCTGGGGTATCAACTCTGCACAGTGGATCATTGCCGCGCTGGCAATTCAGGCCGTGGGAGCCGTGCTGGTCCCGCTCGGCACAAGATTGCGAGCGCGGGAGGTTGAAGGGATCATTGCCGATGCCGAGGTGGGCATCGTATTCTGCGATCATGGTTTTGGCGGGTATGATTTTGTCGCGGCGCTGGGCTCCTTGGAAACAGCGCCCAGCCTGCGCGTCATTCTCATGGACGAGCAAGGGCATAGCGACGCGGCGGTTCCCACGTTTTCGGCCTTGCTCACCCAAGCGGGCACTGCGGACGACGCTGCGCTTGATGCCCGGATCGCTGCCGGGGCGGGTGATGATCTGTGCGACATCATCTTTACATCCGGGACCACCGGCAGGCCCAAGGGTGTGCCGATGACCTGCGCCAAAAGCCTTGCTGCTTGCGCAGCGCAGCAGAGCGACATCTCCCGCTTCACGCCTGGCGATGTCTTCGCCATCTCCTTCCCCTTCGCTCACAATGCCGGATACCGCGCAGGCTGGCAGATCGCCTTGCTGCAAGGGGTGCGGATCCTGCCGATAGGCATTGTTGATGCGGGGACAATGCTTGAACTGATCGAGCGTGAAGGGGTGACATTTCTGCCCCTTGTCGTTCCGGTGGCCCAGGGGTTGGTCGATCACCCCGATCGTGCTCGATATGATTTGTCCAGTTTGAAGGTGGTTGGCACTGGCGGCACCACGATTCCGGTGAAGCTGATCGAAGACTTGCGCGCGCACCTCGGGACCGCGACCGAGGTGCAGACCGGCTATGGTCTGACCGAAACCGCAGGGTCGGTCTCCACCACAAGCCGGGCCGATGCTGCGACCGTCGTTTCCAAGACGGTCGGACGCGCTATTTCGAACCTCGAGGTCCGCATCCTAGGCCCTGACCATGCAGAATTGCAGCGCGGTGAGATTGGCGAGATCGCCGTGCGAGGGCCGCAAGTGATGGCGGGTTACTATAATAACCCCGAAGCAACTGCTGCGGCATTCACTGCTGACGGCTTTCTGCTCACGGGGGACGCCGGATCGATGGATGAACAAGGTTACATCACCATCACCGATCGCATCAAGGATATGTATCTCGCCGGCGGCTTCAATTGCTATCCGGCAGAAATCGAGCATGTGATGCGCCAAATGCCTGGTATCGCACAAGTAGCGGTGATCGGTGTGCCTGATGATCGACTAGGTGAAGTTGGCAAGGCTTTTGTAGTACCCGCACCGGATGCCGAACTGTCCGAAGCGGCCATCATCGAGTGGTGTCGGACAGAGATGGCCAATTACAAGGTGCCCAGATCTGTAGTGTTCATGGATGTCCTGCCAGTTAACGCAACCGGCAAGGTCGCCAAGACCGAGCTGCGAGCCTTGGCATAAGGCGGGACGGGGCGGGTTTCCGTTGAGGGGGCGGTTCCACTTTTGTCAGGCATAGATGCAGTGCGAAGCAGGTAATCGGTCCCGAAATTTATCCGGGACCGACTGTCAGATGGAGAGATCGGACCCCGTTGACCATTGGAGGTGCCGCAGACTGTCAACCAGCGCTGGAGCCTCGACTTTGTCTCGGATGCCTTCACCCGTGGCCGCCGGTTCCGCATCTTTGCTGTGGTCGACGATCATAGCCGCGAGTGTGTCCGGCTTGTACCTGACACCTCGATCTCAGGCGCAAGGGTGGCGCGTGAACTCGATACCGTGATCCTTGAGCGAATGGCCAAGCCAGAGACGGTGGTCAGCGATAACGGCACCGAGTTGACTAGTATGGCGATCTTCAAATGGTCGAAGGACCGGCAGGTCGAATGGCACTACATCGCACCGGGCAAGCCCCAGCAGAACGGGTTCATCGAGAGCTTCAATGCCCGACTGCGCGACGAATGCCTCAACGAGACGCTGTTCTCCAGTCTTGCCCATGCCCGAGAGGTGCTGGCAGCCTGGCGGCATGACTACAATCATCACCGGCCCCATTCGAGCCTGGGTAACATGACCCCAGCCCAGATGGCGGCCAAATCAGTCGGCAAACCGGGTTGTGGGTTAACCCCCAACCCGGTTGTTGCCATTATGCCCAATCACGGGCATCAAAACGGCCAACGGCTCTACTCATAAGTGGATGAAGGTTGGGGCTCAGACCACTGATCGACGCGCCGCAGGCACTGCGCCTTGCTCAGGAACCGCGTGCCGATGTCGGTCGTCACGATGACCTGCGGGAGCTGCAAGCATGTGTGGTCTCGGGCGTTTAGGCGGTCGAGTATCATAGCAAAAGGTTCGGCTCTTTTCGACGGTCGATCCGGTTAATGCGCTGGAGCAGGAGAAGGCCACAAACAAGGCAGGCCAGATCAGCGGGCGCCTGTTACGGCTCGATCTCGTCATCCTCGATGAGCAGTTGGGCTATCTGCCGTTCAGTCCGTCCGGCGGCGCGTTGCTGTTGGCAGGCGGAAGCTAGTTTAGGCCGCCATCCCCCACTTCAACACAGAGATGATCTTACCGCCCGAGCCTTCGAGAAAGCCAGTGACTTGGCAAGCGCCGGGGTGAAGGTAGTATCGGCGCCGGCATAGGCTGGGGTTGCAGCGATATCGTTCGCTGTCTGTATCAAATGGTGTGTTAGGGGAACCATAGGAAAGTGGAATGCAGAATGAGCAGGAGAGGACGGGTGTTTTTCCGAAGATTCGGCGAAGCGTGGATGAGAACCCGCCAGAATCCCTCTATTGGTTGGCAAGCAAGGGCCGGAAAATCGGACAGCATCAGATGGAAACTCTGCCATGAGCACAGATCGTCACAAAATAGGAGTTCTCATTTGTACCTTTTATGTTCTTTTCAATTTCCTACAGTCTAGCCGTGGCCATATTAGGTTGAATCAATAGCTAGAACCAAGAAAGGACGTCGATTCATGCATATGGAAGCGCCCGCGTCACCCAGTGTCGATCCGATGTTAGCTCTTACATTGGCGCGTTCTGTTGGCGGGTCAGGCAAGCTCAGACGCACGATTGTGCGAGAGACGGGCCTTCATAAAGACGCACGTCTGGGCCCAATCCGGGGGATTCGCGCCGTGACAACCGAAGAGGCCGTCCGATTGCTCGCGGCGTCTCTGGATGCATGCGGATATCGAGCAATTCTGGGGCGAGCTCCTCAAGCGCTGCCAGCAATCCTGGTAGAAGCATTGCGCGAAAATCTACAGGAAATCCCTCCGTGTTGGGCGATAGGCACCTCGCGTCTCGTAGCTCTGTTGCTCGCCGAACATGTGCGCGACGTCATCAATCGTGATCTTTCGATTAGATAATTTGGAACGACCTATGCAAAATGAACCTCACGAATTTCACAGCGGAGGAACCCCATTGGTGCCGGATTCCGACCGCCGACCTCCGAGGCTGATCCGTTTGCCGGAAGTAATGGCACGCGTCGGACTCAGTCGATCCGCGATTTACAAGCGTATGTCTGAAGGAACGTTTCCTCGATCTAGATCCCTGAGTGCCAAGTGTGCTGTATGGATCGAGGCTGAAATTGACGACTGGATAATCGCGGTTTCTGATTTGAATTCTGCCGGGTAGCCGTATCCGTTCACCTCCTGCACCCAAGTGTTTTGTAGTCCGCTAATGGCCCTTCGCTCTGCACAGCTTTTCCTGAGAAACTTTTGGTGTAGTTACAGCAGACCATCTCAACGAAAACGGTGACACAACGCCAAACGATTGGCGTCCTGCTCGACGTCAGCGGCTGTATGACTGTCGACTCCTGCCGCACTTCCAACATCGATTTTGAGGGAATCCCTCAGTCACCTATTGCTAGGTAACGACACAATCCAAGTGTTGCCTAGTCCGTTACCTAGTGCCGATTGGCGAGAGCCAATCAGAAAGTCTCGGCTTACAAATATCAAAAATATAAGAGGAAAATGGTAGGCGCTGAGGGGTTCGAACCCACGACCCGTTGATCAAGAGAGAGCGTTTCACTAATTCTATATTCTGAGCCTGTCCCAACATTCGGACCGAACCAAAGCTCGTATCGCCACCCAAACAATTTGAGCAAACTGTGGGAATAAATGTGGGAATAGCTATCGCGAAGAAAATGATTATACTTATAATTCAGGTGTTTATAGCATAAAATTGGTTCCCCGGTAAGGATTCGAACCTCAATAGACGGAGTCAGAGTCCGTAGTCTTACCGTTAGACGACCGGGGAATGTGGGCGGGCCAATAGGCGTGTGGCAGTGCGCTGTCAATCACGCCTGCGCCTTGCGCTTTTCGCCCTATCTTGAATTCTTAACTGCTTAACGTTATCAGCATGTTCAGGCACCGCTGCGGTATGTCCCGCAGCCGGATAGAATAAATGAAATGAGAATCGGCAATGGGCGCTTTCATGGCACCATCGCCGCGTAACGGTGGAAAAAACGGCGACAGGGGCAGGGGCAAGAGAGGCAAGGGCCCAAACCGTCGAAACAAGGCCGGGGCGGCAAGGGTTGGAGCAGGGGACACGCGCGATGATGCGGGTGACCTGTCTGCGCCAGCGCCCGCCAACTCCACAGCAGATCGTCCCACTGCTGAGCCTTCACAACCGGCACGCAACAGCTGGCTTGGCAAAACGGCCTATGCCGCGCTTGACCTTGGCACCAACAATTGCCGGTTGCTGATCGCCCGTGCGGCCAGTGATGGCTTTACTGTCGTGGATGCCTTTTCACGCGTCGTGCGACTGGGCGAAGGGCTAAACAGCACTGGCAAGATCAGCGAAGAGGCGATGGATCGTGCCATTGACGCACTGACCGTATGTGCTGACAAATTGAAGCGCCGCAATGTCGTGCTTGCGCGTTCTGTTGCGACAGAGGCCTGCCGTCAGGCCGTCAACGGGGCGCAGTTCATCGAACGTGTCAAAAGGGAAACCGGCATTGTCCTTGATGTCATCAGTCCTAAGGAAGAGGCGCGGCTTGCGGTCATGGGCTGCCACGCGCTGCTTGAACCGGGCGAGGGGCCAGCGCTGATATTCGACATAGGCGGCGGCTCGACTGAAGTTGTGCTGGTGTCTACCGATGGCGTTGTCCCCGAAATCCTGGATTGGGAAAGCGTGCCATGGGGCGTGGTGTCGCTGACCGAAAGCGAACCGCATGACGAGAATGATGCCGATGCCCGCATTGCTGCCTATGCCGCAATGCGCAAAAAGGTACGGGAGGCTTTTGCCAAATTTGCCGCGCGCCTTCCCCGGGACAGCGGCGATCACCGCTTGCTGGGCACATCAGGCACGGTCACCACGCTCGCCAGCGTTTATCTGCAACTGAAAAGCTATGACCGGCGCAAGATCGATGGCCTGCATTTGCCGTCGCAGGCGTTGCGCGATATCAGCAAGACGCTTGCCAATGCAGGACCGGCGGGGCGTGCTGAATTTCCGACCATTGGCACCGAACGTGCCGACCTTGTGGTGGCAGGCTGCGCGATATTGGAGAGCATCATCGACATGTGGCCTGGGGAAAGGCTTGGCGTTGCCGACCGCGGCATCCGCGAGGGTATTTTGCGCGCACTGATGGCAAGCGATGCAAAACGGCGGCAAAGGCGATGAAGGGGGCGGGCAGCGGCTCCGGCAACAAATCGGGCTTTACCGGTAAAAGCTCTGGCCGCAGTGTTTCGGGCAAGGAACGGGTAAAGACCGCGCGCAAACGCTCTCCGCAATCAACCCGCTGGCTCGAACGGCAATTGAACGATCCCTATGTCAAGCGCGCAGCTGCTGAGGGCTATCGCAGCCGCGCCGCGTTCAAATTGATCGAGCTTGATGAGAAGTTCGGCTTTTTAAAGGGCAAGCGCGCGGTGGTCGATCTGGGCGTCGCGCCGGGTGGCTGGGCGCAGGTTGTGCGCAAGCGGCTACCCAAAGCGGCTGTGGCAGGCATAGATTTGCTGCCGGTCGATCCCCTTGAAGGCGTGACGCTGTTTGAAATGGATTTTATGGACGACGCGGCGCCTAATGCGCTGATTGATGCACTGGGCGGCGCGCCTGACCTTGTCATGTCGGATATGGCCGCGAACACGGTGGGACACAAACAAACGGACCATCTGCGCACGATGGGGCTGGTCGAGGCTGCTGCGCATTTTGCAGTTGAAGTGCTTGCGCCCGGCGGGGATTTTGTCGCCAAGGTTTTTGCGGGCGGCACTGATCCCGAATTGCTGGCCATCCTGAAAAACAATTTTGCAACCGTCAAACATGCCAAGCCGCCAGCCAGCCGCAAGGGTTCGGTTGAATGGTATGTCGTAGCGCAGGGGAAGAAGGGCTGAACAGCTGTCTTGCACTCCGCCCCGAAATCCGCATGACGGTATTACAAGAGGAGACGCCCGATGACTGATGAAGCCCCGCCACCGCTACCGAACCAGCCCGCTGATTATGTGCCGCCTGCGATATGGACATGGGACGCCCCCAGCGGCGGCCAGTTTGCCAGCATCAACCGACCGATATCGGGGGCAACGCATGAAAAGGAGCTGCCCGTCGGCAGGCATCCGATCCAGCTTTACTCGCTGGGCACGCCCAATGGCGTAAAGGTCACGATCCTGCTGGAAGAGCTGTTGGCGCTTGGCCATGCTGGCGCGGAATATGATGCGTGGATGATTAACATTGGCGCCGGTGACCAATTTGGCAGCGGCTTTGTGGATGTAAATCCCAACAGCAAGATACCCGCGATGGTCGACCATTCCATGGACCCGCCGCTGCGACTGTTTGAAAGCGGGTCAATGCTGGTTTATCTGGCGGAAAAATTCGGCGCGTTTCTTGCGACGGACGATGTGCGCAAACGCACCGAGACGCTCAATTGGCTGATGTGGCAAATGGGCAGTGCGCCCTTTGTCGGCGGCGGCTTTGGGCATTTTTACGCCTATGCGCCATTCAAGATCCAATATGCGATTGATCGCTATGCGATGGAGACGAAGCGACAATTGCATGTGCTCGATACGCATCTGGAGAAAAATGAATATATGGTCGGCAGCGATTATACGATTGCCGATATGGCGATCTGGCCCTGGTACGGCGCGATTGCACGCGATGCTTATGCCGCGCTGGAATTTCTGTCAGTGCACGAATACACCCACCTGCAACGCTGGGTCGATCTGGTCGGCGGGCGAGAGGCGGTGAAACGCGGGCGGATGGTCAACCGCACCTTTGGCAAGCCCGAAACGCAACTGCGCGAACGGCACGACGCCCGTGATTTTGAGGTCAACCGCGAGGATATGGTCATTGAACGGGGTGAACGAATATGAGCGGTATGGATCCGGAAATCTTTGACCAGTTTATCGACCAGCTCCGCCGCTATGTGCGCGAACGGCTGATCCCGGCGGAGGAGGATGTGATCGCGCAGGATCGCATCCCCGACGATATCCTGTCTGAAATGCGCGATATGGGGTTGTTCGGCATTACGATTCCGGAGGAATATGGCGGGGCTGGCATGAGCATCAGCCAATATATTGAGACGGTAAAGCAGCTAAGCTATGCTGCCCCGGCCTATCGGTCGACCATGTCGATCAATGTCGGAATGACAGGCAGCGCGATCAAGAATTTCGGCACGGCAGAGCAAAAGGCTCATTGGCTGCCGCGCATTGCCGCAGGCGAGATTGCCTGTTTCGGCCTGACTGAGCCCGGCAGCGGTTCAGATAGCGCCGCGATGCAGACCTTTGCCGCCCGTTCGGGCAATGGCTATGTGCTGAATGGCACAAAGCGCTATATCACCAACAGCCCATGGGCGAAAATCGGTCTGATCATGGCGCGCACGTCCAAAGAGGCATTGCCAAAAAACGCGCATGTCTCCTGCTTCATCATCGACATGGATACACAGGGTGTCAGTATTGGCAGCCCGGACAAGAAAATGGGTCAGGCAGGCGCGCATATTGCCGATGTTATCCTGGAGGATGTGCAAATCCCGGGCGATGCGCTGGTTGGTGGAGAGGAAGGCAAAGGCTTTCAGATTGCCATGCAAAGCCTGGACAATGGCCGCCTGTCAGTGGGCGCAATGGCCGTGGGCATGGGCCGCCGCATCCTCGATACCGCCATCCGCTATGCCACCGAACGCAAGGCCTTTGGTGAAGCGATCGCCAATTTTCAGCTGATCCAGGCCATGCTCGCCGACAGTGAAGCGGAACTTTATGCGGCGGAGTGCATGATCGCCGATGCCTGCGCGCGCGCTGATCGTGGCGAGCAAATCTTGCGTAAGGCAGCGGCTGCCAAGCTGTTCGCCACCGAAACCTGCGGCCGCGTTGCCGACCGCTGTGTGCAGATTTACGGCGGTGCAGGCTATCTTGCCGAATATCCCGCCGAACGCTTTTTCCGCGATGCCCGCATCCTGCGCATCTATGAAGGAACCAGCCAGATCATGCAGTTGCAGATCGCCAAACATTTGTTGCGCGAATTTGAACGCGAAGGGGCGGTGTGGTGAGACGCGCGGCTATCGTTGCTCCTATCCGCACCGCTGTCGGCAAATTTGGCGGGGCGTTGTCATCGCTGACAGCTGGTGAGCTGGGCGCAGTCATTCTGAAAGCGCTGATCGAACGGACCAAAATCGACCCAGAGCGTGTCGACGAAGTAATTTTCGCGCAAGGCTATGGCAATGGCGAGGCGCCGTGCATTGCGCACTGGTCATGGCTGCATGCGGGCTTTCCCGAAAGCGTGCCCGGCTACCAGCTTGATCGGCGCTGCGGATCTGGCCTGCAGGCCATCGTCAATGCGGCGATGATGGTGCAAACGGGCGTTTCCGATGTGGTCATCGCGGGCGGTGTGGAGAGCATGTCGAACGTCGAGCATTACACGACGGAGCTTCGCAAGGGCGTGCGCGCGGGCAACATGACGTTGCACGACCGCCTGACGCGCGGGCGGCTGATGTCGCAGCCGATTGAACGCTATGGCGTGATTTCGGGGATGATCGAAACGGCGGAAAACCTTGCCAAGGATTATGGCATCAGCCGCGAGGCCTGTGATGCCTATGCGGCGCGCAGCCACCAACGCGCGGCAGCGGCCTGGTCGGCGGGGCTGTTTGACGACGAGCTGGTTCCGGTATCCGTGCCACAGCGCAAGGGCGATCCCGTCCTGTTCGCGCATGACGAAGGCTGTCGCGCGGATGCAACGCCCGGCAGTCTTGCCGCGCTCCGCCCGCTGGAGGGCGGGGTGGTAACGGCGGGCAATGCAAGCCAGCAAAATGATGCGGCGGCTGCCTGCCTTGTCGTTGCAGAGGACAAGCTGGACGAATTGGGGTTGGAGCCCATTGCCTGGTTCCACAGTTGGGCCGCCGCCGGGTGCGATCCTGCCCGCATGGGCATTGGTCCGGTGCCTGCCACTGAGCGGCTGTTTGCGCGCAATGGCCTTGGCTGGGATGATATTGGCGTTGTCGAACTGAACGAGGCCTTTGCGCCGCAGGTGCTGGCCGTGCTGAAGGGCTGGGGCTGGGCGGAAGATGATAGCCGGATGGAGATGCTGAACGTCAATGGTTCCGGCATTTCGCTGGGCCATCCCATTGGCGCAACCGGCGGGCGTATCCTTGCCAATCTGACCCGCGAGATGCAGCGCCGCAACGCGCGCTATGGCCTCGAAACCATGTGTATCGGCGGCGGCCAAGGGATAGCAGCGGTGTTTGAGCGGGCCTAGGGCTGCCGCTGATTAGCGGGTGATGACATGCAACGGAACCCTGATGCCTGCGCTCCTCGCGCGCGGGAGGCCGATTGACAAACGATCGATGTTTCTATAATGTTCTCACACCCAAAGTGGACGGCTCTTTGACATTGTGATCTCTCCCTTGTCGTCAATCTGCACAGCAGATTGCGCCCTTCCGCGCGCCTGCAAAAGTGACATAAGGTGGCACGAAAACCCCGAAATGCGTGCACCTTTGCATCGTTTGAAATGGCGCCCTCCGCCGCCTTGCAAAATGTGCATTTCACTATCAACTTGCGGAGAAAACCGGGCTTTTTGGGCCGCCTGACTCTCGGCCTACAGCCTGTCCTGTTTTAGCTGAAACAAGATCTTAGCCCTCAGCTTACTGACCCCCACTCTCTACCCGGTCTTGGCGCGGCAGCGCGGCGGCAGTTTCGCCTGACAGATAGGCAATCAATGCCTCACTGTCGGTCATCCCGATCAGGGCGGCAGTTCCCTCCTTCAACACGGTAAAGGCATCGCCGCCATTGGAAAGGAAATCGCTGGTCGTCACGCGATAGCTTTGCTCGTCCTGCAACGGCGCACCGTTGAGCGTTGCGAAGGTCAGCCGCTGCCCGATGGGGCGCGACAGGTCATAGCCAAAGCGAAAGCCCGATGAGGGTGAAAGGATACGCAACCAATTGGGGTCGTTAAACTGCTGTTCCAGCATGGCCCGGATTTGCCGTCCGGTGAATGTTTTGGTCACCAGCATGTTGCCAAAGGGTTGCGCTGCAAAAACCGAACCAAAGCTGACCATGCCATCGGAAAGAGGCACTATATCCGCGCGCAGCCCGCCGGGGTTCATAAAGGCAATTTGTGCGCCCCCATTGTCTGGCGCAGCAGTTGCGGCCAACTGCGCATCGGCAATCAGATTGCCGAGCACGCTCTCGCCATCCTTGTCGCCATTGCGGGTGGCAGGGCCGGAAAGCTTGCCGACAATGCGGTTTTCTTCCGTGCGCGCCGCCTCGCGGTAACGCGCTACCAAGGCGGCCACATCCGCGCGTGCATCGAATTTGGGATAAGCGTCAACCAGCGGCACTGGTCCACGCGCGCCTATGAAGGCCTCGCTTTGGACGACCAGATTGCGCGCGGCTTTTGATACAACGCTGCCCGATGCAGGATCGACTTTCAGGTCAATGCCCGTCACCAGCCGCCCGAACGAGCCGGCACTGGTGAGAAGAAAAGGCTTTGCCGGATTGATCAGGCCATAGTCGCAGACATAAGCCTGATGCGTATGGCCGGAGACTACGACATCGACGGCGGGATCCAGCCGGTCGAGGATCGGGATCAGCGCCCCGGTGAGCCCATCGCAGCGCGGATTGTTGAAATCGCCGGGGTTGGTCACGCCTTCATGGATCAGAACAACGATCACATCGGCGCCCTCGGCCTTTAATTTTGGCACCAGTGCATTGGCGGTGTCGGCCTCATCGGTAAAGCTGACTCCTTTGATGCGGTTTGCAGAGACCAGATTGGCCGTGCCCTCCAGCGTCATGCCAATGAAGGCAACGGACACTTCGCGCGCGCCGCTGCCGAATTTTTTGATGGCATAGGGCGGGAATAACGTCTTGCCGTCCCGGATGCTGTTGGCAGCAAGGATTTTGAACGACGCGCCGGGAAAGGGCCTGTCGATACGGCATGGCTCGACCAATGTATATTTCTCGCAGCCGCCATATTGCATCCGCAAGAGTTCCTCTGTGCCGCGATCAAATTCATGATTTCCCGCGGCGTTGAATTCCAGACCGATCATGTTCATGGCGAGGATTGAGGGTTCATCCAGGAACAGAGCGGACGATAAAGGCGTCCCGCCGATCAGGTCGCCCGCGGCCACCACAGCATGGTTCGACGCACCTGCTTTCAGCGAATCGATTGCGGAGGCCAGATAAGCTGCGCCGCCCGCCGGGATGCGGACGCGTGTGCCATCAGCCCAGCTTTTTTCCACAGCCTGTTTTGGCGGATCAAGATGGCCATGAAAATCATTGAGCGCAATGAGGCGGATGTCGACGGCGTCTACGGGGGCGTTAACCGTTCCGGTCGTGGCGCAGGCGGACAGAATGAGCGGCAGGAAGGCGAGGGCAAATCTCTTCATGCTGGGGTTGTGGCAAAGCAGCATGACAGGTTCAAGTCTTTGCAGCAGCAATCGACTGAGGCTCTTTGGTCCAGCTTAGACGCTGGCTTTCACCAGCCGCGCCAAAATGTCGGCAGCAAAGGCGCTCAGCGTATCGTCGCGTGCGCCCATGATGACAATCCGGTCGCCGGGCCGGGCGAGCGCAATAATATGGTTGGCGCAATCCTCGCGCGACGGGATATGCTCGGCCTGCCGCTCCGCCGCACTGACTGCATCGGTGATCGACTGGCTGCCAAGCGATTTGTCGACTGTGCCGCCGAAATAAACGGGATCGCACAGGATCAGGTGATCGTCGCGGCTCAGATGTTTGGCAAATACGGCGGCCAGCTCGCGGCCCATTACGCGGATAGGGCCATAACCATGCGGTTGGAAAAAGGCGATGATGCGCCCCGGAAAGGCCTTTAGCGTCGCCAGTGTCGCTGCGGTCTTGTCCGGATTATGGCCAAAGTCATCGATCACGGTGATGCCGCCTGCGATACCGACAATGTCGAATCGGCGGGCTAGTCCTGCAAAGCGCTCAACCCCATGTATCGCTTGCGCTACCGGCACACCTAGCGCATCGGCAGCGGCGAGCGCAGCAAGTGCATTGGCGATATTGTGGCGGCCCGGAACCTGAAGCGTTACCGGCCAGCTTTCTCCATTGGCAATCAGATTGAAATGGCTGCCAAGCGGCATTTCCACCACATCGGTTGCGCGAAAATCAGCGCGGTCGGTAAAGCCGAAGCTGGTGGCCTGTGCGAGGCCAAGTGGCGCGATCAGCGCCACCGTTTCAATATCATCGGCGTTCCAGACGGTGTGCTTGGCCCGCCGCGCAAAATCGCCAAACAACTGGCGCAGTTCGGCAAGGCTTTTGTGATCGAGGCTGACATTGTTCAGCACGGCGATCTCCGGACGGAACAGCGCGATCGAGCCGTCGCTTTCGTCGACTTCCGAAACGAACACATCCCCGCGACCGACGCGGGCACTGGCAAAAGGGGTGTCGGCGGACACAAAATTCTTCATGACCCCGCCGTTCATGATTGTGGGGTCCATACCCGCATCGGTCAGGATCCAGCCGATCATGCCCGTGACCGTCGATTTGCCGCTGGTGCCGCCTACCGCGACCGAGCGCGGCGCGGCGTTGAACAGATCGGCCAGCAATTCGGCGCGGGTCATGCGTTTGCAGCCTAGCTCTCTGGCCCTGGCAACGTCGGGAATGCTGTCTTCGACCGCTGCGGATGCGATCAATATCTGGTCGCCGCTCGTCAGGCCGCTACCGTCCTGCGGGAACAGGGTGATGCCCAACGATTTGAGCCATTCGAATTTGGGCGCTAGCCTGCCTTGGTCAAGCGCACGGTCCGATCCGGCCACGTCTGCGCCGCCGTCGCGGACGATGTTGGCCAGAGGCAGCATTCCCGATCCACCGATGCCGCAAAAGAAATAGGATTTGGTATTTGCCATAGGCTCCCGCTATTGGCTGCGAACCGAGAATGCAATGGCGCTGGGTCTTATGCGGGGGAGGGCAGGTAAGTGAAAATCGCTATTTGCGCGCCCGCTACACCTTTCACCCGAGAGGATGCGGATAGGGTAACTGCTCTGGCCGAAGAGCATTACCCTCAGGCCGAGCTGGTGTTCGACGCGCAATGCTTCGCCGAGCAGGGGCATTTCGCTGGGACCGACGCGCAGCGGCTGGCGACCTTTGTTCAGCTGGCAAATGACCCCGGCTTTGACGCAATCTGGTTTGTGCGTGGCGGCTATGGGGCCTGCCGGATCGCAGAGGCTGCCGTCAGCGCACTCAAGCCCGCGGCTCGCAAGAAAAGCTATATGGGCTATAGCGATCAGGGCAATTTGCTGGGCGCGCTATACAGAGCAGGGATCGGTTGGCCGTGCCATGGTCCGATGCCAGCGGACATAAGGCGCGACGGCGGCGATGCGGCGGTGCTGCGGTCGCTTGACTGGCTGGTAAGGAGCGATCCGAGCGCCCTTGAGTCCCATATGCAGCGCGGACAGCGCCATACCGCGTTCAATGCGATCACGCTGGCAATGATGATCGGCACACCAATCATGCCCGACCTCACTGGCCATGTCCTGATGATTGAGGAGGTCGGAGAGTATGACTATGCCTTTGACCGAGCGATATTTGCGATCACTACGGCACTGAGAAGTGCGCGCCTTGCCGGTATAAGGCTTGGCCGTGTTTCAGGCGTTCCTGTCAACGACCGACCCTTTGGCGCGTCGTCCGAGGAAATTGTCAGCCACTGGTGTGATAAAAATGGCATTGCATATCTGGGCGCTGCCGATATCGGCCATGATGCTGATAACAAGGTCGTGCCCTTTGGCGTGCTGGCCTGACAACAAGGAAATTTTATGCGGGCATTCATCTTTCCGGGGCAGGGCAGCCAGGCTGTCGGCATGGGACAGGCATTGGCAGCAGCAAGCACAGTTGCGCGCGAGCTATTTCAAGAAGTTGATGATGCGCTGGAACAAAATCTCTTCAGGCTGATGGGCGAGGGACCCGACGACCAGCTGACTCTGACCGAAAATGCTCAACCTGCGATCATGGCCAACGCCATGGCGACGCTGCGTGTGCTGGAAAAAGAAGGCGGTGTGTCGCTGGCCGAAAAGGCGAGCTTTGTGGCAGGGCACAGCCTTGGGGAATATACCGCTCTGTGCGCTGCAGGGGCATTGGACCTTGCGACCACGGCAAGGCTCTTAAAGTTGCGCGGGCAGTCGATGCAGGCAGCAGTGCCAGTGGGTGTCGGGGCAATGGCCGCGCTTTTGGGAGCTGATATTGAAAAAGCGGAAGCGCTGGCAGCCGCAGCAGCCGAAGGCGAATGCTGCACCGTGGCCAATGACAATGACCCTTCCCAAGTGGTCATTTCCGGTCACAAAGGGGCGATTGAGCGGGCCATTGAGCTTGTGAAGGAACATGGCATCAAGCGCGGCATATTGTTACCGGTTTCGGCCCCTTTCCACTGCCCCCTGATGCAACCGGCTGCCGACCGGATGGCAGAGGCGCTTGGCGAAACGGTGGTCAACGCGCCTTTTGTCCCCGTTTTTGCCAATGTGCTGGCACAGCCCGTGTCGCAGCCAGACGACATTCGGCGGTTGCTTGTTGAACAGGTAACGGGCCGCGTGCGCTGGCGCGAAAGCGCGATTGGGCTTGCCGCTGCGGGCGTCACCCATTTTCACGAATTCGGCGGCAAGGTGCTATGCCCGATGGTCAAACGCAGCGCAGGCGAGGATGTGGCCGCGACCAGCATCATTTCGATGGACGACATCGAAGCGCTGTTGAAGGAGCTGTAGGCGATGATTCTGCAAGACCGCGATGGTCCGATCCTAACTGTTACCTTGAACCTGCCTGAAAAGCGTAATCCGATTTCCGACAACGCAATGGTCGATGCGCTGTGTGCCGCAATGGAAGCGGCGGACCGCGACATGGACGTGCGCTGCGTGATCCTGACAGGCGCCGGCTCAGCCTTTTCATCTGGCGGCGATCTGAAGCAAATGCGCGCCGATGCCGGGGGTTTGCGTTCCGGCAATCCCGTTGAAACGCGGCGTAACTACAAATATGGTATTCAGCGCCTGCCCATGCTGTTCCAGTCGCTGGAGGTTCCGGTGGTCGCGGCGGTCAACGGCCATGCCATCGGTGCTGGGCTTGATCTTGCCACAATGTGTGATGTCCGCGTTGCGGGCGAAAGCGCGAAGTTCGCCGAAAGTTTCGTCAAAGTGGGGATTATTCCGGGCGATGGCGGTGCATGGTTCCTGCCGCGTATCGTTGGTTTTGCCCGCGCCACCGAACTGGCATTGACCGGCGAAATGATTGACGCTGTTGAGGCGTTGCGCATCGGATTGGTTACCCACGTTGTGCCTGATGGCGAATTGCTGGGCAAGGCGCGCGAAGTGGCGCTGAAAATTGCGGCCAATCCGCCCCATGCTGTCCGCATGACCAAACGCCTGCTGCGCGAAGGGCAGATGGCGGAACTGAAAAACATATTGGAAATGTCCGCTGCGATGCAGGCGCTGGGGCACACGACGGCGGATCATGAGGAAGCCATCAACGCCTTTCTGGACAAGCGTTCGCCGGAATTCAAAGGAGAATAAAATGTTCGACCTCACAGGCATGACTGCGCTTGTCACGGGCGCTTCGGGCGGGATTGGTTCTGCTATCTGCAACGCATTGGCGGGACAGGGCGCGCGGCTTGCTGTGTCAGGGTCCAACACCGAAAAGCTGGAGGCGTTTCGCGCTACATTGGGCGGCGATCATGTGGCGATAGCCTGCAACCTTGGTGACAAGGACAGCGTTGAGGCGCTGATCCCCGCTGCGCTTGAAAAGCTGGGGCAGATCGACATTCTGGTCAACAATGCCGGAGTCACCCGCGATAATCTGGCCATGCGGATGAAGGATGAGGAATGGGAAGAGGTGATCCGCATCAATCTGGAAGCGGCGTTCCGTTTGATGCGTGCCGCTGCCAAACCGATGATGAAGGCACGCTTTGGCCGGATCATCACGATCACCAGCGTCGTCGGCGCGACCGGAAATCCGGGACAGGTAAATTATGCGGCGTCAAAGGCAGGCCTCGTTGGAATGTCAAAAGCTTTGGCAGCTGAGCTTGCCAGCCGAAATGTCACGGTCAATTGCGTTGCACCCGGTTTCATTGCGACGGCGATGACCGATGGCCTTCCCGATGCGCAAAAAGAAGCGCTCAACGCCCGCATCCCGATGGGCCGGATGGGCGGAGGCGAAGATATCGGCGCGGCAGTCACTTACCTCGCCAGCCGCGAGGCAGGCTATGTGACAGGCCATACATTGCATGTTAATGGTGGGATGGCGATGCTGTAGCCACTTTATCAAACGGGCGAGTTTCAATGTTGAAGATCAAATTGCTTGCCATGGTGGCGCTGGGCACTGCTGTAATGTTCCCGGCCTCTGCCTCGGCGATGACGATAAGTTTTGACGAAATGCTATGTCCGATGGAAACGGTCGGGGAAGAGGAAATCAACAACTGGCAGGCCCCATTAATGGCCGCCAATGGTGTTTTGTCCGAGACGCAGTTTGATCGCATTTATACTGAAACGCAAAATTGCGCGGCCAAATTTGGCTGGAGCGATGCTGATGCAGGTTGGGTTTTTGAGGCCAACGCAACGCTGATTTCTGCAACTGCAGTCGCCGATAACCTGATGGAACAAGGCGTTGACCCCATTCCCTATGAAGTGGCGCTTGAAAACCGGTCGTCTGACGAGCTTCAGGCGATGATCGATGATCCCGACAATAATGTGCACATGAAATCTGTGTACACGATGCTGGAAGCGGAACTTGGCAGCAGCCTGACTGCGGATATTTCGGCCAATATGGTTGACTATATTGTCCTGATGGCAGTGGCGCAAAAGGCCATGATGCAGCTGATCGAAATGTAATCTGCCCTGCGCACGCTTTGCCATGACCGTTTTGCCTGCGCAAATGCCCCATATTCCGCTCCCCTCTTGCCAGCCGCTTGGCAGGGTATTAGGGGCGGGGTAACAAGATCGAATCCCAACCAAAAAAGGGGCTTAAAATGAGCGATATTGCTGAACGCGTTAAGAAAATTGTGGTCGAGCATCTGGGCGTCGAAGCCGACAAGGTGACCGAGGAAGCCAGCTTCATCGACGATCTGGGCGCCGACAGCCTTGATATCGTTGAGCTGGTGATGGCGTTTGAGGAAGAATTCAACGTTGAAATTCCTGATGATGCGGCCGAGAAAATCTCGACCGTCAAGGATGCGATTGATTTCATCAACAGCAATAGCTGAGCATAGGCTGCCATCGCGCAGTCGATCATGAGCAATGCCAACGGCTTTCCGGATTGGGACCATCCCGCTGGAAAGCCGTTTGCATTTGTGGGCTGGCTTCCCATAAAGGACCAGATGCAGTTGTTTCAGGGAGGGCGATAGATGCGCCGTGTCGTTGTCACCGGATTGGGCCTTGTTACGCCGCTTGGCGGCGATGTTGAAACGACATGGACCAATATCCTTGCCTCCAAATCGGGGGCCGGGCGGATTACCCGTTTTGACGCAGAAGGCGGCGGCCATAAATGCCTGATCGCCTGTGAGGTAAAGCCCAAGGATCATCCATGGGGCTTTGACCCCGACAAGCGCGTTGACCACAAGGTGCAGCGGCAGGTGGATCCTTTCATCATCTATGGCATTGATGCTGCCGGGCAGGCGCTCGAAGATGCTGGCCTGACCGAAATGGACGAGGCGACAAAGCTTCGCACAGGTTGCTCGATCGGTTCTGGTATCGGCGGCTTGCCGGGAATCGAGGAAGAGTCGGTCAATTTGCACGAGCGCGGCCCGGGCAGGGTCAGCCCGCATTTTGTCCATGGCCGCCTGATCAACCTGATTACCGGACAAGTGCAAATCAAATATGGCCTTAAAGGGCCAAACCATGCCGTTGTTACTGCCTGTTCAACGGGTGCGCATTCGATTGGTGATGCTGCCCGTATGATACGCGACGACGATGCCGACATCATGCTGGCAGGTGGTGCGGAATCGACCGTTAATCCGCTTGGCATTGCGGGCTTTGCGCAGGCGCGAGCGCTGAACATGAGCTATAATGACCGCCCCGAGGCAGCAAGCCGCCCTTATGACCGGGACCGCGATGGTTTTGTCATGGGCGAAGGCGCAGGCGTTGTCGTGCTGGAAGAATATGAACATGCCAAGGCACGCGGCGCGAAAATTTATGCCGAAGTCGTCGGTTATGGCCTGTCGGGTGATGCCTATCATGTTACCGCCCCGCATCCCGATGGCGATGGTGCGTATCGGTCGATGGAAATGGCGCTGAAAAAGGCAGGGATGTCTCCTGCTGACATAGACTATATCAATGCCCATGGCACCTCGACCATGGCCGACACGATAGAGCTGGGCGCGGTCAAGCGGCTGTTTGGCGATGCGATGGCGAATGTGTCGATGAGCTCAACCAAATCAGCCATTGGCCATTTGCTGGGCGGTGCTGGCGCAGTGGAGAGCATTTTCTGCATTCTTGCGATCCGCGATCAAATTGTTCCGCCGACGCTTAACCTCGACAACCCCGATGAAGGAACCGACGGCGTTGATCTTGTTCCGCATGTGGCACGCAAGCGGGCAGTAAAGGCCGTTCTTAACAACAGCTTCGGCTTTGGTGGCACCAACGCTAGCCTTATTATGAAGGCTATCTGACAACCATGTCGCGCACGCTAAAATGGCTGTTGCTGGTTCCGCTGCTGTTGTTTGCAATTGTTGCGGGCAATTTCATCTATGGCTGGACTGCCGCAGGCCCATCACAGCGTGACGTAACGGTCGTAATAAAGCCAGGGTCGAGCATTCGTCTTGCCGCGGCGCAGCTCGAAAAAGGCGGTGTCATCAAATCTGCCGATGCCTTCGTCAACCGTGCCCGCATTTTCGGGGCGACCAGCACGATCAAAGCAGGCGAGTTCATGATCCCTGCCGGAGCGTCCAATGCCGATGTGTTGTCCATCCTGACCGGCGGCAAGACGGTGCAGCGGATGGTGACCATTCCGGAAGGGATGCCATCCATTATGGTCTATGAGCGGCTGATGGCCAACGACATGCTAAAGGGTGAAATCCCGGTGCCTGCCGAAGGTTCGATCCTTCCCGACAGCTATGCCTTTGACAAGAATGAGAGCCGGGCCGCGATCGTGCTGCGAATGCAGGCCGCAATGCAGCAGTCGATAGCCGAACTCTGGCCCAAGAAGAGCGCCAATAGTGTGGTGAAAACCCCGGAAGAGGCAATCATCCTTGCGTCCATCGTCGAGAAGGAAACTGCCAAAAAGTCTGAGCTGCGCCGCGTCGCGGGTGTTTATTCCAACCGGTTGACGCAGGGAATGATGCTGCAGGCCGACCCGACAATCATCTATCCGATAACCAAGGGCAAGCCACTGGGGCGGCGGATCCGGCAGTCGGAAATTGCGGCGGTCAATGATTATAACACCTATTCGATGGTCGGCCTGCCCAAAGGACCGATCGCCAACCCGTCCCGCGCCGCGATTGAAGCCGTGCTAAACCCTGAAAAGACCGACTATCTGTTCTTTGTTGCCGACGGCTCTGGCGGTCACGTGTTCGCTCGCACCCTGCAAGAACATAATGCCAATGTCGAAAAATGGTTCGCCATCCGCCGCGAACGCGGGGAGATGTGACCTCCCCGAATATGTCTGTCGCTATTTTCGTCGATTAATTTTTAGAAAATTTGCTTTGGATCTCACTGCATTTTTTGATTTTTTCAAAAGCGCAGCAATCCGGGCCGCCGAAATTCCACCTCGCCACAAGAGTAGAAGGATTTGTGTGTCTTCATTAGTCCAATTGCCCTCATGTTTCGGTGCATGTGGTGCTGGCAATTTCTGGGTTATTTTCTTTGTAGTCGCCCTGCCGTCCTTTGCTTCAGGAAAGGCTCTAATGGTGTCAAAATTACTTGAAGATTGGTTTTCCCGCGTCCTTTTGCGACGTGGTTTCAAATTGCCTTTTCGGCCTGCCTTTTCATCAGATAAAATGCCATAATCGCCGACATCGACAACACGCGCTGGATCGAATCCAGCCCCAGCCTTCGACCAGTCGAGTTTCGTCATCTTCTAGTTTGCCCCAACTCTTTGCCCGTTGTTGTGCCTTACATAGGGATATCAAGGCTCCACAATATTAAAGGCCCCTGCCATCGGGTCGAGTGCGGCCTGAAGTGCCTCCACTGCCGCGCGGTCGCCGTCGATTTTCAGGCCGGCCATTTCCAATTGTGCCAGCGGCAGTTTCAGGAATAGCATTGCGAGGAACAGCGGGCGCGGGCCGGTGATGGTTGCGTCGACTTTCCCGGTACTTGGTGTCATTGCTGGGATCAGCACTCCGTTGGCCGCGCTCAGGCTCGCCATTTCATTGCGGTCGCTGATCGCAAGGTTGATCGCCAGCTTTCTATCTCCCAGCTTGGCGGGGTCGAGCCGTGTCGCAACCGATTCAAGCAACAAGGCCGTCGGAATGGCGGCGATCATGTCCGCGCTTTGCGTTGCGGGACCAGCGGTTACGCCCGTCCGGAGGTCGCGGGCAGCCGACAGGAACTGGTTGCGCCAGATCGCGCTTTCGGCCTGATAGCCCTGTTGTTCATAGCTATCGGCAAGCAGCGCGCGACCTTCGCTATTTTGTGGTTCGGCAAAGACCAGGTTGTTGAGAAGATCGGACGACCAGCGATAATCGCCTGCCGCCATTGCTCGCTTGGCCGCCGTGATTACCTTTTCTGCGCCCCCCATGTCCGCGACAAAGCGCTTGGCGCGCTCGGCCGGCGGGTGTGGATGAAGGTTGGCCGGGTTGGCATCATACCAGCCGAGATAGCGTTGGTAGATCGCCTTGCTGTTGTGGCTGTAGGTGCCATAATATCCCTTGTTGAACCATTGATCGGCGATTGCTGGTGGCGCTTTAATGGCTTCGGCGATTTCGTTTGGGGTCATGCCGCTGTTCATCATCCGCACGGTCTGGTCATGCAGATAGCGATAATTGTCCCGATGCCCTGCCAGCCAGCTTTCCACTTCTGTCTGGCCGAAACGTGGCCAGCAATGGCTGGAGATGATCGCATCGCTTCGCGGGGCGTAGAGCCTTACCGCTTCGTCCAGATATTGCGACCAGGCCAGCGCGTCGCGCACCTTTGCTCCGCGCGGGGTCAATATATTGTGTAGCGTGCAGGTTGCGATCTCGGCCGCAAGGAAGGTGCGCGCGCTCGGCAGATAGACGTTCATCTCGGACGGTGCCTCGGTTTCCGGTACCATCTGAAATTCAAGTGTGACGCCGTCGATGCTGCGCACATCGCCGGTTTTTCGTATCAGGTCGGTCGGCGGCAACAGGCCAATTGTCCCACCCGAAATGCCAGCGCCAATGCCGCTGCCCATCTGACCCTTTGGTCCGGGTGTCAGGCCGCCGCCAAACTGGTAATTGGCGCGGCGGCCCATGGCAGCACCGGCCAAGACATTCTCGGAAGCCGCCTCTTCGACGAAATGTTCCGGCGCGATGATTGCAACCTTGCCTGCCTCCACATCGGCCTCGTCCACCACGCCGCGCACGCCGCCAAAATGATCGCCATGGCTATGGCTGTAAATGACCGCCTTTACGGGACGCGTGCCAAGGCGTTCGTTCACCATCGCCAGCGCTGCCGCCGCCGTATCGCGGGTGGTCAAGGGATCAATCAATATCCAACCAGTTGCGCCCTGCACCACGGTCATGTTGGATACGTCAAAACCGCGCACCTGCCAGACATTCTCGGCCACTTTAAACAGGCCATGCTTGCGCAACAATTTCATGTGGCGCCATAGGCTGGGGTTCACCTCTGGGGGCGCATCGCCTTGCATCCATCCATAAGCATCAAGATTCCATACAGGCTTGCCGTCGGCGGAGCGGATGATGGGGTCGGTGCGTGTCCCGACAAATCCTGTTTCGGCAAAGTGGGCATCGCGGCCATCGTCATCAGGCAGGGCATCTGCCGCAGCCTTTTGCGCCTCTATTGTCGCAGCGCTTGCAGGCTTGGGTTCCAGCGCATCGGAAGCCGCAACGGCTGGACTGGTGGAAAGCAGCAGCAATGGCCAAAGATATTTCATGTTCCTCTCCCTTTGGCAGCAATGCTATGGCGCGGGCTGTGAGCGCGCAAGACATATCCGTCCCCATCATCATCACGGCGCAATTGGGAAAGGGCGATCAGGCCCGGTTCAATACATTGCGCCAGCGGCATTTTCCCCCGGACCGGAATTGGCTGGATGCGCACATCACCTTGTTCCGGCATTTACCGCCAGCGCATTTGCCAGAGATCAGGGCGCGGTTGGCGGCAATGGCGCGGCAGAATCCGCCGCCGCCTGCAATGCTTGGCGAAGTGATGCTGCTGGCGCGTGGCGTGGCCTACCGTGTTGACTGCCCGGCGCTCAGCATCATGTGCGACGAACTGGCGGAGGGCTTTACCGGCCTGCTGACGCCGCAGGATCAGGCGTCGCCAAAGCTGCATATCACGGTGCAGAACAAGGTCGCGCCGCCCATTGCAAAAGCGCTTTACGCCCAGCTCTCGGCCAGCTTTCAGTCAGCCCCCATAAGCATCACCGGCCTGTCGGCATATTATTACCGGGGCGGCCCGTGGGAACCGATCCAGAGCTGGCGCTTTTCAGGCCGTCGCGGGTAGCGCCCGCTCACCTGTCACGCGGACAAGCAGGAATCGCAGTGCCATCAGGCCAGCGAACCACAGCACATCATTACGGGCGACATCGGCGATAATCTCTGCAGAGAAATTTTCGGAGCCACCGCCAAATTCTGCATAAGCGCGCAGCAGCAGCTGATAGACGGCAAAGGCAGCGATCAGCGCGGCGGCACTGCGAAGGGCAGAGCCAATACGCATCCTTGCCGTCACTGCACGGCCAAGGCCATAAGCGGCCAGCGTCGCTGCAAGGATGGCAATGCCATGGCCGACTGCCTGCGCCTCCCACGGGAAATTGAGCACGAAAAAGCCAACAAACTGATTTGCCGCCCATGCCGTTGCCACCAGCGCCAGCCCCGCCCTTGGCCGCATCGTCAACGCTGCCAGCGCGGCAATGGCCGCAAAGGGGAACACGCAGGCCAAGGCCCAGCTGCCAAGCACGGATGCAGCCGCAAGGCTCGCTGGCCATGCCGCAGTCCTGGGGTTCAGCATATCGTTGATCATTACCCTATTCCTTCCTCGCTTATCCCGTCGCTAGCCGGATTTGCCCGGCTACTCAATCCCCTCCCCATTGGATAGCGGGGAGGGGATAGGTGATTGTCAAAAACGTGCGCGCACGCCGACATGGGCATTACGGCCATAGCTGTTATAGCCTGCAACTGTCTGGTAATTGCTGTCCCCGGCATTTTCGATGCGCCCATAAAGGTCGATTTGCCCTGTCAGCGCATAGGTGGCGCGCAAACCCGCCAGAATATAGCCATCAAGCCGTGTCGCCCCGTTAAATCCGTCCAGACTGTCGCTCGCCAGCCGCAAGTCTGCGCCAAGCTGCAGCCGGTCAACCGGGCTCCAGTCAGCAGACAGGTTCAGACTGTGCACCGGTACGCGGATGCGCCGCGTGAACGCAGCGGCGCCGTCCAGTCTCGTCTTGCTGTCGGTATAGCTATAATTCGCCGCGACGCTGAACCTGTCGCTGGGGGTGATCGCAACGAATGCCTCAATCCCCTTCGCCTTGGCGCGGCGAATATTGTTGTAGCGGAAAGTGGACAGGTCGAAATCTATCATGTTGGCGACGCGGCGCTGATAGGCTGTCGCACCAAAGCGCAGCCTATTGTCCAGCATCCCATGTTCAAAGCCAAGCTCATAGCTTTCCGCGGTTTCAGGTTGCAGTGAGGGATCGCCAAAAAAGCTGAAAAGCTGGAATAGGGTGGGGGCCTTGAACCCTTCGCCATAGGCCGCGCGGATCAGCGTCGTGTCGCCTGCGCGCCAGACGGCGTTGGCGCTGAAGGTCGCCTTACTCCCATAGCTTTTGTAATCGTCAACCCGTGCGCCTGCGGTCAGCGTCACGGTGTCGACCGGGTCGATAATGGCCTGCAGATAGGCCCCGCTATGCCGGGTCTTTGCGGGTGCAAAGCCATCGGTGAAGCGGTTGCGTTCATGCTCTGCGCCAAAGACCGCGCGCAAGCCGTCGGTTACATCCCAGTCGCCCTGATATTCAAACCGTTCGCTGCGCCCGCGTGCCAGGAAATCAACCATAGTCGCCGCGGGCGACGCGAAATTATCGCGATTGATATCGCTTAGGGTCACCGCCAGCCTGCTATCGAGATCGCCCACGGCTACGTTGAACCCGGCATAGCCCGTCAGTTGCTGCGTCGTTGAATATTCCGGCGTATCAGCAAGCGTGAAAAAGGGCGGCGGAAAGCCGTCGGCGTCGGCTCGCGCATCGGCAAAATAGCCGCGCAGGTCGAGGCTGGCGCTATCGGAGAGCGCGATCTCGATCCGGCCGTTGGCGGCATATTGGCGATAGCCATCGGCCTCGGTCCCGTTGGCCGCGGCGGAAATGCCGTCATCACGGAAATAGCCGCCGCCAAGGCTGAAGCCAACCGGGCCGGTTTTGCCCGCGATATTGCCGACCAGATTGGCGCGGTCGTTGCTGCCATATTCGGCGCGGAGGCTGGCCTGTGTATCAAAAGTCGGGCGCTGGGTAATGACATTCACGACGCCACCAATCGCCTGACTGCCCCAAGGCACCGAATTGGGGCCGCGCAAAACCTCGACCCGCTCAATATTGCCGATCAGCAAATTGCCGAAATCGAACCCGCCGCCGGGGGAAGAAGGGTCGTTCAGACGCACGCCATCGACAAGCGCCAGCGTCTGTTCGCCCTCAGCTCCGCGGATACGGACGGCAGAAAAGCCTCCTATGGGTCCGGTGTTGGAAACAGTGACACCTAGGGTGCGAGCGAGCAGGTCGGAGGTGGTGGAAGGCTGAAGGCGTTTGATATCGTCTTCTTCCAGCAAGGTGATTGCCAGTCCACTTTGTTCGGGCACTTGGTCTGCGCCAATGCCGGTGACAACAATATCGGTCCGGCTGTAGTCAGCGATGACGATGCAGTCCCTGAGCTCGGTTCTCGGGCAGGTTTCAAACTCGTCCACAGCAAAAGCGGGTGTAGAAAGCAGCGCAATAGTGGCGGCGGAAATACTGAGATACTTCATAAAATAGCCCTTCTAAAACATGACGTTACACGAATGCCGTCACGCGAAGGAAAGCCCCGATAACAAGGAGCTTCATTCGTTCGCCCGTGTCTTCCCGCACGCGCAAAGGAACAGCTGTGGCAGGCAGGTCTCCTGGCTCCCGGGTCATCGTCTTGCCGCCGCCTTCCCAAATTTAAATAGGGACAGTCCCTATTTAAATTCAGTGGCAATTCAGCGGAATACTCGCCGGTCACAGTTGCGGGAACAGCGCCGGATTTGAACCGGCTTCCCTTTTCACCCCGGGTTAGCGGGGCACCTGTCACGGGGCGGGTGGGTAGCGGATCGTAGGAGCGTGTCAACCTGCCTTGTCACAGGGACATCCTATTGGATGTCCCTTGATTGACCGCGCACGAGAGGGACACGCAATAGCGTGTCCCCGGTTTCACTTCTCAACCCCCTTCACCTTCCCCCATTGCCGCGCGGCGGTGTAGCCCAGATAGCCTGTGCCAAAGAGCGCATAGAGCGGTTCGGGCAATCCGCTGAGATAGGCGTTCATTCCCGCTGCAATATCCGCTGCTGCTTGCGGGCGGAATGCGGCGATCAGCCCCATTGGCAACGACCAGAGGATGATGATGTACATGACATAAAGGAAGGATGGCCGTGCGCGGCTGGTCCACGGGTCCGCTGCCTGCGCCTCCGCAAGAATGGCCGATAGCTGCGTGCGCAGTGTTTCAAGATCTTGCGAACCTTGCAGCTTGATCAGTTCCAGCTTTGCAGCATCGCGGGCCTTGGGGTCAGGAATAATCTTGTCGATAATTGCGGCAATCGGGCCAATCAGCGTTTCAATCAGGGGCATCGTTTTTCTCCAAAATCCGTGCAAGTTTACATATTTTTGGTTGCAATTCGGCGTCGCCGCTCAGCCGATCCGGCCTGCGAGCCAGCCATAGACAAAGGCTTCTTGAGAGGGCCGCGCTTCGGCAATGTTCAGATAGTGTGCGCCTTGCAGCGCCTCGACCGCCTTCCGAAGCACCACCTCACCAGCTTTGCCGCGCTTGGCGAGGAAGGCATCGAGCGCGGCAAGGGTTGCAGGGCCAATGCTGCGGTCTACCCGAAGGTCGGCATAATCCGCGCCATTGCGGTTGAGCGCATTGAGCGCGCGTTGCAGGAATGCGACGGCGCTGCCTGTGCCCATGTTGACTCCGGTGTCGAACAGTTCGGCGGCAAGTGCAGGCGCACGCTCCGCGACGGCATCAAAGCGCGGGCGGAGCCAGTAAAGCGTGCGATAGATTGCGGCGGCGTCGCGGCGCGGCAGTGCGCGCATGTCACCCACAAAGCCCTGCCGCCGCGCGACAGCCTCGGTTATGCCCCAATTGGTCGCGCCGCCGCGATCCGCCGGATGGTGCACATAGCCGCCTTCGCGCTCAATCACTTCCTCGATCAGGGTCTCGACATCGGTTTTCTGCATGATTCGTCCTTTCTCGAATCAAAATAACCTATTTGGTAAGTTGTAGGACATCAGAAAATCCAAAAGTGGCAATTGTCGCTGGCAAGATTTAATCGCCTGATTAAATCCTGTTGCCCGTCGCCTCAAATGGCGTATGACAAAGGCCGATGGTCGAGGAGAGACAAGCGCCATGAATTTTGAATTTTCCGACGAACAGCTGGCTTTGGGGCAGGAGGCGCGCAAATTCCTTGCCGCCAAATGTCCGCCTGACAGTGTCCGGGCGCTGATGGCGGAGGGAAGTCCTGGCATTGACCGCGCGCTGTGGCAGCAAGTGGCCGAGCAAGGCTGGCTGGGCGCGACAATTCCCGAGGATTATGGCGGCCTTGGCCTTGGCTATTTGGAACTGTGCTGCATTGCCGAGGAACTGGGCCGGGCAGTTGCGCCCATCCCCTTTGCCTCCACCGTTTACTTCTTTGCCGAGGCTGTTTTGCGCGCAGGCAGCGCAGCGCAAAAGGAGCGGCTGCTCCCAAAAATCGTGACGGGCGAGCTAATTGGGGCCATTGCCACCAGCGAGGGGCCGGGGCCCTTGGCAGCAGGTAAAATCGCAGCCAGCGTCAGCGGCGGGATGCTGACGGGCGTCAAAATCCCGGTCACCGACGGCAACCATGCGACGCACGCCATCGTGCTGGCAAAGGAAGATGGCCAGCCGGGCCTATTTCTGGTCGATCTGGAAGGCGAGGGCGTCACACGCTCGCCTGTGGAAACGCTTGATCGGTCACGCGATGCTGCGCGGATCGAATTTGCCGCCGCGCCTGCCGAACGGCTTGGCGGCGCGGGTGAGGGGCTGGCGCTGTTTGAGGCGATTAGCGACCGGGCGGCAGTCCTGCTTTCCTTTGAGCAGGTGGGCGGCGCGGACATGTGCCTTGAAATGGCAAAAGCCTATGCCCTTGATCGCTATGCCTTTGGGCGGCAGATTGGCGCTTATCAGGCGATCAAGCACCGGCTGGCCGATATCTATACCAAAAATGTGCTGGCGCGCGGCAATGCCTATTATGGTGCGTGGGCGCTGAACAGCGATGCGCCGGAATTGGCGATTGCTGCCGCAGGCGCCCGGATTTCCGCGTCAGAAGCCTATTGGTTCGCGTCGAAGGAGAATATCCAGATCCATGGCGGCATGGGCTACACATGGGAGGTGGATTGCCACTTGCATTATCGCCGAAGCCGACAATTGTCGCTGGTCGCGGGCGCTCCACGCGTCTGGAAAAACCGGCTTGTCACCATGCTGGAGCGCCGCAACGCGGCCTGAGGAGAAACGCAATGGATTTCAACGATACACCCGAAGAAGCCGCCTACCGCGCGCAGGTGCGCGAATGGCTTGAGGTCAATGCGCCCAAAGGCGTAAAGGGCGCATCGCTGGGCGATGAGGATGAAAGCCAGCTCGAGGCTGCCAAAGCATGGCAGGCGAAAAAGGCGGCGGCAGGTTATGCGCAAATCCGCTGGCCGAAAGAATGGGGCGGTGGTGGCGGCACCACAATTCAGGGCGTGATTTTCGGGCAGGAGGAATCGCGGGCAGGCGTCAGCCTAGGCGGACCGTTCGCAATCGGGCTTGGCATGTGCATTCCAACGGTGATGGCAACCGCCGATGATGAGACCAAGAAACGCTTTGTCGGTCCCGCGGTGCGCGGCGAAGAAATCTGGTGCCAGCTCTTTTCAGAACCGGCCGGCGGTTCGGATGTTGCAGCAATAAGAACCAAAGCGGTTCGTGATGGTGATGATTGGATCATCAACGGCCAGAAAATCTGGACGTCGGGCGCGCATTATGCCGATTATGGCATCATTTTGGTCCGCACTGACCCCGATGCGGTCAAGCATAAAGGGTTGACCATGTTCTGGATCGACATGAAGTCGCCGGGGATTGCCTGCAAACCCATCCACCAAATGTCGGGCGCGCGCGGATTTAATGAGGTGTTTTTCACGGATGTCCGCGTGAAGGACAGCCAGCGGCTTGGCGCCCTGAACGATGGCTGGAAAGTTTCAATCATCACGCTGATGAACGAACGTGCCTCGGTCGGAGGCGGCGGCGGTTCGCCCGGTGGCGGCGCAATGAGCGCGCTGCGTCTTGCCCAGAAAATTGAGGGCGAGGATGGCCAGCCCATGTCGAAAGACAGCGCGGTGCGGGAGAAAATCGCGGACTGGTATGTGAAGTCCGAAGGATTGCGTTTCACTGGACTGCGCTCGCTAACGGCGCTGTCGCAGGGCAAGACCCCCGGGCCGGAGGCATCGGTATCAAAACTGGTGCAGGCGGCTGGCGCGCAGGATATCGCCAATGAAATGGTCGAGTTGCAGGACCAATATGGCATATTGCTGGATGAAGAATTTGCCGCTGCTGGCGGGCAATTCCAGTCCATGGTGATGGGCGCGCCGGGAATGCGCATTGCAGGCGGTACCGATGAAATCTTGCGCAACATTATCGCCGAGAGGGTTCTTGGAATGCCCGGAGACATCCGCGTTGACAAGGATCTGCCGTTCAAGGATTTGCCAACGGGGCGGTGAAGCGACAACCGTGGTTTCTTTTCTCGAACCGGCTTCGGGATGATGGGATTTTGGGAAAAAAGGGGGGAAGACATGCCAATCAAAACCAGACTGACCGAAATGTTCGGTGTGGAAACTCCCATCGTCATGGGCGGGATGACAGGTGTCGGCTATGGCGAACTGGTCGCTGCCGTTGCCAATGCAGGCGCGCTGGGCTTTATCACAGCGCATATGTTTGAAAGCGGGCAGGCGCTGTTCGACGAGATTGAACTGACCCGCAAGCTGACGGACAAGCCCTTTGGTGTGAACCTGACGCTGCTGCCGTCGATCAACCCCATTCCCTATGATGATTACCGCGAGGCGATTATTGCCTCTGGCATCAAGATTGTCGAAACCGCAGGCCGCGCGCCCACCGATCATCTGCCCCGTTTCAAGGACAATGGCGTCAGGGTCATTCACAAATGCACCAGCGTGCGCCACTCGGTTTCGGCTGTGAAAAAGGGAGTCGATGTGATCAGCATCGACGGTTTTGAATGTGCGGGCCACCCCGGCGAGGATGATGTTGGCCTTATCGTGCTGCTGCCTGCGTGCGTCGACGCGCTGCCCGATACCCCCATCATTGCATCGGGCGGAATGGCCGATGGCCGCAGCCTTGTCGCGGCGCTGGCTCTCGGCGCGGACGGCGTCAATATGGGCACGCGCTTCTGCGCGACGGTGGAGGCAAAGATCCACCAGAATGTGAAACAGAAAATCGTCGACAGCACCGAACTGGATACCGTTTTGGTGGGGCGCACGCTGCGCAACACAGCGCGCGTTGCCCGCAATGCCATTTCCGAGCAGGTTGCCGAAATCCAGCGCGACCCGACCAAGAGTTTTGAGGACGTAAAGGCGTTGATGGCGGGGCAGCGCGGGCGCGACAATGTGCTGCGCGACGGTGATATTGACGGCGGTATCTGGACGAGTGGGCAAAGCCAGGCGCTGATCCACGACATTCCAAGCTGTGCCGACCTTGTTGCCAACATCATGCGGCAGGCGGAAACGGTGCGAGCGAGGGTGGCGGCCTGACGGCCCTGTCCGCCCAGCGGTCGCGCTATCCAGGAGCGAAAACCAGCCCTTTTTCCGCGGCATAATCGGCGGCATAGCGGTTCAGCCTGCCGCGTGCATCGGCGTCGGCTTGCCCCAGCAGCAATTTTGATGGGGCTTGGTCAAAGGTAAAGCGGTAACGCCAATCGGCCTCGACCGAGAGGTCAAAGCGCCAGAAACCATGGCCTGCATTCGCATAGGCTTGTTGCAGCTGGGCGATGGCGGATTGCGCCGCATCGCTGATTGGCAGGGGCAGGCGGACGAGTTGTCCGCCGCGCAGGGCAAGCGCTGTGCCTTCGGCAAAATTGGCAATTGCTCCGCCCAGATCGGCAAATTCGCCATGCAGGTAAAGCCGTTCCCAGCCGCTTTCCTGCTGCACCGCTAAGCCCTCATGCGCGCCGCTTTCCGGCATTCCGTCCAGCATAAGCTGGAACCGGGCAAGCTGGTTCGCGGCAAAGCCTGAAACACCCACAATATAAGGCAATGAAGCCACAGCCATCCCTTCACGCCAGAACGAAAAATCTGAACATGTTAACCGCGCATTTTTGCGTGCGGTATGACGACCTGAAATATGGTGTGAAAACTGCCCCAGCGACTCCGGACGAGTCAAGCGCTGATTGTCCATCGGGTTAATTGGCCATGAACCACAAGGGTAATTTTTTGGCTACCGGCAATGTCCGGTTTTGCTTGTAATCGGCATCGAAGCACACGATATTGCACACATGCGGCTATGGTGTCGCGTGATAGAGGAGACGTTTGAAATGTCACAATGGTCTGATCCGCGGGTAACGCCAACCCAGGCGGGCGTTACCATTAATGGCGAGGCGATGGGACAGGTTGCTGTCGACCAGGGCCTTCGTACGCACATGCTCAAGGTTTACAATTATATGGCATCGGGCGTGCTGCTGACCGGCATCGTTGCGATGGTGTTTGCGCAGTCCGGTCTTGCCGCGCAACTGTTGGCCACCCCGCTGCGCTGGGTGCTGATGTTTGCGCCGCTGGCCTTCATTTTCTTCCTCGGTTTCCGGGCGCATAAAATGTCGCAGCCTGCGTTGCAGACAACATTTTTCGCCTTTGCCACGGTCATGGGCCTGTCGATGGCGTCGATTTTCCTCGTCTTTTCGGGTGAATCGATTGCGCGCACCTTCTTTGTAACCGCGGTGGCTTTCATGTCGTTGAGCCTGTGGGGCTACACGACGAAGAAAGATCTGACCGGCTGGGGCAGCTTCCTGATCATGGGCGCTGTCGGCCTGCTGGTGGCGATGATTGTGAACATCTTTCTGGGATCATCGACGCTGCAGCTCGCAATCAGCGCCATAGGCGTGCTGATCTTTGCCGGGTTGACGGCCTATGACACGCAGCGGATTAAGAGCGAATATTTCCATTTCGCCGGGTCCGAAGCGCTGGGCAAGATTGCAATCATGAGCGCGCTGAACCTGTATCTGGACTTTGTGAATATGTTCCAGTTCCTGCTGAGCTTCCTGGGCGACCGCGAATAATCAGGCTGCGTTCAGCTTCACCGACGCAGAACAGGGCCCGGCGGGAAACTGCCGGGCCTTTTGCTTTGGTGGCAATGCCTTCATTTTTTAGTCCATTGCCCCCTTTATTTTGGTCCGGGCTTGTGGTGAAGGAAGCAGGGCTTTTGATAAAAGGGAGTGGAGATGTATCGTTTCGGCAGCAAATTGGCCTGTGTTTTCCTGATCGGCGCAGTGGCCGCCTGCGCGCCAAAGCCGGTGCCCAAACCCGCCCCGGTGCCAGTTCCGCCGCCGCCGGTCGTCATCCTGCCGCCTCCGCCGCCTGCCATGCCATTGCCTCCCGGCGGGGCAGCGGTGTCGACCAAATTGCCAGCCTATGGCACTGACGGCGTGCGGATCACCCCCAATCGGGGGCTTTCCCGCGATGAGGCAATCTGGAATTTCCGCGCGGCGATCAACGTTGCAGCGCTCAACTGCCAAGGCGCGGTCTGGAGCACGATTGCGCAGAATTACAATCGCATGATTGTGGTGCACAAGGCGCAGCTGACGCGGACCAACAGTGCCGTCGACACAGAATATCGCAAGCGTTTCCCGGGGCAGAATGCGCTTCGCGTCCGCGATACCCGCACCACCGAATTATATAATTATTTTGCCTTGCCGCCCGTGCGCGAAGCATTTTGCAATATGAGCCTCGCCAAATCGAACGAGGCCTTGACGGTCCCAGTCGCAGGATTTGCCGATTATGCGATTATGGGGCTTGGCGATATCGATAATATCTTCCTCAGCTTTTACGATGCCTTTGCGCAATATGAGCGCGACCTTGCCGACTGGAACATGAAATATGGGCCAAAGCCAGATCCGGTCGTCAAGGCGCCGCCTGCGGGTGGGTAGGGCAAGCGCCGGTTGACAAATTGCATTTGTTGCCATAATGTTCCGATAGCCTTTTGGGCTTGCTCTTTGACATCGTAATCCATCCTGTCCGATCCATGGGCAGAGCATTTCGCTTCCCGCATGGGTCACAGAAGGTGACACAAAAAACCGCGAAATGCGCGCGTCTTTACATGGTTTGAAAAGGCGCGCGGGCAGCCCAAAAAATGTGCATTTCACTATCAACTTGCGCAGAAAAGCTGGGGTTTGCGAATGGTCTTGAAGCCAGGCTCAGGGCTAGGCGGCAATCCGCGTGGCGGAATAATCGACATGCCTGTCTCGGCCCTCGGCCTTGGCGCGATAAAGCGCCATATCGGCGGCGCGGTAGAGAACAACCCAGTCCTGCTCCTCGCATATGGCGCGGTCCGCGACACCAATGCTTACCGTCACGCGATACCCCGACGGCATTTCGGCCTGCCTGATCGCCTGCACCAGAGCGGCGGGATCGACCCGCTCGGCGAGGCTTGCGCCGATAGCCGTTGCGATGGCAAATTCCTCACCACCAAGCCGCGCAACCAGCGCGCCGGTGCCGCAGCCGCTCTCCAATGTGCGGGCAACCTTGACCAGCACTTCATCGCCATCAACATGGCCCAGCGTGTCATTGACCCGTTTGAAATGGTCAATGTCGACCAGAACCAACTGCCATTCGCGCGGTTCTTCCAGCAACAAGCGGACAAAGGCCCGACGATTGAGCAGACCCGTGAGCGAATCCCGGTCAGCCAGATTGCGGGCGAGGGCGGCGCTGTGCTGTGCACCGTCCCGTTCGCGGGCAATCTGACGGACACGTTGGCCAATAGCCATGGAACTGATCATTGCTTCAATGGCCATTGCGCTTAACGAGGCATTGTCGAGCGCAAAACTGTGCGGGATAAGGCCAATGCCGTGCAGGCTGCGGGCGGTGGAAACCACGACCGGCGCGGTCCATGCCAGCAACAGATAGCCGGTGTAGCGGCTTTTGGAACGCCACCCAAAATATAGCGCCAGAATGAAAAAGGCGGGAAGCGGCACAAAGCTGAAAAAATAGATCTGGTCGAGAATGTTGATCTTCTGCGGCGCCAGCAGCGCGAAGGCTGCCCCAGCCGTCACCAGCGAAGCGGCCTGAATCCAGAACATCCGGACCAGCCATGGCGGAAAGCAATGCTTCTCCAAAAAATGCCTCAGGAAAATCAGGGCAGTGGCCGCGGCGCTGGCAAGCATGACATAGTTGAACCGCAAGCGTTGCTGATTTTCCAGGTCCGGAAATATCAGGGCCGCAGCCCCCGAGGATGTGAAGGCATAGGCCAGCAGCGAAATGACCATGGCGGCATAGGCAAGCTGAAATGGGCTGCGCATCCCGCGCCACAGGGCAATGTTATAGACCAGCAAGGCAAGGCACAGTCCCGCAAATGCCCCGTAAAGCGCGGCAAGGTTGCGCTGGTCGCGTGCACTTTCATGCGTGGCAAGCAACTGCGGCGAAAGCATGATACCGCGAATATTGGCTGCGTTGCCCACCTTCACGATAATCTGCTCAACAGCCTGACCGTTTTGAGCCAAAGGAAACTCCAGCCGCGCACCCAATGTGATGAAATCGCTGGTCCTGTCGGCCGGAACCAAGAGCGCAGAGCGGGTCCCGTCCGCATAAAAGACATGGATTTCCTGGCTATCAAGCCAAAGGCTGGCCATCCGAAGCTTGAGCGGATCTGTCATTTTGCCGCTCGTGTGGCGGGTATCCAGCCGCACCCAATAATCACCGGGTCCAAATTGCGTCTGCGGCGTCGTGCAGTCAAATTTCGCGGCTGTTGCGGCGACCATTTCCACCGTGTCGCCCGCTTCGACCGCCCGCACGCAGGGCTTTAACGGGATTTCTCCGTGATACGCATGGCTGGCAGACGGCCATAACAGCGCAGCAAAAAGCAGCGTCAGAAATAGCCGCATTGCAGGACAAATATTTTTCAGGCGGAGAAACACATTTCTCGGCCTAGGGAATCAGGGTAAATATCCCTTTAACCTTAATTTCGGGCTGTTTCAGGCCATCTGGATATAGTCGCGCATGGCCGCCGCCTCTGCCTCAATCCGCTCAATCCGGTATTTGACCAGATCGCCAATCGAGACAAAGCCTGTCAGTTGGCCATCATCGGCAACGGGCAAATGCCGGATACGCCGCCGCGTCATCAATGACAGCGCCGACAAGATCGGCGTATCGGAAGTCACGGTGATCGCAGGCGAAGTCATTACCTCGCTGACGAGCTTGTCCAGCATCGCTGGTCCGTGCGTTGCAAGGCCGTAAATCACGTCGCGTTCGGAAAAAATGCCGACAATTGTCCCGCCCTCGACAACGGGCAGCGCGCCGATGCGCTTTTCGGCAAGGCGTTTGGCGACTTCCTGCACCTTTTCCTGCGGCGCTGCTGTGTGCACCGTGCCATCCTGTCCGTGCATGATCGCGGCGATTGTCATAATTTCCTCCTCATCTTGCCCTGACGGCAGCTTATAGCATAAGCGGCAGCCAAGGAAAAATATGACTCGCAAATCACCCCTCGACGATCCCGACTATGCCCATTTTGCGTGGAGCCGATACCGGCGGCTGATGCGATGGATGTTCGGCTTTACACTTGCCGTCACGGTTGCTGCGCTCACTCTGTTCTGGTGGATCAACGGGTTCATTTCCATCCATTTTTACATTGCGACAGCAGGCGCGATTATCGCATCCATCATGTTGATGGCCGGGCTGATGGGGCTGGTTTTCCTGTCAAGCGGCACGGGGCATGACGAGTCCATCGACGACCCCTTTGAAGGCGAAGCTGACCGATGAGCGAAAGTGACCACAAAGACCGGAATGATCCGATTTTACGGGTCAGTCCCCGGCCTGCTGATATCAACAGCAACGGCCATATCTTCGGCGGCTGGGTGCTGGCGCAGATGGATATTGCAGGTGGCATAATAGCAAGCAAGATTTGCCAAGGGGCCTGCGCGACCGTTGCCATTGAAAAGATGGAATTTATCGCTCCCATTTTGCTGCGCGACATTGTGTCGGTCTATGGCTGGCTGGAACGGCGGGGGCGGACCTCCATGGCCATCAGGCTGGAAGTGATTGCCACGCGTGATCGCGGTGACCAGCAAGTCAAGGTAACCGAAGGACTGTTTACCTTTGTCGCGCTGGACGAAAACCACCGCCCGCGGCCTTTGCCTTAGGAGGCTATCAGAAGCGAAGTGGCGCACCATGTGCTGCCCATTCGCCGCGATGCCGTCCCGCTCTTGCCTAGCAAAAAGATTGACCGGCGAGCTCACGTGGCGTTGTTCGCAAAGACAGGAGCGGCGGGGGATTGCGCCTATAGCGATCGCAAGGCGGCAACCAGCGCCAGAATATCCGCATCGGGCTGGTTCCAACTGACCACAAAGCGCGCCATATCGCTTCCCCAGTCATAAAAGCCAAAGCCCTGCGCCCGCAATTTTGCCGCTTCTTCGCGCGAAAGGGTCACAAAAACCTCATTGGCCTGCGCAGGCGCGGCCAGCCTCGCTCCGGCGGCCTCGGCCAGCGCCTTTGCGCTGCGATTGGCGCTGCGTGCATTGTCCAGCCAGATGTCGTTATCGAGCAGCGCCAGCAACTGGGCTGCGGCAAATCGCCCCTTTGATTGCAAATGTCCGGCCCGCTTGCGCATTGCGGCAAAGGCGGCGGCCTGATCAGGATTGAAAAAGATCAGCGCCTCCGCATTCATGCCGCCATTTTTGACAAAGCCAAAGGAGAGAATATCAACCCCAGCCCGCCACGTCAGGTCGGCAGGATGCGCATCCAGCGAAGCGACCGCATTGGCAAAGCGCGCGCCGTCAAGGTGCAGGCCCCAGCCTTTGTCCCTGCACAAGGCCCCGATTTCGGCGGTTTCGCCGGCAGAATAGACGCAGCCCAGTTCGGTAGCGTTGGTGATTGAAACGGCGTGCGGCTGGGCCCAGTGGACGTCCGCCGGAATTTGCGCCGCGCGCGCTGATATGGCCGTAGGGGTCAGCTTTGCCTGTTCTCCTCCGGCCAGCAGCAATTTTGCGCCATGGGTGAAAAATTCCGGCGCGCCACATTCGTCATTCTGAATATGCGCTTCTTCATGCGTGATGATGGCGCGATAGGGCGGACACAGGCAGGCCAGCGCCAGGGAATTGGCGGCTGTTCCCGTCGAAATCCAATAGGCCTTCACCGCAGTTTCAAAAATGTCCGAAAATCGCGCGTCCAGCTGCTTGCTCAGCCTGTCATTGTCATAGCCCGCATCGGGCGCATTGGCCGCGACGATGGCCTCCAACACCGCTGGGTGGACGGAAGCGACATTGTCCGAAAGAAATTGCATGGCCATGCCTGTCGCGTCACGAACCCCGCGCGTCAAGGCCATTCAACGCCTTGGCGGTCTTTCGGATGATGCCAGACGCGGAAGTGGCGCGGCGGTGCATAGCTTGCCTGCAAAGCGCCGCCGCCGCCCTACTGGATAAGCGATGGCCTGCTTCGCTGCTACCTGCAGGCTCCGCTACGCAGCCCCTTCCATCAACCGCGCGATTGGCCTTGCCCTGTTCGCCCCCGGCGTTACCAAGCAGACGATATTGCTGGCGACGATGACTGGCCTCCATTTCTTTGCCTATCAGGCATTTACTGGCTGGGCCTCGACCTATTTGAAGGAAGACCGCGCGATCCCTGATACAGTGCTGGGCGATGTGCTGGGGAGGCAGTCTATTGGCGCAGCGCTGGGGGGCCTCGTGTGGGGCTTTGTCAGCGACCGTTATGGCCGTCGCAGCGCGGCCTGAGGCTTTGTTGCGGCAGC
>CAZNEO010000018.1:0-41169 GCA_964572205.1 uncultured Sphingorhabdus sp.
GATAACCTATATGGTTTGTTGTAGGACAGCGTCCTTTTAAATAGGGACTGTCCCTCTTTATCTATCGGTTGATTATATTAGGATATTTTTTGCGCTATTGTCGTTTCCGAAAGACGGTGCGGCGCACACTTGATTTAATCGTTCGATTAAGGAATTGCAGTGCGATGGAGCTGGGAAATCTGGATTTCAGTGAGGCGCAGGGCGACTTGCTTGATAGCGCGACGGCATTTTGCCGCGATCGTTCGCCTATGGAAAAGGTGCGCGCGCTGATGGACAGCGAAGCGGGGTTTGACGCAGGCGTCTGGCGCGAAATGGCTGACCTTGGCTGGCTGGCGATAACCATTAGCGAAGGCCATGGCGGCGTGGGTCTGTCGCTGGCCGAAGTGGTTCCGGTGGTGGAGCAGATGGGCCGCAATATGCTGGCATCGCCCTTTGTGGCAACCACGCTTGCCGCGCAGCTGTTGCAGGCAGGCGGCACGCACGGCCAGCAGGCGGCGTGGCTGCCAAGGCTTGCCAGCGGCGACATCGCAACGTTGGCGCTGTGCGAGGCGCATGGCGACTGGAACCTTGCCAATGTGACCGCAACGGCCCGGCGCGATGGCGAATGGCTACACCTTTCGGGGACCAAGCATTTTGTGCTTTGGGCGGCCAATGCAGCGCTCATTGTGGTTTCGATTACGCTTGATGGCCGCCCGGCCTTCGTCCTGCTGGAGGATGTCCCGCCATCCGCGCTGCGGCGCGAGGCGATCATCGATGAGACAAAGCGCAGTTTCGCCGTTAGCCTTGATGGCCTGTCGGTGCCGGTAACCGCGCTTTTGGACGCCGCGCCCTTTGCCCTGCTGGAACAGGCAGCATTGCTGTTGCAGACAGCGGAGATGGTCGGCGGATCGCAGGCAGTGATCGATTATACGCTGAGCTACCTGCAGGTGCGCAAGCAATTTGGCAAGTTGATCGGCGAATATCAGGCGCTGAAACATCCCATGGTCGATGCCTATGTTGCCTATGAAAAGGCGCGTTCGCACCTTTACAGCGCAGCCGCCAGTTTCGCGCGGCAGGGGGCGGGAGAAGTGGCAGCGCATATGGCCAAGGCAGCAGCGGACAAGGCCTATAGCTTTGCTGCCGACCGGGCGATCCAGTTCCACGGCGCTTTTGGTTTTACCCATGACTGCGATGCCGGACTGCACCGCCGCGCCGCGATTTTCCAAGCATCGCAGCATGGCGATGCGGCGTGGCAGCGGGCAAGATTGGCACAATTGCTTCTTGCTTGACCTTTGGGGCTTGCACGGTTAGGGGCAACGCCTTTCCGGGAGCACTGATTCCCGATCATCGACACTGAACAGGATTTTTTGACATGTCGCGTATCTGCGAACTGACCGGCAAGGGCCGCATGGTTGGCCACAATGTGAGCCACGCCAACAACAAGACAAAGCGCACCTTCCTGCCCAATTTGCAGAATGTGACCTTGCTGTCGGATGCGCTGGAGCAGGGCTTTAAGCTGCGCGTTTCAACGCATGGCCTGCGTTCGGTCGAACATGTTGGCGGCCTTGACAACTGGCTGTTGAAAACCGCCGATGACAAGCTGAGCGCCAATGCCCGCAAGATCAAAAAAGCGGTTGTCAAAAAGCAGGCGGTTGCCGCTTAAACCACCACGCTTTTAGAGCGAATCAAAGCCGGGGGCGTTTTGCGCCTCCGGTTTTTTATCGGGTATCGCCAGTGCAAATTTCATCAGCAGCGTCCGCTGGATGGCGTTGAAATTATTGTCTGACACCAGCCATACAATAGTGCGGCCTTCCTCTTGCGTCAGGGCAATGCCCTCCATATTGTCCACCAGCAACGGTGGTTCCAGCGTTGCGATAACCTCTCCGGCCACGGTCACACCGCTGCGAATCGTTTTGGGGTCGAGCAGCAATAGTCGGGCGGTAAAGCCCTGCGGAAAGCCGATCCGCCGTTCCAGCAGCAGCAGCCTGCCATCGGGAAGCGCGGTTGCATCGGTTATCCGATACTCTTTTGACGGGCGATAGCGAAAGCTGAACTGCGTTGTGCCGGGTTCCACCGGATCGCCCGAAAAGGCAATGGCGGGATAGACGCCCTCTTGCTCTCCTCCCTCGGCAAAGGCGAAAAAGCGGCCATCGGGCAGACGTACCAGCGCCTCTGTGCCTTTGTTGCTGGGCCAGCGGCGCATGGCATAAGGCCGTGCGATCCCATCCACCCGCGACAGCGACGGCGTAAAGCGGCGGATGGCATGGCGATGTTCATAGCTGACCCAGAAGCGGCCCGATTGCGGGTCATAGGCAATGCCTTCGGAATCGCGGTCCTTATAATTTACCTTGCCGCCAAAGGCGCCGGGCAACGCTGCGATAAAGGGACGGTCGACCCGCGCATCCCCGGTCAGGCCGAATCCCACCAGCGCGCCTGCATCGCTGATGCCAATGAAGCGCCCATCTTTCAGCGCAACCAGCGCCGACAGCCCGCCAAAATCGCTATTGTCGCTGCGCAATTCCCACGCATTCCTGAATCGCAGCGCCCCGACCGAAACCCGCGCCGGGTCAGACGCATCCAGCGCCAGCGGGATCATACGGATATCCTGGCTGGCATTTTTCTGGGCGGTGCGCTGCCCCCCCACGGCCAGCACGGCAAGCAGGCCAATAAGCAAAAGGCGCAATGGCCAACGGCGTGAATGCTTGTTCATAAAAGTACGAAAAAACCTGAACAGAAAATAACGACACATTCAGCATAGGCTCAAACCGCGATGCGTAAAGCAGGGATCACCGGACAATAGTGCAACGGCCCCGCATCTTTCACAACCGGATGGCGGCCAAGACCAAAGGAGTGAAGACGATGTTGAAGACAAAGACCCTGGGAACCCTGATCGCCGCAGCCACACTTGCCACTGGCCTTGGCGCAACGCCTGCCATGGCGGGGTTTGACCATGATGATGGCTATTATAATTATGACAATCGCGGCTATTATGGTGACAATCGCAAATATCGGGGCAACCGCTGTGACAGGGGCACGGGTGGCACAATCATCGGTGCGGTCGTCGGCGGGCTTGCGGGCCGCGAAGTTGCCGGACGTCGCAACCGGACCGAAGGCGCGATTATCGGTGCAGCAGTTGGCGCGCTGGCCGGCCGGGCAATTGACAAGTCGGACAGCAACTGCCGGCGCCGTTATCGCTAATCAGCAACAGCTCCCCTCCTGCAAGCGGCAGGAGAGTAGTATCAGATGAAACTTGTCGCCGTATGGCCTTAGGGGCTATGCGGCGGCATGGCATTTGATCTTTCCCAGTCACGCAGCGCCATCCGTCCGCTGCACCGCGCCCCCGAACCAGATGTGCTTGCCCCGCTGCTTGCCGCAGCGCAGCTCCAGCCGCAGGAACGGAGCCATGTTATGGACATAGCGCGCGGCCTGCTTTCCCAATTGCGGGCTGCGCAAAATGACGGCTGGGTAAACCAGTTTTTGCAGGAATATCGACTGGGCACCGAAGAGGGCACAGCGCTGCTCTCGCTGGCTGAGGCGTTTCTGCGTGTTCCCGATCCTGACACGGCCGACCTGCTGATTGCAGACAAATTGGGCGATGCGGACTGGCGCGCGCATCAGGGGCAATCGGCCAGCCTGTTGGTCAACAGTGCGACTTGGGGCCTGGTGCTGGGCAAGGCTCTGGTAAGCGGGACTGGCGTTGGCGATGCCACTGCGGGTGCGCTGCGCGGATTGGTGGCGCGCGCAGGCGAGCCTTTCGTGCGGCAGGGCGTGGGCGCAGCCATGCGGCTAATGGGGCAGGTTTTCGTGATGGGCCGCACCATCGACGAAGCGATGAAGCGGATGGACGGGCGCGAGCATAAAGGCTTTACCGCCAGCTTTGATATGCTGGGTGAGGCCGCGCGCACCCACGCCGATGCAGCGCGCTATTTTGACGCCTACAAAGCCGCCATTGCCGCCGTTGGGATGCGCGCCGAACGCGGGCACAGCATATCGGTGAAATTATCCGCGCTGCATCCGCGCTATGAAACGGCAAAGGCGGCGACCTGTGTGCCTGACCTTGCGGCGATGCTGGCCGAGCTGGCGCACCTGGCGGCAAGCGCAGGCGTGCAGCTGACCGTGGATGCTGAGGAAGCCGCACGGCTGGAAATGAGCCTCGACATAATCGAGGCGGTGGCGCGGGTCCCTGACCTTCGCGGCTGGGATGGGCTTGGCATGGCAGTGCAGGCCTATTCAAAGCGAGCACGCCCTGTCATCGCTTGGGCCGATGCGCTGGGCCGCGAAACCGGACGGATCATGCAGGTGCGCCTCGTCAAGGGTGCCTATTGGGACAGCGAAATCAAATGGGCGCAGGAGCGCGGGCTGGCTGATTTCCCGCTGTTCACGCGCAAGGCCGCGACCGATGTGTCCTATCTTGCCTGCGCGCGTGACATGCTGGCAGCGGCCAATATCCGCCCGGCCTTTGCAACACACAATGCGCTGACCGTGGCAACAATCCTGGAATGGGCGGGCAACGTGCGCGATTTTGAATTCCAGCGACTGCATGGCATGGGGCAGGGGCTGTTTGAGGCGCTGGTGCGCGACAAAGGCTATCATTGCCGCATTTATGCGCCGGTCGGCGGCCACCGCGATCTGCTTGCCTATCTTGTCCGCCGCTTGCTTGAAAACGGCGCGAACTCCAGTTTCGTCCACCAGCTCGCTGATGAGGATGTGAGCGAGGAGGAATTGCTGGCTGACCCCGTTGAAAAAGTGCGCAGCCATGGCGGCACACGCCATCCTGCCATCCGTTTGCCCGCTGCCCTGTTCATGCCGGAGCGTGCGAACAGCGAGGGGCTGGATCTGGACGATGCCGCAGTGCTTCAACATACGGCGCTGCAAGTGCGTAATCCTTATAACGGCGCAGGTGGGAAGGACGAAACCGGGGTCGACGATGCAATTTCAAAGGCACAAGCAGGCTTTGCCTTATGGGCCTCGACTCCTGTTGATGAGCGTGCCGCCTGTCTCGATCGGCTCGCCGATCTGCTAGAGGAGAACCGCGCGCACCTTATGGCAATAGCTGTGCAGGAGGCCAAAAAGACGATCCCCGATGCGCTGGCTGAGGTGCGCGAGGCCATTGATTTTTGCCGTTATTATGCGGCGCGCGCTCGCGCTGATCTGCACCCTGTTGAATTGCCTGGCCCCACAGGGGAACGCAATGTCCTGCGCATGGAAGGGCGCGGCGTCTGGGCCGCGATTGCGCCGTGGAATTTCCCGCTGGCGATTTTTCTGGGGCAAGTCGCAGCGGCGCTGGTCACTGGCAACACTGTGGTTGCCAAACCTGCACCACAGACGCCGCAAATCGCCCTTCATGCTGTTGGACTGGCCTATCAGGCCGGTATCCCCGAAGCTGCGCTGCAGATCGTGACGGGCGGTGGCGATGTTGGTGCGGCGCTGACCGGCGATCCGCGTATCGCAGGGGTTGTGTTTACAGGATCGGTTCCAACTGCCCGGGCCATTGCCCGCAATCTGCTGGCTGATGACAGCCGCCCGCTAGTGCCGCTGATTGCCGAAACCGGCGGGTTAAACGCCATGTTCGTCGATTCAACCGCGCTATCCGAACAGGTGGTGCGCGACGTGATTATCTCCGGCTTTCAGTCGGCGGGCCAGCGCTGCTCGGCGTTGCGGCTGTTGTTGCTGCAAGAGGAAATTGCCGAAGGCACGCTGGAGATGCTGGCAGGGGCAATGGATGCGCTGGTGGTCGGCGATCCGGCCGATCCTGCAACGGACATTGGCCCGGTGATCGATCAGGCGGCCTATGACCGGCTGATGGCCTATCGTGCCAGCATGGCAGACCGGATTGTGCACAGCATTGCTGTGCCTTCTGAAGGGTTGTTCGTGCCGCCCACGATCATTCGGCTGGACAATGTCGATGCGCTTAACACCGAATGGTTCGGGCCGATTGTGCATGTCGCCACCTGGCCTGCCGGAAAGCTGGAGGAGACTATTGCCCGTGTGAATGCCAAGGGCTTTGGCCTGACCATGGGGCTGCATAGCCGCATTGCGCGGGTGTCGGATATGGTTGAGGCGCTGGCAGAGGTTGGCAATCTTTACATCAACCGCTCGATGATCGGCGCGGTCGTGGGCAGCCAGCCCTTTGGCGGCGAGGGTCTTTCGGGAACCGGTCCCAAGGCAGGCGGCCCGCATTATCTCCACCGCTTTTGCGCCGAACGCACCACCAGCGTGGATACCACCAGCGCAGGCGGCAATGCGTCACTGCTTTCGCTGGAGGATTAGGGTCCAGACCCCAAGCAGAGCGGATGCCTTAGCCTGCATCGACCGCCGGTTTTTCTGGAAAAGCGCGGCGACATGGAGCATGGACGGGCAATCGCCACATAAATGCAGAAATGGGAGCCATGTCCGATACCTTTTACCGCATGAAACGCCTGCCGCCTTATGTCATTGCAGAGGTCAATGCGATGCGGGCGAGCGCGCGGGCCGCGGGCGAGGATATCATTGATCTTGGCATGGGCAATCCCGACTTGCCGCCGCCGCCGCATGTCATTGAAAAACTGTGCGAGGTCGCGGCAAAGCCCGATGCGCATGGCTATTCAGCGTCCAAAGGCATTCCGGGTCTGCGGCGCGCGCAGGCAAATTACTATGCGCGGCGTTTTGGCGTTGATGTTGATCCCGAGACGGAGGTTGTGGTGACAATGGGGTCGAAAGAGGGGCTGGCCAGCCTTGCGACCGCAATCACCGAGCCGGGCGATGTCGTCCTCGCACCCAATCCCAGCTATCCCATCCATACCTTTGGATTCATTATTGCCGGTGCAACGATCCGCTCTGTGCCAACGACGCCGGACGAAAATTATTTCCGCGCGCTCGACCGTGCAATGGCCTTCACAGTGCCCCGGCCTTCCATTCTTGTGGTCAACTATCCGTCGAACCCGACGGCGGAAACGGTGGACCTTGGCTTTTACGAACGGCTCGTCGCCTGGGCGAAGGAGAATAAGGTGTGGGTCCTGTCTGACCTTGCCTATTCAGAGCTCTATTTCGACGGCAATCCCACCCCCTCCATTTTGCAGGTGAAGGGCGGCAAGGATGTGGCAGTGGAGTTTACCTCCCTGTCAAAAACCTATTCCATGGCGGGCTGGCGCGTTGGCTTTGCCGTGGGCAACAAGACGCTGATAGCCGCAATGACGCGGGTGAAAAGTTATCTGGATTATGGCGCGTTCACGCCCATTCAGGCAGCGGCCTGTGCGGCGCTGAACGGGCCGCAGGATATCGTCGAAAAAAACCGCGAACTCTATCATAAACGCCGCGATGTGCTGGTGGAAAGCTTTGCCCGTGCTGGCTGGGATATCCCCGCCCCACGCGCCAGCATGTTTGCATGGGCGCCGCTGCCGCCTGCGCTGGCGCATCTGGGCAGTCTGGAATTTTCCAAACAGCTGCTGACCGAGGCAAAGGTCGCGGTTGCGCCGGGGGTTGGTTATGGCGAGGATGGCGAGGGCTATGTCCGCATTGCCATGGTTGAAAATGAACATCGGCTGCGGCAGGCCGCGCGCAACATCAAACGCTATTTGCAATCCATGGGCGTCAATACCCCAACGCAGGCGAAGGCGATTTAGAGTCAGGCCATAGAGGTTTATCCACCGTTATTGGTTAAGCAATTGGTTGCTTTACCTTTTGGTACTTCTTAGAGTTTGTCATCCATTACAGGTACAAAGATACCGTGAGAGGGTTCGCAAATATGGAAGACAGGATTGTCTGGGCGCTGTTGTTGATTGCCGTTATGGCGCTCGCCTTTGGCTGGTTTACCATGCAAAAGCTGATTGCCCGCAAAAAGTTTAAGGTACGCCAGACGGGCCGGAAATAGCCAAACCCCCTATTTGCCTGCCAGCCTTTTGACATCGGCGAGATATTTGCGGCCAATGCGCAGCGACAGGTCGCCCTCTAGCAAGGCATGCCACACCCCGCCGCCCTCATGGCGCAACCCGGTCAGCAGGTTGCGGCGCACGATATGGCTGCGGTGAATTCGTTGAAAATGGGCGGGGTTCAGCCGTTGTTCCAATGTTGAGATCGTTTGGTGCAGCAAATAGCTGCGTCCGCCCGTGTGCAGTCGCATATAGTCCCGCTCTGCCTCGATCCGGTCAATATCAATGGCAGCCACGCGGATCAGTTCGGAACGGTGGGATACCCAGAATTCCGTGGCAAAATCGCCCTGCGCGACTGCCTCTTCCTCCTCTGGCCGGGAGCGTGCCGCCAAGGTCCGCGCTATCGCCCGCTGCAAGCGCGCCGGGGCAACGGGTTTCAACAGATAATCGACAATATCCAGATCAAATGCCTCGACCGCGAAATTGTCAAAGGCGGTGACCAGCACGATCGCCGGGCTTGGCTTGATGGAGCGCAGCGCGCGGGCGGCCGCAATCCCGTCCATTTTGGGCATTTCAATATCCAGCAGCACCAGGTCAGGGGCCAGTTCATCGGCCATGGTCAGGCCGGCCAGCCCGTCACCGGCATGACCGATAACCTCCACCTCCGGGCAGGCGGCGCATAAAATTTCCAGCCGTTCAACGGCCAGCGGCTCGTCATCGACAATCAGCGTGCGCAGGCGAATGCTATCGGGTGCGGTCATGATATTCCCTCATCCTCTATGGTAATAGTGGCGGCATAGCCCCCGCTGCCGCCTTGCTGTGTTACCAGCCGCCCCCTTGTGCCATAACGTGCCTCCAGCCGGTCGCGCACATTGGCAAGGCCAATGCCCACCCCATGTTTCGCACCGCCTGTGATGGCGTCACCATCGTCAGTGACGCTGATTTGCGTCATCCCATCGGCGCGTGTTGCAGCAATGCGGATGGTGACTGGCCGGTTGGCCCTCGACACGCCATATTTGATCGCATTTTCCACCAGCGGCTGCAGGATCATGCCGGGCACGCGGATGCCGCGCAAGGCGGCAGGGATATCGATTTCAGTTCGCAGCCGGTCAGGATAGCGAACGCCCTCCACCTCCAGATAGCGCTGTTGCAGCGCGACTTCTTCTTCCAGCGTGACATCCTCCAACGGATCGCTTGACAGGCTGGTGCGATAAAATTCCGACAGCGACTGGATCATTGCCTCCGCCCGTTCATTGTCGCCCTTTATCACCAGGCTGGACAGGCTGTTCAGCGTGTTGAACAGGAAATGCGGATTGACCTGATAGCGCAGCGAGCGCAGCTCCGCATCCTGCGCGGCCTGCGCATAGCGCGACGTTGTCCGTTCCGCCTCGCGCACCTCGCGGGCATAGCCCAGCGTCAGGTAAAGCGAAGCCCAGGCAATGATGAAAAAATAGCGGGTGACCGTGATTTCGGCGATTTCCTGCCAGAAATCATAGCCGACCTGTGCGCGTATTTCCTCGACCTGCTGGTTGATGCTCGGGTCCTCGAACATGCTGATTGGGTCATAGATGTTGAAGATATAATAGTTGGCAAAGGCAATCAGCAGCGCGCAGGGCAGCGACAGGCCAAAGGCCATGGCAACGCGCATCCCCAGCGGCTGCCGGTCAAATAGTCGCAGCACCAGATAGAGCAGCCAGGTGAGGAAAATCCCGACGCAAGTGACAAATACCCGCCGCCACACCAACTCGCTGGGTTCCGGCAGGTCCAGCACCGTGGCGCGCACCGAAACGATCAGCGCATGGAACACCCAAAAGCCGATAATCGTCAGGAAAGCCAATTGATGGCCAACCAGCGTGGGGCGCGGGGCAGAAAACACTTTCATTGTCCGTTTTCATACCCGTTTTTTTGGCAAATGCGCCTGCCAAGGCTGCACCTTGTCGAATACGCGGCGATGTTGATCGAAGCTGCCAGCCGGATATCGGGTCCAATCGCCAATCATTAACGGACCGGTAACCATCTTTGTGCGACACAGTGTGGGTCAGTTTTGACAGGGGAAACGTTTTTTGGGGCACTGAATATGCGTGAAGGCAGTACATCGGCACCGGGGATGATGACCCTTGCAGAGATCAAGGAATTTGCGAGCTTTGGCGCGGGCGCGCAGCGCTATATCCGCCGTTCGCTGGATGTGGCCTTTGATCGAAAGGATGCCATTGCCCTTTGGTCGCGCGATGTCGTCGAGGCGGCAAGCATCAAGGCGCAATATGGATTTTACGACCGGCTGCCTGAAATCCGCGCACTGATCCCCGACAGCAGCACCATAGCTGATGCAGAGCCGTTCATGGCTCCGCTTGTTTCGGTATCGGCCTTTGACCTGGGGCAAGGAAGGCTCGACGGCTTTTCGGCCTATCGGTTCCTCTATGAACGGCTGGTGGGTGCAGAGGCGCGGCCATGGCTGCCGGCGGCCTTTTGCGCAGCAGCCTCTATGCCGCATCTTCAGCCCGACCGGCGCAAGATATTGTTGCAGTCGATCAGTGAAGCCGTTGCCACGGCGCCCGGCTGGTCAAAACGGGCGCCGCAATTCTTCCCCGAATGGGTCGAAAAGGTGGAGACAGGCAGTCAGGCGCTCTGATCGGACGTACCAAAGCGTCTTGCATTGGTAACACAGTGCTAGCATAGAGACGCGATGGATGCGCCGGAAACCCTGACACCCCTTGATCCCGCCTTTGTCAAAGTCATGCGTATTTCGGGCGCGCTCGTCGCGCTGATCCCGCTTGGCGGAGCCGCTGTGCTGGAAGTTGCCGAATTGCTGCCGCTGGGCTCCATCTTTGTCCCTTTGTTCCTGCTGCTTGCCTATATCGTCTGGTCGGTGCCGCCGCGCCGCTTTGCGCGCTGGGGCTATGATGCCGGTGAAGACCGGCTGCGTATCAAGCGCGGCTATCTGTTTTACAGCGATACGGTCGTTCCCTTCGGCCGCATCCAGCATATGGATGTTGATCAGGGGCCGATTGAACGGCGCTATGACCTTGCAACCTTTTCGGCGCATACGGCGGGGACACATGGCAGCACCATCACCTTGCCCGGATTGCAGCATGCCGATGCGCTTGCGCTGCGCGAACGTATTCGTGACCATATCAAACAGGCGCAGGCGTGAGCGACACAGCTTTGGAAGAGCCGCCGCTGGCGCAGGGGGAACGTACACATCCGCTGGGGCTTTTTGTCGGCTTTATCACTGGCCTGCCGCAGCTGTTTTTTCCTATCCTCGCGGCGCTTTTTGGCACGGGGGCACGGGACAATCCGATATGGATCCCGCTTATCATTCTTGCCGTTATGCTGGTCAGCCTGCTGTTCCGCTGGATTGGCTGGCTGCGCTTTCGCTTCCTGCTCGACGGCGATGATATCCGCATAGAACAGGGGATTTTGAACCGCACGGTGCGCTCCATCCCCTATGATCGCATTCAGGATGTCAGCATCGAGGAAAAGCCGCTGGCGCGCCTGTTCGGCCTGGGCGAGGTGAAATTTGAAACCGGCGGCGGCGAAGGCGAAGATGCCAAGCTGAGCTTTGTCAGCATGGAGCGGGCAGCGGCTCTGCGCGAAACCGTGCGCGTCCGCAAGGCGCAGGTGATGGAGCAGGATGTCGTGCTCGCCGATGAGGGCATGGCGGAACCAAACCCCATTTTTGCGATGGACAATGACCGGCTGCTGACGCTGGGCTTCTATTCGTTCAGCCTCATCATCTTTGCTGTGCTGGGCGGTCTTGCCCAGCAATTTGATTTCCTGCTGCCCTTTGACTGGTGGGACCTTAAACGCTGGGTCGGGCTGGTGGAGGACAGAGGCGTCAGCGTGGACGGCATTGGCGTCGGCGCTGGCATTGCCGGGGGGCTATTCGCTCTTGCAGTGCTGGCGGCCATTGGCGTTGCCACGGGGATCATCCGGACGGTTTTGCGCGATTATGGCTTCCGGCTGGACCTCAATGAGCGCGGCTTTCGCCGTCGCCGGGGGTTTCTGACCCGCACCGATGTCGTCATGCCGGTGAACCGGGTGCAGGCGGCGGCAATTGTCACCGGACCCATCCGCAAGCGGCGCGGCTGGCACGCGCTGAAATTCATCAGCCTGGCGCAGGACAGCAAGGAGGAAGCCGATTTCATGGCCGCACCGCTGGCCCGGCTGGACGAAATCTGGCCAATCATGACCGATGCGGGTATTGAGCCAATGACGGATAATGCTACGCTGCAACGCGGCGCATTTCGCTGGTGGCTCGGCGGTTTTCTGATCGTCATCCCGATGACCTTTGCAGCGATGGCCGCCGTCATCCTCTTTGCCGACTCCAGCTTCGCAAAAGCGCTGCTGTTGCTATTCATTCCCGCCGCCTTGCTGGTCAGTGGCTTCCTTGAATGGCGCGTCTACCGTTATGGAATGGATGGCAGGCAACTTTGCCTGCGGGCGGGATGGTGGCGCCAGCGGTTTGAAATCGCACCGCAGATAAAGGTGCAAAGCGCCGAAATCCGGCAGGGCCCGATGGCCCGGATGCTTGGCCTGTGCACGCTGCATTTTGGCATTGCCGGGGGGGAATTGGCGTTTCAGGCATTGCCGCTGGATGAGGCCCATATGATCCGCGACACGGTGATGGCGATCGCCGCACCCGTCGATTTTTCAAACAGTTAGTAAATAGGGACAGTCCCTATTTAAATGCGGCGCTATTTAAACGGAACGATCTGTTCCTCCAGCACGCTATTGTCATCGCGGCGCAGCGACAGCTTGACCGTTCGCCCGGCCCAGTCAATGTCAACGACGGCGAAATTGGGAATGGCCCAAAAGCCGCCAATGCGCGACGGGTCGGGCTCACGCTCGGCCTCATCACCCTTGCCAAATGCCATGTTGAGCGAGGAAGCGGTGATTTCCCACAAGGGCGATTTGAGCCCTGCAACCTCCGCCTTGTACAGCGCGCCCGAATGCCGGTCGCCGGTCAGCAGCACGGCATTGTTCACACCCCTTGCGCCAAGCATCGCATAAAGCCGTTCGCGCTCTTTGGGAAAGGCAGCCCAGCTTTCAAACTGATGCGCGCTGGTAACCACCTGCACCGATGAAACGATGAAGCGCAGGTCAGCGCGCTTTGAAAGCTCGCCTTCCAGCCATTGCCATTGCGCCTCGCCCAGCATGGTGGCGTTGGGATCGGTGTTGGGAAGATACCAGCCGCGGGGCGGGCCGGGATCGCGGAAAGGCATCGACACAAGGTCGGAGCGGAAGAAACGGCTGTCGAGCATGATGAACTGCACGCGCCGCCCCGCTGGCCCCACTATGCGGCTTTCATAAACGCCGGGGCGCGCCGTCACCTCGGCAGAGCTTGACCAATAGGCCTCGTAAATCGCCTCTGCCCGCTCCTTAAAGGCAAAGCTTCCCCCTGCGTCATTCGCGCCATAATCATGATCATCCCATGTCGTCATCATCGGCACGCTGCGGCGGAAACGATCAAATTCGGCGCGTGAGGATAATTTGCGATAACTCGCCGTCAGCGTCGGGATATCCGCCCCCCATGTCGCGCGCGTGTCGCCATAGACATTGTCGCCAATCAGCAGGAAAGCCTGCGGTTTTTGCGCCGCGATTACATCCCAAAATGCCATGGAGCGGTTTTCATTCTGGCACGAGCCAAAGGCAAAGCGCGTGATGAGCGTATCGGGGCTAAGCGCCGGATTGGGCGCGGCGACCGGAAGCCTGGCCGGGTCCAGTGTCGCATAATAGCTGCGCAGAGCCTCCTGCGCGCTGGCGGGCGGCGCAGGCGATTCGGCGGCAATCGGCGCTGTTGTCGCGCAGGCAGCGAGCAATAAAAGCGGCGCAAATCTGCCGAAGTTGATAGTGAAATGCACATTTTTCGCAGCGCGAGAAAGCGGCTGTGCTGGAGCGTTGCTGGTGCGTGATTGATGCGTCTTTTCCATGCAGGAATGATGGCAGAGGGGGGAATTGTAGGACAGTGATTTTTTGTTGGTTTGACCAAGCCCACCAACCGCATGCCTGAGCTTGTCGAAGGCCGGTCAGAGGTTTAGGCTTGTGTCATGAAAAACATTTTTCCGCTTGCCGCCCTCATGCTCACCCTCACCCCCACTGCCGCCCATGCCGATGCGGGGGAGGCGCTGAAAAAGGCAGTCGATGCCTATTGGCAGATGGTGCTGAAAGAATCGCCCACGCTGGCAAGTTCGCTGGGGGATGATCGCTATGCGGGGCAGGTGGGGGATTACAGCCTGGAGGCGCAGGATCGCTTTGCCGAGGCGAGCCGCCAATTGCTGGCCAAGATTTTTGTCGCCATTCGCGAAAAGGAACTCAGCACGACGGACAAGGTCGAATATGAGATACTGACGCGCACACTTTGGAACAACATTGCTTCCAATGCCGTCGGCCAGCGCGCGATAAATTTTTCGACCTATTCGGGTTGGCACCAGAATTTCGCTGGGCTGGCAGACAACTCACCCTTCCGCAACAAGGCCGATTATGAAAGCTACAACGCGCGACTGAAACAATATGCGCGGGTCAACGACCAGTCCATCGAAGTCGCTAACACTGCGATAAAGGGCAAGTACACCCTGCCTTGTGAGGTACTCACAGGCTATGAAAAAGGCATTTCAGGGTTGATCGCCAAGGACGAACGCGAGTCCCGCTATTTCCAGCCCTACAAGCGCACAAAGCCTGACAGTATCAGCGAAGACGACTGGAACGCGCTCGCAGCGCAGAATATCGCGACGATCAACGCGGTAATCTATCCCGCGCTCCAGAAACATTTGGACTGGTACACGAAAAGCTACAAGCCAGCATGCGCCAAGGAGCCGGGGGTGTCGGCCCAACCCGGGGGAGCTGACTATTACAACCTTCGCATCCGTCAGGAAACCACGACCAACATGGATGCAGAGGCCATCCACCAGCTTGGCCTGTCGGAAGTCGCGCGCATCCGCGCCGAGATGGTTGATGTGGCAAAAAAGGCAGGCTTTGAAAGCCGCGAAGCCTTTATCCAGCATCTGCGCACCGATCCGCAATATTATGCGAAAACCCCCGAAGAATTGATGGAAAAGGTCGCGCGGGTGACCAAGACCATTGATGGTAAGATGCCGGGCCTGTTTCACCGTCTGCCGCGCCTGCCCTATGGCATAAAGGAAATCCCGGCGGAAATCGCCGAAGGCACAACGACCGCCTATTATTCGCCCGGTGCGCCTGCGATTGGCATTGCGGGCTTTTACTATGTGAACACGTCGAAGCTTGACCAGCGACCATTATGGGAAATTCCCGCGCTGTCGGTGCATGAGGCTGTGCCGGGCCATCATCACCAGATCGCGCTGCAACAGGAACTGGACCTGTCTGACTTCCGCAAAAATGGCGTATTCTTCACCGCCTTTGTTGAGGGCTGGGGGCTTTATTCTGAACGGCTGGGGATTGAGATGGGCCTCTATGATACCCCGGCAAAGGATATGGGGCGACTATCCTATGAAATGTGGCGCGCCACGCGGCTGGTGGTTGATACGGGCATCCATGCCAAGGGCTGGAGCAAGCAAAAGGCCATCGATTTCATGACCGACAACACCGCTCTGTCGGCGGCCAATATCGAGGCAGAGGTCAACCGCTATATCAGCTGGCCGGGTCAGGCACTGGCGTACAAGATTGGCGAGCTGAAAATCCGCGAGCTGCGCGCGCTGGCTGAAAAGGAGCTTGGCACGAAATTCGATTTGGCGGCTTTCCATGATACCGTGCTGGGCCAGGGCGCGGTGCCGCTGGACGTGCTGGAAATGCTGGTGAAAGATTGGATCGCGGCACAGAAGGGAGAGTGAGGATGGGGTTCAGGACAGGGTTCGCCTTCGCGGCGCTTGCGCTGGCGACATTGGCTTCCACAGCGGCTGTGGCAGGGCAGCCGGGCCCAATCGCGGCGCCATCGGAGGAAAGCTGGCGGCATGAGCGCAGCGGTGTCACCGTTCCCGCAGCTATTGGCGATATGAAGCGCACAGAGATCAGCGATTTTTCGAAAGCGCAGGTAAATATTTCTGTGCAATATCAATCAGATAGTGCGCTCACGACAGTATATCTCTATCGGCCGCACTGGAACGATGTCGGGGTATGGTTTGATCGTGGTGAATGGGCTGTCGGCGCCTCAAAAGCCGCCCTTGACCCAGTCCCCGTTGGCGATCAACCAACACCCATTGCGCGACCGGGCCAGACCGTGATGACAGGATTACTGCGTCACTATCGCATGGGGAACGGGCAGTTTAAGGCTAGCAGTCTTGCGATGCTGCCAGTTGGTGGCTGGCTCATGAAAATCCGCTATTCCAGCACCAGCGATGATATCGATGCTGCGCAGGCCGCAGTTGACCAAATCCTTAATGCCATCACCTTCCCGGCAGGCTTGCCTGAGGGGCAGGCCGTCGGCTCGATTGCGCCCTGTGTAGACAAAATCAAATGGAAGAAGGCGAAAATCATCCGCGAGGATATGATGGGGGCGCTGCTCAATAGCGCCCTCTTTCCTTCCTTGATGGAAAAGGGCGCATTTGCCGCGCCTGACGGATCGCAGCTTTGCAAGCTTGATACTGGCAATGCGCCCTATGCGCTTTACCGCGATCAAAAGAACAAGGACAAATATTGGATGCCGGTTTCGGACTCGGGCGCGCTGGCGCAGGTTATGCAGGTGAAAACCGAATTTGGCGGCAATCAATATTGGTCGGTACTGACCTATAATGATGATCATATTCTGCTGCCCGCCTTCACCCAAATTCCGGAGCCTGATCTGTGGTTCAATGTGGTGATGTCCGGCCAGTCGCGGGCGACGGTGCATGTCGATCCCGATGCTCCGGAAGGCACCAAGCCAGAGACAACGATCAACATTACCACTTGAGCAACATTATGACTGACGGGTAGTCGAATGGTGCTTAAGTCGGGATGGGGCGGGGTTAGAAGCCCCGTGCCGCTGGATGTGCTGGACCAGATAGCGAAAAGATGGATTGAGGCAGAAAAGGCAAAAGGCTGATTGTTATTCCAATAAGCCGGTCCGATGCCCATAACCAAAGGCGTAGCTCGGCGTCGTTCCATCGCAGCCAAATTCGGAGTAGCCATGCCTTCGAGGGTACATAGTCAGACATCCCGCGTGCCGCCTGTCAGAAATCGGCAACGAGCTGCGCTGTCCATGTGCGGCCGCTACTGGCCGTGAAACCGCCGCTGGACGAAACTTGCCAGCCATAATCGTTAAAGACATTGCTGACCTGCATCCGTAGCAGCGCCTTGTAGCCAGCAAGATCAAACCGATAACGCAAACCCAGATTGAGATTTTCGCGCGCACCAACCTCCTGCGTGTTGGCGGCATTGGCGGTTCGGGAAGATAGGCTTTCCAGCGCAAGGTCGAAGGACCAGTCGCCTTGGCCCTGATCCAGCCGCCAATCGAGGTTCAGGATTGAGCGGCGGGTGATCGAACCCACAGGCCGCTCGCCAATCTGCCCGCTACGCACCACTTCGCCCGAAATGCGCGGATCGAGCAGCAAAGTGCCCGCAAGTAATGTCCAGCCCGGTGCCAGCTGGCCGGTCAGGGATAATTCTATCCCGCGATTGTCAACGCTGCCCAGTTCGCGGAATCGGCTAACCGGATCGAGATTGAAATAGGGCTTCTTCACCGAGAACAGCCCGGCGATCAGCGTCAATTTGGGTGTGACGGCAAAACGCAGGCCGGCATCCATCTGCTCGGTACGGATGGCGGGCGGTGCCTCGTCGCGGTTGACCGCAATATCCGGCGCAATCGGCGCTTCCTCAAGCCCGCGCACATAGCCGCCATAGATCGCAAGCCGCTTGCTTAGGAAGACCGAGCCGGTGGCAGACCAAAGGATCGGGTTGTCTCTGACCCGCAGATCGGGCCTTAACGCGGACGCGAAATCCACGTCCTTGCGATAACGCGACTGAGAGATCGCAACATCAAATGACCCACGATTGGCCCAGTTGAGGCCATAGCCAATGCCATAGGTCAGCTGGTTCACGCTGTCATTATCGTCCGCACCAAGGGCAATGGCGGGGCGGGGTCGCAGATCGGGCGCGATGGCGGAGCTGGGTCCCAACGCGATACGCTGCGTCCCGCCAAAACGGCGGATCTTGTCCCGGCCGCGCAAGGAGAGCGCGATGCGGTGGCGGATATCGCTTTCGCCCCATTCGTGGATCAGCCGCACTTCGCCTGAATGCGAAAGGTCATAATTATTGCCGTCAGCAATAATGATGCGGTTGGCTGCGCTGCCGTCAGCTGTCACGCCGATCAGGATGTCAGCAAAGGCATCGCCTGCCCGGCGGCTCGAACGGAACAGGCCGGTCTCAAGGCTCACTGCACCGAGCGGCAATTTGGCGACTAGCCCCATGGTACGGCTGACATTGTTGCGCTCCGCCCAATCCTGACCGAGGAAGGTTTCGCGCGGAATGCGCGGAGGCAGGGCACCGGCCACAGGGAAAATCGTCGGGCGCGCTTCATCATCGGCGTTATAATAGCCACCGGCAAAAGGCGCGATCAGAGCACCCTCATAAGGCTGCCACTGTACGACCGCACCGAAATTGCGAAACCGGTTGCGTCCGCCTTCGGGCCGCACTTGGTTGCGCCCACCTACGCCGCCTGAAATGCCCAGATTGGCGGTGATCGGGATTTCTACCTCAATCGCGCCTGCAAAGCCGCCAAAGGGTCCGCGTTCCATCTCGATGCTGGCGGTTGCCGTGTCGCCGGGAAAGCGCAAAGCGTAATCGACGATCCCGGTTGGTGCCGGGAAGAGGATGCGCTGCGCGGCGATGCCGACACGGATGGTATTGCCGCTTTGCAGGCGGTTGGGGACGCGGTCCTGCTGGTCGAAATACAGCCCTTCTATCCGGGCATTGCCGGCATCGATAGGGTCAAAGCCGCGGACATCATCCTGATTGTATAGGCCAACCCGTTCATTACCGACCGAGCGGCCAAATGCATCGCCCGATTGGGTAACGGCATTGTCAGCTGTGCGCTGCGCATAAGCGGGCAAGGCAGGTATAAGCGCGCCGCTGGCCAATATCAATGAAATGCGCGACACGTAATCTTCGCCCCCAGTTTCTGATCCCGGTCCGTCTAAACGGCTTCACGGGCACGTCAAGCTGGCTACTTAACCCATATGTCGAACACTGTTGGCCGTTGGTCGACACTGGACGTTGTACAAGTTACCTGGCTGGCATAGGCCTGCTGAATACAGTTTCGAGAGGATTTTCGTCATGCGTAGCCTTGCTATCATTGCCGCCCTAACCCTGCCATTTGCGCCTGCCTTTGCCCAGGAAGCGGCAGACCCCAATGCCGTTCCCAAGCCCGCTGCACTGGTCGCAGACGGCATTCCCTCCGTGCCGCTGGAGCTGGCTGTCGAAACGCGGCCCTATATGGAGTTTCGCACGGCGGGCTTTGTCGGCTGGCACCCGACCGACAAATCGATGGTTATTGCCACCCGTTTTGGCAACACGGCGCAGCTGCACCGCGTTGCCATGCCCATGGGCGCGCGCCAGCAAATCACCTTTGAGGCAGAGCCAGTCGGCGGTGGCGGCTGGGCCCCCAAAAAGGCCGATGTCTTTGTGACTGGCAAGGATATTGGCGGCAATGAATTTTACCAGCTCTTTACGCTGAAAGACGGGAAGCTGTCGATGCTGACCGATGGCGTCAGCCGCAATGGCTTTGGCGCGTGGAGCGATGATGGCGAATTGATCGCCTATAGCTCAACCAAGCGCAATGGCACCGACACGGATCTCTACGTCATGAACCCCCGCGATCCGGCGACCGCGCGCATGGTTGCCGAGGTTTCGGGCGGCGGATGGAATGTGCAGGCTTTTTCGCCGGACAAGAAAAGCGCGCTGGTTGGCAAATATGTCTCAGTCACCAATGTCGACATGCACATGCTTGATCTGGCGAGTGGCATGATGACGCCGATTGGCGACACGGCAAAGGACATTGCCTATGGCGGCGCGGAATTTGCGCCCGATGGAACGCTGTGGGTAACTTCGGACGAGGGCAGCGATTTTCAGCGGCTGGGCACGCTTGATGTAAAAAGTGGGGCGTTCACGCCAAAGGGGCCTGCGGAGAAATGGGATGTCGATACTTTCGACATTGCGCCGGATGGCAGCTTCCTTGCCTATGTGATTAACGAGGCTGGCATGAGCCGCCTGAAGATCATGAACATGAAATCGGGCAAAGTGCGCACGGTCGATACGCTGCCCGCAGGGCTGATCGGCGGGCTGGAAATTTCCGAATGGGGTGAAATCGGCCTTACCTTTACCTCGGCACGCAGCGCTGTGGACGCCTATTCGGTTGATCCCAAAACGTTGAGAGTAACGCGCTGGACGCAAAGTGAGACCGGCGGGCTGGACGTCACGAAAAATGCGGAACCTGAACTGGTGACGATCAAAAGCTTTGATGGACTTGAGGTTTCGGGCTTCCTCTATCGCCCCGACCCGGCAAAATTCCCGGGCAAGCGGCCAATGATCATGAGCGTGCATGGCGGGCCTGAGGCGCAGTCGCGCCCCGGATTCATGGGGCGGAATAATTATCTGCTGAATGAAGAAGGCGTTGCACTGTTCTACCCCAATGTCCGTGGGTCAACCGGCTATGGCAAAACCTTCGTCGGGCTGGATAATGGTCCGTTCAAGCGCGAGGATTCGGTCAAGGACATGGGTGCGTTCCTTGATGCGCTGGCCAAGGATGACGGGCTGGATGCGTCGCGCTTTGGCCTGACCGGTGGCTCCTATGGCGGCTATATGTGCTATGCGGCGGCAGTGCAATTTGGCGACAAGCTGCGTGCGACCAACTGCATCGTGGCGATTTCCAACTTTGTCACCTTCCTTGAAAACACGCAAAGCTATCGCCGCGATTTGCGCCGCGTGGAATATGGCGATGAGCGCGATCCGGTGCAGCGCGCAAAGCTGCTGGAAATTTCACCGCTGACCCGCGTGAACGAGATCAAAAAGCCGATGATGGTTGTCACCGGCGCCAACGACCCGCGCGTGCCGGCGTCAGAGGCCGACCAGATCATCCAGGCCATCCGCGCCAATGGCGGGTCGGCGTGGCATTTGCTGGGCACGAATGAAGGCCATGGTTTTGCGAAGAAAGAGAATATCGACTACCAGTTCTGGACCTCGCTGATGTTCTGGAAGCAGAACTTGTTGGGGGAGTGAGGGGCAGTCCTGCCGGCCGCCCCATCGTCACCCGCTGCTTGACACGGGGTTAGGCTTTTTTCCGTTTGAAAAAGCCAAGCCCCGCATCAACTGCCGGGCGGCGTTTCTGGGTGCATTAGGGTAGAAATTCTCACCCCAACATCGTCGAAATGTCGATTTGGTTCGTCAGGGTGCGGTGCACCGGGCATTTCTCCGCAATTTCGATCAGCTTTGCCCGCTGTTCGTCGTTAAGCGGGCCTTCCAGCCGGACGATACGGTCGATCATGTCAACGGGCTTGCCGTCATTTTCGCCTTCGCGCGGTTCGCGGCTGTGCTCCAGCGTGACGTGCACCTTGTTCAGCGGCCATCCTTTGCGCGCGGCATACATTTCCAGCGTAATGGCCGTGCAGGCCCCCAGCGCGGAGAGCAGCAGTTCATAGGGCGTGGGGCCATTGTCGATGCCGCCAACATCAGCAGGTTCTCCCGCTGCCCATTGATGCACGCGGGCCTTGATCGCCTGTGCATAGGCGCCGTCACTGCTTTCCACGCTGGCGCAGGGATTTTCAGTCATGGTGATTGTCCTTCGCGCGTTTTGCAGCGGCAATGCGCCGTTGCAGATAGCCATAGAGCAGCAAGTGAAAGCCGATCAGGACCAGCAGAATGATTGCGATAATCTTGGCGGTGCTCAATCGCCGCCTCCCCCGTCACCGCCGCCATCGCTGTCGCCATCACGGTCTCTGGGGTCGTAACCGTGGTTGCTGTCATAACCCGCATCGCCTTTACGCCCGTTTTTCTTTTTTGGGCCCAGCGCAGCAAGGATAATCAGTGCAATGGCCGCTATCAGCGCAAGCAGCAGGACAAGTTTCAACATCGCATCAATCTCCGCTGGTCAGGATGGTGTTTCATTGTCGCCGGGCGGCGCGATTGCCTTTGCCAGCGCATCGCTGGGCAGGCGCAATGCGCGCAGCATCGCCCATATTTCCTCACGGGCATTGGCGGATGCCTTGCCGAGCTCCGGGATGGCGGCAAGGTCAAACAGCGTCAGCCCCAGCGGAAACAGCTCACGATATGTCACCCGTTCGCGCAGGCCCGGCACAAGCCGAAAGCCCGCAACCGGCGCGATTTTGGTGAGTGCGTCCAGCACCTTGCGCTCATTTTTCGTGGCGAAATTGCGCGACCGGTTCTGCATTACCACCCAGTCGAGCGGTTTGAAGCGCAGCATCAAATTGGGCTCTTTCAAATGCTCGACCAGCCGGGCAAAATTGCCCAACGTTTTCAATTCGCCCGTGCGCGGATCGATCCGGCCAAGCATGTCAAGGTCAATGAAACTGTCATTGACCGGTGTAACGATGGTGTCTGCCATGAAGATCGCCTTGCGGGCAATCGGGCTGTCATGGCCGCCGACATCAATTACGATGAAGCTGTGGTGGATGCGCGCCATGCGCAGTTTCTCTTCCAGCTCCACTTCATTCTGCTGCACCAGCATGATTTGTTCAGGACCGGGCAGTTTGACGTTGTAGGCTTGCTGGCTTTCCTGCCGCGCCCACAGCGCGCGGTGCAGCGTCAGCTGGCGCAGGTCAACGTCGAGTGCAGCGACGCTTTCGCCTGCATTGCATAGCGCGATGCAGGTGTGAAAGGCGCTGGTCGATTTGCCCACACCGCCCTTTTCATTGGCAAAAACAATGATGTGCCCCTTTGGCGAGCTGACCGGATATTTGAGATAGGCCGGCAGTTCATGCACAGGCTCAGGGAAGGGGGCTGTGAATGGGTTGGCCGCTTCGGGCGTCGGCTCAAGCCTTTTGGGCGGCCAATCCGGTGCCGCAAGCGCACGCGGCGTCGGATTGTGCGCCTCGGGCGGTTTGCGGCCAAATAATCTGTCGAACAAACCCAAGGCGTTGAATCTCCAGCATTCCAGAACGCTATGACATTGGTTGGCATTACACCGTAGCCCTGAGCCTGTCGAAGGGCGTCTCTCAATTGTTGCGCCATATTGAGAGGCGTGCTTCGACAGGCTCAGCACTTCGGCAAATCATGTCATTGCGCCTGGATGCTGAGATGGCGCTTTACGGCCATGCAATCAAGCCTAACGCGCCAGCGCCTCTTCCGCTTCGGCGACCAGCTTGGCGATAATGTCGACAACAGGCCGCTCGACATGCACCATGCCGACCGATTGCCCGGCCATGACAGAGCCATATTCAACATCACCGTCAATCACTGCCCGGCGCAGTGCACCCGCCCAATAATGCTCAATTTCCAGCTGTGCTGTCGCCATATCAATTTCGCCGCGATCCAGTTTGGCCGCGACTTCGATTTGCTTGGCGGTAAATTCCTCGGTGCCTTTATTTTTGAGCGCGCGGACAGGAATAACCGGAAGGCGCGGGTCGATCTGTACGCTGGCGACGGCATCGCGGGCATTGGCGCGCAGGAAGGCTTGCTTGAAATTGGGGTGCGCAATCGATTCATGCGCGCAGACGAAACGCGTGCCAAGCTGCACCCCGGCAGCACCCATTTCCAGATAGCTTGCAATCAGCCCGCCGCGCGCAATTCCGCCTGCGACAAAGATAGGCAGTTGATCGCATAGCTCGGGCAAGATTTCCTGCGCCAGAACCGATGTAGCAACTGGCCCGATATGCCCGCCCGCCTCGCTGCCCTCGATAATCAGCGCATCGACGCCTGAGCGGGCGAATTTTTTGGCGAGCGTCAGGGCAGGGGCGAAGCAGAGCACTTTCGCTCCGCTTTCCTTGATCGCCTCGATGCTTCCTTTAGGCGGCAAACCGCCCGCTAGCACAACATGGCCGACACTATGTTTGGCGCAGATGGCGATCAGCTCCATGATCTGCGGGTGCATGGTTATCAGGTTCACGCCAAAGGGCTTGGCCGTCATCGCCTTGGTTGCCGCGATTTCGGCGTCCAGCAATTCCGGCGTCATCGCCCCGCAAGCAATCACCCCGAACCCGCCCGCATTGGAGATGGCGGAAACGAGGTTGCGTTCCGAAACCCAAGACATCGCGCCGCACATGATTGCGGTCTCGCAGCCCAGAAATTCGGTGCCGCGCTGCATGAGATGGGTGAGTTTGGTCATATGTCCCAGATTTCCAGTTTCAGGCCGTCGATGTCCGCGAAATCGCTGCCGTTGGTGGTGATTAGGGTCAGGCCTTGCACGATAGCGGTCGCTGCAATCATGCGGTCAATGACCTTGCGGCGGCTGAATTGTGTCTGACCCACGATCTGGCCATAAGTGGTTGCCATCAGCGATGAAAAATCGATTACGGGCAAGCGACGCAGTAGCGCATCCAGCGCCTGTCGCCGGGCTGCGGCAAATTGCGGATGCCCATATACGCCACCTTCCAGTTCGACTTTGGTGATGGCCGAAATCTTTGGGCGAATTGCGAGAGCGGTCACCTTACTCACCATATCATTACGGTCATCGCGCAGGTCTATAGCGACGCAAGTGTCGAGGAGAAAAGCCAAGGATCAATAAAGCCCAGGACGGTCGGGAAACTCTATGCGGCCGTCGTTCGGGTCGCCACCAATTGGCCCAATCGCCCGCAATTCGCGTGCGAGAGCTTCCAATTCGGCTTTTTCATGTTCCAGATCGATGATCGGGAGCAACTCAAACTTGCCGCCGCGCTCTACAAGCTCAAACTGGTCGCCCGGCTTGATTCCCAAGGATTTCGGAACACGCAAAGCAACGCTGTTACCGCTTTGAAAGGCACTGATCTTTCGGGGGGCGTTCATATAACAGTATATACGGGATATACCAAGTTAAGTCAACTATTCGGCATCCAACCCATAAGCCGTGTGCAACACGCGCACCGCCAGCTCAGTCTCGTCCTCGTCAATTAGCACCGAGACCTTTATCTCCGAAGTCGAAATCGCCTGAATGTTGATCTTACGGTCCGCCAGCGACGTGAACATTGTCGCTGCAACGCCGGCATGGCTTTTCATGCCGACACCGACGACAGAAATCTTCGCCACCTTGGTATCCGGGATCAGCCGGTTGTAACCAATCGCCTCGCGCTGGTTTTGCAAAATGTCGGTGCAGCGCGGCAGGTCGGCAGCCGGGCACGTGAAGGTCACGTCAGTCTCGCCCTTGTCGCGGCCGACATTCTGGATGATCATGTCAACGTTGATATTCGCCTCGGCCAGTGGAGCAAAGATATGGCTGACCGCGCCGGGGCGGTCGGGGACGCGGGTAAGCGTAATCTTCGCTTCATTCTTGTCGGCGGCGATGCCGGTGATCAGCTGGCGTTCCACTTGATATTTCTCCAATTCTTCATCGGTCACGATCATGGTGCCGGGAATGGTGTCCGCGTCAGGGGCATTCTCATCGACAAAGGAGGACAGCACCTGAACGCGCACTCCTTCCTTCATGGCAAGGCCGACCGAGCGGGTCTGCAATACCTTTGAACCGACTGAGGCAAGCTCCAGCATTTCCTCATAGGTCACCGCTTTCAGCTTGCGGGCGCGGGCCACGATGCGGGGGTCAGTGGTGTAGACGCCGTCGACATCAGTATAGATGTCGCAGCGGTCAGCCTTTACCGCTGCTGCCACCGCAACTGCCGATGTGTCCGATCCGCCGCGGCCCAATGTTGTGATCCGGTTCCCCTCTGTCATGCCCTGAAAACCGGGAATAACCGCGATGGTGCCAGCGGCCATGGACGCGGTCAGCGCATCGCTATCGATCGTGCCGATCCGCGCCTTGGCATGGGCGGCGTTGGTGTTGATCGGCAATTGCCAGCCAAGCCAGCTTCGTGCCTTGCAGCCCAGCGCTTGCAGCGCGATGGCCAGCAGGCCGGATGTTACCTGCTCGCCGGATGCCACCACCACATCATATTCTGCCGGGTCATAAAGCGCGTTCGCCTCGCGGCAGAAATTCACCAGTCGGTCGGTTTCACCGGCCATGGCGCTGACCACGACAGCAACTTCGTCGCCGCGCTCCGCCTGCCGTTTCACAAGCTGCGCCACGCGCCGGATACGCTCTGTCCCGGCCATTGACGTGCCGCCAAATTTCATCACGATGCGGGCCACGCTGTTTCCCTAACGATTATGGCTTTGTTACAAACAGGCGGGCTGATAGGGACAGGATATGGCAAAGGCAAGCGCGCCACGCGCAACAAAATCTACTATCCGTCCAAGTGAGGCTGCGCATTTTGGCGCATTGGCCGCTGATTGGTGGGATCCCAATGGTTCGAGCGCGATGCTCCACCGGCTGAACCCTGTGCGACTGGGCTTTATCCGCGCGGCCATTGACCGCCATTTCGGTACCGATGCAGCCGGATTGAAACCACTGGCGGGCCGGACCGCGCTGGATGTCGGATGCGGGGCGGGCTTGCTGTGCGAGCCGCTGGCCCGGCTGGGTGCGGCGGTGAAAGGCGTTGATGCCGCGCACGAGAATATCGAGGCGGCGAAACGCCATGCCGCGCAGGCGGGGTTGGACATTGACTATCGCGCCGGTGAGCTTGCGGCGCAGGGCCTTGGTCAATTTGATCTGGTAACGTCCATGGAGGTGATCGAACATGTCGCCGACCCTGCGGATTTTGTGCGCCAACTTGCAGAGCGGCTAAAGCCCGATGGCCTGATGATTCTGTCGACGCCCAACCGCACGGCCGCATCGCGGCTGTTGCTGGTCGAGGCAGCAGAGCGGCTGGGCCAGGTGCCACGCGGCACGCATGATTGGGACCAGTTTTTGACGCCAGAGGAGCTAAGCGGTTTGCTGGCCGATGCACAGCTTGAGGTGGTCGAGATGCAGGGGATAGCCTTTTCACCGCTAAAGGGCCTGCATCTGAGCGACAATAAGGCGCTCAACTATATTTTGGCGGCGCGCTATTCGGGCAGTGCATAGTCCATCGTATAGAAATGCTTTCCGTCGCGGATCTCGATATCCAGCGTGCCGCTGATGCCGCTCAACTGATCAGTGCCGGAATCGGGAACAATGATGACCGACAGCGTCTGGCCCTGCGAAGACATTGTACCGCGATGGGCAAGGATGAAGCTGCCGGTGCGGCCCTTTAGCGAACCAGTCACGGTTTCCAGCGCGACATAGACGCGCGCACCATTTGCATCGTTGCCGCCAGCCATCATCTGGCCCAGGCTGGTTGCCTGAAGGTCGCCATGAAATATTTTGTCGATCGACATGCGCATCAGCGGCTCATCGGCAACCGAAACAGGCTTTAGCGTTACGTCAAATTCGCCAGCGGCATGGTGCATCGTCTGTTCCTTTCCGGCCTGTGCCGACATCGCTGGAGCTAGCAAGACGGCTATAGCGGTCAATAGCTTTTTCATTCATAGCCCTGATCGGCATAGCTATCGTCGGCAAGGTCGCTGAAGCGGGTGATCTTCGCCTCAAATTTCATTCGCACTTTGCCCGTCGAGCCATGGCGCTGCTTGGCGACGATCAGTTCGGCAATGCCGAACACCCGCTCCATTTCCTGCCGCCATTTTTCATACTCTTCCATTGCCTTGGCATCGCCGTCCGCACCATGTTTGGGTTCGCGCGCCGCGACATAATAATCTTCGCGGAACACAAACCACACCATGTCCGCATCCTGCTCGATCGAGCCTGATTCGCGCAGGTCAGAAAGCTGCGGGCGCTTGTCTTCGCGCTGTTCGACGGCACGGGAGAGCTGCGACAGGGCTATCACCGGCACCTGCAGTTCCTTTGCCAACGTTTTCAGCCCGCGCGAGATTTCGGAGATTTCGTTGACGCGGTTGTCGTTGGAACCGCGCCCTGAGCCTTGCAGCAGTTGCAGGTAATCGACGATGATCAGGCCAATGCCATGCTTGCGCTGCAATCGCCGCGCGCGGGTGCGCAGCGCGGCAATGGTCAGGGCAGGGGTGTCGTCAATATACAGCGGCAGTTCCTGTAATTCGCGGGATGCGCGTGATAGCTCGCGGAAATCCTCGCGGGAAATCTTGCCCATGCGCAGTGCTTCGGAACTGATCCCCGATTGCTCTGCCAATATGCGTGTTGCCAGCTGGTCTGCGGACATTTCCAGGCTGAAAAAGGCGGTCTTGGCACCTGCGCCCTTGGCTTCTTCTATGCCATCCTCGCGGTCGCGCAGCCATCGCTGGGCAGCGTTGAACGCGATATTGGTGGCAAGCGAGGTTTTGCCCATGCCGGGACGGCCAGCTAGAATGACAAGGTCGCTGTTATGCAGGCCGCCGCACTTCGCATTGATGCTATCCAGCCCGGTCGTAACGCCTGATAAATGCCCGCCTGAATTCAGCGCTTTCTCAACATTGCGGATGGCCTCGGTTGAGGCAGTAAGGAAGCTTTTCATGCTTCCTGTCTCGCCTTCGCCCTCGGCAACCTTGTAAAGCGCGCTTTCCGCCTGCTCGATCTGCGCCTTGGGATCAACTGCCTCGCTGGTGTCGAGCGCATTGTCGACCAGCGTGCGGCCCACGGTTACCAGTTCGCGCAGCAGGGCAAGGTCGTAAATCTGCTGGGCAAAATCGCGCGCGCCGATGAGGCCTGATCCATCGGCAGTCAATTTGACAAGATAGCCCGGCCCGCCCAGATCTTTCATCGCCTCGTCGGATTCAAACAAGGGCTTTAAGGTCACGGGCGTAACCAGCATGTTGCGGTCGATAAGTTTCAGAATTTGTTCGTAAATTCGACCATGCAGCGGCTCAAAAAAATGGTCAGGTGTCAGTTTGATCGACACATTTTCGATGATACGGTTGTCGATCAGCAACGCGCCCAGAAACGCCGCCTCTGCCTCGACATTGCGCGGCAGGCGGGCTTCGTCGCCATCGTTGGAGGCGGCAAGGCGGATGATTTCGGCCATGGTGCTTGCCTATCCTTTACCACAGTGCGCTGTGCAAGGGGGGTGAAAAATACTGTTGGGGACAGGGTTGTGGACAACAGGCTTTCCTCCCCATCGCGAGTCGATGGGGAGGATAAATCGCCCCCTTGCCCAAAGTGTTGCATCGGCTACAGAAAAGCTATGGCGGACCCGCGCATCATTTCTGTGGAGCTTGACGAAGCGACTATCCTGCGTCGCAATGCCGATATCGAGCAGGAGCGGCGCGTTGCCATTTTTGACCTGATCGAGGAAAATTATTTCAAGCCCTTGCGCGATCTTGGCGATGACTATGCCGGGCCCTATCGACTGAAACTCAGCGTGACTGAGGGGCGGCTGGTATGGGAAATTTCGCGCGAGGACGGCAGCCCGCACGAAACGCTGATCCTTGGCCTTGGGCGGTTTCAGCGCCCGGTGCGCGAATATTTTGCCATTTGCGACAGCTATTATCAGGCAATCCGCAAGGCGACCGCAGCGGAGATTGAAACCATCGACATGGCGCGGCGCGGTGTTCACAATGCCGCCGCAGAGCTGCTGATGGAACGGCTGGAGGGCAAGATTGAGGTTGATTTTGCAACCGCCCGCCGTCTTTTCACGCTTGTTTGCGTGCTGCATATCAAGCAATAGCGCGCTGACATCGACATCAAGTAACAGGGGCAATTGGGTCGGCTTCATGGCTGGATCGGCAAATATTGATGGGCGGCCTGCCGCCGTGAAAAATGCGCGTCTGATCGCAGTGCTGGTGGCAGTGTTGCTGGCAGTGTTCGTGCTGTGGCGCATCATTGTTGGCTGGGCGCCCTCGCGCGACGATTTTCCGGTTCAAGGTATCGTGGTTGATGCCGAAAATGGGCAACCAGAATGGGCAAGGCTGGCAGCGACGGGCGTTGATTTCGCCTATTTGACGGCGACCAAAGGCGACAAGATACGTGACCCTCGCTTTGCCGCCAATCTGGAAGGGGTGCGCGACGCCGGAATCCGATACGGTGCGCTGCATGTTTTCGATATCTGCCGCCTTGCCAGCGATCAGGCGACATTGTTTATCACGACGGTGCCGCGCTCACCGACGGCTTTGCCAGAGGCAGTAGCGCTGGATTTTTCGCAAAGCTGCTCCAGCAAGCCCGACCGTGCGCTTGTGCTATCCGAAATTGCCACTTTCCTGTCGCAGATCGAGGCGCATACCGGCATTCCGGCAGTCCTGCTTATTTCCCCGGATTTTGAGGCGCACTACAGGATAAGCGGGGCGGTCAACCGTAATGTCTGGCTGACGCGCACCTGGCTCTTGCCCGACTATGCCGCTAAGCCATGGGTGATGTGGACGGCCAACCCCGCGCGCAGCGTCGACGGCATTGATGGCCGCGTGCCATGGGTTGTGGTAAGGGGCGATTGATATGAGCGCGCTTCTTGTCAACGCCGCCATTGGCGCTGCCGAACAGGCCTATGCCCCCTATTCCAACTTTCATGTGGGGGCAGCATTGTTGCTTGCGGACGGCAGCATCGTCACAGGCGCGAATTTTGAAAATGCCAGCTATGGCATGACATTATGCGCCGAAACGGTGGCAATCGCCAAAGCGAACAGCGAGGGCCAGTTGCGCCAGATTGTTGCCATTGCCGTCGCTGGCTGGCCTGCAGGGCAAGGGCCGGGCAAAGATCCGATTACACCATGCGGACGGTGCCGCCAGGTGATGAAGGAGGTCGCTGATCTGGTTGCCATCGACCTGCCAGTGCACTGCGCGCATGACGGTGGCTATGTCACCTATCGCTTGTCCGAACTGCTGCCGCATGGTTTCGGCCCGGCCAGTTTGGGTTAGGGTCAGGACCCTAAATTTCAAACCGGCCCTTAACAACAGTCACGCAGGCCCCACCGACATGGATGGCGGTCCCGTCAATCCGCACATGAACGCTGCCGTCGCGGCCGACTTGCCGTCCCTGGCTGGCGATATAGGTGCTGCCATCGCCAATCTGGCCAAGGTTCAGGCGATAGGCTGCGACGGCACCATTGCCGCTGCCGCAGACAGGATCCTCCGCTATGCCATCGGCTGCGGCAAAGCTGCGCACCACTATGCTGCCGTCCGCCCTTGCTGCATAAATGGTCTGGCCGGTTGTGCCATGCCTGCGGTCATAATCGGCCAAAAGGCCAAGGTCTGGAACAAGCTGCTCGACCTCAGCGGCAGAGGCAATTTCACAAATCACCCAGCGTGGCCCGACATCGGCAATTTGCGGGGCGCCAAGGATCGCATCGCCGCCCAGCGACGCTGCCAATATTGCCGGTTCGGGCGCATCTTCCAGAGCATAGCGCGGCAGGCGAAAGGACAGGCCAGTGGCCGCCGTGCGGACCTCGACCAACCCGACGGCGCATTGCTGCACGACCCTGCCATTTTTGGGGATGGCCAGCCCTGCCTCGATCACCGCATGGGCAGTGCCCAGCGTCGGATGCCCGGCAAAAGGCAACTCGCTTTTCGGCGTGAAAATGCGGACTGCATAGTCAGCTGCGGGATCGGTCGCAGGCGTAACAAAGGTTGTTTCGGACAGGTTTGTCCAGTTGGCAATGGCCTGCATCTGCTGCGCCGACAAACCTTGCGCATCAAGGATGACGGCAACCGGATTGCCCTTCAATGGCACGTGCGTGAAGACATCAACCTGCGCGAAGGGGCGGGATAGGGTGTTCATTGGTGCCTCATGGGTGCCCATGTCCATGGTCGTGGTCATGCGTCTCGCCCTCTGGCTCGGGATGGATCAACACCTCAACGCTAGGAAATTCTTGCCGCAGATCATGCTCAATATCGTCCATGATGTCATGCACTTCGCCCAGAGTCATTTTGGGATCGAACCACAAATGGAATTGGACAAATTCGTGCATCCCGCTCGACCGGGTACGCACATGATGGATGCCCTTTGCCTTTGGATGCCGCCCGGCCACCGCCAGAAAAGCAGACCGTTTTTCCGCAGGCCATTCACGGTCAAGCAATTGGTCAAGCGCGAGCCGGGCAGAGCGCGATGCGCCCCACAAAAGCCACAGCGCAATGCCAATGCCGAAAAGCGGGTCTGCGCCGCGCACCTGCAATATGGCATCGAGGCCTATGGCAAGGATGACCGCACCGTTCAGCAACAGATCGCCCTGATAATGCACATGATCGCCATGAATCGCGATCGATCCGGTGCGCTTTATGACATGCCGCTGATAGGCCAGCAAACCGGCCGTGGCCGCCATCGCAATCAGTGACACGCCAATGCCCATTTCCGGATGGGCTGTTGCCTCTCCGCTGCCCAGCCGCATGATACCGCGCCAGCCAATCAGCACTGCGGTAATCGTTACCAGCACAACCTGCGCCAGCGCGGAGAGTGCCTCTGCCTTGCCATGACCGAATCGATGATCGTCATCGGCGGGCCGGGCGGCATAGCGCACGCTGAACAGCGTCAGCAGCGAGGCGAGCACATCAAATCCCGTGTCGGCGAGCGAGCCCAGCAGAGCAACCGATCCCGTCTCTGCCGCCGCATAGATTTTCAGGACAAGCAGAAACAGTGCCATGCCGACGCTGGCAATCGCGGCGTTGCGCGTCAGCTCCCCATGGCTGTGGTGATGATGGTTGTGGGCTAAAGACATGGCAGGTTCATCATGGATACAGCATTCCCGCTGTCCAACCATTGCCATCGCGCTGATACAGCCAGCGCTCATGCAGGCGGTGCTCGCGGTCTTGCCAGAATTCAATTCGCTGCGGCACGACAATATGGCCTGACCAATGCGGCGGACGGGGCACGTCACTCCCCTCAAAGCGCGCTTTCATTGCTTCAAAGCGCGCCTCGAATGTCGCTCTGTCGGCAAGCGCGCGGGATTGCTCCGACGCCCATGCCCCGAGCTGCGAATCGCGGCCACGGGTGGCGAAATAGGCGTCAGCGGTGTTGTCGCTGACGCGCTGCACTGACCCTTCTATTCTGATCTGGCGGCGTAGCGACTTCCAGTGAAACAGCAGCGCGACATTGCCGTTGGCGGCAAGATCGCTGCCCTTCCGGCTTTCAAGGTTGGTGTAAAAGATAAAGCCGCCTGCCCCTTCCGCATCGCGTCCATGCCCCTTCAACAGCACCATGCGCACTGATGGCCGTCCGTCGGCATCGGTCGTCGCCAGCGCCATTGCGTTGGGGTCATTGGTTTCGCTTGCCTGTGCCTCGGCAAACCAGCTGTCGAAAAGAGTGAAGGGATCGGGGCTTTCCATCGCGCCCCGATAGGCTAGAGCAAGGGCAGGGGTAAAGAGGGAAGGCGTTCTGCAATGCAATGGGAAACGATCTTTGGTATCGCCAATTTGTGGCCGCTGCCATTCTGGCTGCTGCTTGCATTTGGTCCGAGGACCGAAATGATGGCGCGGATTGTGCTTTTTGGCGGTCTTGCGCCGCTGGCACTGGTCTATGCGGTGCTGCTGCCGCTGATCATGACCGGTATCGTTGATCCAGTGGGGCCAGAGGCCGGCTCCATGGACTTCACCCAATTATCGGGGATCATGGCCTTGTTTGACAGCAAGGGTGGAGCGACGATTGGCTGGATTCACTATCTTGCTTTTGACCTGTTCGTCGGCCTTTGGGTGGCGCGCAATGCCGACCGCCACGGCTATTGGCGCTGGATACAGGTGCCGATCCTGTTTTTCGTGCTGATGGCCGGGCCTCTTGGGCTGACGCTTTATCTGCTGCTCCGCCTTCCTCACAAAAATCCGCCAGAAAATGCAGTGGCGCCGAGTTGACTTAGGCCGCTGTAATGCCAATGTAATACAGACAGTTTTTCACAGGGACCAATATGGCCGATCCTTATTCCATTTTGGGCGTTTCAAGGGGCGCGGATGAAAAGGCGATTAAGACCGCCTACCGCAAGCTTGCCAAGGAACTGCACCCGGACCGGAACAAGGACAACCCCAAGGCTGCCGAGCGGTTCAGCGATGTTACGCGGGCCTATGACCTGTTGTCAGACCCGCCGAAACGCGCCGCCTATGATCGCGGTGAAATCGATGAAAATGGCCAGCCGCGCAATCCCTTTGGCGGCGGCTTTGCTGGCGGCAATCCCTTTACCGGGGGAACGCGGACAGAGCCGGGCAGCGGCGGATTTGACTTTGGCGGCGGCATTGACCTGGGCGATATTTTTGACGGCCTGTTTGGCGGCGGTGCAGGTGCGCGGCCTGGCGGGCCAGGGCAACGGGCGCAGCCGGGGCCTCCGCCAAAAGGGGCAAATATTGCCTATGAGCATCTGGTCAGCTTTACCGATGCGGCAAGGCTGGAGCCGCAGCGCATAACCCTGCGCGATGGCAAGACCGTTGAGTTCAAATTGCCCAAAGGCGTCGTGGCGGGCCAGCAGATCCGTATTCCCGGAAAAGGCCAGCCGGGACCAGGAGGGCACGGCGATGCCATGGTCACCCTGAAAATCGGGCGGCATCCCTTTTATGAGCGCGAAGGCGACCATATCCGGCTGGAACTGCCTATTTCCCTGAAGGAGGCGATTTCAGGCGCGAAGGTAAAGGTTCCGACGCTGGACGGGGCAGTGATGCTGACTGTGCCACAGGGCGCCCAATCGGGCACGGTGCTGCGAATCAAGGGGCGCGGCTTTACCACCAAGGCGGGCGAACGGGGGGACCAGCTTGTCACCTTGCAGATTCGCTTGCCGGATGATTCGGCGATTTTGGAAAAAATGTTGGCAATTTTGCCCGATGAGCCCAATATTCGCGCCGAATTGGGCGTCTAGCCGCGACATATGCAAAAATTCAAAGAAAAAGGGCCGGTGCGAACACCGACCCTGAAAAGTCTTTAGGAGAGGATGCCTGTTAGGCATGTTCTATATGGGCGCTGAAAAAAAATTGTGCAAGTGCGAACAATGCAATTGAGATTGCAAATAGCGGAAGTCGCTTTAAGCTAAGAATCATAGAGAATCCAAGAGTTCGGTAGAAGCTCTGGTCCTCCCCACCCCGATGTTGCATTGCATCAATTGCACGGCATCAAAGTCAGGATTGTATGGGCTATGCGCCGTTTACCCCCTTTGCGCTCATTGGAAGCTTTTGTGCGCACGGCAAAGCTCGGTTCGGCCAAAGCGGCCGCATCAGAATTGTCCCTTTCGCCGCCCGCGCTCAGCCGGAGGATCAAGGCGCTGGAAGACTTCATGGGTAAACCGTTGTTCGATCGCAAGTCGCAGGCCATGTATTTGAACAGCGACGGCCAGGCATTGATGGACGCAGTGGAGCCGGTGCTGGAATCACTGGCCGAAGTGGTCGAGGAACTGGCAGGCGAAGGTGGCGAATACCGGCTTAGGCTGGGCGTGCTGCCGCTGTTCGGAACGCAGCGGCTGATCCCGCGCCTGCCCGAGCTGCGCAAGCTGTTCCCAAAACTGCATATTGATGTCGATACATCGGGCCACGCGGAAAATCTGCTGGGCGATGTGGTGGATGCCGCCATCATTATTGCTGCGGACGTTGATCCCAAATTATACAGCGTGCGGCTGGACCGGAACACCGTATATGCGATTGCATCGGAAAATCTGGTCCGCGAACAGGGGATTAAAACCCCCGCCGACCTTAAAAACCAGACCGTGCTGGTGCACAGCGACATGCCGTTGATTTTCAATGCGTGGCGTGACGCCATAGGCCAGCCGAAGCTGAAGCCCGCGGCAGTCGATCATATCGATTCAGGGCCGCTGATGCTGGAGGCTGCGGCAAATGGGCTGGGCGTAGCCATCATGCACGGCAGCCATTTCAGCGATGCCAAGGACGACCGGCTTACGCGGCTGTTCGATGTCGAGGTGGAAAGCCCCTATAGCTATTGGTTTGTCTGCCGCCCCCGCGCGCTGAAACAACGCGCCGTGCGCATTTTCCATGACTGGCTGCTAAAGGCGGGCGTCTAAAACTTCACTTCGGGTGGCGCGCTGATCATCGGGCGTTCGTCCGCCCCCAGCTCCCAGAATCCCTGATCGTTGAAACCCAGCGTTCTGGCAAAGAGCACAGCGGGAAACGCCTCACGCGCGCTGTTATAATCGGCGGCTGCCGCATTGAAGGCGCGGCGGGACGCAGCGAGTATATCTTCCACCTCGGCCAGCTCATGCTGCAAAGTCTGGAAATTTTCGTTCGCTTTCAGGTCGGGATAGTTTTCGGCGAGCGCGAACAGGCCCTTTAGCGCGCCGGTCAAGCCTCCTTCGGCAGCGGCCATGGATTGCGGGTCGCGCGCCGAAACAGCGGCATTGCGCGCGCTGATAACGGCATCCAGCGTGGATTTTTCGTGCGCGGCATAGCCCTGAACGGCGCTGACCAGATTGGGGATCAAATCGTGTCTCTGACGCAATTGGGCATCGATATCGGCCCAGCCCTGCCTGCAATTCTGCCGAAGGGCGACAAGGCGGTTGTAAATGAAAACGACGATCAGGCCGACCACCGCAATCGCGATCAAAATGTACATCATGGCTTTACTCTCAACCCCCTTCGGCCAATAACGGCCAAAGCCTATCATGTTCGGGAAAGATAGCCAGCCATGATCGCCCATTTATGATATCGCTTCCCGATGTCGATAGCCTGATGGCCGGAGAACTGGGCCATTGGCTTGATAGCCAGCAGGCAGCTCGCGCCGAAACCCGCGCCAAAATTCAAAAAATCATGGTCGGTGGATTTGCCTTGGGCGGCCTGACGGCAATAGCAGGCTGGATTGCCGGAGGTGTTGGCCTAGCCTATTTTCTGGCAGCCTTGATTGCGATGGGGGGCCTTGCCTGGACGGCCTATTTGCGCGACTCTATGGTCGACAGCCTGAAAATCCGAATGAACGGCGCTTTGGCAAAGGCACTGGGCATCGGCTATTCGCTGGCACCCGATGCAGGACCTGAATTTGATATTGCAGTCGAACATGAACTGCTCCCCGGTCATGACAATGCCTATTTTCAGGACCGCTGGGACGGTCATATTGGCGACACCGACTTCCTAATTTACGAGACAAAGCTCACAGAAACCCGAGGATCGGGCAAAAACCGTCGGACAGTGACGGTCTTTCGGGGAATTGTGCTTCGTTTTCATTTTGCACGCGAATTTTTGGGCACAACGCTGATTCGGCGTGACGGTTTCAAATTCTCCCTGTTTGGCGACAGCAAGGAATATGGCGGACAGACGCTGGAGCGCATCCGCATGGTCGACCCGCGTTTTGAGGATGCGTTTGACGTGTATGGCAGCGACGCCGTGGAGGGGCGCTATCTGGTTCACCCCGAATATTGCGAACGGCTTTTGGAGCTGGAAAGCAGCTTTGCCGGGGAAAAACTGTGCGCGCTATTCTATAAAGGCGACCTGCTGGTGACGATCCGCACCGAGGATCTGTTTGAAAGCGCGACACTCGATCCCGCGCAGGACCGGGAGTTGCTGGGCCGCACAATCGGCCAATTCGCGGCAATCACCCGGCTGATCACAATGCTGAATGAGCGGCCAAGGGGGTAACATAGAAAAATCCGGGGGCAGCCGATGGTGTGTCTGGCTGTCCATTCTGCCCCCGGCAGGAGGCTGTGCGGGGGAAGCCGCAACAGCCGGGTCGCAGGCACAGCGCTAGCAAAATGGTTGCGGCCAAAGCGTGACCGCGATCACGCATCAACGCCAGACGGCGGTGGCGACCGATAATTTGCCCTTTGCATGGGCCTGTGAATGTTCGGCGGCCCAGCGCACGCGCTCAATGGCTTCGACGGGGACCGGGCTGTCAAAGGCTATGCCGCAATGGCTGCCGCGCACCCAGACGACATGGCCCAGCGTGTCGATCCGATCAACGCGCAATACCACCGTTGCGCCGACGCGCGGCGGCTGCCCAAGGATGAGGCGGCAGCCTTTGCGAGACAAGTTGACGACATGGCAACTGGCTGACCGGTCAGGCAGCACCAATGCACCGTCAACGCCCGCATTGATTCGGGCGATTGACCGGTTGCCAAGTTTTCCAAAGGCCTTCCGTGCAAGCATCGCTCTGCTGTAGCGAGAGCATTGTGAAGATTTGGTTATGACCGCAGCAGCAGTCGTTTTTCACCGCGCCTGAAAAGTGCGCGGTCGCTGCGTCGTGGCGATGACCGGAACCGGAGGCATGGCCAAACATAAATGGGCGCTGGTATCGCTACCAGCGCCCACTGCGCCTGAATTTGGAAGTCCTGTGCCCTAAGGCATTTCTTTCCGGCTTCTGGCGTCCGGTTCGCCCGCCAATCCGAAGATCGGCGAACTCACCAAACTGCTGTCGGTTTTTGGTCCCGGCGTTGGTCTCGGCGGTGAGGCTTCAACCCGCACATGGACTTCAGTTTTCCTGCAGCACCCCTTCCTTTCTTTTGCTCCAGCTTGCGCCTCGGCTTTTGTCCGGTCAGGTATCCGACTGCTATTCTCCCTTTTCACTCCGTTCCCGAAGGCCCGGTATTCCAAGAGAGCGTTGCCGCCCGATGACTTAAAACTGTCATCAACCAGCGAGTCGGACAACGCGAAAAAATTGACTTATCCACAGACGAGCGGCTTTGCGGTGGATAAAGAAGCGAACAAGTCGCGGCGTAAATGAATACGGCCTCCACGCGGTTCGCATGGAGGCCGTTTCAGATGACGGGCGGGCGGGGGGAGAGGAGGAGAGTGCCCGCTGCGTCAATTTCGGGAGCGACTGTGCCGCTGCCGTTGAGTTGCATTTGGAGATTTGTTGTTTTTTGTGCAATTGCGAAAAGAACAAGGTCAGTTGCACATTATGCAACTGGGTGATCCATTGTTATCGCGACGCGTCCCAATGCCTTGCGAGAGCGCAGGTGGTGTAGCGCCTGATATCCGTCGGCCAGGTCAAAGGATGCACCAATATGCGGTTTCAGCCCCGCTTCGGCGAAGGCGTCGATTGCTGCGATATTTTCAGCACCAGCCTGCGGGAAACGGCGGCCATATTCACCAGCACGCACCCCAATAATCGAAAAACCCTTTATCAACGGGTAGTTAACACTGATCTCCGGTATGCGGCCACTGGTGAAGCCGACCACCAGGTAGCGCCCGCCAAACGCCATGCAGCGCACGGAACGGTCGAAAACATCGCCGCCGACCGGATCAAAGCAGAGGTCAACACCACGCGGAGCAATCGCAAGCACCGCATCGCGCAAATGTTCATCAGGGGGCAGCACATGATCGGCGAAAGCGCGCAGCCAGTCCCTTTTTTGCGCACTTGCGGAGGTTGCAATGACGTGCGCGCCCCTATGCCGCGCAAGTTGCACCGCAGCATGACCGACTCCGCCAGCCGCGCCATGGACCAGAATGGCGTCGCCCGGTGCGATGTCGCCCAATCGCGCCAAGGCGACATAGGCTGTCAGCAAGCCAGTCGTGTGCGCTGCCCCCTCGGCATAGTCGAGCCCGGCGGGGATCGGCCGGACGGCTGCCGCAGCCGCAACACGATATTCGGCGCAGGCCCCCTCCTTGCCGCCTACAATCACGCGTTCGCCGGGCAGGAGATGCTTCACAGCCCGCCCCACTTCGACGACATCGCCTGCGCTTTCCATACCGATGACAAAGGGCAGGGCGGGGCGGTGCTGGTATTTTCCCTCTGTCATCAACAGGTCGGGAAAATTGAGGCAGGCGGCGCGGTTGCGCACAAGCACTTCTTCTGGACCAAGTGCTGGCACAGCAATCTCGCGCAGGCCTACGCCGGCAAGATCAGGAGCCAGACTGTCGCAGACCAGCGCTTTCACCCGCGAAAACCTTTACGGCGCGATGCCGTTTCCGGGAAGCGAAGCATTCACTATGCCGCCGTCGCACGCCACGGTTTCGCCGACAATATAGTCGCCCGCACGCGCGGCGAGGAAGATGGCAAGGCCTGCCATGTCCTCCGGGCTTCCGATGCGCGCAAAGGGAATATTCTTGCCGACAGCATCGGCATGGTCGCGCGCCGCCTTGTTCATGTCTGACTGGAAAGCGCCCGGCGCAATGCCTGTCACCTGGATATTATCCCGGATCAGCTCCGCAGCAAGACGGCGTGTCAAATGGATTACTGCCGCTTTCGACGCCTGATAGGCATAGGTTTGCCATGGGTTGATGCGTAGGCCATCGATCGAGGCGATGTTGATTACCTTGCCGGGCCGTTCAAAGCTGGCGGCGGCCTTTAATTGCGGGTGCAGCGCCTGCGTCAGGAAAAACAGGCCCTTGACGTTTAGGTCGAATACACGGTCCCACTGGGCGTCGGTCACAGTGCCAAAATCCGCGCCCCATGCGGCGCCCGCATTGTTCACCAAGATGTCGATTTTTTCCTCACGCTCGGCAATTTGTGCGGCAAGGCTTGTGCACCCTTCGACCGTGGAAAGGTCGCAGGGGATGCCAATCACCTTATCGCCAAATTCGGCGACGGTGGCCTCTATCTGGTCAATTTTGCGCGCGCTGATGTAAATGCGCTTTGCACCCGCAGCGAGATAGCCCTCGACGATCATCTTGCCGATCCCGCGCGATCCGCCGGTCACGATGGCAATCTTGTCGTTGAGGTTAAAGAGGGAATTCAGGTCCATGGTTTTCTCCTTAGGTTCCACTCCCGCAAGCGGGAGGGGAGATTTTAGTATCCGTTCAGCACCGCCACCCGGTCTGCGTGGAAATACACATCGCCCATGAATTCCGCCAAAGCGCGGTCGCGTTTCATGTAAAGGCCTATATCATATTCATCGGTCATGCCGATGCCGCCATGCATCTGCACGCCTTCGCGCACGGCAAGGTTGGTGGCAAGGCCCGCCTTGGCTTTGGCTGCAGAGACATAAAGCTCGGCATATTTATGCCCTTCGTCGAGCAGATTCTGCGCCTTCAAGACGACCGAACGCGCGCCTTCCAGCTCGCCATACAGATGCGCCGCGCGGTGTTGCAGAGCCTGAAACTCGCCGATCAGCTTGTCGAACTGCTTGCGCTGCTTCAGATAATCAAAGGTCATTTCCATTGCGCCTGTGCCGACGCCGACCATCTCGGCAGCAGCGCCGACACGGCCTGCGTTGAGCAACCGGTTGAGCACCGCTTCGCCGCCATCGACCTCGCCGATCACTGCGTCGGCGGTGACCTCTACGCCATCAAGTTTCACATGCGCCGCCATGCTCGAATCGACCAGGCGCGCTGCATCCATGGAAAGGCCGCCCGCATCCTTTTCGACTGCGAACAATGTCAGGCCTTCATTGGTGCGCGCGGCAACAATCAGCATATCGGCCGATGCGCCCTGCACCACAAATTGCTTATGCCCTGTCAGCTTGAAGCCATTGCCGCTGCGCTCCGCGCGGCAGGCGATCTTGGCGGGATTATGCTTTGATGCTTCATCAACCGCAATGCCGATCACGGCTTCGCCCGCTAAGATCGCGGGGAACCAGCGGTCACGCATTGCCTTGTCGGCCGACTTCAACGCCTCGACGGCCGCAACCGAAGTCGAAAGGAAAGGCGAGGGGGAGAGGTTGCGGCCAA
>CAZNEO010000019.1:0-39695 GCA_964572205.1 uncultured Sphingorhabdus sp.
AGAGGAGGGGCTTCAGGTCGCCAGCCCTTGTCGAGTTCGGCGTAACTCACCCCACGCTCCCCTCAAGGCTGATCCCCAGCAATTTCTGCGCCTCGACCGCAAATTCCATCGGCAGTTGCTGCAGCACTTCCTTGGCAAAGCCGTTGACGATCAGGGCGACGGCTTCCTCCTGCCCCAGCCCGCGTTGCATCGCGTAGAAGAGCTGGTCGTCGGAAATCTTGGATGTCGTCGCCTCATGCTCGATCTGCGCGCTGGGGTTGCGGACTTCGATATAGGGCACGGTATGCGCGCCGCAGTCGCTGCCCAAGAGCAAGCTGTCGCACTGGGTGAAATTGCGCACGCCTTCGGCATTGGGGGCCACGCGCACCAGCCCGCGATAGGTGTTGTTGCTCTTGCCCGCGCTGATTCCCTTGCTGACGATGGTGCTGCGCGAGCCCTTGCCATTGTGGATCATCTTGGTGCCGGTATCGGCCTGCTGGTAATTGTTCGTCACCGCGACCGAATAAAATTCGCCTACGCTGTTCTCGCCGTTGAGGACGCACGACGGATATTTCCACGTCACCGCAGAGCCGGTTTCGACCTGAGTCCACGAAACCTTGCTGTTGCGCCCCTGGCACAGCGCGCGCTTGGTGACGAAATTATAGATGCCGCCTCGCCCTTGCGCATCGCCGGGATACCAGTTTTGCACGGTCGAATATTTGATCTCGGCATCATCCAATGCAACCAGTTCGACCACTGCGGCATGCAGCTGATTCTCGTCGCGCATCGGCGCGGTGCAGCCCTCCAGATAGGACACATAGCTGCCCTTGTCGGCGACGATCAGCGTGCGTTCGAACTGCCCCGTATTTTCCGCATTGATGCGGAAGTAAGTGGAAAGCTCCATCGGGCAGCGCACGCCTTCGGGGATGTAGACAAAGGTGCCATCCGAAAAGACCGCGCAGTTTAGCGTTGCAAAATAATTGTCGTGCATTGGCACGACCTTGCCGAGCCATTTGCGGACGAGGTCAGGATATTCCTTGATCGCTTCCGAAATGCTGCGGAAGATCACGCCGGCGCGCTCCAGCTCCGCCCGAAATGTGGTCGCCACCGACACGCTGTCAAACACCGCATCCACCGCCACCTTGCGCGCGCCCTCGACGCCCGCGAGCACTTCCTGCTCTGCAACCGGAATACCAAGCTTGTCGTAAACCGCCTTTATCTCAGGATCGAGCTCGTCAAGCGAAGCAAGCTTTGGCTTTGCCTTGGGCGCGGCGTAATAATAGGCATCCTGATAGTCGATGGGCGGGATGTTAAGCTTTGCCCAATCTGGGGCCTCCATCTTCTGCCACATGGCAAAGGCCTTCAGCCGCCATTCCAGCATCCATTCCGGCTCATTTTTCTTTGCCGAAATGAAGCGGACGGTATCCTCATTCAGGCCCTTTTCGGCGAACTCGGTCTCGATGTCCGATGCCCAGCCATGCTCATAATCAGCCACCTTTTCGGCGGCGTCCCACGCGGCCTGGTCTTTCATGGCGACATCATCGGTCATTTCACGCACCTTTTATAAACCGCCATGACGTCATCTTCGCCTGTCGTCAGCTTTTCTTGGTCGGGCGAAAGAGACAATTTTTCGAAATTTTCGAATCGGTCTACCGAGTCATAGGCACGATTATTGTGGGTGACGCGGCTTTTGACCATAACCGTCAGCGGATCGATAATTGTCACTTGGGAAATTTTGCCCACCATTTCAAACTGAACAATACGCCGCGCCGCTATCTGCAAATTGCCGGGCTGGGCTGGGCCGGACCCACAGTCCTGCGTTACCAGAACCCAATGGCCGTGATAGGCGTCAGGCATCGTTTTGCGCGTTTTAGGGTTTGCCGCATGAACAGCAAATGCCCCCAGCAGCACCGCCGACAATAGCATCAACCGGATCATCGCGCCAAACTCACCAGTGAAATATCCGCCAGCGCACCGCGCACGGCATTGTTGACCACATTCATATGCGGCTTAACCACACAGTCGGGTTCGATCACGCAATGGCAGGTCGCTTCCTTGACGCAGCCGGTCAGGGCAATGGGCCCTTCAACCGCCTCGACAATATCAGCAAGCGAGATTGCCGCTGCTGGGCGTGAAAGCTGAATGCCGCCGCCCGACCCCCGCACCGAACGCAGCAGCCCGCCTTTGGACAATATGCTCACCAGTTTTTGCACGGTTGGCAACGCAATACCCGTTTCCGCCGCCAATTCCGTCGCTGATGTGCGCGTTCCGCCGCAATGGCGCGCGGCTGCGCCCATTACGACAACGGCATAGTCGGCCATGTTGGACAGACGCATTGGCAACGAATCCTAATCGGACAATTTTATTCTGATTAGGCATGTGCGCCTTTGCGAAAGGAAAATCAAGTGCGCCTGGCACTATCGGCCCGACGACCGCCCGGCTATTCCGGCACGGCCCCATCGGCGGTATCACCGCCTTCGCCATCGCGTGACCTGCTGCGCCCCATGGCGCGGTCAACCCATGCCTCATCAACGGGTTCAGGCTCGATCGCCTCATCAGCCGGCAAGATTTCGTCGACCGGCAATTCACCCTCAATCGGATTGCCATTTTCATCGAGCAATATTTCCTCACCATCGGCACCCAGCATCATTTCTTCCCCCTCCAGCCGTTCCGGGAAAGTCACATTGGTAGGGAAGTTTTCCACGGGCCGCTTGGCAACGGCGATGCGCATATAGGCGCCCCACGCGGTTGCCGGGGCATTGCCGCCCTGCAAATTGCCGACTGCGCGCGCATCATCGCGGCCCATCCAGATGCCCGTTGTCAGGCCGGACGAGAAGCCCAGGAACCAGCCATCCTTGTTGCTGCTGGTTGTGCCGGTCTTTCCAGCAACAGGGCGACCGATCTGCGCTGCCCGGCCCGACCCTGCGGCAACCGCCGATTGCATCAGGTCAATCACGCCCGCCGCGACATAAGGCTCCACCAACTGCACGCCGCCCTTTGTCTTGTGCCGATAGATGACTTCGCCATCAATTGTGGTCACTTTCGTGATCGCATAGGGGGTTATGCTGCGCCCACGCGCGGCGATGGCCGCAAAGGCGCGGGTCATTTCAATAACCCGGGTTTCGGACGAGCCAAGCACCATGGCTGGCCCCGTGCTGATCGGCGTGCTGATGCCAAAACGGCGGGCCATATTGGCAATCGCGCTTGTCCCCACCTCGTCGCCAATTTTCGCCGCAATGGTGTTTTTGGAATAGGCAAAGGCCGTGCGCAGCGTCATTTCCCCGGAAAAGGTTCCGCCGCTATTCTTGGGGGACCAACCGCCTATGGTCACAGGTTCGTCGACCGCCTTGTCATCGGGGCGAAATCCCGCCTCCAACGCGGCAAGATAGACAAACGCCTTCCACGAGGAGCCGGGCTGGCGCAATGCTGTCACGGCGCGGTTATAATTGCTGGTGGCATAGTCGGTGCCCCCCACCATGGCGCGCACGGCACCATCGCGGTCCATCGTCACCAGCGCACCCTGGCTGCCGCGCGGCACATGCGCGATGATCGCTGCCGTCGCCGCGCGCTGCATCCCAAGATCAATCGTCGTCCAGACATCAATCGGTTTTTCGGTTTCGTCGATCAGCCCGTCGAGCTGCGGCAAGGCCCAGTCGGTAAAATAGCGCACACTGTTTTGCGGTGTCTGCGCCGCCAGCTTGACCTTTGCAGGTTTGGTGTTGGCAGCTTGCTCAGCTGTGATCATGCCTGCGTCCTGCATGACTTCCAGCACCACCCCAGCCCGGCCAATCGCAGCTTGCGCATCAGCTGTGGGCGAATAATGCGATGGCGCCTTCACCAGACCGGCAATGATCGCCGATTCTGCCAGGTTCAATTCCTCTGCACCATGGTCAAAAAATTTGCGCGAAGCCGCATCCACGCCAAATGCACCGCCGCCGAAATAGACCTTGTTCAAATAGAGTTCGAGGATCTCATCCTTGGAAAAGCGCGTTTCCATGGCCATGGCCAGAATGATTTCACGCAGTTTCCGGCCAAATTCGCGTCGGTTGTTGAGGTAAATGGTGCGTGCCAATTGCTGCGTTATGGTTGAACCGCCCTGCGACCATTTGCCAGTCGTCGCGCGCACATAAAAAGAACGGGCAATGCCAATCGGGTCAACGCCGGGATGATAGTAAAAACGCCGGTCCTCCACCGCGACCATCGCATCGCGCATTTCCTGCGGCAATTCCTTGACCGAAATCCAGCGCCCGAAACTGGGCCCCAGCGACTGGATCACTGTGCCATCGGCGGCGCGTACGCGGATCATCTGTCCGTTGGGCGATGCTTTCAGGTCGGTAAAACCCTTTATTTCGCTGCGGGCGATGGCGACAAAAATACCAATAATCAACAGCCCTAGCAGCGCGGCTGCCACGCCCAGCTTTAGCAGGAAGAAAAACCACCACCGAAACGGGGACTGATCGCTATTTTGTGCCTTCGCCATTGGTCGCCCTGTTAAAGACAAGGCTGGAATCGGGCAAGCGGGATTAACCGTTCCTGACCCCGCCTCTCAACCTAGTCGGGTTCAAATTCCAGCGATACGCTGTTGATGCAATAGCGCAGGCCATTGGGGCCGGGGCCGTCGGGGAAGACATGGCCCAAATGGCCATCACATGCGCCGCAACGCACCTCAATCCGGTGCATCCCATGGCTGTGGTCATGATGCTCGGTAACGGCATCGGGCGATGCAGGCTCAGTAAAACTGGGCCAGCCAGAGCCGCTGTCGAATTTGCTCGCAGACGTAAACAGCAATGTGCCGCAACCGCCGCAATGAAAGGCACCGTCGCGCTTTTCCACATTCAATGCGCCGCTAAAGGCGCGCTCTGTCCCTGCCTCTCGCAAGACATGATATTGCACGGGCGAAAGGCGAGCACGCCATTCCTCATCGCTCAATTCGATTTTTTCCATGGCGTGAATGTGTGCTCTCATAACGCCAGCGTCAAGGATTAACCCGATATCAACCATACCGTGGCAGCAGCGCAAGGATGGCACAGCTGCGCGTCCTTTTTCTGGTCCTGACCGCCTGCTGGCTATTCCCGGTGAGCGGCGTGCGCGCCTTTGAAGAAAATTTGACACCGTTGCAGGTTGAAATTCGCACCCAGTTGGATTTCAGCCGCGCGACCACCGGCGGCAAGGGCGGCGGACGGATCAGCATCGATCCCGACAATGGCGCGCGGCATATTGCTGGCGATTTGGTTGACCTTGGCGGATCGGCGCTTGCGGGCTCCGCCACGGTCACCGGCGAACCCGGGCGCCAGGTCCGCATTGACATGCCGCTGTCGGTCCGGATGACAGGGACGCATGGTGGCGTCATAGAAATCACCAATTTGCGAACCAATTTGATGCCGGGCGCGAAACTGGATTCCTTTGGTCGGCTGGAATTCGCATTTGGCGGCGACTTGAAAATTGATGGCAGCATGACTGGCACATTTCGCGGCCGCATTCCGATCACGGCCGAGTATGAATGATAGGGTTAGGACGCGGATGTCCGCCGGTTGACGCCCTATTTCGCCCGCGCGGCTGCGCGCGTAATGCGGGCAAGCTCCTCTTCCAGCAGCACATTGCCTAGCTCCCCGCCCAGCGTCATGATGCGCTGTTCAAGCTCCAGCAAATGCCCCATCAGCCCGGCTAGTCGCGGCGCTGTCCAGCGGCGCAATTGCGCCTCATGCGCGGCCTGTTCCTTCCAGAATATCGACTTTGTGGCGCGGATCAGCGGGCCAGGTGCGGCACCCGCATCAACCTTTGCCCGCAGCCCAGCGAGCAACGACACACGCCGTTGCAGTGCCCGGGTAAGGCGAATGGCATCAATCCCCAGTACCCGGGCCTCGGCAAGGTTGCGGCCCAGCGCGCGCACTTCGCCGCCCATTACGCAAGCGACAAGCATATTCACATCCTCTTCGCTGGTTTCGGCAGCCAGCGCCGCGAAAGCCGCCGCATCGACCAGCACGGGCCGCTGCGGGCTGGCATCGTGATACAGCGCAAGCTTTTCGACCTCGCTGGCGGCAAGTCGCCGATCCTGACCGGTATAGCGGGCAATTTGCGCGGCAAGGGCACGATCAAGCTTTAGCCCTGCTTCGCGCGCCAGCCCCAACACATGGTCAGTCGCCTCTGCCTCGCTGGGCGCATAACAGATATAGCTTAGCGCGCGCGGGCTTGCCTCAACCAGCTTGCGCAATTTGCTTGTCTTTTTAAGGTCCCCGGCAGTCGCAATGACCGGATTGCCCGCCATATCGGCGTTCAGCAGATTCTCTACTGCCTCAAGCCCCTCGTCCCTGCGGAAATGCAGCCTGATATAGCGCGTATCGCCAAACAGCGATGTCGAGGCAGCCTCATCGGCCAGCAATGCGGGATCACCGCGCAGCCTGTCGCTGTCCATATCAACGGCCTCAGCATCGGGTCCCATGCGCGCGGCCATGGCCGACGCGATCATGGCTGCAGTTGATTCGTCCTGCCCGAAAATGAAAAACAGCCGGATATCGGGCCGCGCCTGAATTGAGGCGACAAAATCCGCCTCCCGCATCTTGCCGCTCATGGCGCGCTTTGGGCGAAGAGCGAAATCCGGGTAACAATCTGGTCGGCGACCTTTTGCGTCAGATTTTCAAGCGCTGTGTTTTCCGCTGCAATCGTTGCATATTCGCTGCCCACAACATCGATGCCGGCATCCGAACCAGCCGTTGCATCAAGGACGGTCTGGCCGGTCACAAGGTCAATAAGCTGGTAACGCGCGCGCAGCGTGCGCCGCTCCCGCGTAACCGTGTCGTCGGCACGGATACCAAATCCCTCTATCTGGTCATCAAGTTTGACTGCGAGGCGGTAGCGCGGGCTGCCATTGCTGCCGGCCAAAAGCCGGTCGCTCAACGCATTACGCATCAACCAGCCATTTTTGCCTTCAATCGCATCGACACTAATCGCGCCAAGCATGTTGGACACCACACCCTGCGAACCACCGCTGTAGAGCGGCTTGAGCCCGCAGGCTGAAAGGAGAAGCGAGAATGAGGCAAGCACCAACACGCTCAGGAATTTGGTGTTTGCGGCAGTTTTGTTGCTCATAACACGATATTTACCAGCCGGTCAGGCACGACAATCACCTTTTTCGGGCTCGCACCGTCCATCGCACGCTGCACCTTATCGCTGGCAAGCGCAAGTACCTCCAACTGCTCCTTCGGCGCGCCCTTCGCCGCGGTCAGCGTATCGCGCAGCTTGCCCATGACCTGCACGGCAATCGTCACTTCATTATCAACGAGCAGGGCAGGATCATGCTGCGGCCAAGGCTGACCAGCGATCAACCCGTCATTGCCAAGCGCGGCCCATGCCTCTTCGGCAAGATGTGGCAGCATCGGAGCGATCAGGCTGACCAGCGTGCGAATGGCGTTTTCACGCGAGGCACTTGGCGCAGCCTTTTCAATCGCGTTGACCAGTTCGTGTACGCGAGCAACGGCCTTGTTGAAATGCAGTGCCTCTATATCGCTGCCGATCCCCGCGATGGCGCGGTGCAGGATTTTGTCCAAAGCCAAATCCTCGCCCGCTGAGCCAGAGCTAAGCGAATCGACCAACCGCCAGATGCGATTCACAAAGCGCCAGGTCGCCTCAATGCCGCTTTCGGACCATTCTAGATCGCGCTCAGGGGGGGAGTCAGACAGCATGAACCAGCGCACGGCGTCGGCACCATATTGGTCGAACATCGGATCAGGATCGACGACATTCTTTTTGGATTTGGACATCTTCTCGATGCGGCCACGTTCGACAGGCGCGCCATCAAGCGTCGTCACAACAGTGCCATCAATTTTGATTTCTTCGGGACTTAGCCAAATACCTTCAGCTGATTTATAGGTTTCATGCGTCACCATCCCCTGCGTGAACAGCGCCGCAAAAGGCTCGGCGAAGTCCAGCTTGCCGATTTTCTGCAACGCCCGCGTCCAGAAGCGCGCATAAAGCAAATGCAGGATCGCATGTTCAATCCCGCCAATATATTGCCCGACTGGCAGCCATGCCTTAACCTCCTCAGGGTCGAATGGCTTGTCATCGGGCTGGCTTGCAAAGCGCAGGAAATACCAGCTGGAATCGGCAAAGGTATCGAGCGTATCGGTCTCGCGCTGTGCCGGTTCTCCGCAATTGGGGCAATCGACATGTTTCCATGTCGGATGGCGATCAAGCGGATTGCCGGGAACATCAAAGCTGACATCGTCGGGCAGCGTGATTGGCAGCGATGTGCGTGGAGCGGGCAGTACGCCGCAGAACGCGCAATGGATCACCGGGATCGGCGTTCCCCAGTAACGCTGGCGGGAAACGCCCCAGTCGCGCAGACGATATTGAGTTTGCCCCTCGCCCCAGCCCTCGGCCTCTGCGCGCGCGGTGACGGCGGCTTTGGCCTCGTCAACTTCCATACCATCAAGCCAGCGGCTGTTCACGATCCGGCCCGGACCGCTATAGGCCGTATCGCCGTCGAACTCGCTGTCGACAAGATCGCCATCGGCAACAACGCGGCGCACGGCCAAGTCATATTTGCGGGCAAAATCAAGGTCGCGCTGGTCGTGCGCAGGGCAGCCGAAGATTGCGCCCGTGCCATAATCCATCAGCACGAAATTGGCGACATAGACCGGCAAATGCCAATCAGGGTCCAAGGGATGTTCAACCGAAAGACCGGTGTTGAAACCCATTTTTTCGGCAGTCTCAATCTCCGCCGCAGTCGTCCCGCCCTTTTTACAATCGGCGATAAAGTCTTGCAGCGCAGGTGCGTTTTCGGCCAGCGATTGCGCCAGCGGATGGTCCGCCGCAATCGCCACAAAGCTGGCCCCGAACAACGTGTCTGGCCGGGTGGTGAAAACGTCAATGCCATCTGCGCCGCCCACCATGGTGAAGGTGCAGCGCAGCCCCTTTGACTTGCCAATCCAGTTTTCCTGCATCAGCCTGACCTTGTCGGGCCAACTGTCAAGACCCGCCAGCCCCTCCAGCAAATCCTCAGCAAAGTCGGTTATTTTAAGGAACCACTGGTTCAGTTTCTTGCGCTCGACCAACGCGCCTGAACGCCAGCCACGTCCGTCGATTACCTGTTCGTTCGCCAGCACGGTCATGTCGACTGGGTCCCAGTTGACTTCACTTTCCTTGCGGTAAACCAGCCCGGCTTTCAGGAAATCGAGGAACAGCGCCTGTTCATGGCCATAATAGTCTGGCTCACAAGTGGACAGTTCGCGCGACCAGTCAATCGCAAGGCCCAGCCGTTTCAGCTGTTTCTTCATCGCCGCTATGTTGGCGCGCGTCCATTCGCCGGGATGGACTTTCTTTTCCATCGCGGCATTTTCGGCAGGCATCCCGAAACTGTCCCACCCCATGGGATGCAGAACGGCATGGCCAGTCATTGCCTTGTAGCGCGCAAGCACATCGCCCATTGTATAGTTGCGCACATGCCCCATGTGGATGCGCCCCGATGGATAGGGAAACATCTCCAATATGTAGGATTTGGGACGCGAATCATCGGCGGGCGGCGCGTTGAATGCGCCAGCCTCTTCCCAGATTTTCTGCCAATGCCCGTCCGCCTTGAACGGGTTGAAACGACTAGCCATGGGTATTCCTGAAAATCTTCGCGCCTTCAAACGCGAAGACGCAGGATGGAGTTATCATTCCGCAATCGCGCTGCGGCGTAGGTCACGGGCCTTGGTAAGGATGATCGATTCCAGCTTTTGCACGGTCGCGGCGCGCGTCGGCGCAGACACCCATTGCCCATTTTGCAACACTTCACGGCTGGCAGCAACGCGCAGCGCGTCAGCGCGCAGATCCTGGTCCAAAATCGAAACGGTCAGCTTCATCCGTTCACCGGGGCTGTTCGGGTTTACATACCAATCGGTCACAATGACCCCGCCCGACGAATCGGTTTGCAGCAGCGGCATGAAAGACAGCGCGTCCAGCGATGCACGCCACAAATAGCTGTTGACCCCGATTGTCGTCACCTGACTGGCGGCCAGATCGGTTGCCGGACGGTCTTTATTGCCGCCGCACCCTGCAAGCGCCAACCCCGAAACCAAAATCAGGGCAAACCCGTTCAAACGCATAGCTGTTCCTCGCATTATTAACTGCCATTCCCGCAGCGATTTCGGATGTCTCTATGCGCCTTTGCTGGCGGGGGCAAGCTTTCACGGGCCTGAACGGAAAATCGGGCGTTACTGCCGACTGTCGCCCGCGATTTTGCAATCCTTTGCGCAAAAACTGTGCTATTGCTGCTACAGAACGGCAAATATCGCGTGGACAGGGAAAATTTTTCTTTTGTCCACAGCGTAATGGGCATAATGTTTGGCTGTTGGTTGGGAGTCGCTGGAACTTCATCATGTATCGGGGTCAAGGCCATATTCGTGCGAAAGCGCTAAAGAGCGCGGCTTATGCCGTGTTTGCTGCTGTGCTTTTGTCGCCTGTCCTTGTCCCTGCGGTCGCCGCCAAGATTGGCGCTGGCGATGGGGTAAGCGCAAATAACTGGATGAGCCACTTCACCCCCGCGGGTGTTGATAGCCGTCTTGCCGAAAAGATGCGGAGCAATGCGCTGTCCCGCGCTGCATTCCCCTTCACGCCTGCTGGCCTGAACAATCGCAACAGCAATACACTGACCGTGGCGGTGCGGACTGATGCTGGCAATGCCGTTACGGTGCGTAATGCGCTGGCCCAAATGGATGCAGGCAGCGGAACCTCGATCAGCCTGAATAACAGCAGCTATCAATTGACTGCGGCCAAGGGCTGGCAAGCATTCAAGCTGCCCGCAACCGCAGCTGACGCCCCGCGTCTGGACAGCATGCTTGGCAAGGGCAGCTTCCGTCTGGATGATACCGGCCCCAAAAAGCCGAGCCGGTTCAATACGGATGTAAAGGTTGATTCGCCGCGCGGCGCTGCGCCCAGCCTGCGTGGTAATGCTGCTGCGGCTGGCGACTACCGCGTTGATGTCGGCGGCAGTTTCCAAGTGGCCAAGGGCGTCGATGTGACCGCCGGTGTCCGCTACTCGCGTGACAGCGACCGGGTGCAGCCTATCGCTGACGAACGGTCCGACAGTGAGGCCGTCTACGTCGGAACAAAGATCAAATTCTGATCTGCGGCTGCTGCCGACTTACATAAAGGCATCAATAGCTGCCCAGCCATAAGCGACATGGGATTTTATCATTTGCGCGCGGCTTCGCGTCATGCCGCCAAGCGCAATGACTTTCGCCGGCCTTGCGCGCTTCGCCAGCATCGCAAAACGCATCATCCCTAATGGCCGTGCGCCGGGGTGCGAGCGGGTGGCATGGAGCGGAGAGAGGAACAGCAACGCTGCCCCCATCCTTTTCGCGTCGCTAATTTCTTTAAGATCGTGCACAGCCATGCTGCGCAGCCCAGCATGACCCTTTCGTGTCCGGCCATGCACGCCATCGCCGCCCCTTATCACCGTACCCGCCACCAGCAGCATATGCCCGCGCTGGCGGCAAATGCGCCTAATCCGAGCAAACAAAGCCGCACGTTGCGCTTCGGGCAGATCATAATGGCGAAACACCACGCCTGAGCCGCGCGGCAGACCGCGCACTGCCGCCAGCAGCCTGTCCCGCAGCCGGGGATCCGTCATCAGCCAGATTTTGGCGAGCGGACGCCTGAACTTTTGCTGGCGGGAAGGCTGGCGGCGCGGCATCCGCGCCGCTATAGCGCACGGCCATGGCCGATGCGACCCCCGACACCTTAATCATCGTGACAAACAGCATTGAGCGCGCGTGCAAGATTGCGCGGCGCAAAGCCGATGAGGTCAGCCTGATCGCCGTATCGAAAACGCGGACTGCGAAGGAGATCCAACCGCTGCTGGAGGCCGGCCACAGGGTCTTTGGCGAAAACCGCGTGGCGGAGGCCGCCGAGAAATGGCCAGCGCTCCGCAATGCCTTTCCCGAAGCGGAACTGCACCTGATTGGCCAGTTGCAGTCGAACAAGGCGGAGGACGCCGTGGCACTGTTCGACTGTATCCATTCGCTTGACCGACCTTCGCTGGTTACTGCCTTGGGCAAGGCAATGCGGGCGCTGGGCAAATCCGTGCCTTGCTTTATCCAGGTCAATATCGGGGCGGAGGCACAAAAGGGCGGCTGTGCCATCGCCGATCTTCCTGCCTTGCTTGATCAGGCACGCAGCGAGGGGATTACCGTTGTCGGGTTGATGTGCCTGCCGCCTGCTGACTTGGAGGCAGCGCCTTTCTTTGCGTTGCTGGCCGAACTGGCCGCAAGGCATGGGCTATGCCAGCTTAGCATGGGCATGTCAGACGATTTTGAAACGGCAATCATGCTGGGCGCAACCCATGTCCGCATTGGCAGCGCGCTATTTGGACCACGCCCGATCTGAGGCCAGTCGTCCCGCCGTTGCCAGAGCCAGCGGAAAGGTCAACAATCGGCCTGCAGCAGGAACCAGCGCCTCCGCCGCGGCGCCTCCGCACGCCGCTGCAATGGCGTCGTCCCCGGCGTCAAGGCCGCCCGTCAACGCACCAAATGCTGGGAAGAGCAGCTTGCTATTGGTGCGAACAAAACAGCGGCGCGACACCAGCCGCCCACGCACTGACTGCCGGAATTTCGGGTGAAAATGGCCTGACATTTCGGGGCGCTGGTCGGCAGGTTCGGCTTCATGCCGCAAATGGATGCCGTCCACGGTCATGGCGTCAACTACCTGCCCACCCCAGCGTGCGGACAACAGCGGATCGTGATTGCCCACAATCCAGCGCCAGTCCAGCCTTTCGGTCAGTGCCCGCAACTGCGCCGCCGCCCGTGCCTCTAGTCGCCGCTCACCGCCTTTATCATGATAATTGTCGCCCAAACACCAAACCGCGCGCGCAGCAAAACGATCCACCAACGCTGCCAGTGCCTCTATTGTGGCGCGGCTGTCATAGGGCGGAAGCATCTGTCCTCCGAGCGCATAGCTCGACGCCTTTTCTAGGTGCAGGTCAGCCACAATCAGCGCCCCATGCGCTGGCCAGAAAAGCGCTGAATCGCCTGCGACCATAAAGGCAGAACCTGCAAAATCCAGTCGAGCAGCCATGGAACATGTCATGCACAAACAAGTGGGTGCTGACAATGGCCAATAATCGGCCTATGCGCAGCCCGCCATGTTTTGCGTTGCCGCCCTATATCATTTTGCGCCTGTTGCCGACCCGTCCGCGCAGCGCGAAGCCTTGCTTTCGCTGTGCAACGATCATGCCGTCCGCGGCACACTGTTGCTGGCCACAGAGGGCGTGAACGGGACGATAGCAGGCTCGCAAACCGCGCTCGATACTATCGTCAGCCACATTCGCAACTGGCCGGGCTTTGGGGGGATGGAAGTGAAATTTTCCACCGCGCAAGCCATGCCCTTTGGTCGCATGAAAGTGAAGGTAAAGCGCGAAATCGTGACCATGGGTGTAGAGGGCATCGATCCGCGCACGACCGCTGGAGATTATGTCGATGCCGCTGACTGGAATGCACTGATCACCGATCCGGATATGGTGGTTATCGACACCCGCAACGCATTTGAAGTGGCAGCAGGCAGTTTTCCGGGCGCAATCGACCCGCAAACCGAATCCTTCCGCCAGTTTCCCGGCTGGTTCGATGCGCAGGCACCGGAATGGAGAGGTAAGAAAATAGCCATGTTCTGCACCGGCGGCATCCGCTGTGAAAAGGCAACTGCCTATGTGCGGGCGCGTGGCTTTGAAGAGGTCTATCACCTTAAAGGCGGCATCCTCAAATATCTGGAAGCAGTGCCTGCCGCACAGAGCCTGTGGCAGGGAGATTGCTTTGTCTTCGACGAGCGTGAGGCGCTCGGCTTGGGTCTGGAAATCAAATCCTCCTCTTCTGCAGGAGGGGGCACGCCGTAGCTTTAGCGAGGGCGTGGCAGAGGGGCCCTGACCCTAATTCATCGCCATCTGCACACCCTGTGGTCGCCCTGCACCTTTGGGCAAATCAAACCCCACACGCCGGTTGGCGAAATCGACCAGCACCCGATCGAACAATTGCAACGCGTCCATACCAAGCAGGATGGCGGGCTTGTTTTCCAGCTTCAACGCCTTGAAGGCAAAATTATCGGCGAACGTCACTGGCAAGTCGCCAATGGTTACCCCGCCAATATCAATGCCCTTTATCTGCGTCAGGTCGCCCTGCAGCAAATCCCCGGTGACGCTGCGCATCATCACCTGCACATAGTCAAAGCGCCGGTCCCGGGCACGCAACTTGTCCCGCAGGGCATAATTGCCCATGCTAGACTGCGCCCCGGTATCCAGGATGATGTCGACGCGCATCCCGCCAATGCGAGCGTCGGACAAGATCATCCGGCCAGCACGGCGCTTTGCCGTGACCACAATCATTCCCTGCTCCACGCGCCCCAAGCCAGACCGCTTGCGCGACGGCAGCACGTCAAGCTTGCTGTTCTTGAAATCAAGCAGGACCTTGTGATCCTCTAGACTGTCGATACCCAACAGCCCGTAACCGCCCAGATGCTGCTGCTCCAGCCCCGGTGCCTCGATCATTTCGACATTGATCGTGTTCATCTTAAGATTTTCGATCATGAAGCTTTCAGCCATAGCCGGGCCGGTGATCGTCGCCAATTTCAGCTGCGGTCCGGGATCGAGTTGCAATTTTCGGGCAAGCTGGCTGGCAATGACGGTGCGTTCCGCGCCAGTATCAACGATGAAGGGATAAGGCTCGCTGCCGTTGATGCTGACCGGCACGGTCATCCGGTCACTGCGGTCTATCTTGAAGTCCTGCACAAAGCCGGGGATCAATTCACCATCGGCGGCTGCGTCAGTACTGACCGGATCAGGTTGCGCCGCAATTGGCCCCAAGGCCAACAGCGCCAGGGTAGCCGCGATCGAAAGCCTTTGTTTCTGGCCCATAGTCCGCTCCTCCTGAGGCGCAGGATACGCCTCTCACGGCGTCATGGCAATGCCTGCAAGACTTTCTGCCTCGACCAGCAGCGCATCGTCGGTTGCGCCCTGCGCCACGCTTTCACGCCCGATCATCACCAATAGTGGCACGGCAAGCGGGCTGACCCGCTCCAGCTCGACATGCAGCATTGTGTCAGCCGCGCTGTCAAGCAGGTCGGCCAGCCGCCCGACATCGGTAAGCCTTTGGCGCGCGTCGGCCCAAGCGGCCTCCAGCAACAAATGGTCGGGTTCATATTTGCGCAGCACATCGTAAATCAGGTCGGTGGAAAAGGTGACCTGCTTTCCGGTCTTGCGCTTTCCGGGATGCTGCCGTTCGACAAGGCCACTGATCACCGCCACCTCGCGGAAGGCGCGCTTTAACAAATAGCTGGTTTCAACCCATTCGGAAAATTCATTGGCCAATATATCGGCAGAAAAAAGCGGCGCTGGATCAGTGACTGGCTTTACGCTCCATATGCCAAGCGCATAATCGCTGGCGACAAAACCCATAGGCATCAGCCCGCGGCTTTCCATCCGCCGGGTGAGTAACATGCCAAGCGATTGTTGGGCGTTCCAGCCTTCAAAGGGATAGGCGACCATGTAATGGCGCTTGTCATGCGGGAAGGTTTCGACAAGCAGCTGCCCCGGTTCGGGCATGACACTGCGCCACGCCTGCATTTCCAGCCATTCGCGCACCTCGTCGGGAAAGCGCGACCAGCCAGAACGATCACACAGAAATTCGCGCACGCGCCCCGCAAGATGCGTCGATAATGGCAACCGCGCGCCCATATAGCTTGGGATGTTGGTGGCTGGCCGGGTCGCGGCGCGAACGATCAGATCCAGATCCTTGATCGCCTCCACTTCCAACGCCATTCCGGCAAAGGTGAAGCAGTTACCGGGCGAGAGCGTCGCGGCAAAACTCTCCTCGACCTTCCCCAATTTACGTCCGTTGCGAAAACGGACATCCAGCATGGGGGTATCGACAATGATACCGGCATTCAGACGATATTGATGCGCAAAGCTGGGATGGGCGAGCCGCCAGGATGAGTCCCTCTCCAACCCCTCGACTGAAGGGGACGGGCCATAGGGCACCAGTTTTCGGAACTTGTCATAGGCCTTAAGCGCATAGCCGCCCGTCGCCACAAATTCGACCACGCGTCTGAATGTCGCTGCATCCAGTGCTGAATAAGGCAATGCCGACTGCACCTCAGCCAGCAGAGCCGACTCCGCAAAGGGCCCGGCACAGGCCATGCCCATCACATGCTGCGCCAGCACATCATAGCCGCCGGGGCGAAAGCTTTCGCCGTCGCGCACGCCTTCCTCGACGGCATCATAGGCGGCCTGCGCCTCCAGATATTCAAAGCGGTTGCCGGGAACAAGAATTGCCTTTGATGGCACATCCATGCGGTGGTTCGACCGGCCAATACGCTGCAACAGCCGCGACGATCCTTTGGGTGCGCCCATCTGGATGACGCAATCGACATTTCCCCAATCAACGCCAAGGTCAAGCGAAGCAGTGCAAACCAGTGCGCGCAACTCGCCGCGCGCCATTGCCCCCTCCACCTTGCGCCGCGCCTCAACCGAAAGCGAGCCGTGGTGGATGCCAATGGAATATTTCGGCTCATTCGCATCCCACAATTTCTGAAAGATATATTCCGCCAAAAACCGCGTGTTGCAGAATATCAACGTTGTGGTGTTGCGCCCGATTTCATCAATCAGCTGCGGCACGGCATGTTGCCCGCTATGCCCGGCCCAAGGGACGCGGCCCTCCGGCAGCAAAATCGTCAGGTCAGGTTCGGCGGCTGCCTCCCCTTCAACCAGCCGCACTGCGTCAATATCGCCATAGGGCGCAAGCCAGGCGCGATACGCATCGGGGTCCGACACGGTGGCAGAAAGCGCAATGCGCTGCATTTGCGGGCTGAGCGCCTGCAAACGCGCAAGGCACAGGCTTAAAAGGTCGCCGCGTTTGCTGTTGGCAAAGGCGTGGACCTCATCGACGATCACGCGCCGCAGCCCCGCAAACATGAAGCGGCTATCCTCATGGCTGAGCAATAGTGACAGCGACTCCGGCGTGGTCAGCAGGATGTGCGGCGGCTTCGTCCGCTGCCGCGCCTTGCGATCCGAAGGTGTATCGCCGGTGCGTGTTTCAATGCGGATAGGCAGGCCCATTTCCTCTACCGGTGTCAGCAGGTTACGCTGGACGTCTACGGCAAGGGCCTTGAGCGGGGAGATGTAGAGGGTGTGCAAAAGCCCCTCCCCTTCAGGCGTGGAGGGATCAGTCCCCCGGACTGATCCGAGAGGCTCCACGGGGTTGGGGTGGGGCTTGTCAGTCGAAGTCTTTGCTAAATCAACAGGCCCCACCCCTCCGCCGCTTCGCGGCTCCTCCCCTCCCCTGAAGGGGAGGGGCTTAGGTTCTATCAACTCCACCAAAGTCGGCAAAAACCCCGCGAGCGTCTTCCCCGCCCCAGTCGCCGCCACCAGCAAGGCATGACGCCCCTCCTCCGCCGCCGCGACCATCTCCAACTGATGCCGCCGCGGCTGCCAGCCGCGTTGGGCGAACCAGTCGGTGATGATGGGGGGGAGCGCGTCGTCAGTCACAAATATCAACTAACCCACTTCGTCATTCCCGCGAAGGCGGGAATCCATCTCCTGAGTGCTAACTTTGAACTTCGGGTGCCCCCCAATTTGTGAGCGCGAAACGCTATAGATGCGCAGAGCAGTCGACTAATGCCCTACCGTCTCCCCACGTTCCAGCCCTGACGCCGCCAGCTGCGCGTCAATCTGCGCCATCAGTCGCTCCAGCCCTTCCTCCGATGAGGCCTCCGCGCGCGCCACCAGCACATCCTGCGTGTTCGATGCACGCAGTAGCCACCAGCCATCGGGGGTGTTCACCCGCGCGCCGTCGGTTGCGTTCACATCCGCGCCTTCCGCCGACAGCCGCGCCAGCACCTCTTCGATCACGGCAAATTTGCGCGATTCATCGACCTGAAAGCGCATTTCGGGGGTATTGATCATTTCAGGCATGGCACTGCGCAACTCAGTTACGCTTTTGCCCAACTTTGCCGAGGCGCGTATCAAACGCACCGCAGCGTAAATCGCATCGTCAAAACCGTAATAATCATGCTTGAAAAAGACGTGCCCGCTCATCTCGCCGGCCAGCGGCGAACCAGTTTCCTTCATTTTGGACTTAATCAGGCTGTGCCCCGTCTTCCACATCAACGGTGTGCCGCCTAATGCTGCAACGCGGTCATAAAGAGCCTGCGAAGCCTTCACATCGGCGATAATCGTCGCTCCGGGCACTTCGCTCAACACATCCTCGGCGTAAATCTGCAAAAGCTGATCACCCCAAATGACCCTGCCTTCGCCGTCAATTGCGCCGATACGGTCGCCATCGCCATCAAAAGCCAGTCCAAAATCGAGTTTCTTCTCCGCGACAAGACGTTGCAAGTCGACCAAGTTGGCGGGGTCGGTGGGATCGGGATGATGATTGGGAAACTGGCCATCCACATCCACAAACAAAAGATGATGCTCACCCGGCAACATCTTTACCAGTCGCTCAATGACCGGTCCCGCCGCGCCATTGCCAGCATCCCAGCCGATGCGGTAACCTTGGGAGGGTACGGCTTGCGCAACGCGGGCAACATATTGGTCGATGATGTCAAGGCTGCTGGCCGCACCCTTTCGTCCGGTTTCTTGGCCATCCAGCCAGTCCCCTGCCGCCGCGATCCGGCCCAGTTCTTGGATGTCGCTCCCAAAAAACGGACGCCCCTGGAAGACCATCTTGAAGCCGTTATAATTGGCGGGGTTGTGGCTGCCGGTTATCTGGATGCCGCCATCCACATCATCCAGCACGGCCTCCGCATAATATAGCATTGGCGTAGGGCCAAGGCCGACCGAAACCGCGTCAAGCCCGCTGTCGGTAACACCGCGGATCAATTCGGCTTCCAGCATCGGTGAGCTGAGGCGGCCATCAAAGCCAATGGCAATTTTCCGGCCACCGGCCCGGCCCAGCATCGTGGCAAAGCTGCGGCCAATGGCATAGGCATCTGCCTCGCCCAGCGTTTCACCGATAATCCCGCGAATGTCATATTCACGAAGGGTGGTGGAATGAAAGTTGTGGGGCATGGGAGAACTCCGACTTTCTAATATGCCGCTGGGCTGAGTGTTTCGAAGGATGCTTCCCAGCCCTAGCGCAATGGCTGAGAAGCACCCCTTTTTACAGGCCTAGGGCGATGGTGTTCGATTTCGCTATGCGCTTAATCTGTCTTTCGTTTCAAATCATCCAGCAAAAGATCGCGGGCCTTGTTCAATTCTGCGGCGCGCTCTTCGCTGCCGCCGCGATCAGGGTGATTTTCCGATATCAGCTGCCGGTGACGGGCCCGGATGCGGTCGGCATCATCGCCGGCGGAAACGCCCAACAGCCAACGCGCCTTGCTCAGTGCAAATTCATCGGTTTGATCGGTCCGTGTCCCGAACATCCGCCATGTCAGCCCCCGATACCATGCAGCACCAGCGGCCATCGCGGCGATCCCGAAAATCCAGCCGCCACGCAAGGCCATAAAAGCCCCGGCAAGTGCCAGCAATATTGGGGGCAACTGCGCCCAACGCAGCTTTCCGCTATACAGCGCATAGCCAAGCGCGACTGCCACAAGGATAGCAAGCAGCGCCATCAGACCAGCATTGATTGGGAAAATTCGGGCAGGCTGAGCGCACCGACCAGTTCGCGCAATTCCTGCCGGGCAATCACATGCGCGGTCGCAAGGCTGCCAAGATGGCCCTTGTCCACCAAAGTCAATCCTGACGGGAACAGTTCACGATAAATGACCCGTTCATTCAGGCCGGGGATCGCTCTGAAACCTGCACGCTTTGCAAGCTCTGCAATGGCATCGGTCATACGCTGCTGGTTGCGCGCCTCCATATTATGCAGGCGATTGCGCAGGACGACCCAGTCGATTGTGACCCCATCAGTTTTGGCCCGTGCCATCCGGGCTTCCCAGATCAACTCTGCGTAAAAGCTTAATTTGCGCACCTTGAAATTTTCGGCATCGACCTTGCCGATCAGGTCGAAATCGACAAAGCTGTCATTGATCGGGGTCACCAATGTGTGTGCTCGGGTTGCGACAAAGCGGGCATATTTATCGTCGCGGCCCGGCGTATCAAATATCACGAAATCAGCCTCTGCCTCGGCCTCGGCAATCTGGTTTTCAAGCCGCGCCTGCGAATCCTGTTCGAAAACGCTGAAAGTGGGCATCGGAAGATTGATCGCACGGCGGACCATCGTGTCCTGCCGGTTTTCGAGGTAGCGGTAGAGCGTGCGCTGGCGCGAATCGAGGTCCAGACAGGAAACACGCGCGCCGCGCGCCGCCAGCGCGATGGCAACATGAACGGCAGTGGTGGACTTGCCTGTCCCTCCCTTTTCATTTGCAAAAACAATATGATGTGCTTTTCCCATGCAGATGCGGGACCCCCGTTTGAATATTCAACCTTGCGCCGGGCAGGCCGCCACGCGCATAGCTTCGTCATCGCCATAACCAAGGGCCAGTCACCAGTGCAAATAATCAATCGGCTTGACAGCCTGCGCGAACAGGTTCGCCAGATAAAGCATGGGGGCAATCGTATCGCACTCGTCCCCACCATGGGAGCCTTACATGATGGGCATCTTGCGCTGGTGAAGGAGGCGCAGCAGCGCGCAGACGCCGTGATTGTGTCGATATTCGTCAACCCAGCGCAATTCGGCCCCAATGAGGATCTGGATGCCTATCCCCGCACGCTGGAGGCCGATGTCGCAAAGCTGGAGCCGCTGGGCGTGGACGCGGTCTGGGCACCCTCGGCCAACGAGGTCTACCCACCGGGCTTTGCAACCGGCGTGCATGTCGGTGGGCCAAGCGCGGGATATTGCGGCGGGGCAAGGCCCGGCCATTTTGATGGCGTTGCCCTGGTCGTCACTAAATTATTCAACCAGACTCAAGCTGATGTCGCCTGTTTCGGTGAGAAGGATTTTCAGCAACTGGCAGTGATCAGGCAGTTTGTCCGCGACCTCGACATGGTGATCGATATTGTCGGCGTTCCCATTGTCCGCGATGCGGATGGACTGGCCCTGTCATCGCGCAACATCTATTTGTCTGCAGAGGAGCGCAAGGCTGCGCTGGCGCTGCCCCGGGCGCTCAACGCAGCGGCAGCCGCTATTGCGGCAGGGGCCGATGTTGCGCGAACGCTGGCTGAAGGCATCGCGGCAATAAAGGCAGCAGGCTTCTCCAATGTGGATTATTTTGCGCTTGTCGATGCCCTGACGCTGGAAACTGTAGCGGCGATGGGAAGCCGCCCTTTACGATTATTGGCAGCGGCAAAGATCGGAAAAACCCGGCTACTCGACAATCTGGCGGTGGGAAGAGTGTAAAAAATGCTTTCATCCCCATCGCGGATCAGAAAGTTGGATTGGGCTTAACCATTTATTAGGCATATTCAGGTGAACAGTCTCTCTGTCAGCAGAGGGGATGTTTTGCGATGGCCAACAGTTTGAAAAGCGCCAATTTCCTGATGGAAAGCCGTTTGAACGACGCAGCCAGGGGGAGCGCCAGCGCGCTGTTCGATCTGGGGGTCGCCTATTCAACCGGCAGCGGCGGCGTCGAGGTCAATCTGGTTGAAGCGCATAAATGGTTCAACCTTGCTGCGGTAGGCGGCCATGAAGAGGCCATGTATTGCAGGGCCGAAATATCCGATGAAATGACCGCCCGCGAAATCGCGGAGGCACAGCGCCAAGCCCGCGCATGGCTGCAAATGACCGAACGCCGCGCGGCTTAAGGGTCAGCGCTTAATTCAAACCTTCGCCTGCGCCAGTATCGGCAATTGCCGAACGCGCTTACCAGTCGCCGCAAACAGCGCATTGGCCAAAGCAGGAGCCGCTGGCGGAACCCCCGGCTCGCCAATCCCGCCCATATAAGCGCCACTGTTCAGGAAAAATATCTCATGCACCGGCGGCGCATCCGCCAGTTGCAGCACTGGATAATCGGTGAAGTTGCTTTGCTGCACCGCGCCTTTGTCGAGCGTGATTGCTTCGCCAATTGCCGAGGACAGACCCATGATTGTCCCGCCCTCAATCTGCGCCAGCGCGGCGTCGGGGTTAACAATGCTACCCGCATCAACAACGGTCGTAACTTTCAGCACCTTGGGGCTGCCGTCTGCCTTAACACTTGCCTCAATCACGTGCGCGACAATGGTTTTGAAGCTTTCAACAATGGCGACACCGCGACCCGTTCCAGCGGGCAAGGGCGTGCCCCAAGCGCTGCGCTTCGCCACTTCGTCGAGCACGGCCAGATGGCGCGAACCCGGCTTTAGGTGGCGGCGGCGGAATTCGACCGGATCGACACCAGCGCTATGCGCCAGCTCGTCCATGAAGCTTTCATTGTAAAAGCCCTGCTGCGTTGAATTGACCGAGCGCCACGCACCTGTGATCTGGTTCGAAGGATAGTCATAATTGCGCCGCGCCACCACCGGCAGATCGTAGATGAAGGTCGTCTCGCTTTCTGCGCTTTCGGTTTGGGCATAATCGTTCAGATAGGCTGCGATCTTGCCGTCCTTGCCAACTGTCCCGCGCAAGCGCGCCGCACTTTGCGGTCGATAGGCCCCTTGGGCAACTTCCTCTTCGCGGCTCCAGACCAGCTTTACCGGATAGGGAAGCTGCATTGCCAGCTGCGTTACCTGCTCAACGATCTCCATATACATGGGCAGGCGGCGTCCGAAGCTGCCACCGATCAGCATCGGGTGGAATGTGACATTGTCCGCGTCCAGACCCGACACCTCGGCTGCCTTCATCTTCGATGCCAGCGGGTCCTGCATCCCGCCCCATAGATTCAGCTTCCCGTCCTTGAAGTGCGCGGTAAGCGCGAACGGCTCCATCATGGCATGGTGCAGATATGGCACGCGATAGGTCGCCTCGAACGGCTTTGACCCCAATGCAGCGGCAACATCGCCCTCGCCTGCTTCGCCATCAGCCTCGCCCTTGGCGATCATTGCGTCATAGGCCTTGAAAATCGAGTCAGTGGAAAAGCCCGCATTGCCGCCATCGCTGAAATTGGGGTTCAGCGCGCGAAGGCCGCTCAGCGCAGGCCAATAGCCGGAGGCAACCACAGCGACGGCATTGTCGAGTTTGATGACCTTCTCGACGCCCTTCACAGCCATGGCCGGGGCCTCATCCACTGACGTCAGCTTTCCGCCCCGCACGGGCGCCGCCTTTATGGTTGCAACGCGCATATCAGGGACGCTGAAATCCATGCCATATTGGGCGCTGCCATCGACTTTTGCGGGCAGGTCAAGCCGCGCAATTGACTTGCGCATCAGCTTATAGTCCTTGGGCGATTTCAGCGGTGGTTCGCTTTCCAGAGATAGGCTTGCTGCCTCTTCGGCAAGTTCGCCATAACGCAGCGATTTGCCCGACTTGGCGTGGTTTACCTTGCTGTCTGCTGTTGTCAGTTCACCTGCCGGAACGCCAAGCCGCTTTGCCGCCACCGCAATGAGCGCCAGACGAGCCGCTGCGCCGACCTTTTGAAAGGTCACTTGCCCAGTATACCGCAGCGCCGACGATCCGCCGGTGATCTGCAAATTCATGGAACGCGCAATCAAGGACAGAAAGCTTTGCGGGATGCCATTGATGATTGCTGGCTGACCCGTCATTTCACCCAGAAAGCCGCGACCAAGCCCGGTATTCGCAAAGCCCGGCTCGGCAGGCGCAGACACCAGCTTGACCTTATCCCATGCGGCATCAAGCTCCTCGGCCAGCATTTGGGCAAGGCCAGTGTTCGACCCCTGACCGATATCGGTATGCGGCGAGTAAATGGTTATGCTGTCGTCTTTGGCAATTTTCAGCCAGGTTGCAAAGACATGCTCGCCCTTGCCCTCGATAAAGCCGATAGCCGACTTGGCGGCATTACTATCCGCCAGTTTGATACCGAACAGGCCAGCGCCAACAACGGCAACACCGCCAACAAGGAACAGGCGGCGCTTGACGCCTTTCTTCTTCGGCGGGAGGGCGGCTTCTTCTGCGTCGAGATTGGGGTTGGGATTATCAGCCATCATGCGTCTCCCTGCGTGGCGGCTACTGCCTTGCCCGTGGCCGCATGGATTGCCTTTCGGATGCGGGGATAAGTGCCACAACGGCAGATATTGGTCATTGCCTCATCAATCTGCGCATCGGATGGCGATCCGTTTCGTTCGATCAGTGCCACAGCAGCCATGATCTGCCCGGACTGACAGTAACCGCATTGCGGCACCTGCGCGTCGATCCATGCCTGCTGCACCTTGTGCAGCGTGCCATCGGCGGATTTCAGCCCCTCGATTGTGGTCACCGATTTGCCAGCGACATCCGCTACCGGCACACTGCACGAACGGGTGGGCTGGCCGTCAACATGCACCGAGCAAGCCCCACAGGCAGCAACGCCGCAGCCAAATTTGGTGCCTGTCAGCTCCAGATTTTCCCGGATCGCCCAAAGAAGTGGCGTATCAGGCTCAACATCGACTGATACTGCTTTGCCGTTGACCTGAAATGCAATCGCCATGCCCGTCGCTCCTCCTGCCGGTGCAGATCAGTCTCGCATAGCAACTTATTTAGGTAACGCCAATGGCAAGGGCGCGATTTGGCAGCAGTCGGGACAGCGCAGATCGCTATTGAGGGGCCACATCACCTTGCAGCGCCTGCCAGTCTGCGAAGGACCGGGCAAGCCGCTGCGCCGCAATTTCGCGTCCGGCGCTGCGTTCCAGCCCCAGCGAGGCCGAGAGCGGTCCCCCCATCAGCGAATCGCCCAACGCCAGCAGCACAAGTTCCATGGTCAGGCTGTGCAGGTTTTCATCCTTATGCCCGCCCTCGCCAACTTCATCGACCAGACGGTGGATCGCCTCAACAACCGGATTCAACGCATCCTCATTGCCGCTTAACAGCATCCACGCGGCCAGAGCGCCAGCACCTGCCTTGTCAAAATGATCAAAAATCATGTCCACCAATTCACGCGGCCCGATGTCGCCGCCACGGAAACGGTAGATTTGCCCAGCAATTTCGGTGCAGATCGTCTCGGCATGATAGGCTGCAAGCTCGCGCTGCAATCCCGATGCCGAGCCGAAATGATGCAGTAAGTTCGCATGGGTGCGGCCGATCCGCCCCGCGACCGCCTTCAGCGTGACGGCCTGTGGGCCCGCCTCAATCAGCAATTCACGCGCGGCCTCCAACGCGGCAAGCCGGCTTGCCTCAGGCGTCAGACGGCGGCGGATGCCATTGTCGGAAGGGTCAGGAAATTTCAACACGCTCATTTTGTCAATACTACCGTTTTTCAATGCAATTTCACAACCACCGATACGCGATAATTTATCGCTAGCGTGAAATTAACCGCAAACACGACGGAAAAGTGCGATAATCGCCCCGAACCCGAATTTCCCGTTAACCTAGCACATTAAGTGATATTTATTTGCGTAGCCTCCAAAAGGCGTGTGTGAAGCAGTTACCTGAAAATACAGCAAAAAGCGGAATAGAAACCGACAACCGGGGGTTGATCGTTGCGCGCCGGTTGCGCAACCGCAACCTGGAGCTCGCCGAGCGTCACTGGGTGGGCGGCGACCCCTATGCGACGGCATTTTTCAATGCCCTATCTGCTGTTTTCCCGCGCGGCGAAGCATTCATGATCCAGTCGCTGCAACCCTGGCAGGCACGGGTCCCATCCGAACTGGCCGAGCAGGTCAAAAACTTTATCGAGCAAGAGGCTGCCCACAGCCGGGAACATGCCGGATTGAATCGCGCCTTGATCCGTTCGGGTTATGACATCGCTCCGCTTGATCGGGCGATCCGTCAATTTGTCGAATTTTTCAGTGGCGCAAGCGAAGTTACCCGTTTGGGCGCGACCATGTGCATTGAGCATCTGACCGCAATCATCGCTGCCGAAATGCTCTCTGACCCCAAGCATCTTCAAGGTTGCGAAGATGATGTGCGCAGGCTGTGGCTGTGGCATGGGATCGAGGAAGTCGAGCATAAGGCTGTCGCATTTGATGTGTGGATGTGGGCAACGCGCGACTGGAGTGCGCTGCGTCGCTGGGCAACGCGCTCGGCGATGTTAACCGCAGTATCCATAAGCTTTTTCATCAACCGCACGCGTGGCCAGTTGGAGCTATTGCGGCAGGACGGACTTAGCTGGTCTCAGGCACTGCCGCGCCTGATGCGCTACGGCTTTGGCAGGGGCGGTATTGGCCGCCGCATCCTGCGCCCCTGGTTCCAATTCCTTAAGCCTGGCTTTCACCCGTGGCAGATCAACGATCACCATCTGATCGCAAAGGGCGAGGAATGGATCGCTGCGCTGGCCCCTATGGTCCAAGCGCCAGAGGATCAGCCGCGCAAGACGACGACGAAAGCGAAAAAGGCTGCCTAGGATCAAGCAGCCGCCCGCAAACCAGCAACGGCTGTACGCATTCGGGGGCGCGGCGCGCTTACTGGCCCGTCCACATCATCGGCCAAGGGCAAATCATATAGCGCGCAGCTGACGGGGCCGCCGCGACCGGCGCTATAGCGCTGCTCGGTCCGCCCAAGCGGCCGGAAGCCGATTTTGCGCAGCACCCGGCCCGAGGCAGGATTATCCGTGAAGTGACCCGATACCAGCCTGCGGTGGCCCAATGCGCGGGCAATGCTGACGACGGCGCGCGCAGCCTCGGTCGCCAAGCCCATGCCCCAATAGGGCCGGGCCAGCCAATAGCCCAGCTCAGGCTCACCATCGCTGTCGGCCAGCCCGCATGATCCCACCAGCCTTGGCGCACCGTCCGTGCGCAGCATCAGCATGAAATTGGGGTGCAGGTCGTCATGCTCAAGCGCAGCGAACTGCGCGGCATCGCAGGGCGTATAGGGCCATGGCGCCTTGGCAAGGTTGCGCAAAATACTCTCATCAGCGACAGCCTCGTACAGGGCTGAGGCATCTTCGGGCCAGATGGGCCGCAGCAACAGTCTGTCGGTTCTTGCGAACATCCTATTCTCTCCTGTCGGTCGGCTGCCCCTTGGTCATGATTAGTGACAGCCATGTGAATCTTTCCAGCCAAAAGGGCCGGATTGCAGGGAGAATGGGTCAAAAAGAAAGGGAGCCGGATGACCCGTCTCCCTTGTGCGGCGGGAGGTGTCGCCACGCTCCCCGGGTCATCCAGATGGACAACCCGTTATCGATTGTCCGATTATTCTGCGGCGATGGCCGGCATATCGACCGACACATATTTGCGGCCAAGTTTACCGGCGTGGAATCGCACGCGGCCTGCGGTCAGCGCAAACAGGGTGTGGTCCTTGCCAAGGCCGACATTCGCCCCTGGATACACTTTGGTGCCGCGCTGGCGGATAATGATGTTGCCGCCGATCACTTCCTGACCGCCGAATTTTTTCACGCCAAGGCGACGACCGGCCGAATCGCGACCGTTGCGGCTGGAACCACCTGCTTTTTTATGTGCCATGGTCTCGACTCCTTATTCGGCTTTGTCAGCCGCTGCCTTTTTGGGCGCAGCTTTCTTTGCGGGGGCGGCTTCGTCAGCCTTTGCCTCGGCCTTGGGCGCAGCGGCCTTTTTCGGTGCGGCACCGCCAACGGCAGTGATACGCAGCAGCGTCAGCGACTGGCGATGGCCCTGCTTGCGACGATAATTGTGGCGGCGACGCTTTTTGAAAACGATCACCTTTTCGCCGCGCTCCTGCGCAATGATTTCGGCCGAAACGACCAGGCCCTTGGCGTCCTTGATCTCGCCGCCGTCGCCAGCAAGCAACACATCGTCCAGCGACACGGCGTCGCCAGCGTTTCCGGGCAGCTTTTCAACTGCGATTTTGTCTCCAGCGGCGACGCGATACTGCTTGCCGCCAGTGCGCACGATAGCGAACATGGCTTTGTCTCAATCTCTTTTTATCTGTTTGCACCCGGAATTCCGGGCTTTTCCAACGCGCAGCAACGAAAGGCGAGTCCCGTGAGTTCCGCGTCGGAAGGCGCGCAGCTAGTCGAACGAATCGCCTTTGTCAACGCGCAATTCGTTCGATTTCTGCGGCTCTTGCCTGTCTGGCCGATGCTTCGTAAAGCCGCCTGATGCAAAAGATCGCACTTGCCATTGCCCCTCTTGCCCTGCTGCTTGCTGGATGCGCAAGCGTCGAGGGCGATTTTCCGCCGCTGTCGAAACGGCCTTATGAAGATGGCGATCCGCTGGCGATCCCCGAAACGCCACCGCCGCCGCCCGTCGCAGCACTTCCCGGACCGTTGCAGACAAAGGTCGATGCCCTTCTCGCCCGCGCCCGGGCGGCGCAGGAGGCGTTTGCAGCCGCTTTGCCTCTGGCGGCCAGCGCAGCACAAGCAGCAGCGGGCAGCACGGCAGGCACCGAGGGCTGGGTCAATGCCCACATGCTGCTGTCGCGCGCCGACGCGGCCCGTGCTGATGCAGTCGCGGCGCTGGGCGAAATTGACCGGTTGATTGCCGACGAACGGGAAAAGGGCGTCAATGGCGGCGTCATAACCTTGCTGGCCGCACCGCAGGCGCAGATTGCAGCACTGGTCAACGCCCAAACAGCCGAGGTGGAAAGGCTAACCAAACTGATCGGCGTTTAGCGGCGGCAGTTACAACTCTGTAAAGCGCACCCGCAGCCCGTCCTTGGGCTTTGGTATCGGCCATGCCTGCCATGCAGGCACATAGCCGTCGGCAACCTCAACACGCACTTGCGTTAGCAAATGGTGCATGAACAGCTTCATCTGCATATAGGCAAAATGCAGGCCAATGCACATGTGTGCGCCGCCGCCAAAGGGAGCCCAGGCATATTTGTGACGCCCCTTTGAATTTTCGGGCGTGAAGCGCATCGGATCAAAGGTCTCTGGCGATTCCCAATATTCCGGCATCATATGGACATAGGCAGTACTGATGCTGACGGCAGTGCCAGCCGGGATGCGATAGCCCATAAATTCAAAATCGCGCAGCGCGCGTCGCGGGATGGAGGGAACCGGCGGGATCATCCGCAGGCTTTCCTTGAACACATATTCCGTCAGCTCAAAGCGATCGAGATCGGCAAAGCTGATATCCGCGCCCGCTGGAGCGATTGACAAGCATTCCGCCCGCACCTTTTCCTGCCATTCGGGATGCTTTGCCAGCATCCAGATCATCGAAGTGACGGACGAGGTAATGGTATCGTGCGCTGCCATCATGAGGAAGTTCATATGGTCGATAATCTGGTCATCGGTCATATGCTGGCCATCATCGCGGCGCGCGCGGCAAAACTGGCTGAACATATCCTGCCGGTTTTCGTTGCGCCGGCGTTCCTCAACCTGTGGCCGGAAATAATCGATCAGATATTTGCGCCCAGCGACGCCGCGCCCCATGGCAGTGAAGGGCACAGGCGCGCGGACAATACCGATGGAGGCCTGCACCATGTCAACAAAGGCCTTGTTAATCCGGTCCGCCTCTGGCCCTAACGGCACCCCAAGAAATGAATCCGCGGCGACGTCCAGCGTCAGTTGCTTGATCGCAGGGTAGAATAAAGTCTCGCCGCGCCATTGCTGCAATTGTTCGCGGAAGATACGGTTCATATCCAGCGCATAGCCGCGCATCGGTTCCGGCTTGAACGCAATGCCAAGGGCCCGCCGGTCCATACGGTGATGATCAAAATCCATCAGCATCAACCCACGCGGGAAAAGCAGGTTCAACACCGGCCCCCACCCCTGTTCTGACGAGAACAGGCGGTCGCGGTCAAACAGCATCAACTCATTCGCCTCTGCACCGACCAGCGACACAGTTGGATTGCCAAAGGCATTGGTGCGGAAAACCTTGCCATAGGTGTTGACCATGTGCGCCCCATAGGCGCCAGGATCCTTAAGCACGCGCAGGGTGGTGCCAATGATGGGCAGCCCGTTTTCACCCGGAATATGGGACAAGTCGGAAATTTTCTTGCGCGATACCCAATGCGGGTTCGCAGCTTCGCTGCTGGCAAGAGCCATGGGGAGAACTCCGTCTGGTTTAATTGACCGATTAAACACCTATTGCCACTCGTGTCAGTAATGCGCAAGCGGCTTACGTGTTAAGCTTTTCCTGTCCGAACATGAACGGCAGCCAACAATATCATTCAGATGCAATTCAACCGGGGAAGTGCAATTCTTTCACATAACAGGCGTCTTCCTTCGATTCGATGGATTAACCAGCGCAGACAGGGGACAGGAAACGGGGTGGTTTATGACTAGGATTTCCAAAAAGCTGGGCCTGAGGCTCGCCGCATTGACGGCTGCCACAATTGGTCTTTCGGGATGCTATTATGACATGGGGCTTGGCTATGCCAGCGACCCTTATGGCTATGACTATTATAATTGCGATCCCTATGCGCCGTTTGACAGCTATTATGCCTGCGACAGCGGCCTTGGCTTTTACAACATCGGCTTTGGCGGTGGTTGGTACGACAATTACTGGTATCCCGGTTATGGCTATTATGTTTTCGACAATCGTGGCCACCGCTTTAACATGCACGACCGTCATCGCCGCTATTGGGGCGACCGGCGGCAAAAATGGTATCGTGAAAACCATCATGGCCGTGGCAAGGGCCACGGGCGCGGCAGGGGCCATGGCTATGGCTATGGCAATTCCCCCGGCGGCAAGGTCGATCAACCAATAGCTTGGCCTGAAAAACATGGTGGCCGCCGCGATGATCGTGCTGGCTATCCTGCCGATGTAACGCCGCCACCGCCTATTCATGGCGATGGCTGGGGTGAGCCTGGAAAGGGCAAAGGCAAAAATGGCGGGCGCAGCAAGGGCCATGGCGACTGGCGCAATGACAATGGTGCGCCTGCCGTAGGCGGAGGCTATCCGCCGCCCCCACCGCCGGGAAATGATCGTGGTGACCGTGGTAAAGGTGACTGGGGCAATGGCGGCGGCAAGGGCAATGGCGACTGGCGCAACAGCGGCGGTGGTGACAGCCCCAATGGCAAGGGCGGGCGCGGCAATTGGCAGCCGCCGCAATCGCCGCAAACTCATGGTGCGCAAAATAACCCGCCACCCCCGCCGCCTCCTCCACCGCCGCCGCAGCAAAAGCCGCCGCGCAATCCGCCCCCGGTATTCCGGGAGGGCCCGGACAAACTTCCTGACTAAGGAGAGAAAGCCATGAAACGGTCGATTATGCTGGCGCTTGCCATGACGACTTTACTGGTCCCGGCTGCCAACGCAGCCTCCGCCATTACCCCTGGCAAAGGCGGTCCGGTGCTTTCCACCGAAACCAGTGCTGATTTCAAACGTGGTGGCAAGGGTGGCCATGGCGGTTTTGGCAAGGGCCAGGGCAAAGGGCATGGCGCTGGCCATTGGGATAAGCCGCAGCAGGGCGGCCACCATCAGGGTGGGCCACAGGGCCATCATGACAATGATGGTCAGGGCAGCTGGAAAAATGGCGGCGGCAAGGGTGACCGGCAAGATCGCTGGCGTGGTCAGCAGGATCATCGCAACGACAATGACTGGCGCAGTGACAATCACCGCGACCGGGATGACCGCAAGGACCGGCACGATTGGCGCGGCGGCGATTGGCGCGATGACGGCAAGCATGATTATCGCGGCGACCAAAGGCACGGCGACAAATGGCGCGATGATAATTGGCGCGATGACAATTGGCGTCGTGATGATCGCCGTGATGATTGGCGCGACGACGATTGGGACCGCAAGGACCGTCACCGGGACAATTGGCGCGACGATGACTGGAAAGGCGATGACCGCCGCTGGGACCGGCATGACCGCGACGATTACCGCTGGAACAATGGCTGGCGCAATGACCGCCGCTATGACTGGCGCGGCCACCGGGACCGTTACCGCGACCATTATCGTCGCGGCCATTATAACCCGCCGCATCGCCACCATCGGTACAGCCGGTTCAGCGTTGGCTTTTATGTGGACACATCATTCTATCACCAGAATTACTGGTTGAATGATCCCTGGGCGTATCGCCTGCCGCCCGTGCACGGTCCCTATCGCTGGGTGCGCTATTATGACGATGTGCTGCTGGTGGATGTGCGCAACGGCTATGTCGTCGATGTCATTTACGATTTCTTCTGGTAAATCCTGATCACACCAGGAGAAGGGGGCCGGTGCGCAATAGCGATACCGGCCCCTTCCTTTTCAGGCTTGAACCTGTTGCCAATCCGCCGCACAGTCGGCGGCGTTTACAGGGAGAGAGACATGATCCGCAAAGCCTTGCTCGCCGCTGCCGTCAGCCTGCTTGCCGTTAATCCGGCGCTCGCCGAAACCTATCTGATCACTGCCAATAATGCGATCCTTGATCCGGCGGTCGGATTGGTCGGACCAGTTGCGATTACCGTGGTTGACGGGCGGATCACCAAAGTTGAACAGGGCCTGGGTCCGGCAATCGTAAGCTCTGACACAAAGCAGGTTCCGCTTGGCGACAAAGTGTTGCTGCCCGGCCTGATTGACCTCCACGTCCACCTGACCGGCGATCCGGGAGGCGATTACCGCGACGAGGCCGTTGATCCGGACGAATGGGGCGTGGTGATGGGCGTCAAAAATGCGCTGCTGACCGTCAAGGCGGGCTTTACCACCGTGCGCGAGGCAGGCTCAGCCCAGAATACTGCCTTTGTCCTGCGGCGCGGCACGGCTGAGGGCAAGATTCAGGGGCCGCGTATCATTGCCGCCGGTCCGGCTTTGTCCATTGTGGGCGGGCATGGCGACTATAGCGGTTTTCGCAAGGAAGTGCTGAACGCGCTTGATACCGATTACACCTGCACTGGCCCGATCGAATGTGCCGAAAAGGTGCGGCTATCCTCCAAAATGGGGGCGGACGTCATCAAGATTACTGCGACCGGCGGCGTATTGTCACAACAGGGGCGTGGGCTGGAGGCGCATTTTACCAATGACGAAATGAAGGCCATTGCCGACACAGCCCATTCGCTTGGCCTGAAAGTCATGGCCCACGCTCATGGCGCGCGGGGCATAGAGGCGGCGTCAGCGATGGGCATTGACACGATCGACCATGGCACCTTTGCCGATGAAGCGGCGTTGAAGGTGATGAAGGCCAAGGGCACGGTTCTGGTCCCGACTCTGATGGCGCTGGAGGGCGTTCGGGAGCGGATTGGCAAGGGCATCTATACCCCCACTGTGGAGGTAAAGGCGAAGGAGGCAGTGGCGGCTGCCGGACGGCAGGTGACCCGTGCGAAACAGTTGGGCGTCACCGTCGCATTCGGCACCGATGCCGGCGTGTTTGAGCATGGCAAAAATGGCGGCGAATTTGCCCTGCTGGTGCGTGCTGGGATGACGCCGCAAGAGGCATTGGCAAGCGCCACAACCGTCGCGGCAAAGACGCTGGGCCTGGAAAATGAGATTGGCAAGATTGCAGTCGGCATGTCTGCGGATATCATTGCGGTTGACGCCGACCCGCTAAGCAATATCCGCACGCTGGAAAATGTCGGCTGGGTCATGGCACGCGGCCGCATCATTGAATGATGGAGGATCATGGTGGCATCGCACCCTGATGAAACGCGCAAATTTGATCCCAATAATGATCCGGCAAAGCTTGCCCGGATTGGCGCGCAGGTCACGCGCAGGCTGGAGGCAAACCCCCTTATTCAAAAGGTGGAAGTGCCAGACCTGCAATTATATGTCTTCATCGATTTTCTGGGGCAGCGCGACTGCCAGATTTTGATCGACAAGATTGACGCCCACGCCGTGCCATCGACGCTGTACAAGGGCACGGAACAGCCCGGTTTTCGCACCTCGTCAAGTTGCCACCTCAATCGATGGGACCCGGACATTGCGCGGATCGAGGCAAAGATGACCGATGTGATTGGCATCGACAATAATTTTGCCGAAACGATGCAGGGCCAGCGTTACCATGTCGGACAGGAATTCAAGGCGCATCATGATTTTTTCCACACCGCGCAGGATTATTGGAAACAGGAGGGGCCGACCGGCGGGCAACGGACATGGACCGCCATGATCTTTCTGAATGATGTCGCGGCTGGCGGAGCGACGGAATTCCCGCATGTGAAGATTGGCGTCCGGCCGCAGGCGGGAACCATGCTGATCTGGAACAATATGAACCTTGATGGCACGATGAACTATAAGTCGCTGCACACGGGCACGCCGGTGAAGGCAGGGGTGAAGCATATCATCACCAAATGGTATCGTCAGAATAATTGGCTGGCGCTCAACCGGGGTTGAGGGGGACGGACGCTGAATCCAGCGAAAAGACCCTAGGCCGGTGCTGCCGTCACCACGCGCCGCAATACCGCGCCATAGCCCGGCTCAATCGTCATGCGCGGATGATAGCCGCCCTCGCCCAGCAACTGGTGAGCGCGCGGCAGCCCATAGCAGGGCACGCCCATGAACAGATGATGTTCGCTATGGTAATTGACCCAATAGGGCGCAACGGTCGCCCGTTCCCAATGCGATGCCAAGGTCGTGCGCGCATGGGTAAAGGGGTCATCGCTGCCCGTAGTGGTGCAGGCATGTTCGGCAACGTTGCGCACCCGCAGGAACAGCTGGAACGTGGTGGCAAGCGCCGCGATCCAGAGGAGGAAGGGCGTCCAGCCCCAGAATAGCAGCGATACCGCCAGCACCAGTATCTGCACCAGGAGAAAGCGGCCAACGGTGCGCGCCGTTGCCTTTGCCCCTTCGACGCTGGCGACAGGCGCATCAACGCCGCTGCGGTTCAACATCCGCCCCGCGCTGGTATCGCGCTTGCCGCTTTGCTCGCCTGCGATTCCCTCATCGCGCAATATGGCCTTCACCCCGCGCCACGCAGTTGCCAGCTGCGCCCGGCGCTGTTTGTAAAATGTCTGCCCGGTCAGATCGCGGATGATCTTGCGCCGCAAGCTCGCCTTGCTGGTGGGAAAAGGCGCAGAGAGCGCGAGGTCGGGATCCTCGGGCTGCTGCGTATATTTATGGTGCGTCAGATGATAGGCGCGATAGGCGTGAAGGTCGCTGCCGGTAGCTGCCCCTGACGGCCATTGCCCCAGCCAGTTGTTGATCCGCCGATCAGGATGCAGCAGGCCATGCGCGCCATCGTGCATCAGGATTGAAAGCCCCAATTGCCGCCCGCCAATGATTGCCAGCGCCAGTGGCGTTGCCAGCAATCCCAGCGCCCAGTGGATGTGCCACGCCCACGCCCCGCCAAAGGCAGCAAGGGCAACAACCGCCCAAGCATGGACCACCAGCCAGCCCCCGCGCCAGCGCGACACAGCCGTGATTGCCGCCCAGTTTTCAGGGCCGAAAACCTGCTTTGGATTGGCTGCCTTTACCGCTGCCATAGGCCGCCGCCCTCCCCCGTCAAAACCCGCGCATTTCTGCGCAAGTTGATAGTGAAATCGACATATCTGACAAGCATCATCTTCATGCCATTGGCATAGCATTGCAGGCTGTCTGTAGGACAGGGGATTTATGGGGTCGGACGGCCCTAACCCGTCACCCAGCGCACTTCGGGGCTGTCCATGTCGACTGCCTCGCCCAGCTCGTAGATATTTTTATAGCCATAGCCATAAAGGTTGATGAAGGTCTGGATGTTCAGCGCCAGCGGCCTCGCCTTCACTGGCACAGGTACGCGGTCATTGATAAAATTATTGTTGCAGTAAATCAGGATTTCCCGGTCAGGATTGTTCCCGATGATCTCCGCAAGCGCCGCTGCGGTAAAATCGGGCAAAGGCAGGTTTACTGCCCCCTTGATATGCCCGCGTTTGAACGCCTGGGCAGAGCGGGCATCCAACACCAGCACATCGGGCCGGCCCGCACGCGCGTTAAAATCAGCAAGGCTTATCAAACGCTCGGTGCGATAGGGATAAACCTCAGCCGTCAGCTCCTGATAGGCAGGGTAATCGATCAACGGGCTACCAGCCTGCTGAGCCGCAAGCGGCGTCGTGGCAAAAGCAACCGCCAACAAAAGCAATGAGCGCATGGGACTTCCTCCGACCCGCCGACGCTGCGCCGGGGCGGTTGAACCGCAGCTTAACCGTCCTTTTCCGCGGTCTCTACAGTGCCCAGTCCCTTTGCCGCCTCTGCCACAGCAATCATTTTCTGGGCGGAATCGGCGACCTCGGCCTGGTGCGGATTGCTGGCGAGCGGGCCAAGCGTGTAAATCGCATCGTCAAAGCGCAAATCGCGCATTTGCTGCTGCGCAACGGTAAACCGCAGGCCAATATCATAGGGCGCCAGCTGCAATGCCCATTCCAGCCCCTGCACCGCATTTTTCGTCGGCTTTGCCCCGCCGCGCCCAAAGCTGAGATAATAGTGCATCAGGGGCAGCGGATGGTCATTTTCGATGGCGTTCAGTTTCAGCAGTTGTTCCCGAACGGCATTCCATGCCTTTTTTGCTTCCTTATTGTCCGTCACATCCTCAGCCTGCCGTGCCATTGCATAGGATTTTTGCAGATGCGCGTTGACGTTATTCGGGTCGACAGCAATGGCGGCATCGGCAGCGGCAATGGCCTCGATATTATTGCCCGCATCATATTCCGCCTCTGCCAGCGCCGCCAGCACAGGCGCATGGCCGGGAAACTGCGCCGCGATCTTGCGCGCCTCGGGAAGCAGCTCAGCCGCCGATTCCTCATCCACGCCGCGTTTTGACCGGATCAGCACCGGCATGATCGCCGCTTCGCCCGGATCGAGCGCGCGGACATTGATGGTTCCCACATTCAGCGCACCGGGGCCGATTTTCAGGTAGGACAGTTTCTTCTGTTTCAGATAGCTGCCCAATTCCCGATCTAGCTTGGCCAGATCGCCAAAAGCCTGCTTTGCTGCCTCCAATTCAGGAGTCCGCTGGTTGAGGAGGGCAAGATATTTGCTCAGTTGGCCTTTCCGGCTTTCCGAAAAGAACAGATAATGGAACAGCGACCAGGATCGACCATAAAATTCGTCATGCGCCTTGCTCTTGTTGGCAAGATAGGCCTTGGTATCAAGCAGGCGTTCTATGGGCACATTGACCGAAAAAGCGAGCTCACCAGCGCGCTGCAAAGCTTGCAGGCCAAGACCTACGCTGCCGTCCTTTTCAAATTTGGTTTGCGCATAAAATTCGGCAAAGCCTTCCGACAGCCAGAGCGGATAGGCTTGTGCCGACGAACCATACATGAAATGATGGGCATATTCATGATAGAGGATTTCCTCGCCGGACAGGTCCCACTCGGTATCGCCGCTATCCACCTTTGGGATGATCGCCATTGTTCCGCCTGCACGCGGAATATAGAATCCTGCGACAAATTTATTGTCGCCGCCAAATAATTTGCGGACCTCTTTCTGGTCACGGACGACATATATTGTAACGCGGTTGGAAGGGCTGGGTTTGCTTCCCGTCCCTTTGAACAGAAAGCTCATTGCGCCATGATAACGCTCCAACCGTTCGGCAAAGGCACGCACCTGCGCCGGTTTCTGTTCGGCATAAATGACGAAATGGTCGCTGCTCGCCTCATGCCACGCCGCGCGCACTGGCGCGGCAAATGCCAGCGCAAACACTGTAACAAAACCGGCAAGTAACCGAATAAACATGCGACCCCCCTGTAACAGACGATTCGCACGCTAATGCGATTATTTGTTCGCCGCAATCCAGTCGTCGATCTTCTTTTCCAATACTGACAGCGGCAGCGCGCCGGTGTTCAATACCTGATCGTGGAATTCGCGCACATCAAATTTGGCACCCATTTCTTTTTGTGCCTTGGCCTTCAGTCGCTGGATCGTCATCGAACCGATTTTATAGGCCAGCGCCTGGCTGGGGATGGCGATATAGCGCTCCACCTCTGCAGTCGCATCGGTACGGCCCATGTCGCTATTTGCCAGCATATAGTCGATGGCTTTCTCGCGGGTCCAGCCCTTGGCATGGATGCCGGTATCAACGACCAGCCGCATCGCCCGCAGCATTTCGTCAGACAATGTGCCGAAACGCTGATAGGGGTCGTTATACAGCCCCATGTCAAAGCCCAAAGTTTCTGCATAAAGCGCCCAACCCTCGACATAGGCCGTGTTGCCGCCAAAGCGCATGAAGGCGGGCAGAGCCTCGTTTTCCTGCGCCAGCATGATCTGGAAATGATGGCCCGGTGCGCCCTCGTGCAGATACAGCGTGGTCATGCCCGGCGTCGTGCGGCTCGGCAGGTCATAGGCGTTGAAATAGAATATGCCCGCGCGTGAACCATCCGGCGTGCCCGACTGATAGCTCCCGCCTGCCTCATATTTTTCGCGGAATTCCTCATAGGGGCGGATTTCCAGCGGCGCTTTGGGCAGCACCTTGAACTGGGCGGAAATCACCGCGTCGACCTTTTTGCCGATGTCATAATAGCCCTGCGTCAACGCCTCGCGGCTGGCAGGCTTGAATTTGGGGTCGCTGCGCAAATGCTCAAAAAATTCCGGCAATGTGCCCGTAAAGCCCACTTCGGTCCTGATTTTTTCCATCTCACCCTTGATGCGGGCGACTTCAGAAAGGCCGGTTTGATGGATTTCCTCCGGCTTCAGCGGCAGGGTGACGGTTGACTCAATCAGATATTCGTACAGTTTCGGTCCACCCTTCATGTGGACCAGCCCATGACCGGCACGGGCGCGGGGCAGATATTCGTTTTTCAAAAAGTCGCGCAGACGCTGATTAGCGGGGTAAAGCCCCTTGACGATCATCTCTGAATAAGCGCGCGCAAGGCGCATTTTGTCATCCGCCGCTATGTCGGTTTCCCCAATGCTGGTCATCGGCCCCCAATAGGGCGATTCATGCACGGGTTGCTTTAACTGGGTATCAAGCTGGTCGATGACATTGCGGATCGTCATCTGCGTTTCGACAACGCCTGATTTCATGCCCTCACGGAAACGACCAATGGAGGCGTCCATCAGCGTGATGAACTCGGCATGGCGTTTCAGATTGTTTTCATAATCGGTGACGCTGGCAAAGGGCGCTGCTCCCTTGCCGCTGGCAAAGGTCGGGTAAAAAGTGTGAAAGCCAAAGAAATGGTTGAGCGGGCGGACCACAGTCAGGTCCATGATCTCCTTGCTCAGCCCCTTTAGCGCGTCCTGCTGGTTGCGTAGGAACACGTCATGGGCAATCCGGTCAGTGGCGCTCAGCGCTGCAACGTCAATGCTTTTCAGCTTTTCAATGTTCAGTTCAGCGGCCTTGCGCTCGGCATCGTAATAGGCATCACTGATGAAATCGCCAAAGCGATCAGCATAACGCATGTCGCCGCGGAACAGCGCGTTCAGCGGATTACGCTTCAGGCTGGCTTCGTCATCCTCGGCAAAAATGGCGCGCAGCTTTTCCCCTTCGGCAAGCTGCTTCGCCTCGACCTGGACCGCATCGTCGGCGGCAAGGACAGGCGCGGTGGCTGCGGTTGTGGCAAGCAGGCCAGCGGCAAAAAGGATGCGATATTTCACGACGCGATTCTCCCGAACACAAGATATGCCCCGCCTTTAGCAGCGGATACAGGCCTTGTGTCCTGTCAGCGCAAGGCGGCAATGCCAATGCCGCTTCGACAGACGACCAACAAAGGCCGCCAAAGCGCGTTTCGTCGCTTTTGCTAAAGCCAGCCCGCTCTTTTGAACCGGACGTAGAGCGACAAGCAAATAGTCGCCATCAGCCCCAGGATCAGGAAATAGCCATATTTCCAGCGCAGTTCGGGCATGATGTCAAAATTCATCCCGTAAATCCCCGCAATCGCCGTCGGCACAGCAAGGATCGCCGCCCATGCAGCCAATTGCCGCGTTATCACACCCTGCCGCTGCTGTTCCAACAGGCCGCTGGTTTCGATCACGCTGGTCAATGTGTCGCGCAGCCCCGCGACCCGGTAATTTACCCGCCGCACATGGTCGGCAAGGTCGCGGAAATAGGGATCAATGTCATTGTCGATCT